>SFEX01000014.1 GCA_004557075.1 Clostridiales bacterium
GCAAACGCCGAGAGCGGCATTGCGGAGAACATGGCGCTCATCGTAACCATAAGTGCCAGCGCAAACGCCAATATGGACTTCATTTTTTTCTTTAGCATAACGGTCTCCATTTCGCAGAGATTGAAAATTTACTGTGACATTATACACCTAACTGCGTTCGATTCTGTTAAGATTATATGAACAAACCGTTAACTGAGCTTCAATTCTCGCCACTAACAGTTCATTTTTCTTGTCCATGGCTGATTTTTATAGTATATTTGCTTATATAGTTTTTTGCAATCTATTGCAATATTTGTGAAGAAGCGGGTGAACAGATGGAAGAAAAGGGATTGGGCAGGCGTATCAACGCCGTGAGAAAATGCAGGGGATTTACGTCCGAGAGGCTTTCGGAACTGTGCAATATAAACGCGACATATCTCCGCCAGATCGAGGGCGGGACAAAAATGCCCAGCCTGCCCGTATTTATAAATATCTGCAACGCGCTGAAAATCTCCCCGGATTACCTGCTGCGGGATGCGCTGGAAGACAATGAAGTCAGCAAAATCAGGGAGCTTTCGGAGCTGTGGGAGAGCACATCTCCCGACCGTCAGGAGATCGCCGCCGCCATGATACGAGCGGTGTTGGAACTCGAGAACAATTAAAAAAGCAGAAAAATCCAGCTTTCTTGGAAAGCTGGATTTTTTCATTACAAAACGTAGTTCACAATCATTATCGCTGCGCCGAGAACGGTTAGGACGCAGCCGGTAGCTCGGTTCAGGGTAGCCGCGCTTGCTTTATTTGCAAATTTGGCGGCAACTCTCGCCCAGAGGAGAGTGAACACGATGCAGAGCGCAAGACAGACCATATCCGGCATCCCGCCGATGACAAAATGGCTTGCAGCGCCCGTCAGCGCGGTGAATGCCATGATAAACACGCTTGTTCCCACAGCGGTTTTCAGCTCATATCCAAGAACGCTGGTCAGCACGAGCAGCATCATCATTCCGCCGCCTGCACCCACAAAGCCGCAGATGAATCCGACAAGCGCCCCGCTGAGTACGGACTGAACGAAGCGTTTTGCCGGTGCAACGCTGCTCATGGCTTCTTTTGTTGTCATAACGGGCTTGACGATGAATTTAATTCCCAGCAGAAAGGTCATCATGACGGAAAAGCCGCCCATGGTCGAGTTCGGCACCCTGCTCGCGACCCAACTTCCGACAAGGGTAAACAGCAGCACCGCCGCCATCATCACAAGACCGTTTTTGACGTCCAAATTCTTATTCTTTCCGTATGTATACGCGCTCACGGCGCTTGCCAGCACATCGCTTGCCAGCGCGATGCCCACAGCCTCGTATGCGGGCATTCCCAAAAACGTGATAAGCATCGGACTGATGACCGCTGCGGCGCTCATGCCCGCAAAGCCCGTTCCCAAGCCTGCGCCCAGTCCCGCAAGAAAGCACACTATTATTACTTTAAGCAAATATATCGCAGCTCCTTCGTTTATTTTGATTATTGCATTGTAACGCTAAAGCGGGTATATTGCAAGTCTTTGAAATGCATGTGTCGGCAATGAGTCAGAGTGAAATATTTTGCCTGCGGCAAAATGTGATATAATGACCTGCGGTCATTGTGATATTTGATGCTACCGCATCAAGTGAAATGAAATAAATCCACCCATGCCCGCAGGCATTTTATGGCGAAGCCATATTTCACGCCTGTAATGGCATTTCACAAATCCACAAAGTGGATTTATTTCGTTGAAAAAAGCAGCCTTACGGCTGCTTTTTTCTGGTGCTCCAGCGGGGATTCGAACCCCGGACACCCTGCTTAAAAGGCTTTTGTCGCAGTGTTAATTTATTCCATGTTTGCGCTCAAAAAGTCGTTGATTATCAATGCTTTGCGGGTTTGGATGCTCCGTGTAGCGACGAATTTTGAGCGCGTAGGTGCAACACTGGTGCAACACTTTCTGTCCTAATGAGATAATTTTAAGCCTAAAACCGCCGAACTGATACATGAAAATCACCCCCTAAGAGTTTATCGCTCTTAGGGGGTTTCTCTTGTTCAGCTCCACGAGGGAATGTTCTTCGCAGAGTATCCATTCTGGAGGTACAGCTTAGTCTTAGCTTCACTCGGGATATCGAGCGAGTCGATTAGGCTCACCACTTTGGCTTTCTTCGAGCCGGAGATGGTTTTTCCATTCGCGTCCTTATCGCCCGTGAGCGTACACATCGCCCGCGAGTAGGTGTAGTACTCGTCGAAGTCAATGCCGAGATCGTCGAACTCATCCTGCTCATCGGGATATGCTTTGAAGTACAGCGCGGATTTCTGCCCCGAGCTCATGTCCAGAGAGCCTATCAGGTCGAGCGTCTTGGCCTTTTTGGTTCCGCTGATAGCGTCACCGTTGTCGTCCTTATCAGCCTCCAAATCGTTCCGTGCGGCGCTGTAGGCGAGATACGAGGACAGGTCTACCCCGGACTGGAGCATCTCACCATAGTTCTCGTAGGTCGCATCGGAGTACTCTACCCCGCGCGATGCAAGACAAGCTTTCTTCGCCACATAGTTGGCGTAGTTCTTCGCGGTCGTAAGCATCTCAGCTTTTTCCATCGCGCTGCCCTGCTGATACGCGGCCGACGCACGGGCGGCGTCGATGAGCTCCTTGGACAGTTGGCCACGCACGCGCTGATAAGTAGAGCGCTCCTCGGGCGTGAGCGCGTATTCGGTCTTCTCACCGTCGGATGTGATGGTCAGCTTATACGGCGCGTTACGGTCGGGATAGATGTTCGCGTCATCGGTGCTGTTATACACATCAGCGAGCTCGTCAGCGGCGCTGCTGGGCTTGTAGGTACTCACCGTTCCCGGCATCAGGAACGCGTTGACGGCGCGCAGGAACGCATTCTCCGCAGGCTTAGGCTCACCGAAGTTTGTCAGCTTTTCCGGCAGGGTTTCTCTCAGCCCGGGGATAGTGTTCTTTATCTGGGCGGCCGTTTTAGCCCATACGCCGCGATCGCCGTATGCATCGCGGTTCGAGTCGTCGAGCGCCTGCGCAAGCTGGCGCACGGGAGCCGGAACGAAACCTGTCGCGCCGCTGAGTGCTACATTCAGTCCGACGGTTACCCATTTGTCCGCGTCCTCGTCCTCAATGCCCACACCGCTGTCCGGTGTGTAGTAGGTGTATGTGTCGATGATCGTGCGCAGCGTCTGCATGACCGACAGGTCTGCAAATGCACCTCCCAAAGCTTTGATAGATTTGACCGCGAGGTTCGCGGCGTTGATGCCCTCCTCGCTTCTTGCGATAAGCGTACCCATCGCCATCTCCGAGTTAAACGGTTCGAGGAAGTCAAGGCTTGCGAGCACATCACCCTCGCGCCAATCGATGCTCTCGCCTGATATCCAGCGACCGAGCGCAGACATGTTGAGCTGCGTACCGTTTATGCCCATCGAGGTATTGAGTGCCTTTGCGTCGGGGTCGTCCTCGTCGTCGCCACGATGCAGCAAACCGGCCGAAGCGAGCGCCGCAAAGAACGCTATCAGCCCCGTGCCGGTGGTAGCGCGGCCTATGAATAACGCCGCTCTGCGCTGACGCAGGTCTTGCTCGGTCTTGAGTTCGGCTTTCTTCGCATCGGAGATATCGGTTCGCTTGCTCAACTCGTGCCGCGCCTCAAACATTTTGTATGTGTTCACCAGCGCCTTGGCATAGCCCAGCGGCGAGAACTCAAACGCGCGTGTGATGAGTGCACCCGGGACCTGTGTGTACTTAACTACGATGTCTCCAAGACCGAAGTCGTGGGTCTTTAGGGCTTTGCCCTTGATCAGCGGCGTAGCGCCGCCGAAGCCTACTACGTTGAGAGTTTTCTTGAAGAGCCCCAGTATAGTTGCGAGAGCGGTGTCATCTTGGAACGTTCTGTACCTTGCTTCCTCTTCCGCAAACTGCTGCGCCTCCTCTGTTGTTATCGTGCCATTGTCTACGAAGGGCTGGAGGCTCTGAATCACCTGCGCCCGTATCGCGCCCTTGGCCGACTCGTCGGTATAGTTCAGCTCGAAGCCCATCGCCTTTTCGAGAGTGGACATGACCTGCGAACCCTTGCCGCCAGACATCTTCCATGTGCGGCGTGACGTGCCGTACTTGTCATGGCGGTCGTTCGGCGCAACGTCAAGCGCGACCTCTATTCGGGCGCGGTTCCTCGCGTCCTGTGCGCCTGCGCGCGCGGCCTTGGACAGGCGGCTGCGGTCGAGTCCGACTGTGCGCTGCCCTGTTATCGCGCTGAGTATCAGGTCAGGCATCATAGCTGCGTTTGATGCGAGTGAGTCAACCATCGTGAAAACATTGTTCGAGATAAGGTTTCGGCCTGCGGTCTTGAGGTTCAGCAGATGCGCCAGTGTCTGGAATGTCGACACCTTACGCCCGAAGTTCGTTTTTATGTAGTCCTTGGCGATTTGGTCGAGCTGGGTAATGGCGGTATCATAGAGGAACTTGAAGTCCGTAGTGTCCGCCCGCATAGCCGCAAGAGTCTTCTTCGATACCGGCGTGTTGCGCTGCTTTGCCTGCTTGAGTATGAGCTGAATGAGTGCCTCCTTGTCCCCCGTCTGGATCGCTTCAAGGGTCTCGGAGAACTTTGCGATGCGGTCAAGGAGCTCTTTCTGCTGCTTCGCGGATAGTGTGCTGCGACTCAGATCCTCGGCCGCGCGAATAAGCACTCCCTCGGGTGTGCGGGTGTACTTCGCAAACGCCTGCACCAGTTGTCCTGCCTGTGTGCCTTTTGAGCGAACGAGCTGCGCCCACTTGATGACCTCTCTGTAATCTCCGTTCTGGCGTGCGGTGTCCAGCTCTTGGCTTATTACGCCCATAGCGGCGTCAAGATCAGTGGGCTTCCACTCTTCGCCGTTCTGGAAGAGACGGGTCTTCTCACCCTCGTAGTCAGCCGTGAGCCGCTGCTGAGCGTCTTCCATGCTCTGTTTCTCACTTGCGACGTTGTACTGCATATCCTTCTCGCGCAGCCCTTCCATCGCGAGCTCGGCGCGGGTGAAGATGCCGGAGCGCTTAAAGGTGTTGGTGCGCACCTTCGACACACGTCGGCGCAGCATGTTCTGTATGAGCGTGTCCATATTCGCACCGGAGACTGCAAAGCGTATCGCATTCTCAGCGCTGAACAATGCCTCTGTCTCAGGGTCTACATCGGTCTGCCGTGTATTCTCCTGCTCTCCATCACCAGATCGCGGTATGTCGCGTCCGGGTTCTCTTCCATAAGTTTCAGAAGAGCGTTTGCCTCTTCCTCCGTCGTTGTGCCTTTCACTAACATCAGCCTCTCCTCCTGCGTCAGGCCGTGTTGTATACAGGCGTCGAGCATTCGATCTACCGCTTCCCAATCTCTCAGCATTTTTCTGCCTCCTTCGGTCGCTCTCAATGAGCCGATTTATGTCTTCATTGGATATCACATCAGTTATTTCCACGCTACCATCTGAGTATACCTCAAAAGTGTACTCGTAGTCAAACGTTCGTGCCGTTCCGCGAATGCCATCTATCTGTGCATCACCGGACATGATCTTGGATGAAATGGCGCGTTTCGCCTCGCTGTTCAGCCGGACACCGCGCGCCGATCGAATTTCACCTGTGAAGCCGAAGTCACTTGCCTTTACTGAGAATCTCGGCTGCCCGTCATAGAGCACGGACTGTTTCATGGCGTCGGTGATATCCATGCCATGCACGACATATGCGCCGTTACTCAGCATACCGGCTTCGTCTACGGTATTAAGCGCAATAATCATTACCGCCTCCATGCCGCCATCACGGTATGCGCCCGTGCGGGTTAGGTCGTGTCCAATAACCGTGTACCCGACCGTCGCGCCCCACTGCTTGCCGTATTTCTTGAGGAAGCTCGGTATGTCCTGATCGTATTCAATGCGGTAGCCCTCGGCGTATTCGCTGCTCCAGCGTGCCTTCTGCTGTGCGCCGGTCGTCCATGCGATTTGGTCGTAGCCCCGCTCCGCCGCGTCGCGGATGAGGTTCTTGAGCACAAAGTCGGTGTAGCCGCTATGTTCCCCATCACTCCGATCAGACTGTATTTCCCCGACGAAAAGCACTTTGCCGCCGTCGGCACCGATGACATCCTGTACTCGCGCGTGGGCGAGCACGCCATCGTGATCGGAGAACTGAACCACACGCTGGCCGTGTAGATCATCCGAGAGTTCAACGGTATCGATTTGCAACTGATTATCGCGCAGGAAACCCAGCAGCTCATCCTTTGTGACGGACTTCTTGCCCTCAAGGAACTGCTCGACGCCCGACCACTTGATCTCCTCCGACTTGATCCCCTTGCCACGGAGCATATTGACGACAGAGTTCGCGCCAAACTTGTCTTGCTTCTGTGTCTCAATGGCGCGCTCCAGCTTGGAGTAGAAAGTCGGCGCATACTCATGCTCGGTTACGGAGTAACGAGCGCCGCCCACCGTTACGGTCTCTCTCGGCTCGACGGGTATCACCTGTGAGTCGGTCAGAGTTATTGCGGTATCCGCAACTCGTCCGTCAGTGTTCAGGTTACGCAGGACTATGCCGTCGTACTGCATCTCGCTTGCGTACACGTAGTCGCGTATCGCCTCGATGCTGCCGCCACGCCCGCCGGATATCTCTCCGAGCTGTGTTGCGTCTGCGCCGCCGCAGTCGATGATGAGAGGGCTGGACATGTTGAGATAGCTCGTGCCGCCGCCTGTCTCATCGGCTACCCACACCTCGCCCTCGCGCGTCCAGCGCAGCAACTCTCCGCCGGACTTGTACTCCGAGCGCATAAGGCTCTCGGGCAGGACGCGCACGGCGCTCGCCGGTGTGTCGTGGTCTGCCGTAAGCGAAGTAACCTTGTCGAGCTCAACTCCGTGCAGATACGGGTTCGCCGCAAGTGCCTTGTAGCGGCTATTGACAACTCGCTCAGTCTGTGATACCATTTTAATTGATGAGGTGCTCCGTTGCGGAGATGGGGACTCCGGCTGTTCTGCCGCGGTTAGCCCATCGGGGCGGGGTGAAAAGCTCCTTCGTGTCGAGCGGATTCTACTGGCGGCGTTGGCAACTACCTCGTTGGCGGAGTATTCCTCGCCTGTAGTTTCGGGCGAGTTGATCGGCTCCGCCGATTTTTTTTGCCCGATTTTGCGCAGCATCTTATCCGTGAGTTCACTGTTAACGTAAAGGAAGCCGTTGCTGTCGCGCGCAGTGCGTAGCATATTGCGCCCGGCGTCGGAGCTGTTCAAATCCTCGAACCCATACACCGAAAGGATAGGGTTAGCTGCTCCGCGCACTCCGTCTACTACGGCCTCGCCGTTGGGTAGCACAACAACGCCGACCGGAGAACCCTCCGAGTCGTAAGCGTCTACTATGATGATGATAGCATCGCTCATTCCACCGCTCGTCTTGCTCTGCTGTCGTGAGCGCAGCACCATGGCTGGACGGCTCAACAGCTTCGGCAGACGGGCGATTGTATCCTCGTCGATACCATGCGCATGGCTGACTCTTACGCCCTGCGCATTTCGCTCGATAGGCAGCGTCGCATTAACAAAGTGTGTCTGCGTGTAGGTCAGCGGCTTCTTGCCAAGGCCGATCTCCTGCAATATTGCTGGTACGTCCTTCATGATGAAGCAGCTGTCGCCGAGCTCTTCGCGCGCAGAGGCATAGTCCGCGGCGGTGTATCCGTCGACATTGCGCAGACCAAGTGCAACAAAGCCGAGCTCCATCTGTTTCTCCCACGACTTATCACTTACCGATGTGCGAACGATGCTTTCACCGTTCTCCACTTCGTAAGAGCCGGACATTTCAAGCGCCGCAAGGAGCTTTGATTGTGTCTCCTTCGCGTGGCGCTTAACGGCTTTCGCCTCGGGCGTGCTGTTGGCGCGGAAATTCTTTACCTTTTCGGCTGCGAGGTACGCGCGGGCGATTATGCCCGGGCGCAGGCCCGCCATGTCGTTGAGCATCCGCTGCTTTGCAAACACATCCCCCATCACGTCAGCCGCGATTTCCTCGCGAATGTACTCCTCGTTTATGAGCAGGTTGATCTCTGTCGCGGTGTAGGGTTTGCCTGTCGCGGGGTTGGTCTGGGCGGCGTATGCGGATTTGTAAGCGTCGGTGCGCTCCTTGATGCGTTTATCAAGGTCAAAATCCTCCGCGATTTCAGCGAAGGACTCCAGTACATCATTTACCATAGCCGTGTCACGCACGGCATTTTTTGTTATCTTATTGACGGCTGCATGGAAAAGCTCGTGGCCGATGGTCTTCTGCGCAATGTAACTCGGCGTGACATTCTTGGGGTTGAGGTAAAGAACGTCGTTTTGTATTGCGCCCTCGATATTCGCACCGAACTTATCGGTAATTTCAACGCGCTCAACCACTCCGGTCTTGCGCAGGCTGTTGGCGAGGAACTTCGCAAGCCACATCTGTCCACGGCTGAGCTTAATGCCCTCGCCTACGGTAACATATTCGGCCCCGCGCACATCGCCTATGAGCTCCTCAGCGGCGTTCTCAGCGATGACACGCTCGGTATGTCCCTCTGCGCTGATTTCCTCAGTCTCAACAGTCTCTGAGCTTTCCAGCCCTTCAACGAACGCTGTGTCAATCTCAAGCTCGGTAGCGTCGGGGACGATCTTCCTGATCTGCTCACCGAACTCCTCGCGGGTAAGCTCTGTACCATCGTCCAGCTTGATCTTCTTCTCTATGAGCGCATCGCGATAAGCTTCGGCTTCCTCGTAGCTCATTTCCGGCAGAGCATCGAGATACTCCTGCGGGAAGATCGGGTTCGTATCGCCGCGCTTTTTGCGGGCGATCGCATCTGTCAAAGACTGCTCTGCGCTCGCGCCGTTATGGCGCATAAAATAAATCTCCGGCTCGCCCTTCTCCGGCGTCCAGCCGGGGTTCGCGTATTCGGCGTTGAACTTAACGCGAGCAACGGGGATAAAACCGAAGCCAGAATACAGGTCCACGAGGTTTTCTCCGTAGCAGTCGAGCTTCACACCGCCGTTAGCGAGTGCGGTCGGCAGCAGCGTATACAGGGCGCCCCGACCGCCGGACTGCGGATTTTTGAACACGCCGATTATATCTCCGCCCGGGGTTACTCCCAGACCTGCGCCGCCATCTTCGCTCATGAGCAGCGTCACATTGCGCTCTGCAAGGCTTTCTGCGTCCTGCGGCGAGACAGCCCAGCCGTTTCGGGCATCGGCCTCACGCGCGGCCGTAAGCGCGGACGAAAAAACAGCGGGTTCCGCGGTGAAGTCTTCCAGCTCCACAACGGCATTTCCGCTGTCAGTTATTATTCTCTTTTCTGTTTCGCTTAGGCGTATGACTCCATGAACGCCAGTACCTCCTCGTCCGAGTTCCCCAGCTTGCGAAGCCTCGCTATCATCCCCGGATCGTATGACATCCAGTCGCGCTCCAGTATCTCCGTCGCTGTCAGCTCCTTCTGCTGCGGTACCGGTGCGTCCTTCGGTCGAAACACCTGATTCAGTTCCTGCATTTATCGCCCCTCCTTTGGCTTTTGCGTCCGAACTCTCCACCAGTATCGGCGGCTGTCCGAACTCAACATCGTTGTTGTACCAGTCGTAGCTGGCTATTTCTGCGCCTGCTGGCGTGCGCGATATCTTTCCGCCGCTCTGCGCACGACCTCGCTGGTCATATCCTCGTCCTTCTCGTAGGCCCGGAGCTCTCTCTCCGCGACCCGATCCGCCTTCGCTTTCAGCTCCCTGAACTCCTCCGGCGTCATTGTCTTCGGTGTGTATTCCATTTATATCGCTCCTTCCGGTTAGGTAAAGGTAAGTTTGTGTCGGCTTATCCCCATACTCAGCTATGACTTTAGGTGATACGAAACGCCCCTGTGAGCCGTCCTCCGGCAGAAAACGCCCGATTGCGCGCGCCATCGCCTTGTGGTTAGGCAGCTCGTTCAGATGAAGATGCACGGAGTAACCCGCGGCATTATAATTGATAATGTCGCGCTCAAGTTTCTGGGCATTAGCGCCGATTGTCGAGAGGATGATATTATCCCCGTTATCAAGTGCCGTCTCTAAAACACGGTTCTTTATCAGCGACGCTTCCTCGTGTACGACACCGGCATTTTGGCCGTTATATTCGGGTATATACTCCCTGTAGTCATCGGTGTCTACTACGCGCGAACCGTTCTCCTGAGATATGCGCTCCGTATACACCGAGGATTTGCCGGAGCCGGGCAGACCGAGTACGATGTCGATGCGGCGCTCCCGCCTTACCGGGCCACTGTAGTCGGTACCGTTGAAGCTACCCTGCGCCATTGCCTGTTCATACGCCGCGTCTTGAATGGCCTTTCGATTAGGCAGCTCGTTGGTAGGCGTGGCGCTGTCATTTTCTTCAATAGCCTCTTTGATCTTAGGTACTTCAAGCACCTCGTCAAGTGGCACTTCGCCCTCGTTCAGACGGTTAATTATGCTTGTAACCTCAGGGCTTCTGCCCTTTTTATTATACTGCGTCTGTTCAGCAGTGTCAAGCGGGGGGCGGAATGCTGCGGCGGGGTCTGTCTCCATTCGCGCGGCCGCATCAGCGACCGCCTGATCGGCTTCCGCCTGCTGCGCGCTCTCCTTTGCATCCGCGGTCATTTTCTGCGTTTCGGCATACTTTGCCGCAGTCTCACGGTAGAACTTGCGCAGCCCCGACGCGGTCACGCTCGCGGGTATCTGCTCGCCCGTCACGGCGGTAAATGCCGCCTGACCGGCTTTGTCTTTTATGCTCCCGAGCTTTTCGAGCTGACTGTTCGATACCTGCTCACCGGCGAGCAGTGCGTCGAGTATCTTGGCTCTCTCCATCGCATCCTCGGTGCTGATACCTTCCGCCTCAAACGCCGCAGCAGTAGGCGATACCACGACAGGCTCGGGTGCGTTCTCCGTCACGGTCTCGGGCTGTTCAGTGGCGGTTTGCACGTTATTCGCCGCACGGAACGCCGACACGGGGTTAACCGCTGAGCGGGTATTGGTCTCGTCACTTTTCTCAAGCTGACTTTCCTCCTCGCCCATCAGCTTAACCAGCTTGCCTATCTCACCGTCCGTGATCTTTGCCTCACTAAGCGTAGTCGCATTATCGAGTCGCGCCGCCAAATTCTCAGCGAGTTTTCGTGTCTCTGAGCTTTCAGGGTAATTAAGAGCCCTGTCGATGGTAAGCAGGTAGTGAAGGGACTCCTTCTCTTTCCAGCCGACTACGGACTCCTGAACCTTGCTGTGCGCAGCGCCCGCGCCGATAGAAACCCCGGAGGTAACTCCGCCGGAAATAGCGCCCGCCGCTACATCAAGCGCAAGACCTGTCAACCAGTCAGTCAGGGCGTGTCGCTTGGCGTCCTCCTGACTCTCGCCCGCGGCAATGTAGTCCTTGACAGCGAGATTATACTCAGACCGATCGCCCATAATAACGAAGTCGGACAGGGTATTGGCAAGAGTTGTCATACCCTCTTCCGACCCCTCGACCGCTGCCTGCATACCGATGCTCTTGAAGATGTTAGCTATGGTACGCTTGCTCGCGGCGTTGCCCATAGCGCGCTCGATAGTATTAAGGTGCTCGATAGATGCGTGTTCTCCGGCCATCTCCGCGACGCCGCTGAGAAAGCCAAAGCCTATCGCTTCGGCGTCAGTCGCGCCGCGCGCTTTGGCCGCACGCATACTTGAGTTTGCGGCGGAACCGGCGAGCATCATTTCAGCGCTGTTGCCGACGCCTTTGCCGATTTTTCCAAGGGACTTTATGTCTTTACCGACCGCGCCGGTCGCTTTCATCGCCCCGCGCGCGACAAGGAAATCCGCAATGCTCATGCCCGTATTGTAAAAAAACTGCCCTGCTTTGCTCATATCCTTGCTGACGGCGGCGCGCATATTCTCGCCCGCGTAGGCCAGCGGTGATGCATTGTAGTCGACCTGCTGCTTTTCACCGGTGAAAGCGTCCTCATCGTTTGTCAGTCCCTGCAAAGCCGAATCTACGAACGCCATACCGGACAGGAGATTGGCCGGTATCGACGCGACTGTTGCGCCTACCTTGCCCCAGAACCCCTTATCCGACACACCCTCCCAGTATTCCATGTTACCGTAGTAGCGTCGGAGATTGGCCTGCGACTGCGCATATGCGCGCAGTCCACGCAGTTCCTCGTCACTGTAGCCTTTCTTTTTGAGATACTCTTCCATCTCAGCCGTGCCCTTGCGCGCGGCCTCAAGCTCCCCGGATACCATCTCCCCCGCGTTCACACGCGTGCCTTGATTTTCGCGGGAGATTTTATTCAGCCATCCACCATACTGATCGTAGAAGATTTTCCGGTGCGCGTCGTCCCACTTCTCTGCTTGCTCGGCGTAAGCGTTGTCGCGGATTGCGTTCTGTACCGCGGCGAGCTGAGTTCTGAGGCTCGTGGTGTCATCGGAGTCTGCGCCGAGGAACATACCCGTCTGGCGAGCCAGAGCCTCGTCATTCTCCTTGGATTGCTTGACCCGCTGCTCCAGTTCCTTCTCAAGCCGCTTCATTTCCTCCGTTGTGTAATACTCGTAGCGATGTGACTTGAGCCAGTTCAGTTCGGCTTCATTGCCGCCCTTTTTGGACAGCTCTGCGATTTTCTTCTCTATATCCGAGGAAGAGCTCTTATCGTACTTCTGATAATAGCCGTAGCGGTCATCGTAATCGGCCTCGTCCTCGAACTGCGAGGAGAAAGCGTTGAGTTCACTAATGAAGTTGCCCATCTCTGCGCTCCCGGCATCTGCGGTCTTCGTATCATACCCGCGCTTTTTCAGCTCGACGAGGTACGAGTTATACAGAGAATGTCGGCGTGATAGATCGCTTCGGTCGCCGGAGCTTCGGTATCTGTCGCCGCCTGACATGGAGTCAACAAGCAGCGAACCTAAGCTTGCGCTGTCGCGCAGTAATGTGTCGTCGTCGTATGTACTCAGGTCGTAGGTCGTATTCAGAGACGTGCTCTTCTTCGGTTTGGGGATTGTCGGGTTCGGAACCGCAACGCCTCGGCTTTTGGCATAGCCGATCTCGTTGCGCTTTGCGACCGCCGCCGCAAGAGCTTTCCCGTCGCCATTTCCAAAAAATCCGTTGTCTTTCGCCATATTACATCTCCTTGTTAGTACCCGTAGTCAGTCAACGATACTCCCGTTTGGGCTTTGTATTTCGCTCGTAGCGTCTCCGCTTGCGCCGCAGTCAAATTCGTATTTGCCTTGACGTCGCGCATCCATGCATCTACTGAGGAGTAGGTTTTTCCATTCCATGTGATAACGCCCTCATCAGGATAAATGTTCAGAGACGTCAAAGATGTTTTGCTATTCTTATCTGTCCCACTATACTGAGATTGGTATTTTCCCCCTGATACACCCGAACCGGAGCCGGCGCTGGAACCGGTGCTGGAATTGGTTTGAGTACCCGTTCCTGAGCCCGAGCCGGTGCTGGAACTGGTTCGGGTACCCGTTCCTGAGCCCGAGCCAGTCCCTGAACTGGCCGCGCTCGCCAAGCCCTGCACCGTGAGATAGTCCTGCGCCTGAGCCTTTGTCATGCCCATAGCCGCGAGCTGCGCATCATTCGGGAGTACGCCCGCAGAGAGCAGGGCTTTACCGATTGAGGCGAGTTGGCTTGTCTCCTGCTGCTTTGCGGAGAGGGTAAGCTCGCCACCCGGCAGCCTACCGGTGAGTTGAGCCATGTTCTGCTCATACTCTACCTGCCACTGACGCAATGCCTCTTGAAACTGCGCGTAATCCATCGCGTAATTGATCTGCCACTGCTGGAGGCTCATAAGCTGAGACAGATAGGTCTGGGTCAGTGTGAGTAGGGCATCGGCTTTCTCAAACTCGCCCTTTGCGCGCAGATCAGCTATTTGACGCGCTGTGTCCGTGGATAGCTTCGTCTGCGCCTGAGACACGGCCAAACGGCTCTGCGCGGCCGAGCTCTGAATGAGGTTGTACTGCTCCTGTCCGATGCCTCCACGGTCGCCTCGCACTTCGGCATATAGGGCTGCATTATCCATTGCCTTGCGTTCGTCCGACGCGATCTGATTGCGCTGAGTCTGATACTGCGGCGCTGCGTCCGCGAGTGCTCGCTCAAGCTCAGTCACGGCCTGCTGGGTAGCGTAGTCTATCTGCCCAGTTTGCTGCTGCGAGGCGGCTTCCTTCCACTGGTTAAGTAGTTCGGTCATCTGAGACATAATCTTCGCCGGGTCGCTTACCCCCGCGGCCTCCGGTGTTGTCGGAACGTATTTGCTATAAAGATTGGTTGTCTCAAAATTCTGCAAACCCTCGCCCTGTATCTTTGCATTGCGCTGCTTCTCATATTGCGCAGCTGCGGCATAGTCACCGCGTTTTACAGCGTCCTGAATCTTTGCCATATAATCCACTTCGGTGTTGTAGTCAACGCCTCCGTAGTTTTTCTTCGACTCGGGAAGATAGGACGCATACTGATTGGTTTGCTCAAAGTTCAGCCCCTCGCCCTGTATTTTCGCGTTACGGAGCTTTTCATACTGAGCGGCCGCGGCATAGTCCTTTGCTGCAACGGCGCCGTTGATCGCGGCCTGATAATCAGTGTTTTTATCGTATTGCGCCCCGCCATAGCTTGGCTGCATAACCGGTTGCGCTGCGGTATTCTTCTGCGCGGTGACAGGCTCGGCGGCCTCGGGGGTCGTCGGCTGCGCGGTTCCCTGCCCCATAATAGAGGATATTTTCTTCACCGCTGACGCCACCTTCTGAGCGGCTGAGGTGGTGTCAGGGTTGTATGGGTTTGTCACGGCCATGTATTTCACTCTCCATATTCAAAAATAGGGCGAGGTTAAACCCCGCCCTTTTTCTCGTGCTGTGTGCCAAAGTAAAAAGCTATCACCATCAGCGCGATATTGTTCACCGCGTCGGCGTTAATAATGCCCGCAATAGCGAGATAAGCCCACACAGCAAGCACTATCAGCGTGACGATGGTTTTTACTTTTATGAGGTCTGCGATATTTTTCAGCATTTATGTACCTCCAGTCAAAATCCGATTTGCGCGAGTGCAAACGCGACAGCCGCGCCCACAATCGCCCAGAGAACCTTATCGACGATCGCATCCCAGCGTTTCGCCGGTTTTTCGGTCAAAGTTTTGACGTCGGTTTTTATTTCACCGACGTCCGATTTAATGTGTTCCTGTTCATTGGCCAACACAGATATGGTGTCGGTCAGCTTTTCAAGGTTGTCCTGCCGCTGCTCGACCTTTTCAATTCGATGGGTATTAGATTTCGCGCGCTGCTCAACCTCAGTGAGTTTGATTTTCAGCTCGTCCATAGGAGCGCCTCCCGTCGTTTATTCTACCTCGATAGTGAGCTTCAGGCCGCGTTTAAACTCCGCGAACAGCGCGTCCTTGTCGATGCCGGGGATTGCCGCTATGAGCGACTTGCACATTCTGAGACTTATAATCATTGTCCTCAGCATATCATCTGTCACGCCGAGGCCGCGCTCGTCGCCGTAGCCGTTGAAGCCCAGCTCCATCAGCTCGCGTGTCTCTGCTCTGTACCCTTCGGGGATGTCGTCTATCGTCCTGTAACGTACCATGTTATCTTCCTCCTGTTCGGATTTCTTTTTAATATTGAAAATCTTAACCAGCGCGTCCACAATGCCCTGCGCGCACTTCCGCGAGAAGTCGTCGGTCAGGATTATGGGTACGTCTGTGGTCGAGTCCATAAAGCCGAACTCGCCGAGGATAGCGGGCATGTTGGCCTTATAGATCACAGTAAAGTTCGAGATGGGCAGCGGGGTTGCCCTGTTGCCCTTGAGCCCGGTGCGCTTCACGGTCTCGTCATAAACCGCTTTCTGAAATGCGAGGCTTGTCTTGCTTGCGTTCCCAGCCGCAAATACGCAGATGCCGCCGCCCTTGCCGCCGTTGATGCCCGCGTTGTGGTGGATGCTTATAAAAGCTCCCGCGCCCGCTCTGTTGGCTCTGGCAGCGCGCTCTGAAAGCGACGGGTCGGTCTTGCCGGTTCTGTCATCGCAACGTATCACCTCGCAGTCGTATGCCTTGAGCAGCTCCTCGACATGCTCGGCCATGCGGGCATTAAGGAAGCGCTCGCGGGTTTCTTTCGGGTCAATGCTCTTCATACACCGCTTGCCGGGGGTATCATTGTAGTGACCCGCGTCCAATGCGATAATCATGTTCATTCCTCCTCTAAAAGTCCTGAATAGGTTTTATCGTCGTCATTCATTTTTAACTCCTTAGCTTATAATTGCCGTTCTGCATCTCCTGCTTAACGGCGGCAATATCGCTCTGCAAAACCCATGCGCCGCTGATCTTCTTGAAGACTCTTTGAGCTTCTGTATATTGATCGTTGAGCTTTGCATATGCGCCTGTGCCGGTGACTTCCCGTGTCGCTTTTGCATAAAGGGTCAAATCAGCGGCGGCTGTGGTATAGGTCTGATCTGTTGACACAAGCTGCGTGCAGGTCGCGTCGGCATACCAGCCGTGCCATGTCGCACCGGGCTTTAGCTGGGCCGTGAACGTTATGCTTTCGCCCTGATATGGTGCGGCGTTTGAAACTGCGGCGTTGGCAATGCCGTTGCCTGCCGCATTAGCCGCGCAGGCGTACTGCCAGAAATGAAGTATTAGATCAGCGCTGATAACGCACACCGCACAAACCGTAGAATTTGAGTGCAGCGTGAACCTCATCTCAGTTGTTTTTGTCATGCCGTCAATCGTAGCGCCGGTGAATGACTCGTCAACGTGCGTCGCGCTCGTTCCAAGCCCACTTGCCCTGTGCAGTTCTTCCCCGCTGACGGAAAATGCTACGCTGTTATCCGCTCTATCGAATTGTGCATAGCTCGCGAACTTCACATCCAACTGGTGCGGGCGCGCTGTCTCGCTTGGAAACAGCTCTGCCTTTGCTGCGTCGTTGAGCGTTGCATATCCGCTCTTGCTGCCGTCCATATATAGGCGCATAATCATGTCGTACCCGAGGGCAGACTCATGCAGTCCAAGCGTGTGCGCGGCTAAATATGTTCGGGCGTTGTCATAAACGATTGAGAGTTCCTTTAATACTTCTGTCGCCACCGGCTATCACCCCATATCAAAATAGATATCACCATTTTCGCCAAGGCTCGCATCAGGTGCGCCGCTGCCGGTGTAGACTGTTGCAAAGCTTACATTGCCCACAATTGCCTCGCCGGACTTGTCGTGCGCAGTCACGCCTTCAAGCAGTTTGTCCGGGGTGACAGTGTCACTTGTCAGGTCGAGCAGAACAGTCCCATCAGAGAGCTGTACCTTGTTGTTTGCCATGGCGTCAACCTATCGTAACCGTCCTGCCGCCTGCGGCATTGTCCGCGTAGGCAACTGGGATCGCGGCGATTGTAACAGCGGACAGATAGTCATAGCCGTCATCCGGCTGAATCGTCTGCTGGGTAAAGCTCGGCGTTGCGCTCTTAGCCTGAGCATTTATGCTCTCGCCGCCGTATACACCCGTAACGCCCAGCAGCACGACGCCTGCTTTGATATTGCCGGGGATGATCTTGGATTTTTCACCCGCGCTTATGCCGACTTTGCCCGAGCCGTCGTGAAATCCCTGCGGGATAGTGTTCGTGCGTGGGCGGTCTTGCCCGCGAGTATCTCGGCAACGGCTGCGGTATCATCGCTGGTGTCAGCGTCAAACGTGTTTGTGCCGGTTACAGGCGCGCCACTCTTGTCATGGAAAGTATAGCCGCTCAGCACATGGGCGGCGTCGGCGGTGTCGCCCGTGAGATCGATAAGCGTCTCACCTGAGGACAGCACTACCTTATTTGTGTATTCATTAGCCATTGATTAAACCTCCTATGTATACTGTCCGGCCGCCGGACGTGTTTGATACTCGCTGAATCTCGATTGCCATTACCGACACATCATCTGTAAGCAGCTTGTTTTTTGTCGGGAGTTTTTGCTCTGTAAATTCGGGCTTTACAGCGTAGTCGCCTCGGTAAATCTCAATATCCGAGCCGCTGATCTCAAACAGCGGCCCAAAATCGACAACAAAGTTATCGTTGTCCAAATTAAACTTTACCGCCGGATTTGAGCTTCTGTACATACGCAGCGCCTCCTACTTCCATCGGCCTTTTGCACAATATGAAATCACTGCATTTACAACGGTGCCGGATGTGGCACGCACAAGCGAATACGCCGGGGCGTATTGCTCGGGCGCGCCTGCCTTTTTGCCGTAATCGGTAGATAGCCAGCAGTCGCCATTTCCGGAGGCCGTATGGGAAATGCCAGCCTGCACGCATGGTGTAGACGTGAATGCGAATGGATACGCCAGCTTTTGCTTGGCCGCAGCTGCTGTGAAAATGCTGCCGTAAAATAAACTGCCCCATGTGCCCGTCACCGCTACGCTGACAACCTGAAATGCCGCCCAGCACTCAGCCGCGCCGCTGTTCCACTTGCGGTAGCTCCAGTTCCCCGATGTTCCCTGCTCAACGACATAATCAACAGCCTGATTTGCACTTATAGAGTTTATTGTCTCGGCTAAATTTGCGGAGTTCTGGCTCGACGGCATCGTTGCGCCCTTGCTCTGTGCCGCCGTATATGCGGCGGCGACGTTTGCCTTTATCCTGTTTATCTGTGACTGTACGCTCATTGCCACGCCTCCTTATATTGCGGCAAGCGCCGTCTCGATATCGTTTGTCAGTCCGACGGTACTGGCGCCATTGTGGAAGCCTGTGGGTATGCGCACGGACATAGTTGTAAGCCCATCAATTTCGAACGAGGTTGGCTCTATAATCGGTATTGTGCCGGTGAGCTTGACTGCGTCTCCGTTGTTATCTCGGCCGTAAAGGACTTTTCCGGATAGTATGTCGGAAGCCGTGCCGGTTGCGTCAAATGTGTTCGCAAACGCCGGGGGGATTGCTCCTACAGTGACTTTGCTCAGCAACTTGCCGCTACTCGGTGTAACAGTCTGCGAGGCTGTGGATGGAATCGTTGTTTTCTCCTCCAAAGATATCTGCACTTTGCCGCTGCCGTTGTGGTAGCCCTCGGGGATGGTGTAGCTCTGATTCCCCGTAGTTGCATCGAGTGTCTTGCTTACAGCTCCGTTATTGGGCATCATGCCTTCTACCGCTTCGACCATATCGCCCGACCCGTTTCTTGTATAGGCGACCTCACCTTCAAGTAACCAGCTTGGATTAAGCGGCGGTTCGTTCGGGTCTAATATTTCCTGCACGGCATCGTATGCGTTTGTATAATCTAACGGTATCGTGCCAACAGTGACCTTACTCAGCACTTTGCCGGGCGACGGAGTAATATCCTGCGAAGCCCTTGTAGGCGTGGCCGTTTTTGTTTCAGGAACGATATTCACTCCCCCGCCGCCACTGTGATAGCCCTTGGGAATAGTGTAAGCCATATTACCGATACTTGTATCAAGAGTCTTCTCAACCGCGCCATTGTTCGGCATCGTGCCGGTTATGGTTTTACCTGCCGAGTCCACTATCACCTTGTTTGCGAGTACATCGCCCGCAGCAGCCGTGACCGCACTGACGTTCTGATAGGTTTCGGGGATGGGCTTGACGGTGACGTCAGACAGACCGTAAAAGCCCTGATCAGGAGTGACACTCTGCTGGTTCTTGGTCGGTGTTACGGTCTTGCTTTGCAAGCTGTAATTGCCGCCGCCCGCTACGCCCGATACCGTGCCGGAGCCGTTATGGTAACCTTTGGGGATAGTGTAGGTATCGCCCTCCTGTACGCTTGCGGATATAGCGCCCTTGTTCTCGATGCCGTCAACCGCCGTTGCCAGCGCGTCGAGCTTTGCGGTACTCGTCGCAAGGCCAAATTCTATAAGCTTGTCTCTTATCGTGTTTCTTGCAGTTTGCAGCCGCGTTATCTCTGTTGCTGTACTCATATATAAGCCCTCCTATATCGTTTCGAGTAATGCGTTTATGTTGCCTATCTCCGTAAATACCCTGGCAGAGGACACCGGTCTTGTGTTATCCTCCGATATGCCCCCCGCCATGTCCACACTCAAAACGCCCTCCGGCGTTATCTTGAGATTTTCGCCGACAATGATAGAGCCGAGAGTAGAAGTCGTGGCTATAGCGTCCGAGCTCCCGCCGGTGTGTACAATATTCAGATTCTGAATGTCTACATCGAATGCAGCGTCCTCGTCAAAGCTCGCGTCCAAGTCCTCACCCGTATAAAACTGGGTGGTGAATTTCTCGTCTGACGAAAAAAGCACATTGAACGTCGGCATTAAATCACCCCGTCCCTGAGTATCCTTTCGGTGCTTACCGTGAATATCTTGGACGCGAGGGCAGTGCCGTCAGCGAGCTTCACGCGGAGCTGTATTTCGGTCGTATTCGACGCGCCCAAGCGCAGAGTCTCAGCCTGAGTCAGCGTGACTTTGATAGTGTTATCCGCGATTATCCAGTCACTTATGGGCTTGTCCACAACGACCTGCCTGTTCTGCGCGATCGAAATATAACCGTCTGCAACGGTATTCGCTGCAAACGGTAATTCAAAATTTAAAGTTGGTGTTGTTCCTCTATACATATCACATTACCTCCTGCGGTGTTTAGTAACGCCATCCGATTACAGAGGAGTACTTTGGTAGCCTGCGTCCGTTGGAGTGATCCAAATTAGATCAAGACGCGGAAATCTGCCGCCCATACTTCTTTCATGCGACATAAACTGATATTCTGAGCCATCAGAACGGCTCAGATGGAAATATTCCTCCCAGTCTCCTGCTGGATTGGTTATGCAAAGCACAGGCAGCTTCCCGGCCGCCAGCGTTTTGCTAATAACGCCATAGGCCGTCGAGTCCTGCGGGATGTCGTAAAAGCTCACTTGCTGACTGTCGGCGTCCCATGTGCCTTTGATCATCACGATGCAGCCGGAAGGGCTGTCCCATGCGGCTACCTTGTCGGCAGTTATGTCGTCAAGAACGGTTTTATTCCAATGACTGTGCTTAGCTATGAGCAGGTCATTGTGGGATGGAACGACCGTCCCATTCAGGTATTTCTTTATGGCGTCCGGGTGATACTGCAAGTCAGAACGAACCTTCGCTTCATCTGGTTCGACCGTGGGGAAGTCCGCGGGGTTTGTCCAAGTTTTAGCGAATGAAAGTTCATTAATCGCCATTTATCTCTGCCTCCCTTGGTAGTTATAAAAAACTTGGGCCGACACAAGCGATAGGTCGTTGCCCAAGGTGTTGTCCTCAATGCGCATCGAGAAGTGGCGGATGTGCTTGAGGCATGGTTTTCGCCGGAATATCCGGGCATATTTGAACATTGCGAGCGACCACGCGGACAGGTCGCGCGGCACGAGCTGCCAGCCGTAGGACAGCAGGTCGGTCGGGTCTTCTCGGTCCATGTAGTCGCAATTATATGTCACGCGCGCGGCAGTGTTCGCATCGCCACGGATGCTGAAAACGACACTGTTCACGTTCTTTAACCGGTCGTAGGTATCGTAAAACATTACGGGGAACTGATAGTATTTTCTTATCGCAGCGTATCCCGGAGTGTGTTCAGCATCTTCGCCAAGCACACAGTCCGAGTAAGTTTGCTCCGCGCGCACAACCACTCGCCCCTCCGCGGTAATATACCCGAGGAGACCGACACCGCGAAAATACGCAACGGCTTTGATGTTGTCATGCCTGAACCATGATGGGTTGTTATAGCCGGAAATCGAATAATCCCACTCAAACGTAATATCCCCGTCCGCCGATATCGCGGTTAACAAGTATTTCGTCTCGTTGTCGATCGCGCAAACCGTCGCCGCGTTGCGCACAGCCTGCAAAAGTCCTGCCTTCCCCGATCCGCCGTTTACTTTGTCGCTGATGCACTGAATATTGTTTTCGAGAGCAGCCGAGCTGTTGAGCACGATATGTACCCCCTGCTCGGTATTGCAGAACACGAGGTTGTTCTCTACGAGCTGTATCGTCCACGGAAGATCACAGCCGATGCGGCTGTTGATGTTCTTGTAGTCCATCGAGATGTATTGCTTTCCGTCTATCTCTGTTAACGCGAACTCCGCTTTTCCCACAGAGTCAGTCTTGAAAATCACCAGAAGATTCTGCTGTTTGCCGAAACCCGTAATCTTCTCAGAGTTACCACCCGCGAGATTATAGTTTGTCATTGGGAAATACCCCGGGTTCATCGACACTGCATCGTTATTACTCCAAAAATAGGCATTGGGCTGGGCATTGCATCCGCCCAATACCACGCACACATTGTCGTTACCGCCGTATACCTCAGCATAAGGACAGTCCATGATGCTGTTGTAAGCATCTGGGTTTGATTTGGAATAAATGATGCGGACAGTGTTATTCGTCGCAGGCTCGGTGGCGGGCGGCGCGGTGTCAAACACTACAGTAGTACCCTCCAATCTCTCGGACACGGTAAACGCCGTTGTAAGTGTATCACTCACATAAACCTGCTCGACCGTCGCCCCCGTGACGGGGAGCTGGTATTCCTTCGCGCCGCTCTTGGCGTTGTACCAAATCTCCTTCTTCGGAGAAAGCCGATTCTCCGGCTGGTACCTGTCGCCCGCATGGGTCTCTGGGTCAGTATTGATCTGAATTATGGGCGTGTATGCCTCAACCGGCGCGCAACTGAACATGTTGTTTGCATCGTTATGGCTAATTTTCAGATACACACCCGGTGCCTTGTACATCAGATAATCTTGATAGCGGAAAAACGTGCCTCTTTCTGTTGCTGTCGTCGGTAGCGTGTACCAGCTGATCATACGAACCGTCTTCGCCAGCGGGTCGCAACTGCAAATCTCATTACCAATGTGGAAAAACACCTGTCCGTAATACTTCTCGCTCGCACAGGTATAGCCCACCCCCAGAGAGTCTTTGAACGCCCAGCGCTGACCCGCGCGAGAAGACAAGATGCCGTTATTCCAGTTCATATTCAGCATGTCAGGACTCTCATTGCTGTCGAGCAGGTAGTCGAGCTTCTTGAGATTAAGCCCGCCGTAGAGATTTGCAAATGTCAGAGTGTATTCCTGCTTTGGATCGACTCCGTATTTAAGCTGATACGCAGTAATATTGCCGATAGCTCTGGCCATCAGAAATCACCCCACATATCAAATCCATATGTGTCGTAGACCGCTCCGCGTTCAGCATGCGGCTTAGGTCTAAGCATCTCAATTCTCGTGCGCCACTCGTTGTATATGGCCGTGTGCGCATAAGCATCGTCCTGCATCACGAGCTGCGAAGCCGCATAATACGGCAACGCATTCTGCACCATCTCGGGGCCGTCAAGAGTATCGTCGTCCTCGGGTCGCGGCAGCAACAGTCGAGGATTACAGTGATATTTCAAAGTGACCAGCCCCTCAATGTATGGGGTTAGAATATAGTCATCCCCGACGATGGAATACGTTGTCGAGTGATAGACTCTTTCGCCGTCAACAATAAGCAGTCCGGCGGGGTCGATCTCATAGAAGTCATCTGGCAAATCAAAGCGATACAGCCCGCCGACCTTGCCCGCGTAGTTGAAATCGAGCGGCTCAGACGCAGGCAACGGCCGTATAAAGGATGCTATGAAGACCAAGGCATCGTTAAGCAGCCCGGGGATTCTGTTGAGGTAATCCTGCTGCCCGTTATAGCTCGCGGGTATTGCAGCGCCGCCGAGTGAATACTGGTTTAGGATCTGGAGCGTCTTATCACGGGCTTCTCCGTAAGTCATAATTTCGGCTCCTTTCTGTATTGTCGTATTGTAACCGAGGGCGGGAGTTGCACCCGCCTGCGCACGTTGAGGCCAAGGAGGAAAAAGTCCTCATCTTTTTTGCGCAAGAGTCTGCTCTCTCGATATAGAAAAGACCTCGATTATCGAGGTCTTTGGGGTTTGTGCTATCAGCCGATGTTCAGGACGGCGTCGCCGACAGCGATAGGCTTGCTCTCGCCGTCAACCTCAACAACACGGACAACGGTTTTGCCGGACGCCGGTGTAATCTCGGTAGCCGCAGCGGTCAGCTCGGTCCACGCCGAGGTGGTGATCGCGGTACCGTAAGTTACGCCGGTAAGCTTGGAAGCGTCGTCCGCAAGGACGTAGTAGCGCTTCGCGCCCTCCATGGTGGACAGAACATTGATAGTTGTCTTACCAGTCGCGGTCGCGGCGGTGCCGACAATGAGATTCTTGAGCACAGCCTGAGAGCCATGGTAGTAGACCGCACCAGCCTTCTCATTGAGGACGAAGCAGTCATAGATAATGCGTCCCTCGCGCATTGTTATCGTAAAGGCTTTTTATCCTTTACTTCTCACAGTTTCCCATGAGGTCAGCGTACATTTTCACCCTCGCTAATGCGGTGGGGTGTTGGACACTCTTGGGCGGATTATATTCTGCAAAGCAGGTTCACCGCCTACGCGTTACGGTGTGTGCAGATATTTAGTCTGTACATTACCTCGGTATTCCCATGCGGGTATCCGCCCGTTTAGGGTTCACCGATTTTGCCCAATTCCTTAGGTAGATTACGCTACCCTCTGGCCGAGGAATTGATTGACCAGCCAACCGGATACTCCGGGAGGATTATCGTGACAATTTGTTACCCTATCGGCTCTTTATCCGATAGTTCTTATAGTTTCCTATAAGTTCAGAGTACATTTTCACCCTCTCTGTTTTATTCTCAGAGGTCGGGTGCCGAACACTCTTGGGAGCGTTATATTCTGTGTATATCAAACATTTGTCTGCGCTTACGCACCCATCTCATAGAAAACCCCGTCTCGTCGGAGATCTCTCTATCACTCATGCGGCGGTCAATGAACATTTGCCGCAGAGCATCCTCCGTGAGCCGGGATGTATGTTTACTATATTGGTTGTTGTTTTTGCGAAGCACATTTCCGGATTTCTTTATGTGATATTTTACTTTACTGACGCTGCAACCGTATTGTGCTGCAACATCACGCAACGACATACCCGAAAGATACGCGGTTACAAGTCTCATGTCGGGTTCAACGTTGGCAAGCTCTGAATTACGCCATTGTTTTCCTCCCGGACACAGATTGTAGCCATTGGGCTTTAACGAATTAAGTTCTTGTATGTACTTCTCTTCTAACCGATTTAACCCCTCTTCGGACTCAATCCCGGTTTCCAGAGTTTCAATGTAAAAGTGCTCGGCCCCATACTTTCGTATTGCCCACAGTATGGCTTGATTGTGGGTTTCAGGATTACTTGAAAGATGGCGCTTAAAGCGCTCCTCAACAGTCGCCACTGTCTGCCCTACATATAATTTGTCGTTTACGTCGTTTTTGATTACATAAATGCTTCCGTTCATTTGATTACACAGGTTCAGCTCCTACTCGTTACGGTGGGCAGTACCTTTTGAAGTTCTGCCTTACCTCGGTATTCCCGTGCGGGTGATCTCCCGTTTAGGGTTCACCGATTTTGCTCGGTAGGCACTGCGGATTACGCCGCAGAGAGACCACAATTAATCTTATAATCCTCAAGCTGCTTGGGCGCGGTTGCGGCGATAGCGTGGGTCAGAATAAAGGCGCAGCCTGCGGGCAGTCTGCTGGAAGGAACCTTTACGATCTGTACGCCGTCGACCTCGCCGATAACGCCCTTGATAAGCATCTCCTGAGACTGATTACCGTACTTCATGAATGCCGAATCCTGCTTGAGAAGATTGGCGAAGCGGTAGCTGCAAAACGCGACGCGACCCTTATCGGGGACGTTACGGTTGCCGAGAGCCTCGTTTGCATTAAGGAACATCTCGTAGGCATTACTCTTGGTGCAAGCGACAGAGCTGTAGTTGCCGAAAGCAACAGCGGAGCTTGCGAGAGTCTTGAACACATAAGTGTCAAACTCGGGGATTGTGACCTCGTTCAGCTCGCGGGAAAGAGCCTTGCCTGCGTCGGAGACCATCTGAGACTGGATCTTGTCGCCCTTATCAATGATAAAAGTGAAGCAGCGATCCTTGCGAACCTTGAGGGTCTGCACGTTGCGTGCGAGGTCGGTGGGGGTACCGTAACGGGAAAGACCGCTGCGCTGATAGTCGTTCATGGGTACGACCGGAATGCTGAACACCTTTACGGTGTCGACGCCGGTGAACTCATAATCGTTGTTAAGAGCCAGCATTGCCTGCGACTCACGGGTAAATCTCTCGTCAACATTCGGAGAGTACTTGGAAGCGAGGTTAATTCCACCTGCCATGTTTAATCATCCTTTCTGATCGACACGGCCTGTGGCTGCGAGCGGCGCTCAGTAGCCGGAATTAAATCCGATGAGGAACGGGTCTGAGGGGATGGTGTCTGTTTCACCACCGCCGCTTGTACCGGTTACGGGCGCACGGGCAGCGGAAGCCGCGTTCTGTTCGTGAATTTTGTTGGTATTCTTCAAACGCTCGTTTTCGGCTTTCATCTGCTGGAACTCGTAGTTGAGGTACGCAGTTGCAAGGCGCACACCGCCCTCGACGGCGGCTTTCTGCACCTCATCGGGTATCTGCTTACCCCGGAGCTCCGGGCGTATGCTCATCAGTTCTGCGACTTCTTCGGTGAAATCTCGCGCGGGGGCGGCGGGCTCGGGTTCAGGTTTAGGCTCCGGCTCGGGCTCCGGTTCGGCGTCCGGCGCGGTCTTAGGTACGGTAGCTGCGGAAAAGCGAGCATTTACCACTGCTTCCGCTACGGACTTATGTACGCCCTCATTCACCAGCGCGTCTATTTCAGACTGTCGATAGTTGTTGGCCGCCGCCTCAAGCATCGCAACAGAATCATCGAAGCCCATCTGCGCTGCAAGTTTTGCGGCCATCTCCACGACCGGCTTTGCCTTATTCACACGTTCGCGCTCGCGGTCGAGCGCAAGAGATTTCTGATAAATAGTCGGCAGCTCTGATTCATCAAGTTCAACATCCAGCTCCTGATGGTTATACTGGGTTTTGAACCTGAGCTTGGACGGTGTTACCTCGGTCTGCTCAGCAGGCTCGGTATTCTCATCCTGTTCTGCTCCGCTCGTTTCAGGCTCTGTGGCGGGAGTCTCCTCGGACGGCTCAGTTTCGACTGAATGCCCCTCCTCCGCAAGCTCCCCGATGCCCACCGTCGCGGGATCGGTCCATGAACTCGCGTCGAAAATATCGCCTACCCCATCCCAGCCGACAGGAAGAAGTACATCGTCATTTTCTGCGGGGTTAATTTCAATCTGTTCGTTTTCCATGTTGTCTGTCATGGTCAGTTCTCCTTTCATGGCGAGAAAGAATTTTGATATTTGCTTCGTGGTGAGAAGCTTTTATAACAATCCACTCAAAGTGGAGTTGTCTCAATTAATGACCCTGAACACGCAGCAAAGCGTCCTGTGCTACCTCCGGGAGCCGGTCAAAACGACTCTGAATGTTCTCAGGCATGTTCTGGATCACCTTAGCCTCATCAAGCGGTCCTCCCATAGAGGGGGCGCTCATAGGTGCGGATGTTCCCTGCTGTGACACCCCGGCGGCTTGCGCCGTCTGTGCGCGCTTGCGCAGCTCTGCAATGAGTTCTGCCTTACGCGGGATCAGCTTATCTGGTATGCGCTCAAGATAATCAATGATCTCAAGCGTACCGTCACGGCGCAGGTTATCGAGAGTCTGGACAATGGAAATTTCGCTGTAGGTGCTGGTCGCGCCAACATCTACACGGATATTGAGATACAGGTGTTTAAACTGTCTAAAATCAAAGGACTCAAGTACCCTGCGGGAAACAGTATTTTGCATCATCGTGCCGGTCATCGGGTCAATCAGTGGGGTTCCATCCGGTCCCTCGACGATCTCCTCGAACTCGCGTTCGCGCACAAGCGGCCGTTCACCGTAATAAGTACCCATCATGTCCAGCAATATCGCGCCAACGTCCTCGTACCACTCGTACAAGTTCGCCTTGGGGTTTTCGAGCGGCACTTCCGAATTAGCCTGCAAAACCATCAGCGCAGAGGTGTTGTCCGGTCGAACCGCACCCATCTGCACATCTGTCGCGCCGAGGCACTCGCGCGTATACTGCATTGCCTTGTCGATAGCCACGATGATCTGATTAGACATATCCGCGGGCTGGAGAAAACCGGCTATATCGCCAATTGCCTGCCCCGGCTGGAGACCGTGAACGGCTATGGCCTGCCCAACCTCGTTGTTCCACTGTCCGATCAGGTCTGCGTTATACACAGCCTTGGGGAAGCCCATCAGCTGCAAATGACGCATGACCATTGCAAACATGGAGTTAATAAAAATCTGGTTCGGGATAATTCCCGTAACCAGAGCACGTCCATGATATTGATTTTTCTGATGCTCCCAGTTGCCCCAAGCAACGGGATAAAGGCTCAGACCTGTGTCAACGTCGCTGAATATGTTACAGCTCTTGGTCGCCTTGGTGGCGTACACTGTCGTAACATAATGCTTCATCCGGCGGGTCTTATATCGCGGGCTGCCGTCGGGGTTAACAACCGGCCTGCCGTCAACAGTCAGGGGCACGGGGTTACCCTTGTCGTCCCGCACGATCTCCTCAACGGGCTCGCCTGTCTCAGGATCCGTAACGTCTTCCTCGTGGGTGCGCTTCTCGTACATGTACACATACAGGCATTTGCCGTTTTTATCATCCGCCTGAATAAGCTCATGCCTGCCGCCAACACCGATCTGATGCGCGGTGTCGTTATCCGGCTGAATGGTTTCCGCCGCGTCAGAGCTCTTTCCCTTTTTATTCGCCTTATCGAACCTACGCTTTTCCTCGCGCAGGTTCTCTACCGTATCGCGTCCGATAATGAGCACATACGGCTGTTTCTGCACGCGGCGGTCATTGGGGTTGCCGAACATGACATTTATGCCGTCGACCATTTCCATCTGAATTTCGCCGCGATACGCGCCGAACGCACCGCCATAGGGCATCGCGTTTGCATCCCAGAAAAAATGCGCACAGTAGTCTCCGGTCTGTGCGCCGTCAAACAGTGCCTCCCTAACTCGGTAGTTCATCTTGAACTTGTCCATGAGGTTGCGAACCTCAGCCGTTGCGTACTCGGCGGCATTGGACGTCGGGTCGGAGAGGTTTTCGCCGTCATAGTAGCTCAGTGAGTCAAACGAAATGGTAGTCTCGTTCGCGGTCAAAGCCGCGACGAACAGCCCCGTAACACGCTTTATAATATTGAACACGGGCTTAGGCAGACGGCTCATCGCCTTGGACTCAGGAAGGTGCAGATACTGATTGCCCGAAAAGAACTCTACGTTTGTGTTCACCGTTCGATACTGGTTCGGAGTCAGCCCGTTGTTGTATGCGCGGCCGAGCTCATAGTACTGCCACGCGCGCGTCTTGTTGTCCTTATCCAAAGTCATCCGTCGTCACTCCCTCGTTCAGGCCGTAAGCCATATCGACGTTATAGCCCATCAGATTGGCAAAAGCCGCCTGCTCCTCGCGGAGTTGCTCTCGTTCCTTTTCAGTGAGCTCCGCCGCATAGCTTTTACGCGCGGCCTGTATGAGGCGCTCCTTGACACGCCAGCCGGTAAACATACCCGCAGCGAACAGCAGTAGCGCCAGTATCACTCCAAGCGCGCCGTATATAAACTCCATAGTCAACCTCCTAAATTGGGTGCGGGGGCGGGACTCGAACCCGCGTCTTACGGTTTATGAGGCCGTACTGGAACCGTCTCCAGTCACCCCGCAATAGAAATGTGGCTTGTGCGAGCGTCGACCCTCTCGTTCTAACCACTCATCCTCGGCAGAGACACCAAAGATGTTTCACCAGTTCATTAGTGACTCAGCACAATTTAATAGAACCTTCCGTGGCGGGAAATGCAGGACTCGGACCTGCGACCCTCTGTTTAACAGACAGACGCTCTACCTGCTGAGCTAATCTCCCGTACCTAAATACTCATCAAGCGTAATGCCCTCACGACGTTCGCGGTAATGGAACTCCCTGTGGCAATTGGCGCAGAGAACCACGCACTTTTTTACCTCTCTCAAAAGATTTTCCTTCGTGCGTATGGACGAACGGCCGATGGTGAAGTCCTTCTCCGCGGGGTCGAGATGGTGGAAGTCCAGCACCTCGGGCCGTGTCTCGCCGCATTTCTCGCAGCGAAGTTTAAGGCTGCCGAGAAATTCCCGCTGCTGTTTATATCGAGCGCGATCGCGTGCTCCCTGACACGCCTTACAGTGAGCTTTGTAGCGTTGAATACCATCTCGAACGCCGGTTTTCTGAAACTCGCTGAGGGGCTTCTCGGTGCCGCATGTCTTGCATACTTTCATCGAGCCCGTCAGAGCATACCATTCCTCTGGTCGTAAACGTCATACAGCTGATCGCCGTCGAGGAATGCCTCCTGTTCACGATCAGCCATAACCACCTCTTCGGGTATCGGAGGCAGCTCATACTGACCCGAGGAGAAGAGCATAAACGCCAACGCCTGCGTGGATGAGTCAACCATATCGTCGTGTGCGCCCGCCGGGAATGCCGCCCACTGATCTATATACGGCTCCAGCCACGGTGCGTCCATAGGAAGATACACATGCCCCGACTCGATCGCGGGGCTTACGGCGTTCACGCGCGCCTCTTTACCACCGCGCGGTGTAACCGGGATGCAAAACATCTCGCGCTGGAGTACGTCGATAATCGCCGATCCGTTGGCCTTGTCCTCTATAAGCACCCTCTGCGCGCGGGGGTAAAGCTGCTTTACCAGCCGAATGCTGCGCAGGGTCTCGGTAAACGACATCTGACGGTTTAGACAGTAGCGCAAATAGTAGTCGTTTCCGCGCTTGCCCCACACCGTTATTGCCACAAAATCGCTGCTGGCGGTGCCTTTAAAAGTAGCATCGACACTGATGAGCTCAGTGCCGAACGTCAGTATTTCTCTTGTATCGTAGTATTTCCACCACTCGCGCAGGACGAGGTTACCGCCCTCTACGCGGGGTGAACACTGATATAGCGCCGACCACGCACGAGCACCGCCGAGCGGGTCTGCGATGTAGCTCGCCTTAAAATCCGCCAGCCACGCCGCATCCTTACCCAGCTCCGGGCACAGCGGATCGCCTGCGCTTCGGCCGAGAGGATCATCCTCCTCCGCCTCGACGGGTAATCTCAGCAGCCGCGCATTGTGCTCATTAGCCAGCACACGCGCCGCCAAATCATCCTCGTGCCACGGCGTCATTATGATTATGACCTTCGCCCCCGCAGCAAGTCGGGATTTGATGGAGTTCTGCCACTCCTCCCACACCTTCGAGCGAAATGTCTCGCTGTCCGCCTCTTCGCGGTTCTTTACGGGGTCGTCAATAACAACAAGGTTTGCGGGGTTGCCGGTGATGCCCGAACGAATGCCTCGACTGATAAGGCGCCCGGTATGCCCGGCGAGCTCAAACTCCACCGCGCGATCAACTGCGCCGATATGTATATTAAACAGCGCCCCGCCCTTGTCCTTGATTTTCTCTTTGTTGCGCCTACAGAACTTCTCTGCGAAATCCTCATTGTAGCTGGCAATTATGACGCGCTTGTCCGGCCACCGCCCCATGTACCATGAGGGCAAGGTTTCGGTAACGGTGAGGCTCTTACCGTGCTGCGGTGGTGACTCTATGACAAGTATGTCATACGCATGACCGGTATCCGTCTCAAGAAAATCCTGCACGCTGTCTGCCAAGTAGCGGCTCATGCGGGTCGTTTTCCACGCGGGGCCATGCACATAAGGAAGATACTCACGATACCGCCGTCTCGCCAGCTCGCGCAACGCCAGTTCAGCGTTTATGCTATCCAGTTCGGACACATCAGACACGTTTGCGATATCTCCTTTCAGAAATTTTCTTAGGTAACAGCCAATGTGGGACCCCATAGAAGAGGGGGCTTGGTGTTTGGAGCATACCCCCTACTCTGTTGCTCGGCAGACCGAACACAAATAAAAACGCCTCGGGGCATGGTGCCTCGGGGCGTTAGTCATATTCGGTTTTTACTCAGTGGCCTCAGTCTCTGCTCTGCGGGTCGCAGCCATCTGCTGGAGCTGCTCGTCGCTCAGCTTGGACAAGTCTATCGCCTCGAAGGGCTGTCCATCGAGATTGCCTATCTCCACGCCCTGTCTCGGCTTCTCGCCGGACGTGTCTCGCGTGAACTTGGCCGCCTCAACATCGCCCGCCTTAGCCTTGAGCAGCATAGCTACTGCAAGCGCATCGGCCTGCGTGGGGTCGGGCACACCAGCGATAGTGAGTATCTCTATAGCGGTCTTGTCTATGTCGTTCTGTCCGATCAGCGGCAGACTGAGAAGATCAATCAGTGCATCCTGAATGAGACGACGTCTGCGGCGCAGCGCGGCCGACGCCTTACCGCCCTTGCGGCCTGCCTCTCTCGCGGTCTCCGAGGTAAAATAGCTTACCTTGCTTCCTTCACCCGGTCCTGCCATATGCCTCACCTCCGTTTTTCTGTTTCTTTTCATTCTACATATTACCACTGACTCTTACTGACATTCAATGACATGTTTTCATCGGTGTTTAGGCTCGCGTCAGTTGCGATAGGCTGGAGCGGCAACCGTGCGAAAAGAAGTTGTAATCGTTTGTCTTTTCCGCTTTCTTGGACGGTCGCGGCGGTGGTCAGAAAGAAAAAAAGCGCATTCGCCTATTGTAAGTAATAGGAAAATGGGTTTTTTAGGCGCGGATTTCCTCGAAAAATATAGCGTAAAGGTGGGCTCCCACGAGGGGGCTTGGTGTTTGGAGCCTACCCCACCCCCGTAGGGGGTGGAGGGGGTGGGGGGTGGGTGCGCGCCCATACATGCACATACGCACGCGTAATGCGCGGGCGATACCCGCGTACATATGCGCAGGCGAAGCCGACGCCCACACACGCGAGCAGGTGCGCGCGACGCGCGGCCGCGCACGAAACGCGCCTGCGCGTTGTGATTTCCGCGGGGATTAAGCCAAGCAAGCCTGTACCCCATGGTTAAAAAAGCCTTGATTTATCAATGCTTTGCGGCGTTTTCGCGCACGTGGGTGCAACATCAGGTGCAACAATTGAGCAGAAAAACAGCGCTCCGGCGAACTGCCGGAGCGCTATTCTCATTCGCGCGCGTCGCGCGTGTCTGGCACATACTCGATGAGATCGCCCGGCTGACAGTCGAGCAAGGCGCACAATTTGTCGAGGTTCGCCCACGAAAGAGGCTCGCCGTCCCGTAGCTTTTGCACCGTGCTGTTCGATAACGCGCGGGCGATTTGCAGCTTGTACGTCGTGTATCCGAGGTCTTTCAGGGCTTTCAGAATGTCGATTTTGTAACGCAAAGCCATGCGTATTTCCTCCTTTACTATGATTTATTTTAATTCAAAACATAGCCGAAAACAAGGCGACATTTTGCACAAAAACATAGCCGATTTTTCGGTTATGTTTGGCCGTTCTGCCGATTGACTATGGCCGAATTTTCGACTATGATTTTAAGCGTCGGGAGGACGTGCCGAGCGGGACGCCGAGCCGCCGACCGACGAAAACAAATCAGACAGCGTAAAAACGCGAGAGGAGAAAAAATCATGATTTACAACTACGGCTACAAACCCGAACCGCGGTTCCGCTATGCCGGACGCGAGAACCCCGAAAAGGCCCGTACATACGGCCTTGAGCTCGAAGTTTCCACCAAGCGCGGCGTAAGCCACATTGACCCGCGCGACCTGAGCGACCGGCTCGACGCAATCACCGAGGGCTTTGTGTACTGCAAGTCCGACTGTTCAGTCTCCGGCGGTCTCGAAATGGTCACTCATCCCGCGAGTCTCCGCGCACACATGAGCAGCGTGAGCTGGAAACACTTCTGCAAGACCTGCGTCAAGGCCGGTTTCCGCTCACACGACGCCGACGAGTCCGCCGGTCTCCACATCCACGTCGGACGCGCTCAGCTCGGACGCACGAGCGAGGAGCGCGACGAGGTCGCCCGCAAGCTCACCGTGCTGTTCCGGCGCTATTGGCCGCAGCTCGTGAAATTCAGCCGCCGCGCCGAGTCCTGCCTCGACCAGTGGGCACCCCGCCCCGAAATCCGATATGAAACGAGTTGGAGCGGTGCGGAAATTGCACAGCGCATGGCCGACTTCCCCACCTACCGCGCCAACCACAACGCCCGCTACACCGCCGTCAACCTGACCAACGGCGCGACAATCGAGTTCCGCATCTTCCGCGGCTCGCTCAAGCGCGACACGGTCATCGCCGCCATTCAGCTCGTCGACAACATGTGCGAGTACGCCATGACGCACACATGGGACGACATACAGGCGAGCACATGGCTCGACGTCGCCCGTTGCAAGCCCTACAACGAGCTCGACCAGTACCTCGTCAACCGCGGTCTCATGCCCTCCGGCGTCACGCCGCCCACCACCCGGCGCGTGTGCGACTTCGGCGGCATCGACGGTGCGCCCGTGATGGCCTGACACCCACACTCACCCGCCTGACGATGGCGCGCCGACCACGCGCCGAAACGCCCGACCCCGGGCGTCGCGGGAGGTCAAACCGAACGCAAGAACCTTGAAAATTCAATACCCGAAAGGAGAAACGACTATGTGCATTATCTGTGCTAAACCTGCGAACGTAAAATTTCCCTCTGAGGAGACTATCAGAAACATGTGGAACGCCAACAGCGACGGCGCCGGTCTGATGTACGTCAAGGACGGAAAGGTCCGCATCGAGAAAGGTTTCATGACTTACAAGTCATTCACCGCCAAGCTCGACGAGCTCCGCAAGACGCTCGACCTTGTGAAAACTCCTGTGGTCATGCACTTCCGCATCACGACCCACGGCGGCACCTGTGCCGCGAACACTCACCCGTTCCCCGTCACCGACAGCATCGCCCGCCTCAAGCAGACGAACGTCACGACCACGCTGGGCGTCGCGCACAACGGCATCATCCCTATCACGCCCCGCAAGGGCATTTCGGACACGATGGAGTACATCGCCACTCAGCTCTCACCGCTGACCCGCGCGCTGCCCGACTGGTATCACTCCACCCCCGCTCTTGAGCTCGTGCGCAACGCGCTGCACAGCAAGCTGGCCGTGCTCGACAGCTCCGGCGAGATCGTGACCATAGGCGACTTTGTCGAGGACAACGGCGTGCTGTACTCCAACACCAGCTTCCGCGGCTGGGGCAAGCGCTGGGTGAACGCGAACTGTTACTCGGGCTTTGATCTCGACGACTGGGACGACTACTACCCCACGACCGCGAGCAGGTCCGGCGGCAAAAAGAGCAAGAGCAAGAAAAAGAGCTCCGGCGCGAAGACCGACGCAAAGACCTACCCGATCACGATCAAGAAAGCCCCGCTCATGTGGCTCGTCATGGCGGACGAGGGCGCGTATGTGTCCGACCCTAAGACCGGCCACATCATCGAGGGCGCTGACTTCCTGCTCGACGCGGACGAACATGTGTACGTCTACGACCCCACGTTCGACGCGGCATCCCGCACGAAAGACTACCGCGCGTATACCGCCAACGGCTCCTGCCTGCGCTTCAACGAGGAGCTCGCCTGCGGCGAATACATCATCACCGACACCGACCAGCTTTAATCCTGTCTGACGATGGCCTGCTGGCTACAGGCCGAAACGCCTCCCTCTCCTCGGAGGCGTCACAGGGAGCCGCCTGAGCGCCCGCACACGAAAGGATACCACACTCATGACCGAGATCATCGCATGGCTTATACTCGACCTGCTCGCATTCTACGGGCTTTACCGCCGGCTCAAGCTCGCCGACAAGCACGGCGGCTTCTGAACCCGCACGCACGAACGCACGAACGCACGCACGACCGGACACACCCACACACACGAAAGGAGATCACACATGAAAAAGACAGACAAAATCACCGGCGTACTCATCTGCCCTGACAAGGGCACCGCTGAAAAGAAAACCATCGGCAATGACCTGCACGACTGGTACGCGGAGCTCGACTGCGAGCTCGTGGACATACCCGAACGCACAATCGGCGGCAAATACTTCGACATCATCTGCGATGATGAGGGGCTTCTCAAGGCAGACCCATACATCTCCGCGCTCGACGCAAACTACCAACCCATGCTCGTCGGCCGACTGTTCGTGTGTCATCACGACAACGCGGGCAACATGACAAGCCTCACAGACGACGAATGCGTGCATGTGCTCAAGCGCTGCCGTCTGCTCGCCACTAACCTGCACCCCACCCCCTACCGCATGCTGACCGACGTCGGGTATTAAACCGACCGACTCACCCGCACACGACAAAAGCCCGCCGACCGATAAGGCCGACGGGCTCTTTTTTATTCACTTCTCGCCCGTATGCGTATGCGCGCCCGTGTCCGTGTCGCCCGTACGCGCACACACGCGGCCGCTCTCGTCCGCAAGCTCATCCATGAGCCTGTCCACATGTGCTGCTGTCCAGCACACGCACACGCGCTGCCCGAGAGCCCTGAGCTGTTTGTGCCGGTGCTTCTGCACGGCGGAGAGTGCGCCGCCCTTCGGCTTCTTGGTCTCGACCCACACCAGCACACCGCCCGGAAGCATGACAATCCGATCAGGCATCCCGCGCTTGTTGTCGGGAATGAATTTCACGCACGCACCGTGCAGCGCCGCCGCCCGTGAGACCAGCCGACTCTCAACATCCCGTTCCAGTATCAACCCATATCACCTTCTTTCCGACTGTCTGTTCCGCCGCTTAGCCGCCCACGCATACCCGCGCGAGGGCGACCCGCAGCGATTTTTTTTTGCGCCGTGACAGGTGACGGACAACGACAGCATTTTCTATGGAGGGTATAACGTATTTATAAAACAACTTTAAGGTTACTTTCACTTTTCATTTGCTTCTATAGCTATTTCATTGTCACACCGTCACAAAATCATAAAAAACATAGGAAAATCAATGGTGACAGTGCTGTGACGGAGCACACCAAAAAGTTTCGTTTTGTGACAGTGCACTGTCACCATTTTTGCCTATTTCCAAATCGACCCAACCGTAAATGCCGCTTCCAAAAATTTACTCACAAATCCAGAAATCACTGTCACAATGCCCTTAACGCCGAAAAAGCCTTGATTATCAATGCTTTGCGGGTTTTTCACGGCTGTGACAGTGCCTAAGCACTGTCACACTGCCGCGCCCGTTTCGTTTAAGACGCCGACCGGGTGTTGTCACGCATCAGAATTCTCTTCTCGCCGGTACACGCGCTGCTGTCCGTACCCGGGCACACGCGGTCGGCCGCCGCGCGCCCAGCCGGGGAGCGTGTTCATGATGTTCGCTATGCGGCGCGAAGTCAAATCACTGCTTCCAATCTTTGTTCTGTCCTCGCCGCAGAGCTCCACTCTGATCTCCGGGATAGACACAAGGTTTCGCCTGCGCACGCCCGCGGACAGGCTCGTCACGCCGCCGTGTATGTAGTCGCGTCTCTCCTCGGGCGTAAGGGTTTCCCAGTTCTCGGGCAGCAGGATTTCAAGGTACTCCTCTATCATGCCCACGAGCTCATCCTGTACGGAGTGCTCGTCCTGCGCCTGCGCGGCCATATCGTACAGGGCTTTATCGTCCAGCCAGAGCGGCTCATGTCTCTCCATGGCGTACACCTTAGCCTCGGCCCATATCTGATCGACCTCGTCCTCCAGCCCGATGAGCTGCCCCCGGTCTACACCGCGCACGGTAATCGGCCAGAATCGCCTGTTGCCGGTACGGTCGCGCAGAAACTCGACCTCGTTTGTGGTGCCGAAGAACACGCACTGCCTCGGGCGCGATACAACATTGCGGCCGTAGGCGGGGCGGAACACATCTTCCTGTTTGGAGATGAAGTTCTTGATGGTCTCGACCTCCGCGCGTTTTGTCGCGGCCAGCTCGGCCAGCTCGACGATCCACGAACCGGCGATGCTCTCGTATGCCTCCTTGCTGCCGAGTCCTGTAACGCTGTCCGTGAACCACCCACGCGAGAGCGCGAGCGGCAGGCGCGATTTGCCGATGCCCTGCTGCCCGACGAGCACAATCATGTCGTCGAATTTGCGTCCGGGCTCGTATATACGCGCGACCGCAGCGCACAGCCACTTGCGCGTAGCGGCACGCACATAAGCGTTGTCATCGGCCGCCATATAACGCACCAGCAGCCCCTCAACGCGCTCTACGCCGTCCCACGCGGGCAGGCTGTCAAGGTACTCCCTGACGGGGTGGAAAGCGTTCTCCTCGGCCACGACGGTCAGAGCGTGTCTGATCTTGCCCTCGGCTGAAAGATGCCAGTGCCGCTCAAGGAACAGCAGGAGGTTCGAGTCGTCCGCGTCAGTCCACATCTCCTCGGTAGAGCCGGTCTTTACTTTGCGCCACGGGAGCGAGCGGCGCACCACAACGCGGCCGCTGAACTGATTGACTGCAATGCAGCCGCGCAGTCGGGGGTCGTTGCGGAGAATGAGCTCAGCGTTCTCGATGGTTGGGTCCACCTCGCCGGTCTTGTGGTTGACCGACAGCCCGTCAGTCCAAGACAGGTCGCGCTCATCTTCGCCCTCGCGTGTGTGTGCGGGCTCGCAGGCGGTCGAAGGTGTTTGCTCCTCCATGTCGCCGAAGTCCGCGTCGAGATCGGCAAGACGCTCGGCGAACACCTGCTGCCGGAAGCCCTCATCGCGCGCCGCGAACTCGCACATGGCCGAGTATGAGGGGCGGCGGGTGATCTCCTGCTGCTCCTTGCCCTCGTCCATAGCGCCGAATTTGTGAACGCGCACGAGGTCAAACGCGTTGAGCAGCATCCCTCCCGCGGGGTCGGTTGCGTGGTGGGAGTAGAGGAACTTACCGCCGTCCTCCACGACCGCACCGCCGGAGCTGCTGCCCGCCGAGTAGGTGTATCGCGGCTTGCCCGAGGGCGTTTCGCAGCGCTCGTATACGTCGGGCAGGAAGGTTTCGATGGCGCTCTCCACGTCATAGGCGCGGCAGAACTTGCCGACGATACCGGGCTTTGTCTCAGGGTCTCCCTGCTTCACGGCCGCGCGGGCGACGACCTCTGTCTCCCTGCTGCTTATCGGCCACTTGCTCATATCGCGCCACGCGTTGTTCTCTCCGTATTCTGCGAGTATCTCATTGGGGTCGAGTATGTCACCGTCGAAGCGTCTGAACACCGGCTCGGCGTCATCCGGGTAGGACGGCCAGTACATCAGGCGCTCCGGCTGGTAGGTCGTCGTGTCCATGGTCTCAATGCCTATCTTCTCCGCCACCTTGCGCGAGAGTGCGCCGTACTCCTCGGGCGTTACGCCGCGCGAGAGGGGTATGATCCAGCGCAGTCTCGGCGACTCAGGCGTAGAGCTGTGGGTGGAGTAGACCGCCATTGCGCAGCCGTAGAGGGCGTGGAAGCTGTCGGCGTCGGTAAGCGCGGCGTCGTTGTCCGCGTCGAGGGTGATGAGCCAGCGCTCCGAGACCGCAGCGCTCGTGCGGCGCATTCCGTTCAGAGCGCCGCCCACGAAGCCGCCTACGTCTTTGCGTGCTGCCTGTTCATCGCGGGTCATGCGCTTGTACTCGGCCACGGTCTCGCCGGTACGCTTGGCCGTACGCAGCTTCTCAAGCAGCCAATCCCATGAAACGTCAAGTGTTTTCCAGCGCTTGCTTGTCCGGCTGCCTGCTGTTGCTATTTTCATGAGGGCAAACCTCCATTCTCGCGGGTCTCAGGCTGAGCTATATACACCTCCGTGCAGCTCAGCGGCAGGGCTACGATACGCCAGTCATCGCGGAGCAGGACGACGTTGACCCCTGTGTCGCCCGCGCAGAAGCTCAGTACTTCGGCCGTATGTACCGGCTGACCCGCCCTACACGCCTCACAGCGTTCAGTATAGGGGTCTGTCCTATCGCAAAAGCCCGTAACATCACAATTTGGTGGTTCTGTGTATTTTACTTGCATTGTCAGTCCTCCACATCGTCGGGGTCGTTGTAGGTGTAGTCGTCCCAGTCATCATCGTCGGGGTCGTAAGCCCCGCGCGGCCACTGCCGCGGATAGCCCGTCCTGAGCGCCTCCGTGATGTCGGGATGTTCAATCGGTTCAAGATACATAGCGCACCTCCTAAAGTAAATTTTCTTCGTCAAGCGCCGGTTCGCCTCGGTTATCTATGCGGGCGAGAAATTTTCTGAGCTGTGCCTCGTCGGCGAGGATGTATCTCGCCGTATCAAGCCTCACTTCGTATGTACCATCCGGCAGGTGCTTGATCTCAAGAGTATCAAACGCTAACATCACATCATCTCCTCGCCCGCGTCAGCATATGCGGCCGACTGCTCCGCGTCCAGCCGTTTCGCCAGACGTGCGACCTTAGCGCTGTGCAAATTCTGCACAGCGTCCGCGCAGTCGAAAAGGATCGTCATCTGGTCGAGCATTATCTGCACATCGGCGATCTCTTCTGCAATATGCGGTACGTTATCAGCCCCGCGTTCGTGCTTTACAAGTTCTTTTTGCAGCTCCGACATCTCCTCTATGGCGACAAGTGTCTGGAGTCTTGGGCCGTATGTAGAGAGCGCAAGTTCCAATACGGCCTTGTCGTTCTCGGTACGCTTCCAGTAACCGAGCAGACTCGTATGTCCATGCGTTACCGGCACAGTGTCAACCGTTGGAGCCTGCGCCAGCACCCGTTTTACAGCGCCCTTGTACGGTAAGTCATCGGGCAGGCGGACGAGCAGTTCGTCAGCGTCAACAAGTCTCATTCGCTCACCTCATCCATCTTCGCGCCACATTCATGGCAAAACGGGCTTTTGTAGTATGTGGATGCCATACACCAGAACGGTGCATGACCCCCACACGCTGTACATCTGCCGTTTCCGTCCCAATGCGCATGCCGCGCAGGCGCAACATCGGCGGCAGGGGCGCATTTAATGCGGTCAACAATCTTGTTCGCGCCCCGCATTTCAGAGCTTATCGTTCTTGTTTTTACCGTGAAGCACACAGCCGCCTCGATGTCCTGCAACAACGCTTTTCGCTCTATGTATTCAGCCATTGTCAGCCCTCCTTTGATGCTCCTTCGTAGTAGTATCTGGTTTCATACGGGCGGAAGTGCTCCTCGCCCATGATGGCGCGGATGCGGCGGTCGAGTACGGCCTTGGAGTAGACCAGCTCAGGGTCGTCCTTAGAATCTTCGACGAAAATCTCAGCGATCCAGTTGCAGCAGTCGATAAACTTCCCGACGAACTCATTCGCTCTGCCGGGTCCACACTGGAACACGTCGCTCGCGGCCATGAGTGCAGCATCCGCGGCCATGCGCATACGCACGGCCGTGTACTGTCCAAGTCGCCTGTGAACTTCGCGCTCGATAACAGCGGCGAGATTATTCTTCCTGCTCATTCTTCCTTATCCTCCATCCGTTTTAACACGTCGGATACCAATTTCTCTGTACATTTGTTGACGACATTTGCCGCAGACTCGAGACAAGAGAAATTCTTTCTGCACCATTCTTCAAGCCATTCCTCAGTAGAAGTACCGGTACTACGGAAAAATTTTTCAGCCAAGCAAAGTATCTCGTTGTCGTGTAAGACCGGGACTTCGTGAGACAGGGTGAATCTACGGATAAGTGCCGGGTCCAATCTGTCGAATCGGTTTGTTGTTCCGATTACTATAAGCTCATTCGGTAGGCGATCCATTTCCTGCATAAGTGCAATGACAACACGGGCCATTTCGCCCACATCATGCTCCTGCCCGCGGCACATACCTATTGCGTCTATCTCGTCGAAGCAGAGGACGCAGGGGAGGGAGCGTGCATATTTGAAGATGCGGCCTATATTGGATTGAGTCTCACCGAGATGGCTGTTTACGAGGTGGGAGAAGTTCACATATAGAAACGGTAGCTGGGCTTTGTGGGCGATGTATCTTGCAAGCATGGTTTTTCCGGTTCCGCTCGGTCCATGTAGGATTACGGAGGGTTGATACTTAACTCCCATGCTTTTCAGTTCGGAGGCTACTTTATAAGCGTTCAATACTTTGACCGCAATTTTTTCCTCGTCACGGCGCAGGATAAAACGGTTGCTCGGAAACTCAGTCATGTTTTCTTGAATTAGCAGTCCATCTACTTCACGAGGCAGTTTGACCGCAGTGGGGTCCCGGTCAAGTTGGTTAATTACTCTGCGGCAGAAGTCCGCATCCTTCTGCGAGCGGTTGGCGGCGGCAATAATTCGAGCCTGCTCTTTCGCAAGGCGGATGTCTCCGTCGCACACATATGTAATCAATTGTCTTTCGTTAAGATTCATTCTTCATTCTCCTTATTTCAGTTCTCGATCAAACTGTGTCCGAGAGGTTTAAAGTCTTTTAGCAGAGTGTGTGGGCCGTCGTCGAGCATCTCCGCCACAGCCCGCTCCACCGTTTTCTCCTGCTCTTCCCGTATCACCTCGATAGCGAAACCGAGATTGTGGCACAGCTCGCGCAGGTCTTCGGGCGTTACGCCGCTCCTGCGCATAACCGTGGCCGCGACTATGAGATCGCGTACAGGAAAGCCGCATATAATCGCGTCCTCCGCGCGAATGGAGGATTCTATTCGGTCAGCCGCGGCGTCCAGCAGCTTTCTCTTGCTCCGGCTTGTCGTGTTTCGCAGAGCATCTGCAAGCTCTCGGTCGGTCATCTTCCCGCGCCTCCCATTCGCTCGGAGAACCCGGTGTACTCGTCGAGCCCAATGCCGAGAGCATGAGCCGCGAGTTCAAGAGATTCCAGAGTCGGCGTGGTTATATCGCGCTCCCAGTGTGCGAGCGTATTGGTACAGACGCCGCATTTCTCACTGAGGGCGACCAGCGTCAGCCCTTTTTCCTGTCTCGCGCGGCGCATATATCCGCCGCGGGTGAGGATTTTTGCTTTCATTTCAGTTGCCTCCTATAAGGATGAGCGCCCATTTGAGTGCGCTTATTTCGGGTGCGATGAGCCACGTTATTAGGGTTCCGACAGATATTAGCAGCGCGATTCCTGCGACGCAGAGTACCGCGGCGCCGAACACGCCCCCGAGGTAGTCGGACCACTCACGGGGAGTCGAATACTCATTGACTTTGTTCAGAGCGTTATATGCTTCGGCATTTTTCTTTGCAGTACGAATCAGGAAAACGCCGACACCAGCCATAGCTGCGGCGGCGAAAATCAAAGCGAGTTCGCAGGCGATGTTATATTTCACGATATAGGGTACGAGGCCGATAGCCTTGTCGTATACGATGCCTATCTTATCGCAGATGGCGTTGATGATCTCTATTGCAGTTTCACTTGTCATTGTTATGTTCCTCCTTTAGAGCTATTTCAGCCGCGCAGGCAACGTAGCCCGCAAGGTCAACGAAGTTATCTCTCTTCGGTGTGCCGGTCTCAAGGCGGCCGACCTTAAACAGCGCCATCAGCATACCCACGTCGTAGCCATTAAGGTCTATGTCAGCGTCCTTTGCCCGGCGCAGATACTGGCTCCACAGCTCTCCGATAACTGCGAAGTTATCCTCCGGTTCGCCATACTGCCGGTTCCGATCCGAGCAGATGATATTCCGCGCCTCATTGAGTATCTGCGCACGGATGCGCTCAATTGCGACGCCCTCAGTAGTCTCTGCTATAGTCTCGGGTATTTCGGCGTCCCAGCATTTGCAGCAGTCTATGGGCGCTCCCGGTATTTTGCATCCCATGGCATTCGCTGCCTGCCGTGCCGCGGGGTCTGCCTTACAAAGGTCCGGATAGTCTTCGGGGCAGCTACACACGCCGCCATTGTAAAGTGAGCCAACTGCGCTGGGGTGATGCAGTCGCATAAAATCTCTTCTTGTCATGATTTCTCCTCCTTGTTGTCTTGCGCCCACAGTCTGCGGGCGGCTTCAAGCGCCTCGCCGTGGAGGCGGTAAATGTGTCGATCAGAGTAAAACACCCCGCTGCGGCTGAGCAGCTCCTGCACCCGTTCCCACGAGAGGCAGTCGAGATAGCGGAGCTTGAGCATGAGCCTGTGCGAGTCGTTGGGGATGCGGTCAATGAAGTTCTCAACACGCTGCTCCTGCTCCATCGCGGCTTTGAGCAGCGGGTACAGCCGCGCCGATTCATCGGCGAGAGCCGCCCACATCTTCTCCGCGTCTCCTCCGCCGCCTCCTCCGGGCGTTGCGGAGAGCGTCGCCGTCACGCTCATGCACTGCGCTTCAAGACAGCGTATCTTCTCACTCAGGCGATTGTACTCCACACGGGCGGTACGCACCGAGTCAAGAAAGTCGCGCACCGGGTCACGGGTATCAGTCGAGTACGGCATATGTAACCTCCTCGGCGTTAAGCCGTACAGCCCTATCGTCCCAGTATTCGTCGGCTGAAACCTTCCGGCTGTCGCTCGCGTAAAGCGCAATGCGTTCGGGAAGATTCTCATTCACCGCGTCAAATGTGAGCCCGTGCTCGGCGCACCATCTGACCGCGGCATCCAGCGCCTCGCCGACTCGGCAGGTCCACAAGATGATTTTCCAGCCCTGCGCTTTGCGGGCGAGCACAGCGTTGATGGCGGCGTAATTCGGCGCGCCTATGTCCGGCCAGTTGTTGGAGCACAGACAGCCATCAAAGTCGACTGCGAGCGCGGGGTAGAGTATTCGTTCGGATTTTACGTTGTCCGGAGTCATGTCAGTCCCTCCTTGATGTATGATTTCAGGGCGTCTAACAGCCCTTTTTGAGTTGCGTCCTTACGCGTGAGCGCGGCCATAACGCGCTCGTCGAGTGTGTCTGCGGCCACGAGGTGATGCACTATAACGGCGCTGCGCTGCCCCATGCGGTGCAGCCGGTCGTTGGCCTGCTGATATAACTCAAGGCTCCAAGTCAGGCCAAACCACACAATGATGTGTCCGCCCTCCTGTAGATTGAGACCGTGCCCTGCGGAGGCGGGCTGGCACAGCAGCATCGGTATCTCTCCGTTGTTCCACGCCGTTATGGTGTCGCTGCCGCCCATCCTGACGGCCTGCGGGAAACGCTCTTTCAGGCGCTCCAGATCGTGCTGGTAGTTGTAGAGCACGAGGATGGGCTGACCTGCGCAGGTGTCGGCTATCTCTTCGAGCGCGTCGAGCTTTGCATCGTGGATGCGGAATACCTCGCGGTTTTCGTCATACACGGCACCGTTGGCCATTTGCAGCAGCTTTCCGCTTATCTGCGCGGCCATGTCACCGATAACCGCGCTGTCGTAGTCCTCGCCCTCCGCGAGAGACAGCCCCTCTCGCTCGCGCAGGAGCGGCAATATCTTGTCGGTCTTGAATTGCTCATAGAGCTTGCGCGCCTTGCGGTCGAGCGTGACCGTGATGGTGTTATAGCTGCGCTCCGGTAGGTCGAGCCAGTCGTCCTTGCCCATGCTTAGGCATATGTCCGAGAGCAGTGCGTCGATCTTCTGCCGCGCGCCCGGTTTGAGCCGCCAGTCGAAGACGACGTGTCCACGATGGGCGCCGGGATTGAAGAAAGCCGTGCGGTACGCGCCGAGCGTTCGCCCAAGACGTTCACCGCGGTCGAGCAGGTATATCTCCGGCCACAGATCCATGTAGCCGTTGGGCGCGGGCGTACCAGTCAGCCCGTACACATAGATCGCTCGGAAGATAACCTTGCGCAGGGCTTTCCACCGCTTGGCCTTTGCGGATTTGAACGAGGAGAGCTCGTCGATGACTACAGCGTCGAAGTCCCATTTCGTGCCGAGTGTTTCAACAAGCCACTCCACGTTCTCGCGGTTGATGACGTAAATGTCGGCGTCAGTCTCCAGCGCGGCCAGCCGCTTCTCCTTCGCGCCCATGATCTTCACGACGCGCAGGTGCTTGAGGTGGTCCCACTTAGCCTGCTCGCGGCTCCATGTGTCCTCAGCCACGCGCTTCGGGGCGATGACGAGGGCCTTGCGGATGGCAAACTCCTCGTACTTGAGGCGGTTGAGCACTGTCAGGGTTATCACTGTCTTGCCCAAGCCCATGTCCAGCAGCAGCGCCGCCCGCGGATGTGTCATGCAAAACTCTTCCGCGAGCTGCTGATGCTTCCGGGGTATGTATTTCATTCGACCGCCTTGCTCATGCCGTCGATCATTTTGCGGATATCGCCCGTAAGGCCGTCGAGCCGCTTTCTGAGTTCGAGATTCTCAGCCATCAGCGCGCGGTTTTTCTCGTCCGCGAGTGTGATGTCTGTCTCGTACTCCTCGTCGCGTTCGTCGAGCGCGTCCCTCAGCTCCATGTAGCGCTGGTAGAGGAGCTTGTACATGTTGGGCGCGAACAGATTCCAGAGCAGGGTTTTAAGGTAGTCTATTTTGCTGCGCATAAAGTCTGAAAATTTATTCATTTTTATTCCTCCTCAGTATGTAGTTCTGAAATGGTTCTTGATGCCGTCGCCGGTAAACCACAGATAATCGCTGCCGAGCTCCCGTGTGACGGTCTCGCCGTTTTTCTCCATGTTCCAGCGATAAAGCACGTCCATGGTCACGGCCATAATTTCAGGCGTTACGGGGAAACCGGGACGATACCCGTGAAACTGCGACGGACTGGTGACTACGCCAAGAATCGAATCGGGGAAGCGGCTGTCGTCTACCCTGTTCAGGATGCACCAAACAACTTGTGCCTGCTCCTCCCGAGGGCAGCCTCCGGCCTCACCCCAAACCGTCTTTGCGATCGCTTCCGCATCTTCGGGTGTGTAGTACACGTCGTAGACCTTGACGGTCTTGATGCCGCCCCAGTCTCTCTCGGGCTCGGGTGTAGGCTCGGGCCGGGCGTCCATGCTCCGCCACCATACAGCGGCGCTCAGAATGAGCGCCACCGTGATGAGCAGGCATACGGCTTGTCTTTTGCTCATGACTCGGCTCCGTTTCCGACCGAGAATTTTACGGAGACGAACATCTGCGCGTCGGACTCGGCCTCAAAGACGACCGCCAGCCTGCTGAGTATCTCGCTTGCCGTGCCGCGAAGATTAAGCTTGCCGCTCGTCAGCGACGCGTATTTGATTTCCTCAGTACTTGCGCCGCAGCTAACAGGCGCGCTCGCGGCCTCAATCTCCTCAGCGGCGGTAGAAATTGTCTCGGCCTCGGTCTTCGGTTCGGTAACGGATACCGGTGTATTTGTCGCATCCCCCGAGAGCCAGTTGTTCCAGCGCGTAAGCTGGTCGCGGCTCATAACCATCTTTTTGCCGCCGGTGCCGATGCCCAGTTCGTGTATGGCGCATCTCACCGTTTCGTCAGAGCACCCGAACATCAGTGCGATGACTCGGGCGGATGCATGCATATCGTTTCGCAGCTTGAGCAGATATTCGCACTGTAGGTCGCGCGGCATCAGCTTGAACTGCTCGTAGGTCATAGGCTTTGAAAGGTTGTATGTACTCAATTTTCCATTCCTCGCTTTCTTCTGTGCGTCCGTGAGGTAGTCGCTCGGCAGTGTACACCGGCGGCTCTTGCTGCCGCACTTGCGCGCGGAAGCGCCTCGGGCTATACGCTTTTTCGTCATAACGTCAAAATCAAAATCATTCATAATTAATTCAACTCAATTCACAATTAAAGATTTGCGTCAGTCCTTCATGTAGAACTCGCATTCATAACCGTCGCCCCTGAGCGGCAGGTCCGGAGCCCACGGCAGCGGGCGCCCCATGATCTCGGCTATCTCCTCGACGGTTCTGCCTCCGACCGGCTCTGAGATGATGACCTCATCGTGTACATGGGCGCGGATGTCGCAGCCTGCGTCCGCAAGGGTGAGCATTGATTCTCTCAGACAGTCTCGGGCTGTCGCCTGAACGCAGTTCTCGACGAGCTTGCCGCCCCATGTCTCAACGCGGGCCCACTTTTTTGTCTGCTGGTCGACACCCATGTAGCTGATCGCGCGGCCGTTTTTCCACTTGCTCTGCTCGTACTTTGCGTCGTAATACGCGATACGGCGACCGCTCGGCAGTGTCATCCACATAATGCCTTTTTCCCAGTTGAAGCGGATGTTACCGATCGTGGAGAGTGCGGAGGTCTGTCGGGTGATGCATTTGATGGCGGCGTTCTCCAAAGAGCGCCACAGTGCGCATATGCGCGGGCTTGATGCGCGCCAGAGATCAACGGTCTCGACCATTTCCTCGTTGGTCATGCCCATTTTGTCGGCGCCGAATGCAATAAGCGCATTCACTCCGCCGCCGTAGCCCAGCGCCAGTTCGGCGATTTTGCCTTTCTGCCGGAGATGTCCGTTGACACCGTGCTTTTCAACCGGCACCTTGAACATCTGACTCGCTGAGGCACAGTAGATGTCCCCGCCGTTCCGGAAAACATCGAGCCGCCAATTCTCCTCCGCAAGCCACGCTATGACACGCGCCTCGATTGCGGAGTAGTCGCATACGATAAAGCGACAGCCGGGCTCAGGTATGAGCGCAGTACGAATTAACTCCGAGAGGGTGTTACTTACGCTTCCGTATAGCGTTTTGACCGTCTCGTATTCGTTGGCCCGTACCAGCGCCCGGGCCGTCGCTAAATCTTCCATGTGGTTCTGAGGCAGGTTTTGCAGCTGTACAAGCCGTCCCGCGAACCTGCCTGTGCGGTTGGCTCCGTAGAACTGAAAGCAGCCCTTGATGTGCTCATCCGGGCATGCGCTGCGGCGCATCGCCTCGTACTTTGATGTGCTGGTCTTGCTCAGCTCTGCGCGCACGGCCATGAACTCTCGTGCACGATCGGTGCTGAGCTGCTCCACGACGTCGGCGACAGCCTTTTTGTTGAGACTGGCTACCTCAATTCCCTCCTGCCGGTAGAGCCAGTCCTTGATTTGGCTCACGCTCTTAGGGTTTTCGAGCCCGGACAGAGCGACGGCTTTTTCGGTAAGCTCCTCTTTGTATCGGGCGTCGAACTCAAGCGCCCGCTGAACTAAGGTCGTGTCAACGCGGATGCCTTTCTCATTGATGCGGGCGTCGAGGCACCAAAACCTGTGCTCAGTCGCGTCCGGCTTCCAGCGCAGGAGCATGTTGCGTATATGGCGCTCAGCCACAACGTCCTGCCTGTTGTATTCGATGAACTCCGCCCACTTCTCCGGGGCGTGTTCGGGGTAGTTGCGGGTGCGGCCTCCGTTGACCTTGGTCGGCTTACAGGGGCAGCAGAAGTATTTGATGAGCGCCTTACCCGCCTTGTTCTTCGCCTTGTCCTCGCCGAGGCCCAGCGCCGTACATACAGCGTCGAGGCCGAGAGGCAGGCCACAGACCGCGGCGAGCACCATCGTGTCCTCCCACTGCTCAGGCGGGCAGTAACGCCCGAAGTGCCGCCACAGGGCGAAGCGTTCAAAGGCGTTGTTGTAGCCCGTCTTGATGTAGTCGGGGCTGTAGATCGCCTCGACTACATCCTCGGGGATTTCCTCGCCCGAGAGCAGGTCAACGACGGTCGGCTCATTCTCGCCGAAAGCATAGCCGAACAGGAGTATCTGAAACTCGGGGTCGGCTATGTAACGGAACGAGCCGCAGTCTGCGATAGGCACAGGAGAGTAGGTCTCAATGTCTATCGAGAGCGTTTTCATCAGTCAAGGCAGCTGCTTCCGCAGAGGTCTCCGAAGTCTTCATCGGCGCTGCGGCCACCGGAGAGACGCTCGCCGTCGCGGGTCTTGATGAGATTGTTCAGCCCCGCCGCGACGCCCTTGTTGCCGCTGTTCTCGTAGGGGAAGAAGTTGACGGTCACTGCACCGTAGCAGCCGGAGTAGAAGTCTTCGGCGTCCATAGCCTCGTAGGACGCGCTGTTTTCAAGCACGCGGATGCCGGGCTTGTTCTTGCTGGAGGCGTTGAGGAAGTAGCAGCCTGCAAATGCCTCGTCGTCTTCGCGGTCGATATCGCCGTCGCGCAGGGGTGTGCGAACGTTCGCGGGAATCTTACCGCCCCACTTCTCGGTTTTGCCCTTCTGCTTGGCGGCGTTGACAGCGGCCTCGATCGCGGCAATGGTTTCTTTGTCGTCCTTGGGGATGATGATACAGACGGAGTATTTACCGTCGGCGGAGTCGTCGGATTTGCGCGGCACGAATATGTTTGCGTAGCTGAAACGAACCTCGCCGATGCGGATGTTGGTCTCGGTGATCTTCTTAGTAAACTTTCCCATGTTGTGTGGTCTCCTTCATAATCAAATTAATTTGTTGTCATGTCGCTGAAATCTGCTTCCGCAGACGTAAACTCGGCGCGCTTGTCGGACTCTGGGACAAGTGTCAGCGCGCCCTCGCCCTGTGTCACGAGCGGTGAGAAGATGGCGTCGAACGCGGATTTGCCCACGAGCTTTTCGATCTGCGTGACGGTCTTGAACTTGGTCTCGGTGTACACCTCCGGCTCATATCCTGCGCGGATGAGCTGGTGCTTGGCCTCCTCCTCGTTCTTCCACTTGCGCGGAGGCTTTTTACCGCGCACGAGCTTGTAGCCGCGCCACTCCTGCCCTCTGAGTGCTTGGCTCAGGGCATACGCTTTGAGGTCATTGATCCAGTCGATGGCGGTGTCAGCGACTTCGAGTATCTCAGGGATGCTCTCGTCGGGGATAACACCGGGGGTCTCAAAGCCGTGCTTGAATATCGTCATCGCTTTCGCCGCGCGGGCGTAGCATATGGCGCGGGCGGCGCAGAACTTGCAGTGCTCGCCGGGGTTAAACTCACCTTCACCGCGCCACGCAAGCTCCGCTGCGGGCTTGAGTTCGTTCGCTGCCCAGTCAAGCAGCTCTGAGCGCTCAAGGGTCTCCTCGGTAACGCTGTCGAGGCGGGGCTGGATTATGGTGTTGCGGATGTGAGTGAAGCCGTACAGCACACCGTATCGCGCCAGCGCGCCGAGTCCGTAACACCTCGCCTGCGGGTTGCCCTCGGCGAATACCGGCACACCTTTTCCGTACTTGAAGTCAATGACCTCCAGCAGCGAGTCGGATATGATGACGGTGTCGCCGGTGCCGAATCCCCCCGGCACCCACTCGGAGAAGTCCAGCCGCTGCTCCAGCAGCAGCTGCGCGTCGGGGCAGTCTTTCTTCGCGGTCAGGAACTTCTCAAGAACGATCTCTGCGTAGAAGTCTGTAGCATCGTCCATTTCCTTCGGGATACTGCCCAGCGCTTTGCGGCGCAGCTCGTAGTTGAACTCATTGATACCGTCCGGTTCGCCGAGCCGTCCTTTTTCGCGCAGGAGCTTGAGCTCAACCAGTGAGTGCGCCTTTGTGCCCTCCTCCGCGAACGGTGACGACTTGTCCCCGAAGATGCCGTGCAGCCTTTCCTCCAGCCGCGCGGACGGGGGACAGCTCATCCAGCGTTTTGCGCCGGAAGCTGAGAGTGTGGCGTGCAGTCCGGGCATATCAGGCGCTCTCCTTGGCGGCGATAAACTCATCGAGTTTTTCGAGCAGTTCGGGGTAGCGTTCTGCGGGAATGTCGCTGAGCTGCGTAACTCCAAAGCTGCGGATCAGTTCGGGGAGATTAAGCTCAGGGTGCTGGAGCTGTGCGTCGCCGAGCATCTTTCTCACCTGCGCTTTGGTGTACTTGGGCTGAGGTTTCTCCGGCTCAGCTGGGCTATCGGGCTCATTGAGGCCGTCGGGCATCGGCGCATCATCGGGCTGTCGGGGGGATTCTATCTCAGACTCCTGCGTGTTCTCAGCGGGGGGCGCGGATATGCCTATGGGGGCAGTGTCGTTAGCGTGAATTATGTCCCGAGTTAACCAGAACATTGAATTGAGGGCACTCAGCCCGATGCTGTAACGATCGCTCAAAGGGTCGGTGTTGCCCAACGCCTCGATTATGCGATCCTGTTCGGATTCGAGGAAGTTAAGTACATTATCCTTCGGCATCTGTCTGTCCCTCCTCGGTATCCGTCTCGAGAAAGTCCTGCATCATCCCGAGCAGCTCTGTCGCGCGCTCATCGTCCGGCAGGTTTTTAAGCACCTCCGCGTTTGCGCTGGCACAGGCCTTGAGTATGGTCTTGCAAAGTGCGTCCGCGTAGGCGCGTCCGGCGCGCGGCCTGATGCCGGCTTCGATGAACGCGTCGTGCAGTGCCGAGCAGATAAACCCTCCCAGCTCTGCGAGAGAGCAGCCGACTGCGATGATTGTCTGCGCGTCCTCCTTCTCGTCGGGTTCCGCCGCGACGAAAATGAATGCGCTGTCGTCCGGTAGATTCTGAATTTCCTCGATAAGCTTTGCTTTTGTGGTTTTGTCCATTTGTGTTTCCTCCTTAATGTATTTTGAGAGCCGTCTTCTCAGCCCGGTGTGTGCGAGACACCGGTGGCTGTGCAACAGCGCTCTGTTCGTATTCAAGGCGCGCCTCCTCTGAGATGCGCCAGCTGTGCCCGAGCTTAAAGCCCTTGAGCTTTCCGGTCGTCAGCAGGTCGTATACGACATCTCTGCTGCAACGCCATTTTTTCGCCAGCTCGGTCGGCGTGTAGTAATCGGTAGTGTGGTCCTTCGGTGCAGCCGCCCGGTCGATTAAGCAGTCCATTACGGGGTCTCCTTTACTATTTCCAAAAGTTCCACGCGTTCACAGCGAATTTTCCCGTCCGACATATACGGGACACACACTCCGGAAAGCCACTCCCAGCGGATCAGGACTTTCCAGACAGCGCCACGATAATGCTGTCTAACCCATCCGATCGGCGCTACATTGATCCCGCAGCCGCAATCTTTACAACGGTCGGAGTTTACATTTTCTTCGATGACCGAGCCCTTTTCGATTTTCCAAGTGCTCGGCGCGTGGTATTGTGAGTTAAAAGTCTTATAGGCGATATACCCCGCTTCGGTTTTCTCGAAGTGAGATTTAAGGAAATCCACCGCAGAGGTAAGACCCTCAGCCCCCGACAGGTTAGCCCCCGACAGGTTAGCCCCCGACAGGTTAGCCCCCGACAGGTCAGCCCCCGACAGGTCAGCCCACGACAGGTTAGCCCGTGCGCCGCTGGGCTCGTCGGCGAGATACAGTAAGTGGGCGGCTAATATTCCTTTTAATTTTTCCTGAGTCATTTGTTTTCCTCCCTCATTCCCGGAAGTCGTCGAGATTGAACTCCGGCCGGACTCTCAGCGAGGTGAGCAGTCGTGCCAGTTCGTATCGGCTTATTCCGACGCGGCCGAGTATGGCCTCTACCTCTGCAAGAGTTTCTGGGTCGTTGTCGACGAGCTCAAATTTCCACAGCTCCGTCTCTGTGCCGGTCCTCGGGTTAGTGACTACCCCATTACTCCTGTCGGCGTATACAAGGTTCGAGTGTGCGTAGTCGATGGCCTGCGAGGCGACGTCACACAGCGAGCGCCCCGTCTCGTCGGCAATTTCTGCGACGTGCGCATATGCCGACATGCTGATGCGAATGTGCGGGTATTCCCGCTTCGGTGCTCGAGCTGATCGCTTGAGCCGCTCCATTACGAATTTTTCCTGAGCCATTTGTTTTCCTCCTTGTGTTTTATGTTGTTGCGCAGCGCCTACCGGCATGGTAAAATTTTGTCGGAGGTGATGCACAATGACGCTTAAAAAGATGCTTGCCTATTTAGGCGAGCCGTACTGTACCACGCAAATTGACGGCGAGGATGTTGTCTATCGCAAACTCGGCGATGATTTTGAGTTTGAAGTATCGGGAGTGCGCCCCGGTAAGTCAAAGTATTCGCTGTATGTCAGACAGCTGCATCCGCATGAGGAGATAGTCGGGATTTACCACAACATTCCCGGCGCGGAAGCGCTGAAAGACTTGCTCGGCTATTGCTCGGTCAAGTACGGAAATCGTCTAAACCAAATTCAGGTCGAACGCGAAGAGACATAACTATAAGCGCCAATTCGTATCGACCCAGCCCCGAGCGCCGCAGAACCTCTTCGAGCTCTTCTACGCGCTTGGGGTCTTTTTCGATTAGCTCAAATCTCCGCCATTCCATTGATACAATCCTCCTTGTTTTATGTTGTAGGCATTTTGTCTACTCGCGGGTAAAAAAATTGCCACGCGTTCGTCCTCTGTTAAGTTAAGTAAATCATGCAGAATTTGGATTTCCTTGGCGCGGAACTCACTCTTATTATTGATTTTATTTAAGAGTCCTTGATATGAGATGCCGAGTTTCTTCGCAATGAACTGGATTTTATAACCCGACTGCTTAATCTTTTTGCGCAGCAACTCTGTGTCGGTCATGTATTCATCCCTCCTTTCACGTTGTAGTCATTTCGTCTACATTTCGGATAATAGCATCTCGTCGGCAAATTGTCAACACTTTTTTCTTAAAATCTAAAAATTTGTTGACATTTCGTCCACTTGAGATTATAATGTTTTATAGTAAGAGAGGTGAGAGAATGAACACGATAGGTAATAGAATCAGACTTCGCCGCGAGGAGTTGGGTCTTTCGCAGGATGAGCTCGCTAAAATGACGGGTTATAAATCGCGTTCATCCATAAATAAAATAGAGCTCGACCAGCGCAATCTCAGGCAGTCAAAAATCAAAGCTATAGCCGACGCGCTCAAAACAACGCCCGCCTATCTCATGGGCTGGGAGGATGATCCCAAGCCCGCGGACAATAAAAAAGACGCCCCCGCGTTAAGCGAGAGCGTAGTGCAGTTAGCTAAGGTTATCGAACAGCTGTCTCCCGAAAATCAGAAGACGCTTGCTGCTGTCGCAAAAGGTCTTCTGCGAGATCAGTCAGAAAACTGATAATCAAATAGAACATTAGAAAGAGATACCTTGCTCGATGGAAGTTGTCGGTAAATACGTAGAAAAATTTAATCAGCTAACCGGCCAGTCTCTTGAATGCAGGGATGTTTTTCAGTCAGAAGGTCTTTGTGTACACATCGAAAAGCGCCATCCCGATTGTGTGGCGGAGATCCCCAACATACCTCTGATACTTGCAAGCCCGGACTACATCGGGCGCAATCCTAAAGAGAAGAACAGCGTGGAACTGGTCAAGCGTATGGGCGACAACTTGATGGTATGCGTCAAACTCGACCTCAAGAGCAATTACTTCTTCGTAGCTACGCTTTTTAAGATCAGCGATTCTAAGCTCAAGAACCGCATAGCGAGCGGCAGGCTTAAAAAATACAATTGACAAATTAACAATATCCGTGTATTATATAAGCGCAAAGATCATATAACATCTTTGGGGTTTGAGGTCGGAAAGGCTCCCGACACTCCCGAAAGGGAACCTGAGATGCAGGATACGCCGCCCTGCCGAAACCCAATATTGTGCCGCAAGCGCTTATTGCTTGCGGCATTCATTTTTTATCTTTGATTTTCTTGCTGCTGTCGCAAAAGGTCTTCTGCGAGATCAGTCAGAAAACTGATCGCCCGCTCGTCCAGTTGTGCCAATAGATCGTACCATTCTTCGCTACTCATCTTTCAGTTCCTTTCCTCGATCTTAACACAACTCGCTCCTTCGGGTCGGGGAGTGCCAGCATCGGTTGTATATGGCTGCTTTGTCTGATTGAGATACTATCATATAATCTGCATCTAATCAAGACAATTTTATGTTTTTGGCTAATTGCCCAAAAAATCATTATGCATTTTAATAATTTTGTACAGGGAGGTAATCACATGGAAGAAAAAATTGCTCTGCTGCGTAAGACCTTGGATGAGGTCATGCCTCGCTGCTCCGCAGTCGAGGAGCTGGGCAACGCGCTGCACTCGCGCGGGATAGACTTCGTGCGGTTTGTGGACGAACCAGACCCCGCAGTAATCGCGGATGGTTGGGAACGTCCCATAAGTTTCAACGAGCTCGGCCCCGATTACACTATTGAAGCGATACGGACGCGCATAGACGCTGCGTGGGCGGAGTATGAGAAAGAGCAAAAAGCTTGCTGCAATGTTCAATCAATAGATACTCTCCGTGAAATCTACGAGACACGGCAGGCGATCCGCGAGGAGAGCCGCATTCAGCAAGCCATTGACCGTGATTTCAAGGACTGAGTGTAATTAAAAATAAAATAGCCGCCCTCCGTCTCGCACACGGAAAGCGGCTGCACCGAATGATTACAAAGGAGACCACACTACCTGTCGCATTTGAACCCCTCGGCACTCCTATTGTATCAGTTCGGCATGACTTTTACAAGGAGGAAATTTACAAAATGAAGAAGGAGAACCCAAAACTTTGCACAAAGGCGATCACTCTGCCCGATGGCACTCGAAAGTATGTCCGGGCGAAAACAAAAGAAGCACTGGAGGAAAAGGTAACACAGCTGCGCATGGAGCAGCGCGCGGGCGTGAACATCGCCGATAACACAACCTTCTCTGAGTTTGCGCAGATGTGGGTGGACGTGTACAAGCGGCCCCATCTTAGCAAGTCGGGGCTCGATGACCTGCTGCGCACCCTAAATCGCCTCATCATGCCCACGCTTGCCTCCTACAAGCTGCGCGATATTAAGCCTGTGCATATTCAGCGCATGATGGCAGACATCTCCGGCTATTCGCATCGTTCTCAATCAAAGGCTCTCGCCACAGCGCGGGCGGTCTTTGACGCTGCGGTGGACAACAACATCATAATGCGATCTCCGGTACCCACGACACTTAAAGCCCGGGGAAAAATGACCGAGGAGAAAACCCCGTTGACCCGGGAACAGACCGACCGACTTCTGACCGCGGTCGAGGGCACACGCGCATACGCTCCCGTCGTGCTGATGCTCGGGCTCGGACTGCGTCGTGAGGAGGCTCTCGGTCTTATGTGGGCGGACATCGACTTCGGCGCACACTGTGTTCATGTACGACGCACCAATGTGTTTTCCGATTCGACAAACGTCGTCAGTGAGAACATGAAGAGCGCGGCGGCGAAACGCGACATCCCCATGGCTCCGTGGGTAGAGGAGGCGCTGCTGAAAGTGCATCGTCTCGATGCTCAGAGCTTGTACGTCGCCCCCGCCGCGGATGGACGACCGATGACACCCGCGTCTTTCCGGAGCGCTTGGCGGGCGGTAACGAGTCGCACAACATATGATCCGGAGCTCCTCGGCACACCCGTCCCGAAACACCCCGAGATCATCCGCACTCTGGACTTTCACGCACATCCCCATCTGCTCAGACATACCTGTGTTACCCGCTGGGTAGAGGACGGGCTGACGCCGAAGGAAGTGCAGTATCTGGCGGGTCACTCCACGCCCAATTTGACTATGGGCGTGTACGCGCATTACGACAGGGCAGGCCAGTTTACGGAGACTGCCGCAAAGCTTCGCGCGCTTGGCTGAATAACCGTATAACCCCTGCTTTTTAGGTGCAACAATGGTGCAACACTTTGGGGCATTTCAGCCCCGAAAACGGCCAAAAACAGCCTAATTACTGGCAATGTAAATAAATAACAAAAAGCCCTGAAACCATTGAAATTTCAGGACTTTTCGTGGTGCTCCAGCGGGGATTCGAACCCCGGACACCCTGCTTAAAAGGCAGGTGCTCTGCCTACTGAGCTACTGGGGCGTTTTAAATGCAATTTGGCTGGGATGGCGGGACTCGAACCCACTATATCAGAGTCAAAGTCTGAGGTGTTACCATTACACTACATCCCACCATCTATATCTTTATTGTCAGCAAAGGCCGGGCTTTTGTCCGGCCTTCGCTTACATGGGGTGGGTAAAGGGACTCGAACCCTCGACACCCGGAACCACAATCCGGTGCTCTAACCAACTGAGCTACACCCACCATATTATACTTTTGGCACGCCAAGAGGGATTCGAACCCCCGACCTACTGCTTAGAAGGCAGTTGCTCTATCCTGCTGAGCTATTGGCGCATATCGCTGAGCCGCTTATATGGAGCGGGCGATGGGAATCGAACCCACGTATCCAGCTTGGAAGGCTGGTGTTCTACCATTGAACTACGCCCGCATGCTCACTCCCTATATTCAGCCTAAAGATAATAACAATAAAAATGCAAATTGTCAATATTTTTGCCGCAAAAATTTTTGAAAGTCAAAAAAATAATTTGTGTTGCATTACTCTCCGCTTTTTTGTATAATGCTTCTGTTATATATAAGCCCGTTCGCATATTCATTGGAGGTATCGTATGATTGAATTAACCATGCAGGTCAGCGAATTTGATTACACGGAAACGCTCGATACATTTCTTCCGGACCTCATTAAGATCCTGTCGGAAAGTCCCGGCGTTAATCCCCTCATTCGCAAATGCGTGGGAGCTTCGCCCGAGTTTTCCAAAAAGGTTGTTAAGGGCATCCTCGCCGCAATGACCGCAAAGCAGAAAGAGAGCCTCACTGTTAAGTTCCTGAACGTCTACGCCGATAAGCTCGTTGCTCAGGTCAATGAGGTCGCCGCTAAAAACGGCATCGTCATTACACTCGATAACGCAGTAGCTACTATTAAATAAAGAAGCCCCATGAGAAAAGTCCGACAGCAGTTCCATGCTGCCGGACTTTTCAGCATATTTGCCCCGAGGCTATTTACAAAGCGTTGTTTATGTGTTATAATCGACATATGTCGAAAACGGAGGTGGCGCCCATGCCAAGACCGCAGAGGTGCAGAAGAATATGCTGTGAGCCGGAATACGAAAAATTCCGCCCCTCGGAGGCTGCCGATACCGGCACGGTCGTGCTGACGCTCGACGAGTTCGAGGTCATACGGCTGGTCGATCTTGAAAAGCAGACCCACGAAATGTGCGCGCAGCAGATGGACATATCCCGCACAACGGTCACGGAGATATGCGAGAGCGCGCGGTATAAGATCGCCGACTGTATCGTCAACGGCAAAGAGCTAATCATATCCGGCGGAAACTACAGGCTGTGCGAGGGCGGCGGCGTCGAGGGATGCCGCGAAAACTGCACTCGCCGGGAAAACCTAAATATCTGTCTTGAGAAAGGAAGTAATGTTATGAGAATTGCAGTCACCTATGAAGACGGTCAGGTCTTTCAGCACTTCGGACACACGGAACGTTTCGAGGTATACGACGTTGAAAACGGCAAGGTCGTGCTGAAAACGCTTGTCAACACCAACGGCTCGGGTCACGGCGCGCTTGCGGATGTGCTCAAAAAGCTCGGCGCCGACGTGCTCATTTGCGGCGGTATCGGCGGCGGCGCGAAAAGGGCGCTCGACGAGGCCGGCATCAAGCTCTACGGCGGTGTCACCGGCGAGTGCGACAAGGTTGTCGAAGCGTTTCTTGCGGGCAATCTTGACTACAATCCCGATGTCAAGTGCAGTCACCACGAGCACGAGCACGGCGACGGCGAGCATACCTGCGGCGACCACGGCTGCGGAAATCACGGCTGCCACTGAGCTAAACAGCATATTGAAAATGCAGTGCGTAAAACGCACTGCATTTTCTCATATTTACAGATCGTAGTACAGCTCAAATTCGGCCGGGTGAGGCATACGCTCTATGCTCTCGGCCTCTGCGCGGTGCTTCTCGATGTGCAGCTTTATAAGCCGCTCGGGGAACACTCCGCCGCGAGTCAGGTACTCGTGGTCGCGCTCAAGCGCGTCAAGCGCTTCGCCGAGGCTTCCGGGCAGGCCGCCAAGCTTTGCCTTTTCCTCATCGGGCAGGTCAAACAGGTTGCAGTCAAACGGCCCCCAGCCCTTCGCATGGGGATCTATCTTATTTACAACGCCATCAAGCCCCGCCATGAGTATGGCCGCGAAAGCGTAGTAGGGGTTGCAGGTCGCATCCGGGTTGCGAAGCTCGAAGCGCTTTGCATTCGGGCTCTTTGCGTAGGCCGGGATACGCACGACGGCGCTGCGGTTTGCCATTGCGTAGCCTATCGTGACAGGCGCCTCGAAGCCGGGCACAAGGCGCTTATAGGAGTTTGTGGAGGGGTTCGTTATCGCGCACAGGGACGCTGCGTGCTCGAGCAGGCCGCCGATGAAGTGCATTGCAGTATCCGAAAGCTGGGCATAGCCGTCCTCGTTGTAGAACACGGGCTTGCCATCCTTCATGAGCAGCATATGCACATGCATTCCGCTTCCCGCCTCGCCTCTTACGGGCTTGGGCATAAAGGTCGCGGTTCTTCCGTCCTCAACTGCGGCGTTTTTGATAACGTACTTTGCCGCCATCGTTGCGTCGGCCATCTCGACCATCTCACCGAGCTCAACCTCGATCTCGAGCTGGCCGCAGCCGCCGACCTCGTGGTGGTGGTACTTGACCTTGACGCCCCAGTCCTCGAGCATGAGGCACATTCTGCTGCGCAGGTCGTTTGTCACGTCCATGGGCAGGCTGGTGTGGTAACCGGCGTGGTGCCGCACCTGGTAGCCGAGGTTGTTATCCTCAGATGCGCCGTTCCACTCGGCCTGTATAGCGTCAACGCTGTAGCCCGCGCTCTCGGGGCGGTTTTCAAACGCCACATCGTCAAACACATAAAACTCATACTCCGGGCCGACGATCATCGTGTCCGCGACACCCAGCTCGCGCATATAAGCCGTTGCGCGCTTGGCAACATTGCGGGGGTACTGATCGAAGGGGCGGTTTTCGGGATGATCTATGACCATAACGTCGCCTATCATGGACAGGGTCGGTATCTCGGCAAAGTTGTCAATGGTGGCCGAATCGAGATCCGGCACGAACACCATATCGCTGCTCTCAACGGGAGCATAGCCGTAGTTCGAGCCGTCGAAGCCTATTCCGTAGGTCATCGTGTCCTCGCTGAGACGCCCGACTGGAATGCTCAGATGACGCCAGCGGCCGTCAATATCCGTCATCTTGAAATCAACTATTTTTATATCATTTTCCTTGCACATTGCAAGCACGTCCTGAAGAGTTCTTGCCATCTTTATCCTCCAAAATTAAAGTTTGAGAATCTGATAAAATTTTATAATCACACATGCGCATTGTCAAGGTTTGATAAAAAATAAACCCGTTACTTGGGCACAATTCACCAAATTGACAGCTTTGCCCTGAAATTAGTAAATTTTTCTTGTGTCAGTTATTGTCTGTATGCTATACTAAAATTGTAAAGAATTGCACAAAGATTCTAAAAGTCCAATGGTATGAAGTCAAGTAGGTGATGCAAGAAAAACTTAAAGGGAAATCAAGCAAAAGCACCATATAGGAGGCAAAAAGGCAACAGCAATCTA
>SFEX01000074.1 GCA_004557075.1 Clostridiales bacterium
GCTTTGCGTAGGCGGCGGCATGGGCGTGACGACAATAGTCGAAAAGATGTAAAAAGCTTAGGCGTAATGCCGAATAGCAAAACAATTCGTATCCGCCGACACTGCTTCGGCGGATATTTTTTGTTCCTGCAACCTTTTCGAGGCTTTTGTCATCTTATTTTTATAAATAAAAAGAAAGGAGAACCTTGTGAGGGGAGCTGTCGACACTGAATGGTTTTTGGAGAATGTATCCGCGATGAAAAAGACGATGTACGGCATGGCGTATTCGCTATTAGGCAACGCGGCGGACTGCGAGGACGCGGCGCAAAGCGCGATATTCAAGGCGTACAGGGCGCTTGACAGGCTGGAAGACATGCGGAGCTTCAAGCCATGGTTTCTGAAAATACTGAAGAATGAATGCTTTGCGATACTGCGCAGGCGGCGGCCTACTGCCGAGCTTGCCGCATGGACGGGTTCGTACGACTGCGACGCCGTCACGGGCATAGACCTCAGGCGGGCATTTGGACGGCTATCGCCCGTGAACAGGGCCACGTTTTGGCTGTACCATGTCGAGGGATACTCGATAGCGGAGACGGCGAAAATAACGGGCGCACCCGCCGGCACCGTAAAAAGCAGGCTTTCGCGGACGAGAGCCGAGCTGAGGAAGCTTTTGAAAAGTGAGGAGGAACAAATATGAAAACCGAAAAGGATATGCGCGAGATGCTGCGGACGGAGCTTATCGAGCCCATGACGGACAGCTTCTCCGAGAGCGTCGACGCGGCGCTCGAGAGGATACGTTATAACGGCGTCCGAGACGGCGAAGGCGCAAGGGCCGCGAGAGGAGAGCAGCGGGCGAAAAAGCGCGCGAGAGTGGTGACGGGCATATGCGCCGCGGCGCTTTGTGTTACTATAGCGTCCTGCACGTTCGCGCTCCGCCCCGAGCTTGCGGCGAATATACCTGCAATCAACGAGATTGTGTACACGCTGTCGCCCGAAGCGCAGGCGAGCGAACAGACCTGCGCGAGGATTGCGGATACCGTTTTGTCCGTATTCAACAGCTTCGCCTCGGGCGGCGCAGAGGGCGCAGGGAAGCAATTCAAGGCCGGCGATGACTGGATACTGAACAGGGATACATATATGGCGGCGTATTATCTGCAATACATCGCTGTACGCGAGGAGGTGATTGCCGGAGTCGCGGCAACGTTTGAGAATGTGGATATTACAAGCATCGCGGCCGGGAGCAAGGCGTTTCGGTATATGGCGGATGTATCCTTCGATATTGTTTTGAAGGGCGGCATCCATAAAAGCGAAACCGCCCGCATATCACTTGAAGAAAGCGTAAGCGGTTTTCGCATCCTTGCTATAGAAATGCTGTCAGAAGGCTTTACGGAATATAAGGCGCTGTACGAGCTGTATGAGAGCGGTTCGTACGATGCTCCGCCCAAGGGCTACTCCTCCGAGGAGGATTTTCAGCGGGCGCTTGCGCTCGCGCAGGAGGATACGGGAAGCCTTGACGCAAACATCGCCAACTATAACGCCATGCTCGCTGCGCTTGAAAGAGCAATGGCAGATTTTGGCGCGCATGTCGGTACGGGCGATAACGCCGTGGAGGTCGCGGCGCGCGCAGAGCAGATCACAGGCCTTGCGGCAGAGCTGATGTATCGCTACTGGAACGCAAGGAAAACGGGAGAGATGCCGGAGCTGTCGGACATAATGGAACGGACGGCGGACACCGACCTGTTTTTCTATGATTTGCAGCTTATGATTGACAAGGTAAATATGGGATATCTTTCGCGCCTCACGACGGTCGATAAAGGCAGCGCAATGATTCGCACGGATTACGGCGACACGGTGGACGTATATGTAAAGACGCGCATCGACTACGGCGTTGGGCAGGCCTTCAAGCTGACGGTTGAAAAGCGCGGCGATAAATATATAATTGTCGGCTACGACAGCCCGTGGGACGATGGCGTATACAGGCGGCTGAAGGGGCTTGCGGACGAATATGTAAACGGCGGCATGGAGCGCACGGAGGCCAATAAAAAAGCGTACGAGGAGTTGTTTGCCGAGGCGGAGCGGTTCGTCGCCGAGCATCCCGAGTATCTTATAAAAAACGACTGACGAGGGCTGTCGTGCAGGGGCTATGTCCATGCACAACGCTTATAGGAGAGAACCGCACGGTTCTCTCCTAATCCTTTTTCTTGGCGAGCTCGGCTACTTCGGCGAAACGTCCGGTTATGTAGGCATAGTTTTCG
>SFEX01000075.1 GCA_004557075.1 Clostridiales bacterium
GATACTGCGCGCGTACTATGGCAGCAGCACATACAACCGCAAGCAGATGGCGGCATTGATAGACCTTGTGGTGCAAGATTGCAAACAGTTGGGGATAGAGACCCTAACCGCACGGGAGTTAAGCCTACTTTGCGACAGATGGGAGGGTGACAATGGCAAGAAGGTATAAGGACGCGCCGAGCATCCTGCAAGATGAAAAGGAGTGTTTTCTGAGCGGGACATTAGAAGGGCTTGAACGCCACCATATCTACGGCGGGGCAAACCGCCGCAACAGCGCAAAATACGGCCTATGGGTATGGCTTCGGCATGACCTACACAACGAGCCGCCCGACGGAGTGCATTTTAACATCGACAACAACCGCTTGTTGCAGCGGATAGGCCAAAGGGCGTTTGAACTGAGATACCCCGACGAGGATTTTACAGAAATATTTGGGAGGAATTACCTGTGAATTATGTAAGCATGATAGGCCGGCTGACAAAGACACCGGACATAAGACAGACCAACACCGGGAAAAACATATGCACCTTCACGCTGGCGGTAAATCGCCGTTACAAGGGCGCAGACGGCAAGACAACAGCAGACTTCTTCACCGTACAGGCATGGGAAAAGCTGGCCGAACTGTGCGCCCGATATCTGGACAAGGGCAGCAAGGTATTTATATCCGGTGAGCTGCGTAACCGGAGCTACGAGGCAAAGGACGGCAGCAAACGGACTGTGACCGAGATAATAGCAAACGAGGTTGAGTTCTTGTCGCCCAAGTCGGAATCCGCAACGCCGCCCGTGGAGGAATGGGAGCAGGTCGAGGACAGCGACTTGCCGTTTTAAGGAGGTAGGAGTATGAGGAAGGAATTTGAGGTCAACATGATCCGAGATATAGGGACTATATCCTTCGCCAACGGATATACGCTTGAGCTTAACTACTGCGGCTTTAACGGATATCCGCCGAAGTGGGATTTAAGACGCTGGGACAGGAAGAACAACAGGCCATTAAAAGGGGTTGCAATGACGGACGATGAAATTAAGGAGCTGTATGCGCTTCTCACGTATGAGGTAATGCCCCTTTTGAGCGACCGCTGAAAGGAACGCCATGCCGAATAGAATCATAAAGGAGAGCATAACTACAAGCGAAAAGTTAGCGTCCCTTTCAGATTTCGAGTTTCGGCTTTGGATAGGATTGATTACTCAGGCTGACGATGCAGGGCGCGGAGATGCCCGCCCTGCCGTGATTAAAGGCCGCGTTTTCCCGTTTCGGGAAAGGTTAACAGTTAAAGACGTTGGATGTTCCCTTCGCGCGTTGGCGGATAAAGGCTGCATCGCCCTCTACGAGATAGACGGGAGGTCCTACTTTTATTTCCCAAATTGGAGCAAGCATCAGCGAGTACGAGACTGTAAACCTAAGTATCCCGAACCCACGGATGACAGCTTGCGGCAAGTTGCGGCAGATTGCGGCGAAGCGCGGCAGAGTGCGGCTATAATCCAATCCAATCCAATACAATCCGAATCCGAATCCGAATACAAGGGGGATAGCGCGCGCGCGAAGCACGCCTACGGCGAATTTGACAATGTGCTTTTGACGGATGCAGAGTTAGACAAACTTAAAAACCGCCTCACAGACTGGGCGGAACGCATAGAGCGGCTATCACAGTATCTCAAAAATAAGCCTAAAAAGCACTATGAGAGCCACTATGCCACAATCCTAACATGGGCGGCGAAAGACGCAAAGGAGGACGAGCGCAATGGAGCAAAACAAGGAAGCAGCCCACAGCGAAATGCGGAAGAAACTCCTCGATATGGTACTTGGCTGTAAAGCACAGCACAAGCCCCTATCGGAAATGACAGCGGAAGAAAAGCTCGCACGGGCGCAGAAAATGGCCGACAGGGTAAATGCGCAGGAGGGCAGACTTACGGGCTATGACTGTCCAGCCTGTCGCAACAAGGGCTTTGTCGAGTATGTCATAGACACCACCGAGCAGCTGGGGTATCCAAGTTACGCCACGGGGTCGCGCGAATGCGTATGCATGGCGATTAGGCGGTCGAAGTGGCTGCTCAAAGCATCAGGACTAGCAGACTTGGCAGAGCGTTGCACCTTTGACAGCTACCAAGCCAAGGAGGCGTGGCAGATGTATATCAAAGACCGCGCCGTAACATTCGCCAAATCCGGCGGCAAAGTGTTTTTTATCGGCGGGCAGAGCGGCTCAGGGAAAACGCACATATGCACGGCGTTG
>SFEX01000003.1 GCA_004557075.1 Clostridiales bacterium
CAGGCTTTCTTTTTCATACAGCACCTTCATTGCCATAGACTGTGCGCCGGGATAATAGGTAGCGTGGGATGCCGGGAAAAGTACGACTCTGTCGTAAGCAATCCCTGCTGTCTGCGCTGCCTTCTCATTGATCCCCGTAGAGGCCGCTGTCAAGCCGAACAATTTCAGAACAGACGAGCCCTGAGAGCCGGTAAAGCGGCTGCTTCCGCCGCAAATGATGCCGTTTACGATTTCGGGAAGTGCCGCAATTAAAACAGGAATGGCATCAAGCAAGCCTTGAGCCAAGCCTGTAATCAGCTGAAGCGCTGCGTCCAGAATCATGGGCAGGCTGTCCACCAAACCCTGTACGATGGTGACGATGGCCTGTACTGCTGCAGGAATCAGTGTGGGAAGCGCATCCCCAATGCCCGTCACCAAGGTGGTCACAAGCTGAACCGCCGCATCGATGAGCAGCGGCAGATTCTCAATCAGTGTGTTCACGATGGTCATAAGCGCCTGTACTGCTGCGGGGATTAACTGCGGCAGAAGCGAGAGAAGCGTTTCAAGTACCTGGGAGAACAGTTCTGTCACCGATTCCAGGAGCGTTGGGAGCAGTTCGCCCACCGCTGTCAGCAGCGCATCCAGCACCGTGGGCAATGCGGCGATGATGTTCTCAATGACCGGAGTGATGTTTTCCACCACGGTCTTAAACGCATCGACCATGTTGCCGCACAGAAGTTCCATGTCTGCGTTGGCATCACCGAACCCAACGATGAGATTGGAGACGGCGGATTTCAGCGCATTCATAGAGCCAGAGATGGTGGCTTCCGCTTCCTTTGCGGTAGTGCCTGCAATGTCCATGCTCTCCTGCATGACATGGATGGCTTCCACCACATCGGCGTAGGAGGAGATGTCATACTTGACGCCGGATATCTTTTCCGCATCGGCAAGCAGACGCTCCATTTCCTGCTTTGTACCGCCATAGCCCAGCTTAAGGTTGTCGAGCATGGTGTAGTTTTGTTTGGCGAAGCCTTGGTATGCGTTTTGGATGGAGGACATATCCGTACCCATCTTATTGGCGTTATCGGACTTATCCGTAATGGCCATATCCGCATACTTTGCGGCTTTTTCGGTATCGCCGCCCAGGGACTGAATCAGGGATGCGGAGAAACCGGTGACCGTCTCCATATACTCGTTGGCAGAGAGTCCCGCCGTCTTATAGGCATTGGCGGCATACCGCTGAATCTCCTGAGACGAGTCCTTGAACAGTGTGTCCACGCCGCCGACCAGTTGCTCGTAGTCTGCATAGGCGGCGATGACCTCTTTGCCGAGCTTCACCGCAGCGGCACCTGCGGCAACAGCCACTGCGCCGAGTGCCACACCTACGGTTTTGAGAACCTTGCCGAAGCCTTCAAACTTGCTGCCGGATTCCTCCGCAGCTTTGCCGCCCTCCTTGATGGCTTTCTCGTTCTCGTCCAACTCACGGTTCATGTCGTTGAGGGCGGCTTCGGCATTGTTGAGTTGGATCTGCCAGTTCTGAGTGCGGCGGTCGTTCTCCCCAAAGGAGGTAGCGGCATTCTGCAGAGCCTTGCGAAGGGTGTCGATTTTTGTTGTCTGCTCATCGATCTCTTTTCGCAGCACCTTATTCCGTGCGGTGAGTGCCTCCACGGACTTGTCGTTTTTATCGAACTGGGAGGTGGCGAGCTTCATTTCAGAACCGAGAACCTTGAAGGACTGGTTGATTTCGCTCAGCGCCTTTTTGAATAGCTCAAGACAAAGACATTCAGAATACCGGTGCCACCACCATCGCACTCATGGAACGGTTTGAAACCGTGGATGACCTGGCGAACGCTGATCTGGACCCTTTTGCATCTCCTCACTGTCACCGATGGCAACCGTCAGCGGATTATGGATCATCATCAGTGCCGTGGGAGACATGAGAACCTTGGTACCTGCCATGGCAATGACAGATGCGGCAGAAGCGGCAATGCCGTCGATTTTCACGGTCACATCGCCCTTGTAGTCCATGAGCATATTGTAGATTTGTGCGGCCGCCACGCAGTCGCCGCCGGGCGAGTTGATCCAGACGGTGATATCCCCGGAGCCGGACATCAGCTCATCCTTGAAAAGCCGCGGCGTGATATCATCGTCAAACCAGCTTTCTTCGGCGATGGTCCCGTTCAGAAACAGCGTCCTCTCCTGAACCTGCTCCTGTGTCTCCTGATTGGTCACCGTTCGGTTCCTCCAATTCCAGAATTTCTTCATCGGATTTTTCCTCCTTTCCGTTATCGGTGTTGATATTCGCAAAAGCCCCAGCGTTTTGAAGCGGGAGCATATTGCCGTTAATGAGGTACAGGTCACCGCCGTCCTCGGCGGGGATACGGTCGAGGTTTTCAAGCTCTCGAATGTCATTTGCGGACATCCAGCCGTTCTGCCGCCCGATGGCGTACCCGTTCATGCGAGACTGATAGTCTCCACGAAGCAGTCCCTCCAAATTGAACTTCACGAAATACTTCTTTTTCTCCTCCTCGGAAAACAGGGAGCGCATAATAGACTGCTCCCAGCGGATGACCCAGGGGTCGAGGGTGTATTTCACGAACTCAAGGGATTGCTGCTCAATATTAGAAAAGCTCGACTTTTCCAGATCGCCGACCATGTGGGGCGGGACTCGGAAAATTCGAGCAATTTCATTGATTTGGAATTTGCGTGTTTCCAGGAACTGCGCCTGCTCCGGCGAGATGCCGATGGGCGTGTATTTCATGCCTTCTTCCAGTACGGCGATCTTATTGGCGTTGCCGCTGCCGCCGAAGGTGGACTGCCAGCTCTCCCGCACACGCTGTGGGTCTTTGATAGTACCTGGATGCTCCAGCACACCGCCGGGAGCGGCACCGTTGGCGAAGAACTTTGCACCGTACTCCTCACAGGCAATCGCCATGCCGATAGCGTTTTTTGCCATTGCGATGGGGCTGTATCCGACCAGACCATCGAAGCCAAGTCCGGGGATATGCAAGACTTCTGACGGGTCGAGATACACAGTTGTCCCGTTGACTGTAGGCGCGTCATCGGATTGGGTGGAGTAGAGATAGTAGAGTTTTCCGTTCTTGTCCCGGTTGACCTCCATACGGTTGGGCATTAACGGATACAGCGACACTACTTCGCCCTTACCGTTACGGATGATCTGGGCATAGGCGTTGCCCCAGAGAAGCAGATGCGTCATAAGCGTTTCCCGAAACACAAAGGAACTCATTTCTGGGTTCGGCTCATCGTGAAGCAGATGATAGAGCGAATGGTCGAGTGCCATCGCTTTGCCGCCGCTGACGGTGTATTCATAAAGGTGGAGCGGCAGTCCCGCAACTGCTTCAGACAGAATACGGACGCAGGAGTACACCGCCGTCATCTGCATAGCAGAGCGTTCCGTCACTGTTTTCCCGGAGGTCGTACCGCCGAGGAAGAAGGCATAGTTGCTGCCTGCCGTGCGATTTTGAGGCTTGTCTCTGGATTTGAAAAGGCCTGAAAAGATACCCATGTGCATCACACTCCTTAAAAATGGGCAAAAGAAAAGCACCTCCGAAGAGATGCTTTCTTGTGGTATGAAATTTAGTTAATTTCCGTTTCGCTCAGCTGACGGCTGATATCCCGTCCTCCATAAATCACACGGACAGCATAAACCGTATTACTGGTTTCTTCTGGGTAGTAAAAAATGAGATAATTCTTGACCGGAAAACAGCGCAGCCCTTGGCTCTTCCAGGGCTCTTTTTCATAGAGCCGATACCGCATGGGCATCTGATCCAAAGAGAGGATTTCCTTTGTAATCGACCGCACCAGATTCACGGCAACCTGCGGTTCCTGCAATTCATAGGAGATATAATCCAGAATATCTCGAAGGTCCCGTCTGGCTTGGTCGGTAAATTTTACATCCCAATTCATACGCCGTAGTCTCTTTTCAGTTCGTCCATAACGCTCTGAGCAGAATAAACACGCCCTTCACGGACATCCGCCATGCCTTTTTCAAGTTCTGCATCCTGCTGTTCTTTTGTTAGCGCACCGAAAGCCACAGGCTTGCGCTCCGGCAGCTTCATTTCAAAAGGAATGCCGCGCTGCAGAACGACCTGCCGTAAAAACATACTGACTGCATTAGACATCGGAATACCCAGCTGATCCAGCACCTGTTCAGCCTGCTCTTTAATTTCCGGCTCTACACGAGCGAAAACATTTGAAGTTCTTGCCATAGCTTATCGCCTCCTTGCGAATATAGTATACCACTTTTGCTTGCGATATGCAAGCGGTTCGCAAAGAGTTTACAATTTCAGAGAAACAGCAGCCCTCGTGAATCGTATACGCTCTCAGTGGTGTCGTTGCCGCACCGTATCGCACGGTCGAGTGCCATAATCGTTGCCACGGCGCCGTCAATTTTCTCCGTGGATTTCTCCTTGTCCGGCTTGATGTTGCCCGCCGGGTCGGTGCGGATGAAAATGTTGTCCATCATCCAGCGGAGGACAGGATGCCCGCCGTGGGCAATGCGCTGCTCCAGCACCAGCTTCATGAGTTCCTTGGTCGGTGGGGACATATCTTTGAAGCCCTGCCCGAACGGAACGACCGTAAAGCCCATGCCTTCCAGGTTCTGCACCATCTGCACAGCGCCCCAGCGGTCAAAAGCAATTTCACGGATATTAAACCGTTCGCCCAGGCTCTCAATGAACTTCTCAATGTAGCCGTAATGAACCACATTTGCCTGGTTGTCGGCAAGGTGTCCGTCCTGCGGCACTTCCGCATAATCCACCGTGAGGTTTCCGGCAATGCGGCGAACGGCGGCGGTCACATCGGCTTTGTCCAACGGAGCAGAAGTTTCCGCAATGATGTGGCACACACCGTGACCGATGAGGACTTCCACCGCAATGCGGGGATTCTCTGATTTCTGGTATGCCAGATCCACCAGTGCACCGGCGATTCGGTCTGCCACCTTGTCCGGGTGGCACGGATTTACTTTTTCAAACATGGCGTTACCCCTTTCTTGCACGGAGCAGGCGCTCCATCAGGTCATCCTGCGGCGTTGATTCGCCGTATTCCGTGCTGCAGTTTTCTTTTACGATTTGGAAAATCTCATTCCAGAGCCGCACCGCCTGGTTCATGTAGTTGATACCGATGTTGATGAACGGAGACGGGATTGGCTTTCCTGTGGTGGGGTGCTTGGAGAGGAAACCCATGCGGTTGGTCATCTCCTCGCACTGTACCCAACGGGCAGAACACATGGCATAGCGTTCTAATAGCTGCGGTGACACCTTTGCGGCGCAGCCGATGCCTTTGAGCCATTGCCAGGTTTCCGTGTAGATTTCCTGTGCCTGCAGGACGCTGCCGTCCCGCTGCTCGGCGGACAAGAAATCATGGGGCTTCGGCATATCAACACCCTCGACTTCGGGAATGTCCAGCACTTCAAGTTTTCTGCCGCCGGGATTACCGTTTTCGGCTTTGCCCTTGACTGCGGATTTTTTCCTTCCCGCACCGGGTCTTGCGCCGCCTCTGCCGCCTGTGTTATTCGATTTTGTGGGCATCCAAGTTCACCTCCCTTAATTACCCTTTTGATTTCGCCTTTTTTGCGCACGTGACCCCGGGCCGTTGCCCGACCGAGAGGGCCGTAGAGATTTGACTGCCCCTACCCGGTAGGAGGTTGCGCATAAAATGTAGGCGCAACCTCAACGCTCACCAAGGTCATGGTGAATCTTCGTGTGGCAGGACTGGCACAGGCTCATGAGATTCTCTCTTGCGTGAGTGCCGCCTTTGGAAACGGGCAGGATGTGGTGTACTTCCTGCACCGGAGTCAGCCGACCTTCCTTGAGGCACTGTTCACACAGCGGATGCTCTGCGGCGTAGCGGTCACGGATGCGCTTCCACGCTCTGCCGTACTTGCGGTTGACATCGGAACTGCGCTCGTATTTATCATATTTGCGGCGTTCCTCCGTGCGGTGCTGCTCACAGAACTGTCCGTCACAGAGGTTGGGGCAGCCGGGGTGAGAACACGGTCGCAGCGGTTTCTTCGGCATCGTTTCACCTCCTTGGGCATAAGAAAAGCCCCACGGGATTGCTCCCATGAGGCTGTCCTTGATTCTTTTTCGCTGATTTTATCATACCATAATGGCGAGGTGGGCATCTACGGACAAAGCTGGGTATTTCCGGCGTCTTTCAAATTTTAATGGGTGCGGTGGGCAGCTTCACCGCAGAAAGGGCTGCTTTGTGCCATCTGCGGATGGTGCTTTCGTCCGCATTCAGCTCATTGCCAATCTGCTCCCATGTCATGTTGTGGATGTAGCGGTAGCGCAGAACCATCTGCTCGTTGACATTCGGAACGGTGTCCACTGTGGAGCGAATCTGCCGTTTCAAATCAACCAGGGTGTCGATCTCGCTGTTCACGACCTTTTCCAAGTCCATGATTTTTTCCAGACACCGCACGAATGGGGCGTCCGTGTGGCGGGAGGTCTGGACTTTCTCCTCCCATGACGGGGACGAGATGCCGCAGGCCATTTCCCGAAGGCGGCTAATTTCCTCAATGTTGGAGTTGATGCGTTGGTCGAGGCGATAAGCCTGGCTGAGATATTCCTTTGCAGTCATGCAGCATATACCTCCTCGTTCATTCGCTGAATCAGTACCTCGCCGTCCAGGTCGGTCAGCACCTCAAACCAACCGGAGCGGAAGAACCGCTCACAGTCCTGCTTGACGTATTGGGCATCCTTGTCGTGCGGGAACTTTTTCAGACGGCGCAGCGCTTTGGCGTAATCCTTCGCTGCCTGTACGATGATGGCGTTTGCAAGCCTTGTATAACAGTTTTCCATTCGTTTATCCCTCCAAATTGGCCTTGACCGCATCGATAAGGGCGGTCTGGGTCTTTTCTTTTCTGTGCAGAGCGGACAGAATCCGCTCGTCAATGGTGTCCTTGGCAATGATGTGATGAATGACCACGGTATCGGCTTTCTGTCCCTGCCGCCAGAGGCGGGCGTTGGTCTGCTGATACAGCTCCAACGACCAGGTCAGCCCGAACCACACGAGAGTCGAGCCGCCTGCCTGCAGGTTCAGTCCGTGTCCGGCAGAATCCGGATGGATGAGAGCTACCGGAAACTCACTGCCGTTCCATCTGCGGATGCTCTCGGAATCGTCCAACAGGCGGAATGGGATATGCCGTTTGTGAAGCCGTTCGGCAATACGCTCCAGGTCGTGCTTGAACCAGTACGCTACCAGAACCGGCTTACCGTTTGCAGCATCGATGAGATCCTCCAAAGCGTCCAGTTTGCGCTCATGGACGGAAAACACACGCTTGTCCTCACCGTAAACTGCGCCGTTTGCCATCTGGGAGAGCTTGTTCGCCAGCGCCGCAGCGTTCCCGGCATCAATCTCTTCATCACCGAGGGACACCACCAGTTCGGATTTCATGCTATCGTATGTTTTGCGCTCCTTTTCGGAGAGCGACACTTTGACCTCGTTCATCACACATCCCGGCATTTGCAGATGGTCTGCCGCCTTCATGGAGATGGTGATGTCGGAAATGGCATCGTAAATTTTTTCCTCCGCACCCGGCAGCGGCTTGTAGCTGAACACCACCTGTCCGTTCCGCTTGTCCGGCTGAAAATAGGCGTTGCGGTAATGGGTGATGAACCGACCGAGTCGCTTGCCAAGGTCGAGGATGCGGAACTCCGCCCAGAGGTCCATAAGACCGTTGCTGCTGGGTGTGCCCGTTAGCCCAACCATGCGCTTGACCGACGGGCGAACCTTCAGCAGGCTTCTGAACCGCTTTGCCTGGTAGCTTTTGAAAGAGGACAGCTCATCGATGACCACCATGTCATAGTCAAACGGAATGCCGCTTTCCTCCACAAGCCATTGGACATTTTCCCGATTGATGATGTACACGCTGACCTTCTGCCGGAGAGCGGCTTTGCGCTCTGTCTCTGTTCCGACTGCCACCGAGTAGGTCAGTCCTTTCAGGTGATCCCACTTTTCGATTTCCGCAGGCCATGTATCTCTTGCCACACGCAGCGGTGCGATCACCAGGACCTTGTGAACCAGAAAGCTGTCCAGGCACAGGTCGAAGATGGCAGAGAGCGTAATGACGCTTTTGCCAAGCCCCATATCGAGGAACACAGCGGATATGGGATGCTCCAGTATGAAGTTGGTAGCGTAAGCCTGGTAGTTATGAGGACTGTATTTCATCGAGTATCCCTCCAATCTGCTCCGCTCCGTCAATGCAGTACACCGAAAAGCCGAGTGATTCTAACTGGCTTTTTCGCCTTACCTGCAGAGGACGGAGGACTTTGCCCGGTGCTTTCAGCTCAATGAAGGCCAGCTTGCCTCCGGGCAGGAGCACCAAGCGGTCAGGCACTCCATCAAAGCCGGGACTTGTAAACTTCGGCGCAAGACCGCCCATTGATTTGACGGTCTGCACCAGCTTTGCTTCAATTGCTTTTTCTCTCACACTTGACCTCCTGTGTTCTCAAAACCTGAAAAGTCCTTTACGCGCGCAAATGCGTGCATTGCGTGCTTGAACCCCCTTTATTCCTTCTTCTTACGATATATAAGAAAGGTTAGGAACACAGGAACAAGACTGCCTGTTTTCTTTGGTACTTATGGGGCCGCCGCCGTTCCCATGAGGTGTTCCCATAAATGTGCCGAGCGTGTATGCCTCTCCACGGAACTTGTTCCGAATAATGTCGGGTACGGCGTTTTTCATTGGGAACACTCCTTGGGAACAAAGATGTACTGCGGCCCGTAGAGCGGGATACGCACCTTGCTGTCGAGTCGTTTCCAGCCCAACCGTGCAAGGATGGCGGTCAGCTCGTTGCTGTCCGTGCGGCGGATATTGGCGCGTTCCTTGCCGAAGCACTCGCACCAGATCTCCATATTGGATACCTGTGTGCGCTTAACCGTACCTGGCTTCTTGATTTCGCCGAAGTCGCTGCCGGAGAGATAATTGCGGCGTTCAAAGACGTCCATGCCGTCCCAGTCTGTGGGGAGCAGTGTGTCGAGGTACAGACGGACAAGCCCCTCACGCTCATCGGACTCCATGGCTTCCCGCTGCTCGGCTTTTGACAGTGCTTCCAGTTCGGCGCTCAGGTAGAGTTTCTCGCCCTGTTTGACATACACCAGTGTCTCCGCCCAGATCTGGCAGATGACCTCCGGGGTCAGATCCCACGAGTGCTTGCTGCCTGTACCGGGCGTCTTGACCGGCCAGAAGCGGCGGTTGCCGGTGGTGTCCCGCAGATAGCCGGACTCGGCGTTGGTCGTGCCGAAAAATACGCACTGGCGCAGATGCGGCGTGGCTCGTTTGCCGAATGCCGCACGGTAAATATCGTTCTGTCGGGAGAGGAAGGAGCGCAGGGTCTCCACCTCGGCCTTTTTCAGGCCTGCCAGTTCGCCGATTTCCAGAATCCAGTATCCCTGCAGCTTTTCCGCAGCGGTCTTGTCCTTGGTATCGCCGAGGTTCAGACTGTCGGAGAACCATTCCCCGGCGAGCTTGGCAATGAGGGTACTCTTGCCGACACCCTGGGGACCGTTCAGCACCAACATGGAGTCAAATTTGCAGCCGGGATACAGCACCCGCTTGATGGCGGCGCAGAGTGTCTTCCGAGTAACGGCACGGACATATTCGTTGTCATCGGCACCGAGGTAGTCAATGAGCAGCGTGTCTGTGCGTTGGATGCCGTCCCATTCCGGCAGATTTTCAATGAACTCCCGAATGGGATGGTAGGAGCGGTCATCCGTGACCTTTGCCACGGCAATGTCGTAGTTCCGGGCGGAGAAAGTTCCGTAATGGGAATCCACATAACCGTTACGGTGTCACGAAGCGTAACTGTAAAGCTGTCGCCCACAGGCACGGTCATCTTCAATGCTCGGTCTTTGTGCTGAATCTCAACGATTCCTGTCTGGGCATCTGCCATACAGACCAGATGTCCATTACAATCTCGATATGCAACCATCGACTTCCTCCTTTCTTGCTGTACTCATAGGCACCACCTCCTTGACGTTATCTTGTTAGCAAACTTGCTAACGCCAACTGTGAAAAAAACACAGCGGGCGGAAAACCCGCTGTAGTTTTCAATATAAAGGGTCAGGCTTCAGCGATGTCGGCAAAGTCCATGATGGCGGAGGCGTAGGAGTAGTCCGTCTTATCGTTGGGCTTTATGTAGCCGAGGTCTTTGAGCCTGTTTGTCGCTGCCTGGATAGAAACATCAAAGCAGTTGGACAGATTTGCCACCAAAAGGGCACGAGATACAGGGTTCTTGAGCTTGTCCCTAAAAGGCCGCACCACGAGGTCTACCGCAGACTTCGGCATCAGAACTGCTGCGGACAGGTGGTTTGCCTGCCATTCCATCCAATCGTGGTCATCCCATTTACGGGTATCGGCCCTGTCGGTCATTCCACTATCGACTCGGCACTGTATCATGGGTGCAACGAAATCCTCGTCAAAGAGACTTGTCTGGTCCGGGTTATAGGAAAAATAGCCGGAGTGGAAGATGTCATGCCCACCCTCGTGACCGAGAGTAAAGCGGAAGCGATGCCGTTGGTTCTCGTCCAACAGGCGGTTGTCAATGATGACGGTACGAGCCTTGGCACTGATATACTCCGCCCGATTTGTGGCAGGGTCATATACCGGCACCTTATTGGTGTCGTTGAATACTGTCATCCCAAGGTACACACCGTTGTGGGACAGATATTGAAAATCCGGCGTCATTCCGAGATAGAATTCGATAAAGCCTTCAATGTCCACGGGAGAGGGATTTGTAAGGACATCCGGCTGAAAATCCTTTACGAAACGCTCTCCGATGACATCGATTTCGGTCTTTTTCAAAATCGGGACACCGTTTCTCTTCACTCGAAGGGAGGGAGTGTACATCTTTATAAATTACCCCTTTCGCTGCTTGAGCTCCTCGACGAACTTCAACCAGTCGGCCTCACTTGCATCCAGATCACGTGCCGTGCGGAGCGCAGCGGACACATAGTCGTGTTCCATGATATAGCCAGGCAGGTCCGGGGCAACAGAGTTTCTCTTTTTGCCAGCCAGATCATACATCGTAGTTTTATCCTCGTCGTTCAGCATGAGAATTCGAGAGATCAGCTCCAGCTTCTCCATTTCAGGAGGGTTACGGCGATCCTTTTCAATGTCAGTCAGATAGGGCGCAGTAATCCCAATCATTTCCGCCATCTTGCGGAGCGTGATTTGTTTCTCAGTGCGCTTCCTTTGCAGGAACTCTCCAAAATTCTGGTACTGTGTGTTCATGTCGTTCACCTTTTCTACTTAACATTATAAGCCCTGTTATTGATTCATTTTCGCCTATTTGTTTTTCTTCTCGGCACTCTTATCATAAATTACGGGCAACTCTCATCACAACGGTGAATCGAATTAGCACGGCTGCTTGTTCGCTTGTTAGCAGTTATGCTAACAATATTATATCCATCAGGCCATACCATGTCAAGTAGTTTGGGTGAAATTTTTACAAAACCTGCGTTATTGATACATGATAGATGAAGCGGTAGCGTTCTTCTTCCAGAAGCTCGTATTCGAGCTTCACGATGCACCAGATGCCGCCGCAGAGCAGCCGGTCAAACTTCGCCGGATAATCCTCTGAATAGGAATATTCTTGATCCCAAGGCTGGAAAATTCCGCCTCATAGGTATCTTTCTTTATGTTGAGATTGACGGTAATCTTGTCGATGACCGTGTGCATTCCGCGCTGGCGCAGCATGGAGAAGATCTTCTGCGCCTCGTCCGGGCGGACATAGTTATCCGCTAAGATGCGCTTGACATTCTCCACGCCTGTTTCGATGACTTCTGGATCATCCGAGCTGCAATACTGACCAAGCAAAGACTCAAGGAAATAGACTGGCACATTCGCATCTTCCTTGATTTTCTTTGTCAGATCCTTTCGGACAATTTTCCCGTCAAAAAACCGCCGCGGCTTTTGATCGATCGCGGCATTCTGGTCGCTGGTCTCTCTGACATTTATCTGCTCATCCATTTTTACTACCTCTCAGATCAAAGCCGAAATCATCTGCAAGTGAAACTGCGGTTCAATAGAGTTCCATAAACTTCGGGTGAATTCAACCCTTTTGCGAGATTCATTCGATATATAAGCACGAAATGTGCCGTAAAATGTTGAGTGCCTGCGATCCTCGCCTCCCCGAGCATATTGCAGTAAAACAATGTAAGGTTTTTTGGTGGCGAAATGACCGGCATCTCAGTCTGTTTGCGGCAGACGACCACTACGATTGTTTCGCCTGCGGGGTCCACGGGAATGTGGTCGAGGCGCTCCCGGATGATCTCCTTGCCAAGCCCTTTCAGGACCGAGCGGATAGATGAGAGCTGGATCAGCACCTGTGCGCAGTCTTCGTCGGCATCAATCAGCTTGCTGTAAGCCTTATAAGGTCAAATGCGGAAACGAAGAAATCTATATTATTAAAGATAAGAGCAGAAAAAGTATCCCCCCGGGAGGCTTACGCAAAGAATTCTCATATGATATATTATCCTTACGAACGACAATTAACTGAGTTGTTACGCTCCTTCATTGGAATTTTTGCTCCGCAGTCCGCGAATATCGCATAAAAACGCAGAAAAACAGTCCATATAAAGCAAGACAACTTTGGTGGTGCTCCCAATGGGCACACTTGTCCAATAAGTGGTATCGGCTCTTTGTGACCACCGCGCAGATACATCAAGATATTCGCACTGACAGACAGGAAACAGAACCGGTTCAGGCTCTTTACCAGTCTTCTGCGGCTCAAGCTCACTTTCTTGTAGCCGAAATTACACTTCACAATGAGGAATACCGTATTCGATATCGCTGAAGCTTTGCTGCCCATTCACATATACTGCACCGCCTTGTCCGTTTTCTCTTTTTTATTATACGGCGGGCGCAAATGAGCAAATTGTCCGCAAAATCTACCATTTAATCAGCATATTCTGAGAACAATATCGTATTTGCACAAAATGCTCAGACATTTCAGGAAACCCAAAAGACGGTGAAAAATCGATCTTACATAAATACAGGTTTGGTTAGGAGACATGGTATGGAAGCAATCAAAGAAAGAATACAGGAAAACTGGAACAAAAATGCCAACAATTACGATGAGCAATATCTGCACGGACTGAAGAGTCCGGAAGAGGCAAAGGCTTGGCATGCGCTTCTGCGGGAACTGATACCAGTTCCCAATCAGAAAATTCTGGATGTTGGAACTGGGACCGGATTTCTGGCGCTTTTGCTTGCAGAACAGGGTCACAGTTGTAAAGGGATAGATTTGTCTCCGGGAATGCTTTCGGAAGCCATTGCGAAGGCAAAAAAAGCGAACTTGGATATTCTTTTTGAAGTCGGAGACGCAGAAGCGCTGACGGATGCTGATAACAGCTATGACATTGTAATCAATCGTCATATTCTATGGACAATGCCCCACCCTCAGCAGGCAGTAGAGGAATGGACCCGAGTTTTAAAGCCAGGCGGTTATCTGATTGTGATTGACGGCGATTGGTTCTTCAATTCTTTCAAAAACAATGTCCAAATTTTCATTGGAAAGTTACTGACATTGGCATCCGGCGGTGGAAACTTGTTCCGACGCGGCGATTCCAGCGTAAAGAATTCACTGCCTATGACACAGCCGAAAAATGCAAAGAATGCGCCCAAGCTACTGGAACAAGCAGGCCTATCTGTTACGATTCGGGAAGCAGAAAATGTGCTTGCCGCAGAACGAGCTGCGATGCCGATTACACAACGCCTACTGAATCCCCACAAGCGGATTATCTTGATTGGACAAAAGGCGGTTTAACCGCCAGTTAATAAACAAAAAGGAGCATACTATGAAGAAACAAATCCGAATTTTGAGTCTGTTATTGGTTGTCACTATGATGTTTGGCATGCTGACCGGCTGTGGGCAGAAGACTGAGACACCCACCGAAGAAAAGAAGTCCAAAGAAATCGTGGTCTGCGCCGGTCCCGGTTCACCCATGACTTCCGGCAACTACGATCCACTGCAGGGCTTCTTGGTACAAGGCTTCTTCCTGTTCCATAGCTCGCTGCTGAAGATCAATGCCAACCTGGAAATGGAAAATGATCTGGCTGTGGACTACACTGTCAGCGAGGATAAACTGGTTTACACCTTCAAGATCCGTGACGATGTAAAGTTCTCTGATGGCACCCAACTGACTGCCAGTGACGTAGCCTTCACCTTCAACAAAATGAAAGATGCGGGCACCGATGTGGATGTGAGCAACATGGATCACGCCGAAGCTCTGGATGCTACCACGGTTCAGTTCGTTCTCTCTGAGCCTCAGTCCACCTTCATTGACCAGTGTGCATTGGTCGGCATTGTTCCAGAAGCTAGCTACGATGACAGCTATGCCACCAAGGGTATTGGTTCTGGTCCTTGGAAGCTGCTTCAGTTCGATGTGGATCAGCAGGCAATTGTTGTGCCAAATGAGTACTACTACGGTCAGAAGCCTTACTTTGAAAAGGTAACCTTTGTAAATTTGGATGAAAAGGCTGCGCTGGCAGCTTTGAAAGCTGGTACAGTGGATGTCTGCGATGTGAGCAGCGAGTATGCACTGGAGACGGTTTCCGGTATGCACTTGGTTACAGTTGATACCATCGATACCCGCGTAATCACCCTGCCCACTGTTCCTCGCCAGACTCTGCCTGATGGCAAGGTGATTGGCAATGATGTCACCTGTGATATCGCCATCCGCAAAGCCCTGAACATTGGTCTTGACCGTCAGCAGATCATCGATGATGCCTATAACGGTATCGGCAAGCCTGGATACGGCTGGGCTACCACTTGGGGCACCGGTGACAAGTTCGAAGATGGTCAGGTTGAGGAAGCAAAGAAGATTCTTGAGGATGCTGGCTGGATAGATACCGACGGCGATGGTATCCGTGAGAAGAATGGTCTGAAGGCCGAGTTCAGTGTTTACGCATTCTCCTTCCAGATGGAACGATATAACTTGGCTATGGCTGCTGCAGCACAGGCTGAGGCCAATCTGGGCATTCGCATCAATTGCGTGGCCGACAGCTCCGATGTAATCCGCGAAAACCGTTATTCGAGCGGAATTGTGTATGGATTCGGAGAGTATACCGCTCAGCAGATCAAGTTCTGGTATTACACCGGTATGCCTATGAACTGTGCTGATTATTCTAATCCTGCAGTAGACGCCGCCATTGACGCTGCTGTTAGCTCTTTGACTCCCGAAGATGCTCTGGCGCATTGGCGCGAGGCACAGAGGCTGGCCGCGGAAGATATCCCCTACCTATATTTGGTGAATATGGATCACTGCCTATTTGTCCGCGATGGCATGAATTTGGGCAACATTATCCCCAATCCGCATGGCCATGGTGCTCCTATCATCGGCAATATGAATGAGTGGCACTGGGACGACTAAGTACTCCCATAATTTCTTTTGCTTAACTGAGCAGCGCCCTGTATGCCCTGTGTCCGCAGGGATCAGGGCGCTGTCTTGGGTTGTTCTGTAAAACTATAATGAATGGGGGCATTCCATGTATAAACGAGTTATCCGATATGCGGGTCGCCAGTCGCTTCGTTCCCTAAGTTTGCTGCTTGCTGTCTGCGTGGTTTCATTTATGTTGATTGTTTCTTCTCCCATTGATCCGGTAGAGGCCTATCTTGGCCCGGATAAAAATGTCTCTGAAGCACAGCGTCAGAGCATTGTGGAGCATTGGGGGCTGGATAAAACACCGGTAGAGCGGTTTTGCATCTGGTTTGATAATCTACTCCATGGCGACCTGGGAGAATCCATCACCTATCGTCAGCCGGTAGCCCGAGTGATTGGCGAACGATTTGTTGCATCGCTTTGGCTGATGATGACTGCGTGGGTATTCTCTGGAGTCCTCGGCTTTTTACTCGGCGTGTTGGCTGGCGTCTATGAGGATTCGTGGTTCGACAAGATATTGAAGGCGTTTTGCCTAATTTTAGCTTCGGCACCGGCATTCTGGATTGGTATCCTTCTGCTTTCCGTATTTGCAGTGCAGCTGCAATGGTTCCCGCTGGGGATGTCTGTGCCTTTGGGAAAATTGGCGGCAGAGGTTACCTTTGGTGATCGGATAAAGCATCTGATTCTTCCTGCGTTCACATTGGGAATTACCGGTATTTCCAACATTGCTATGCACACCCGAGAAAAGATGATCGCCATCCGGCAGAGTGAGTACATGCTGTTTGCCAAAGCCCGCGGCGAGACCGGATGGCAGGCTGTCTGGCGTCATGGCCTGCGCAATGTGGCCCTTCCTGCAATTACCATTCAGTTTGCCAGCTTCAGCGAGCTGTTTGGCGGCAGTCTTCTTGCAGAACAGGTTTTTTCCTATCCTGGTTTGGGGAATGCAACGGTTTCTGCCGCGACGAAAGGAGATGTCCCTCTACTGTTGGCCCTTGCCGTATGCAGCGCCGCTTTTGTTTTTACCGGGAATATGATCGCGAACCTGCTCTATGGCGTTCTGGACCCTCGTATTCGGGAAGGAGAGGTAAGCAATCATGGGTAACCTTACTGCAAACAGAGGCATAAACCGCAGAAAAAAGATGATGCTCGTGGTTGGTGTTTCCCTTTTGATCCTATTCGCAATTATGATCATTGGCAATCGGATCGAGCCGGACTCTTTGGTGGCGAACTTTTCCGAGAAGCGGCAGGCACCATCCGCAGAACACCCTTTTGGAACTGACACCGTTGGCAGAGATATGCTGTATCGCTGTCTGAAGGGACTCTCTACCAGTATTCAGATCGGTCTCATCTCCTCCTTGCTTGGTGCGCTGTTGGCGTTGGTTTTGGGCTTAGCCGCAGCGTTATTGGGTCCAAAGTGTGATCATGTTATTACCTGGTTCGTGGATCTTTGCATGAGTGTACCCCACATGGTACTGATGCTGATGATTTCATTTATGCTGGGCGGCGGTACAAAAGGTGTCGCTCTCAGCGTTGCTGTGACCCACTGGCCTGGAATTACCCGTATTGTCCGTGCAGAAGTGTTGCAACTGCGGAATGCACAGTTTGTGCTGGTGGCAGAAAAGTTGGGACAGAGTAAGCTTAGAATTGCGGTACGGCATATACTGCCTCATGTGTTGCCCCAGTTCCTGGTTGGCTTGGTTCTAATGTTCCCTCATGCAATTATGCACGAAGCATCTATCACCTTCTTGGGTTTCGGGCTTTCCATGGACACCCCCGCTATTGGTGTAATTCTCTCTGAATCCATGAAGAATCTCCCAATGGGCATGTGGTGGACGGCACTGTACCCGGGTATCATGCTGTTCGGAATTGTCGCCATGTTCCACATCATCGGCAAAAATATTCAAGCGCTGTTGAATCCCTATACTGGAAACGAGTGAGGTAGCAGGATGGAATTAAACAATGAACATGCTCCCGTTCTTTCGGTGAAAAACCTATCTGTAAAATTCAAAATGTACACAACCGGTGCGAAGCAACGAGATTTGGAGGTTATTTCCAATCTCAGCGTGGACATTCGTGCAGGCGAAGTGCTGGCGGTGGTTGGCTCTAGCGGCTCCGGAAAGAGTCTCTTGGCTCATTCTGTCTTGGGAATACTTCCCCGCAATGCCAGTATCTCTGGTGATTTGCAATACAATGGGGAGCCGTTGACTCCGCAGCTGCAGGCAAAACTTCGCGGACATGAAATCGCACTGGTTCCACAGTCGGTGTCTTTCCTGGATCCGTTAATGCGGATCGATTCTCAAGTAATCGGTACCACAGCCACACGAGAAAAGCAAAGGAAAATTTTTGAAAGATATCAACTGAGTAAAGCCGTAGAGCGGATGTATCCTCATCAGCTTTCCGGTGGTATGGCGCGGCGGGTCTTGGTAGCCACCGCGGTAATCGGAGAGGCCAAACTCATAATCGCTGATGAACCTACCCCTGGACTGAGTCCGGATCTGGCAAGAGAAACGCTGCAAAACTTCCGGGAACTAGCAGATCAAGGTGCTGCAGTTATGCTCATTACCCACGATATTGATTTGGCATTCCAAATTGCAGACAGAATTGCTGTTTTTTATGCGGGCACAACAGTAGAGGTGGCAAACGTTGCAGATTTTCAGGGTGACGGTTCCCAACTGCGTCATCCCTATAGCCGAGCTTTCTTGGCTGCACTGCCCCAGAATGAATTCCGAGCAATTTCCGGCTTCCAACCCTATGCTGGGGCCCTGCCGGAGGGGTGCCTGTTTCATCCAAGATGTAAATATTGTACCCAAGAGTGCAAAGAGAGGACACCGCCGATGAGAGAACTCCGCGGTGGAGAAGTGAGGTGCATCCATGCAACTTGAAGCTAGAAATGTGAGTTTTGGCTACGGAAATAATTTGATTTTGCGCAATGTATCCCTCTCAATAGCCCAGGGGGAGCATGTTGGTTTGGTTGGCCCGTCAGGCTGCGGTAAAAGCACCTTGTCAAAGCTGCTGGCTGGCTATTTGCATCCAAAGGGCGGTGAAATCCTATGGAATGGGAAGCCACTGCCCTCAAGGGGCTACTGTCCGGTTCAAATGATTTACCAACATCCGGAAAAGGCTGTCAATCCCATGTGGCGTCTGGGCAAAACGGTAAACGAAGCGTGGAAACCGGATGATACTTTCCTTGAATCAATGGGGATTGAGAAAGCGTGGCTGAGGCGCTGGCCCAATGAATTGTCTGGTGGTGAACTGCAGCGTTTTTGTATTGCTCGAGCACTGGGCCCCCAAACACAGTTTGTCATTGCGGATGAAATGTCCACAATGCTGGATGTGATTACCCAAGCGCAGATATGGAAATTGTTGATGGATACCATTGAGCAGCGCAACATTGGTCTGATGATGGTTACCCATAATATGGATTTAGCCAAACGAGTTTGTTCCAGAATCATTTGGCTTGAAGAATTAAATAACTTGTAAACGCTTTCCAAACCAAGCTATTATCCCTAGTTGATAAAATAGTCTTTGTTGAACATATATCTGCAAGGTCGGAACATTTGTGTTCCGGCAAAGCGGCATCGGTCCCGTGGGCCGGAGCTATGATGTTTTTGTCGGCGGAACGCTCCTCCTCGTCCACACGCCCGGACACAGCCACGGTCTGTTCAGCGTGATGCTCCGGGGACGGGACGTATTGTTATCTCGGGGAATGATGCGGCGTAGCTGCCGGAGTCGTTCTCCGAGCATAAAATCCCCGGCTTTACCGTCAACAATCATCTTGCGGTCAAGTCTCTCGATTGGTTAATGCAATGCAAAAGTGATCCTGCCTGTATGGGTGTATTCGTGAATCACGCCCCCGCGTACCGGAGCAGGAATTGGAGGTAAATATATAATCTTTCTATTTAACGATTACTCCAAGCGTTTAACGAATACCCATGAGTTTAACGCTTACTGCGGCTCAAACCGCCGCAGCACCCACAAAACGCAGAACACCCCGCCGCAGAATCGCTCTGTGGTGGGGTTCGTTTATGCTCCGAAACGGTAAAAGCCTTGATTTAAGCGGTTTTTAGACATAGAAAAAGTCCACCGCAATTCTATCAAAATTACGGTGGACTAATGGCGGAGAGTGTGGGATTCGAACCCACGTGGGCGTTAACCCAAACGGTTTTCAAGACCGCCTCGTTATGACCACTTCGATAACTCTCCATTTCGGATGCTAAATATTTATAACATATTCAAGCGAAAGTGTCAACTACCCGGCTGATTATTCTCACCCCTGCCCACCTATATTGTTTTTTTACTTGACAAATCCACAAGCTGCGATAAAGTATTGCTGAGAGGTATTTGCTATGAACCTTATTTATTATGATCGCAATTTAATCGTTGCCATAAAGCCCGCGGGAGTTATATCGACCGATGAGTCGGGCGGTATGCCTTCCCTGCTGCGCACGGCGCTCGGAGACGAAAACGCGGATATCCGCACCGTTCACAGGCTCGACCAGGTCGTCAGCGGGCTGATGGTCTATGCTCAGAACAGCGAAACCGCGTCGGAGCTTAGCCGTCAGATACGGGCTGACGAGTTTAAAAAGACATACCTTGCCATCGTCCACGGTGTTCCCGAGGCCCGAAAGGGGCGCATGGAGGATCTCCTGCTCCGTTCAAAGGAAAGCCGCAAGACCTTTGTGGTAAAAAAACCTGTGCGCGGCGCTCAGGAGGCTATTCTTGATTATGAGCTTCTCGGCTCGAACGGAGAGCGCTCACTTGTGGCCATTGAGCTTATAACCGGACGCACGCACCAGATACGGGCTCAGTTCTCTTCCCGCAATATGCCCCTGCTCGGCGACCGCAAATACGGCGCTCCTGAGGATAACTGCCGCATCGCGCTCTGGTCATACTCGCTCGGCTTCACTAACCCCTCTACCGGACGCTTCATGACCTTTAAGGTCAAGCCGCCAAAAGAATATCCGTGGACCGAGTTTGATTCGTCGCTGTTTCCAAGGTAGAAAAAACCGCTGGAGCACTCCAGCGGTTTTATAATACTTATATCAAATAAGGATGCCGCGCTTTTTTGCCTCGAAGGTCAGTTCGTCGCGGAAGTCGGGGTGCGCGATGGCTATGAGCTGGCGGGTACGGTCGCCGAGACTTCTGCCGCGCAGATGCGCTATACCGAACTCTGTGACTATGTAGTCCACATCGTTCTTGCTGGTGGTGCAGATAGCGCCGGGGGTGAGTATCGGCTTTATCTTGCTGATTGTGCCGCCCTTGGCCGTTGATGTGAACGCTATGAAGCTCTTGCCGCCCTTTGACTGGCATGCGCCGCGCACATAGTCGATCTGGCCGCCGGAGCCTGACATGTGCTTTGTGCCGACAGACTCGGCGCAGACCTGGCCGAAGAAATCGACCTCGAGAGCCGCGTTGATGGATATCATGTTATCGTTTTTGCAGATGACCTCGGGGTCATTTACATAGTCAACCGGTAGAACCTCAACAGTGGGGTTATCGTCAATGAAATCGTATATTCTCTTGGAGCCGTAGGCAAAGGTCGTGACCGTCTTGCCGCGGTGTATCTGCTTCTTGGAGTTATTGACAGCGCCGCACTCGATAAGCTCGACCATGGAGTCAGTGAACATCTCTGTGTGGATGCCGAGATCCTTCTTCGACTTGAGTGCCATACCGGTCGCGTCGGGGATAGCGCCGATACCGAGCTGGATGCAGGCGCCGTCGGGGATCTGCTCGGCAATAAGATTGCCTATCGTGATGCTCGTCTCGTCCAGAACCGTCGGGGGCAGAACGGGCAGCTCATGCGTATACTCGACGATAGCGTCTACCTGGGAGACATGGATCTGAGTGCCGCAGAGGCAGCGGGGCTGCTTCTCGTTCACTTCAACAAATATTCTCTTTGCCTTATCGAGCATTGCCTCGGCATAGGATCCGTTGAGAGAGAGGCTGAAATAGCCGTGGCTGTCCATAGGCGACACTTCCACGCAGAAAGCGTCGTACTCATACTCTGTGCGGATATGGCGGGGAATGTCCCTGTAATATGAGGGGAACAGGTCGGCGTAGCCGCCGTTGACGGCCTTACGCGCGCCGCCGGAGGAGAACCATGAGAAACCCGTCATCTTCCCTGCGAGAGAATTATCGGCATAGAACTCAAAGGGATAGATATCCAGCAGGGTCTGCACCTGAACACCCTTTGTGTCGCTGTTTCTCACCTTGTTTGCAATGGCGCTCATGATCGCGGGAGTCTGGGAAGGGCCTGTGTCCATACCGAGTATCCAGCCGGACTGCACCTGCTCGGCAAGCACCTGGGCGCTGACGAGCTTTTGTCTGTATAATGCATTATAATCGGTCATTTTTAACACTCCTGAAAAAATTTTGTACTCAATGTGGTTTATTATAGTATATATTACTTATAAATTCAAGCACATACCTGAGCAAGTTTTTAACAAGCAAAAAATACGAATCGAGGACGCAAAATGAAGTTTACAAAAATGCACGGAGCCGGAAACGACTTTATAATAATTAACGCCATGCAGGAGCAGATAGCCCCGGAGCGCATACCTGAGCTTGCCCGAGTTTTATGCAGCCGAAGAACGGGTATCGGCGCTGACGGGCTTATGCTCACGGACCACCCCACTGACGGCGGCGATTTTAAGCTTCTGTTTTACAACGCCGACGGAAGTCTCGGCGAGATGTGCGGCAACGGCGCAAGGTGCATTGCCCGATACGGCTATGAGCACGGGCTTTCAGGCGATAAAGCGAATATTGAAACGACAGCCGGTCTTGTTACCGGCGAGAGAATATCGGAGACTCAGTACCGTATAAGGCTTAACGACCCCGGCGTCATCGATCTGCACAGGCCGGCCTGCGGCTTCGACTGCTCGTACATTGAGCTGGGAAATCCGGGTATTCCCCACGCCGTCGTCATGGTGGATGACTGGGACAAAAAGCCGGAAGATGAGCTGCGCGGGCTGGGGCGGTCACTGCGCTTTAACCCGGCCTTCCCCAAGGGCGCTAATGTGAGCTTTGCAAAGCTCACGGGCAGCGATTGCATCAAGGCTATAACCTATGAGCGCGGGGTCGAGGATTTCACCCTTGCCTGCGGCACAGGCAGCGGCAGCATAGCAGCAGTCGCTTCGCTGAAAGGTCTTGTATCGGGCGGCGATATCCGCATCCAAATGCCCGGCGGCGATTTATATATCAGCCTCACGGAAGAATCAGGCAGAGTGCGCGATATTTTCCTTACCGGCCCCACCTGCGTGGTATTCACAGGCGAAACTTATCTGGTTTAAAAATTTTTTTCAGATTCCATGCAATAAAATGCCCTCCTTGTGCATTATTATGGTGAAGGATGGAAAGCAAGATGATCACACCGACGACTTCTTCAACTAAATACGGCGTAGACGACGCACACGAGCTGGAAGCGCTGCTGGCTCGTATTGCCAAGGAAGATAAGGCCGCTCTCGGTGAGCTTTACGAACGCACGAAGGCTGCTATTTACGGCTTTGCACTCAGCATGTCCCACAGCCCCGCAGACGCGGAGGACGTGCTTCAGGACACATATATTGCCGTTTACTCTGCCGCAGCCAACTACGTTTCCCGGGGAAAGCCCATGGCGTGGCTCATGACCATAGCCAAAAATCTTGCTAAAATGCGCCTGAGAGCCGTCAAAAAACATCTTGATATCGCTGAGGAGGATTGGGGCAGATACCTTACCTCCGTACCTGACGTAAGCGCAGACGAACGTATGCTCCTGCAAGTCGCCATGAAGGTCCTGTCCGATGAGCAGCAGCAGATCGTTATGCTGCACGCAGTCGCCGGAATGAAGCACCGCGAGATAGCGCGGCTGCTTGATATGCCAACTGCGACAGTGCTTTCCAAATACTCACGAGCCATAAAAAAACTTAGAATTGCGATGGAGGCAGAATGAAATGAAAGATAACTCAAACATTGAAAGCAAGCTGAGATCTGCCGTTTCCAACGCGGTTCCCGACGTCTTGGACAGTGTCATGGACGCCTGTGACCATGAGAAAGGAAAGGTAATTTACATGGAAAAGAAAAAGAATAATACTATTCGCAGCCTTGCCGCAATTGCCGCAGTGTTCGTGCTGGTCATCGCTGGAATATTCCTCGCCGGAAGATTTCAGGGCGGCAATACCTCTGCCCTCGCCGCAGTTGTATCATTGGATGTTAACCCCGGCATTGAGCTTAATGTTGATAAAAACGAAAAGGTCATCTCGGTCTCGGCCGTCAACGATGACGGACGCGAGGTGCTCAGCGGCATGGAGCTTGATGGCACAAGCTTTGACGTCGCGGTAAACGCGATAATCGGCTCAATGCTCCAGCACGGTTATCTTGACGATACAGCAAACTCGATCCTGCTGTCTGTATCCGGCGTTGACGGCTATGACGCTACTAAGCTTCAGGCTAAGCTCACCGATAATGTCAGTCAGCTTCTTAAGGACTGCTCCGTTCTCAGCCAGAACGTATCCGACGCCGACAGCAAGCTTGTCGACAAGGCGAACAAGTACGGTATCACAGTCGGCAAGGCAAGGCTTATCGAAGAGATCATCAGCAGCAACAGCCGCCACAACTTTGAAGAGCTGGTCGGTCTGACTATAAACGAGCTTAATCTCATTGCTGACGGGCAGCAGCTTCCCGGAATCAGCACGCAGGGTCAGGCAAGCGATAAATCTTACATTGGAAATGACGCGGCGCTGAGCGCTGCCCTCACCCACGCCGGTCTCAGCAGCAATGACGTAAGAGAAGTCGAAGTTGATCTTGACTACGAGTACGGTATGATGGTATACGAAGTTGAGTTTGAATGTGGCAGCGTCGAATACGAGTACGGTATTGCCGCCACCGATGGCAGTGTAATCTGGGTAGAGGATGACGAAGGTTACCGGGTTCGATCAGGCAGACCTGACTACATGTATGCAAATACAGCCAAGCGGGCAGCCCTAAGCCACGCCGGGCTTACCGAAGATCAGGTCAGCCTGCTGCGCACCGAACTTGATCACGACGACGGTATACATGTATACGAGGTGAAATTCAAATACGGGGACTACGAATATGAATACAAGGTAGACGGTGGAAGCGGCACGGTCATTGACTTTGAAAAGGAACTCCACCACTGATTGAATGTAAAAATGCTCCGTGTACCATAAGGTACACGGAGCATTTAATTATATTGCTCTCAGTCGAATTTAACAAAGCCGGTCAGGGAGTTGAGCGGATATCCGAGAGTCCACTGAGCCTCGCCGCACTTGGGGCAAACTATGCTGCGCTCGTTGAGCTCGTCTATATAAGCCTCGGCGCGCATAATATACATATTTGACTTCTGAACATGCTTGCACTTCTGGCAGAACACAAGATAGTTTGCAAAGCTGTCATATATGCCCTTTTTGCGGTTTTCCTTTTCCTCATATGAGAGGCCGCGGGGGGTAATATTCTTATTGGTTACACTATCCATTATTTCCGCCTCCTCAGATTATGTGCTCACGCTTGACGCTGTCATGGTGCTTATCCAGAAAAGGCACTATAACGAAATGCATGAGCTTCATATCAAGATTGTAATAATATACCGCGAACAGTACCGCCAGAGTGGCAGTGCTGATACCCAACATTTTAGCGACAATTTTCATCTGCTTTCTCCTTTCTTACCAGCCCAGCTCATCGTCAAAGTCAACGAGCGACGGGTCAATAGGCTCCTCCTGCAAAACCGACTGCATATACTGATTGACGGTCTTACGAGCCTCGGCATTCGGTACTATGCGGCAGTCCATAAGGGCGTGAGGCATCCAGATAATGTGGTACTTATCACGGTACTTGTGGAACTCCTCCTCAAGCAGACCCTGTGCGCCTGCCATGCCCTTGCAGCCGATATCGTCGTACATAATGATGGTGTCGCAGTTGAACTTCTCCGCAGTCTCCCACATCTGCATCAGATGGCGGTTGCCTCCGACGGTGTGGGTGCGCATCGGAGTTCTCGCATACCAGTCGGCAACGTCGCTGAGCATGGTCTGACGGTCGCTGGTATCGACGAGGTTATGTCCGGTCAGGGAGTCCATATTTATGACGGCCATGACGCCCCAGCAGTTGTACAGCCACAGGACGCCGTGAGAATTGTAGGTAGAGCCGCAGGACCACGCAAGCGCACGGTGACGGATATGCGTGAAGGGATGTATGTTATTGCGGACGCATCTCTCAAAGACCTTGTTGATCTTCTTATTGGCCTTCATGAAGTAGCGTGTACCGCCCTGCTGGTAGAAGTAGATACGGAAGAAGCCCTGAATAACGGGGTTCATCGGGCCGTTATCACTGTTTGCGTATACATCCCAGCGGTTGAGGGAGCCGCGGTTAAACTCGTTGGTTTTCTCAAGGTGCTCAATAAATGCATCCCAGTTAAAGGGTACACCAAGCTGCTCCTCAAGGAATTCAATCGCCATTTCTATCTCGTGAACGCCAAGCTCCTTGGTGGTGGGATCATCATACATCAGCGGGGAGTTGAGCGGATGCACGGCCTTCTGGCCGTTGTTCGACAGTGCCTTCCACATGGCGCTGTTATCCATCATGTTTGCGTCGCAGGGGTTATTGGTCGTCAGCCAGCAGTTGCCGACATCGGGGTACTCGCCCTCGACAGCGACGCCGGTCTCGACCAGAGGCAGGGTGCACATATCACCCGGGATGCCGCAGGCAACAGCCTGGTCAACATAGTAGCTGCCGAGCTGCTTGCGCAGAACAGGAAGCATGAACGCAGCCTGCTGCTGCATATTGATAGCCGTAAAGCCAGGGAAGCCAAAGATGATGTGCTTTGCCAAAGTGTAGTCAAATGCAACGGTCTTATCCGTCCACTTGGTCTCGCCAAGTCTGCGGTCTGCGCGCAGCAGCTCCCAGATAGTCTGAACAGAGTCGGAGATCATGCAGTCCATTGCATAGGAGTCTGCGCGAAGAGCCTGACCGCGGTCGCCCTCGATCCACTTATCGTACAGCATGGGAGCGCCGAGATATGCGCTCAGCCAGCGGTACTTCCAGAAAGCCTTGGCAATACGGATGGGATCACGCAGGACAAGTGAAGCCATCTTCACCCATGTGGTCAGCCACTTGCCGAATGCGTATGCGGTATCCCTTACGCCGCGCCACTCACGGCGGGCATAAAAGTTTGTGCCTTCAATATATCTCTGTCCTAAGTAATGGCAAGGCTCGTCGCCTTTTATAAAGTGCTCAAGTGTGCCATACTGCTCTTTAATGCTTACTTTTCTTTTCCACATAGCTGTAACCTCCCCTTACTTATCCTGGATTCTCTTGATCTCAAGAGACTCGATAAATGCCTGGAATCTTGTGCGGAGCTGGCCGACTGCCGCGTTTGCGTAGTCGCGCTCGATCTGGCAGGTCGGTATCGTCGAAGGAATATGGTTGCCTTCGGTTATCCACTTTGCGGCGATTGCTCTCTCATATCCCCAATATTCGCAGAACTTCATATTCTGGAGAATGATGCCCTCGGCCTTGTATTCCTTGGCAAGATTGTAAAGGTACATTCTGCGGTCTATGAGCGCATCAGTGCCCATGGCTCTGGGGCATTCGTTCTTGTACATGTAATACTCCGCCATGGCGTCCAGAGGATGCTGACCCTCCTTGACCTCGATCGGCTCTCTGCCGGGCAGTGAGCCGAAGCAGTAGCGGTCGGCAACGACAATTGCGCCGCACATCTCGATGAGCTTCGTAAACTCTGGATCATCAACCTCGGAGCCGGCAAGCATAACTCTTGCTCTGTACCAGGGTTCGGGATCAGGCTCGCGGGTCCTCAGCTCTTCGAGAGTCTCACGCAGGTAAGGAAGGATGAGGTACTTGGGACAGACCTCGGTCACGAGTTGGATGACGTGGAATTCATAACCTGTGATAGGAGGATTATCAAGCTTTCTTAGATCGCCAATCTCGGTTATGATGCGGCAGACCTCATTGAAGCGCTCGATCGCTTCCATAAGGTTTTCTTCGGAGTAGTCGATACCGTAGGTCTCATGCATCGGCGTGAGAACCTTCTGCTCGAGCTGGCGGCGGAAGTAGCCGCCGTACCATTCGCCCTTCTTCATGGGCATATCAATGCAGGTGACGATGAATTTCTCGTTGGGAATGAGCTTGCAGTAGTCGAAGTACTGCTCCATGCGGTTCATTGTGGTGCAGCACTCCTGGCCGATAAGAGCGGAAAGGAAGTTGTAGCCGCCCTCAAAGGCACGCTCCAGAATGCTCTTGGAATAAGGGCAGGAGCGGTTTGTCATGTAGTATGTAGCAAGGTCGGGATTGGTGCAGCCCGGCGCGCGAAGCCTCACGCCGAAGCAGCCGTCGACATCCAGCAGAGGCTCGGGTATGTACGAACAATTGTACGCCAGAGCGAGCTTGCCCTCGGCACATGCCTGTTTGACAAGCGCATTGTTTGCTTCCCGCAGGAGGTCTTCAAAGTAAATAAGATGCTTTAAGTCTCTCATGGTTTTCTCCCCCGTTTCATTTTGCATCATAATATTTTATGCTGCAATAAAGATGTTATTATTTTATCACTCCTTGCACCAAAGTTCAATTCATTTATACTTTTTTAGCGATTTGTACATTATCGCTCGCGCGTTTTGTGCAAATCTACAGTTTTATCTGTAATAACTAAAAGTACATATATAAATATACACACAAAAATCGGCTTTCCAAAATAGGAAAGCCGACCTCATATATTTTACTTATAAAACAAACACAGTATTGGCGGAGAAAGAAGCATTATGAGCGTGACAGCCGTCAGAATGAACATTTTTATGTATTCCTTGACCTGCTTACCCTGAACGGCGTTTTGTATGCAGCTGAGCAGCCCGTACAGGAAGACCGGAGCCACTATGATTCCCATGATAATCTGAACGTATCCAAAGATCCCCCATATGTACTTAAATATATCCATTATATCTCCTTAATTAAATATATACAACTGATGATCTAATCTCAGCTGTTTTATAATAATTCTCACACCCCCAAGAGAATGATAAGCCTACAGTTCCACTATAGTCTACGCTCAATGTTCCAGGGTTAATAGTAGCATGACCATATGTTCCCTGAAACTTAATATACTCAATTGCATTTCCGGAAGAAGGCTTATCAAGCTTGCAGGTAATACTTCCTGATTTTGCCCACAAATTCTCTCCATTACTAATGGTCTTCATTCTAAAGCTCGCATTTAAACTGTTAAAACCAGATGCAGATTTAATTGTAAGATTCTCAGTTTTCATAAACCCATAGTCATTATAATAATTAACTGAACCATATCTGCCGGATTCATAAGATGTCATATCCACTGAATGTCCATTACGATCGAAACCCTGCCACCTTACACCAGCAGAATCATTTCCCAAAACCAGCGGAGAAGCAGACCACGACCACTGATACCTCACAGTTTTACTAACTGAGCTATTGGCCCCGGAAACAAGAACTATTGAGCTTGACAAGCTTATAGCTAGCACGCTGAAATCATAGTCTACGTCCGGATCAGCCAAAAAATCCTTCATAAATTCAATTTGCCTGTCACTGTAACCGAGGTTTTTAAGCGAGCTCTCCGGCAGCTTAGCTCTTTCGTAAAGCGCCTCCCTATAGGAAAAGGCGAGCATTTCTTCAGCTACACTGTCCGAGTATCCCATTTCTTTTAGTTCATTCTTTGACATCTTTTGTATGCTTGTTATATATTCATATTCATCTACAAGCACTTTTTCACTGCTGATTACCCTTTCACTGGCAGCGTTTGCCGGAATGCAACCCAGCATAAAGCATACCGTGAGTACTACTACGAAAAACTTTAAAAAGCCTTTCTTCATTTTGTATACCTCCTATTTTAACACGACCTGCCTACTACCTTACAAGCTGCGCGGGGATATATGTTCCTTTTTCACCTCCTGTTAATCATATTCTAAATTTCGGATGAATTGTAATAACTTTCTACTTGCACAATACAATATATTGACACGAACGTCAATAATTATTTTTAATTTTTACCATTTTAGTGCAAATCGACCATTTCAATTGTAAAAATATGTTGTAAATATACATACAAAAAATCGGCTTTCCAATTTTGGAAAGCCGATTTTCTTCGTTAATTAACTTTAATCTTTTTCCGCAGCAGTCTGTCCGGAAGGGCGAGAAGTCTGTCAATTCGCGCAAGCTTAAAAAGCTTGGCACGCATCAGATCAATCGCAATTGAGGCAGCTACAAACAGAACACAGAAAATAATCGAGGTTGCAAGCAGCCAGAGAGTTGATTTTTCTCCCATGTACGGCACCTGCCACGGCAAAATATACGCCCATACGTTTGGATCCGTATTTATCAGGTATGCCGCAAACGCTCCCGACGAGAGCGTGCTTATAGTCTCCCCCACCTTCTCCGAAATTCTCAGTCTGCTGAAGATAAGTACAAACAATACGGATATTGCAATAATTGTCGGAGAGCAATATGAAACCAATGTATTGTCGCTAATTTTGAATATCTGGCCAAAAACATTGAAATCAATGGGGAATATTTTTGAAAGCCATGTTATGAGAACCAGCGCTGCGGCTGCCAATATGCATTTTCCGGTTGTGATTTTTTCCTCAAATCCGCACTTTTTGATCGTTGCTCCGAAGAAATACATGATGGAAAGCCAAATGACACTGTACCCGCCCAATGTTTGGAAGTCAGCTCCGGTAAACACCTCGATGACCGAGAAGAAAACAAGCATTGCCGCAGAAGTGGCAATGAGTTTATCATTCGACATTGCCCGCACAGCCGAGTCAATAATCGGCATAAGGACGAACAGTCCCACATATGACGTCAAATACCAGTACCTGTTGGTGCTTATCGGAAATGCGTTCATCGCAACATCGTGCCACGAAATAGATGCCGTGCCGGAGAGCTTAAACACAAGCGATATTATAACTCCGTAAAACACCGCCTGCGCCCACACGGAAAGTAAGCTGCTCCATTTTCGCTCTTTCTCCGTATCTCTGTAGCCCGCATATCCGCTGATTATCGCAAACATATTGACAGCGCCGTATGCCACCACTTCAAACAGCCAATATGAGCGATACACGCTCATGTTCTCCGTAAATTCCAGCCCGCCGCTTTTTAAGAGCTGATGCAGGAGAACAACGAAGGACATTGCAACTATCCTGAGCAGGTCTATTCCGTGATTTCGCGTATTTTGCTTCATGGTATCTATTACAAATCAGCGAAAATTACTGGTTCTCCCTTCCCGGGATGGTAAATATTCCGGATTCAACAAGCTCCTGCAAGCCCTTATGAGATTCATACATGACAAGCAGGCGGCTCTCGATGACAGCCCACTTCTCGTCTATCTCAACATCCGCGGCGGCAAGGCGCTTGCGGGCGACCTCCTCGGCCTCGCTTATTATCTGCTCCGCCTGCTTTTCCACGTCGGCGAGAATCTCCTCGGAGTGTGCGTCGCGCTTGCGCATATTCTCAACATAGGTATCCACAGTGAGCTGAGCGGTTTCAAACAGTCCGGTGATCTTTGCAGCAGCCTCGGCAAGATTGCCCGTCTCGCTTACCTTGATCTCATATCCGTCAAGCTTTTCCTGAAGCTCAGCTACCTCAGCCTTGAGCTTCTCTATCTCCTGCTCCTGGTCATGCATGACCATCATCATTTCGTTCTTTGAAAGGTTCATTGATTCGTTTCTCATAGCTTTGCTCCTCGGTATCCTTTATTTGCTGTTATTGTATCATCCGAAAAAGCTAATTTCAACATAATATTGTAATTTAACTCCCAAGGCGAAACGCTTATTGCTATTTATATACAATCATGGTAAAATATTTATGTAGTCGAAGTTAATTAAAATGCGTAATCAATGAAAGGAGCATAATATGAGCAAGTTAAAGCCTGCGATCCTCGCCTTATTCATCATAGCATTTGTCCCCATATCCAACGCCGTTGAGCGCGGTATTGACCTGTCCTCGCCGGAGTACATACGCCTTGGCTGGCCGTGCCTGTGCTGTATAATATTCGGCGCGCTGCTGTTCTTCATATCCGCAAGATACCCGCTCAAGTTCAAGCCGAATGCCGTATGCCTTATATGCGCTGTGGTGATCGCCGCCGTGCTGCTCCTGCCCTATGTCGTGCTCTCTGTAAGATATGTGATAAGCTCCGATATCGCGGCATACTTTATCTGCACGGCCTTCGGCTTTACCCTCTGCATGGGGCTGTTCAGTCCGGCCAACTAAGCCAAAGCCGCTGAATACAAACAAAAAGACACGGGAGCGATCCCGTGTCTTTTTGCTATTTTGTTTATTATCAGCTCATCGCTCTGTGTAGGAAGGTCACTACCTGCCAGCGGGAGCAGACCTTATTCGGCTGGAAGTCATCGTGTCCATAGCCAAGGGTTATCCCCTGCTCTGCCGCCCAGATTATGGCCCTATAGAAAACGCTGTTGGGGTTAACATCAACAAAGGGATTATTGAGGTTTGAGGGCGTCGGCTGACCGTAGTAGCGCCACAGGAAGGTCACAAATTCCGCGCGCGTTACCTGAGCATGCGGACGGAAAGTGCCGTCGGAATAGCCGTTGGTTATACCGTTCTCAGAAGCCCAGAGGATAGCTGTATAGTACGGCTGGCAGGGTCCGCTGTTCGAAACGTCGGAGAAGCCGGCGCCTGAGCCTATGGGCTGGGGTCTGCCCGCTGCGCGCCAAAGGAAGGTCACTACCTGTCCGCGTGTGCAGGTCGCCGAGGGGCTGAAATGAGTTGCATCCGTTCCGGCGGTGATCTGCGGGTTGTAGTAATATGCCCACAGGACATGCTCATAGTAGATAGAGTCGCTGGCAACATCGTAGAACGGGTTTTTGAAGGTCTGCTTGCAGACTGTGCACATTCCCTTGCTTATCTTATGACCGGCGGCGGGGACATAGCTGTCAACATAGCTCTCCTTGCAGCCGGAGCAGGTATGCGTGGTGTAGCCTTTTTCGGTGCAGGTAGGCGCGGTCACGACGGCGTCGTATCTGTGTCCGCCAAAATCGCCGTAAGCCTCGCCGCACTCGTCGCATATCGCTTTATTCGTGCAGTCGGCCTGTCCGCCGCTGTGAGCCTGCTTTGCACTGAGCTGATACCAGCGCTCGTTTATGATAATGCCGTTTTTCTCAAGCTCGGGTCTGAGATCCTCAAGCGTCTTGCCGCAGCGCTGGCAGCCGAGCCAGTGGGACTCATTATCGTGGCAGTGGTCGATATCCTTGATTTTGATCTTGGCAAGAAGGCTGTCAATGGTGATATCCTGAACCGAGGAAAAATCACCGTTCTTTATCATATTGGCAATATCCTCTGTTGTGATGTCGAGGTTCTTGAGCAGGTCTGTAATATTTACCGAGCTTATCGCGTCCTTGCCCGGGTGCAGATCATGGCCCGTGCAGGGCTCAACAATACCGGCATCGTCCGTAGGTACGGTCGCTTTTTCATCCAAGTAGAAATTGCCGCACTTTTCGCATATATAGTGCGCCTTTACTCCATCCTCGGTGCAGGTCTTTTCAACCGCAGGGACAAATTTGAGATGGGACGCGCAGCCGTCCGGGCAGGCGGTATAGTAGCTTCTACCGTGCTCGATGATCTCGCCGCAGCCTAGGCACTTTGTATCGCCGGTGTAGCCGGGCTTATTGCCCTCGGGTTCGCAGACGCCGACCAGCTCCGTTCCGCCGGAGTGATTTTCCGGGTCGCGCTCTCCGTCGTCATGCTGGCAGACGATGCATACATGGCCCGAGCAGCAGGTGGGTTTGGTCGTATCGAGAACCGTATGTGTACCGTAGGTATCGGGATACCTGTAGTCACAGTATTTGCACACTCTCCAGTGTCCGTCTTTATCGGATGCCCATGTCTGAACCTTTGCATTGTAGTGCTTGAGAGGCTCAATGGTAAGCTCACTCATATCGCTTACAGCGTTTTTGCCGTCAGCGTCGGTGAATATAGCGCCGCATTTCAGGCACTTATAGTGTTCCTTTACGCCCTCGGCATCCGGGCATTTTTCGCACTTTGCGGGAACTTCCTCGACCTTGACAAGCTCATGCTCACATACGTCGGCATAAGGAAGTGCCACGTTTTCCTCAACTATTTTCTTGCAGTCGGTGCAGTAGATATTGCAAAGGCCGTCCTTCTCCGGAGTAGGCTCGACTATGATCTGCCTTTCGGTGTGGATATGATTATCCGGGTCTATCTGACCGTACTCAAAGCCGCAGACATCGCACACGGCTCTGCCGTGGCAATATGCCTCGCCGCCTGTGTGGCTGCCGGTGTTTTTCAGGTCGCCGCACATGCTGCACTCCTGCGCATGATATTCGACGCCGTCACTTTCAAAGGCTTTCCATATATATTTGTGGTCAAGCTTTCCAAGAACTGTGGATGCATGAGTTATTTCTTTAGTACCGGCAGCGTCGCTGAAATAATCCTTGCAGCCGTCACAGTAATAATACGGGATGTTGCCGTCTTCCTTGCAGGTGGCAGCCTTAGGAGGGTAGTATACCAGATTGCTGTGATTGGTTTTATCCCTGTCCACATCCAGCTTCAGCTTGGAAATTTGTTCGGTACCGGCGGCATCGGTAAAGTATTTATCGCAACTGTCGCAGTACCAGTGCTCTATCGTGCCCTGCTCACAGCAGGTGGAGGGCACAGCGTCTTTATGAACAAGATTTGAGTGATTTGCCGGGTCAATGGCAAGCTCCACCACGGAATTATCAAGCATTGCGCTTCCGTCCTTATCCGTGAAAGCCTGTCCGCATGTCTCGCATGCATAGTGCTCAATGCAGCCCTTTTCGCAGCAGGTGGCGTCCTTCGCATCGACAAGAACGATGTTATCGTGGGTCGTCAGCTTGGGAACGGCACAAGCCTCAAGGGTGGTTTCATACACGCCGTCTGCATCAAGATAATATCTGTCGCAGACAGTGCAATGGTAATATTCGATGTTGCCCTCTTTAGCGCAGGTAGCAGCCGTCGCTTCTATCTTCTGTATGCTGTGCTCGGCGCATTCTTCCGGCTTGATGTTTATAGTCGCCTCGTCGCTGAGTGTCAAGTCGTGGAAAAGCTTGATCAAACGACCGCTCTCATAGTAAACGGCGCAGCGGATAGTCATTCCGTCCATATCAGCCGTTACCTTCAGCTCCAGCGTCGGCTTATCGCTCAACATGACCTTTTTTGCTTCATCTATGAAGCTGCCAAAGCTGGTGATATTATCTGTATTTACCTTGGAAATGTCAAACCATATGTATTTAAGGTCTGAGCTGTTGGCATTTTCAGCCTCTATCGTGAACGTCGCAGTATCACCTACGTCAACGCTCACATCCTTAGGCTGCGTTTTGATGGTTGTGTCTCCAAGTCCTGCCAGAGCCCCCACCGGCATAAGTGAGACAAGCAGCACCAAAACAATCAGCAAGCTGAGAATACGTTTCTTCATATTGTTTCTCCTTTTTCGTAAATGTTGCTCCTATTATTGCTATTATATAATCACAAAATCTTTATTACAAGTGTTTGAATATTGGTAATTATAACATATTTGCTGTATCAATTTTGTGCAACAATTATAATTATATAGTACTTCTTCGATAAAAATCGCTAAAGTTTTTTTGAAAAAACCTATTGACAAACTGCTGAGCCGGTGCTATATTAGCTGCATTGAAACCGTTGAGTAAGAGTAAGTAAGTTATCCGGAAGCTCACAGAGAGCCGCTGATGCTGGGAATGCGGCAGCCGAACGATTACTGAATGGACTTACGAGGGCAAGCCGAAAGTTTTTCGAGTAGGGGCGACGGAGGCTCACCGTTAAAAGAGCAGGCGTATGTCAGTACGCACTGAGTGGGCGCAATATGCGTCAAGCCGGGTGGCACCGCAGGAGATATTTATGCTCCTGTCCCTGCAAAGTTGTGGGGACAGGAGCTTTTTGTTGCCCTTGTCTCCGAAAAAATCATCTTTGAAAAGGAGAAAAAGAAAATGAACGAACAGAAAGTACCGTACAAGATCTATCTTGATGAGGACGAGATGCCCCGTCAGTATTTAAACCTCAAGGCTTTCATGAAGGATAAGCCGGAGCCCATGCTCAATCCGGGAACCCTCAAGCCCGTCACCAAGGACGACCTCACCCCCGTTTTCTGCGAGGCCTGCGTGGATCAGGAGCTGAACGATACCGATAAGTATATCGATATCCCGAAGCCCGTTTTTGATTTTTACAGGATGTACCGTCCGTCGCCCACCGTCAGAGCCTACAACCTTGAGAAATATCTCGATACCCCCGCTGAGATATACTACAAATTTGAGGGCACCAACACCTCCGGCAGCCACAAGCTCAACTCCGCTGTTCCCCAGGTATACTACGCCAAGGAGCAGGGTATAACCAGCCTTACTACCGAGACCGGTGCAGGCCAGTGGGGCACTGCCCTCGCCATGGCCGGCGGCTATTTCGGCATGAACGTGAAGGTATACATGGTCAAGGTATCCTCCGAGCAGAAGCCGCACCGCAAGGCGGTCATGGAGACCTACGGCGCAAGCGTTATCGCCTCTCCCTCCAACACCACCGCAGTCGGCAGGAAGATAAACGAGGAGAACCCCGGCACCGGCGGCAGCCTCGGCTGCGCTATCTCCGAGGCCGTTGAGGTAGCGGTCACGAGTGAGAATACCCGCTACGTTCTCGGCAGCGTTATGGATCACGTTCTCATGCATCAGAGCATCATCGGTCTTGAGACGAAGGCCGCACTGGATAAATACGGCATTCAGCCCGACGTTATTATCGGTTGCGTCGGCGGCGGTTCAAACTTCGGCGGCGTTATAGCCCCCTTCATGGCAGACCGGCTCGAGGGCAAGAACAACATTGAGTTTATAGCAGTTGAGCCTGCAAGCTGCCCCACCCTCACCCGCGGCACCTACGCATACGACTTCGGCGATATCGGCAAGACCACTCCGCTTATCAAGATGTACACCCTCGGCAGCGGCTTCATGCCCTCCCCCAACCACGCCGGCGGCCTGCGCTACCACGGCATGAACAGCATCGTATCCAAGCTCTGCCACGACGGATACATCAAACCCATCAGCTACGAACAGACCCAGGTGTTCAAGGCGGCAAAGGAATTTGCCAGAGTTGAGGGCTACCTCCCCGCTCCCGAAAGCAGCCACGCGATCCGCGCCGCCATGGACGAGGCCATCCGCTGCCGTGAGACCGGCGAAAAGAAAAAGATTCTCTTCTGTCTCACCGGCACGGGCTATTTCGACATGACCGCGTATCAGTCCTACAACTCGGGCAAGATGACAGACTACATTCCCACCGACGAGGAGGTCGCAAAGGGCTTGGCTACCCTGCCCAAGGTCGACTGAATAATTTTATATATAATAATGTAAAAGTACGGCGCGAAATGCGCCGTACTTTTACATTATTATTTCTTCAGCATCCCCCGAAGAACATGGGTTATGGGTGAACCGGCGACTTTTTTATACGGCTCACCGCTGAGCAGAAGCTGCTCCACCTTCAGCTCTCCGAGCCGCGTCTTATCTATCGCATATGGATTTTCCGACAGTATTACCATATCCGCTATCTTGCCCTTTTCAAGACTGCCGCGCTCGGCTTCATCGAAGCTTGCGTAATAGCCGTTATAGGTACACATGCGCAGCGCCTCAAAAACGCTAAGCGACTGCTCCGGGACGCTGTGGTTGCAGGCTTTGTATATCCAGCGAATGGGGTCGGGGTCTGTGCATGGGGCGTCGGAGCCTGCGGAAATAACAATGCCTCTGTCCATGAAATCGCGCAGGGGATTAAGTCTTGCGCTTCTTTCTCCGAGTATGCTGTCAAGGTAGCTGTCCGGCTCCTGCGGCCAGTTTATAAACGCACTCTGCACCGGCAGTACGATATGGTACTTTTCGCAGATATCCAGGCCCTCGGCTGTGGGCAGGCAGGCATGTATTATGCCGTGGCGGTGATTCTCTCTCGGATAGTCGTCTAAAGCGGCTTTGAGCGCCTGGGTTGCCTGTTGGAAAGCGTCGTCGCCGATAGCATGCATCTCGATTTGCAGTCCAGCACGGTTCGCTCTCTTGCAGAACTCCGTTACTTCCTCGTCGGAATAATACAGCACGCCCTTGCTCTTTCCGTCCGAATACGGCTCAAGCATGGCGGCGTCCATCGAACCGAAGCAGCCGTCGAGAGCCGCAGCAAAGCATCCGCCTATACGCGGCAGCTTGCGCTTGAGGACTTTTTGAGTATCAAGCGTCTGGAAAAATACGCGAAGCTGCATTCCGTTTTTTAATCCTTCGCCCACCCAGCGCTCCATATCGACGTCTAAATCGCCGGGGAAGCCGACGCCGCTTACCGTATGTATCATACCTATGCCCTTGGACGCCATGTAGTCGGCCGCTCGCTGCATATTTTTTATGAGCTTCAGCGGGGAGACGGAGTTTGTGACATAGTCCGAGACGGCGAAGAACGCCTCCTGATTCATCTCGCCCGTGTCTGGGTGGTAGCCGCGCAGGTCGGCTATCTTATAGCGCAGCTTATCAAGCAGCATGCTGTTTATAACGCAGGCATGGCCGTCGTACTTTACCATGAACAGCGGCTTATCCGGGCACACCGAGTCAAGCTCTTCGCGGCTTACAAGCCTTCCCTCGGCGACGAAATATGGCGACGCGCCAAAGCCGATTATGAATCTTTCCTTTGTCTCGGTAAGGTAGGCACGCAGCATATCCAAAATCTCCGTATTTGTCCTTGCCTCCATGACATTCAGCCCCGCGTGGAAAGTTGCAAAGCTTGCAAAGTGGATATGCGTATCGGCAAATGAGGGTATCAGCGCCCGATCGCCAAGCTCAACGCGCTTCCAATCCCGGAACTTCACCGGAAGCTCATTGCCCACATAAATAATTTTTCCCGCATCCTCAACGAGGTATTCTGCAACGGTATTCTCGCTGTCGCAGCATATTATTGCACCGTGATAGACCTTCATAACTTACTCCTTTTTAATTTGTTAAATTAATTACTTTCAGTATGACACATTTTGCAGAAATGTCAAGAAAAAGCAGCGCACTATGCAGTGCGCTGTTTTTTCATTAACTTATTCCGTATTTGGTTTTTATCCTGTCAAGCTTATCGAGCATAGGTTCGGCAACAAACCACAGTATGATCCACGTCGCCGCCGCGTGTACGCAGTCCATCGGGAAGCCGCTTATGTAGTATGCAAGAACGGTTTCCCAATTGAGAGTATGCGTCCAGATAAGCGCCGACGCGGGATTTACTATGCCTCCGTAGATAATAAGTGCGCACAGTGCGCCGAACACGCACAGGCTGCCTCGGCTCCTGCCACGCCGGAACACAAGCCCCGCTATAAAGCCGCTTATACCCATGGCAAACATCTGCCACGGCGTCCACGGCCCCTGTCCGAACATTATATTCGACGCCAGCATCGTCATCGAGCCTACAAGAAAGCCGCTCTCGGCGCCGAGCGCCGCGCCGGTGATTATGGTTATCGCCATAACGGGCTTAAACTGCGGCAGCATGAACAGCGCCGCGCGTCCCGCCACGCCGATCGCACACAGTACGGCGAAGATGACAAGCTCCCGCGCCTGGGGCTTTCTGCCCTCAAAGGCCATGAAAAACGGCAGCATCATCTCAAGCAGGATGAGCAGGGATATGAAGTAATATTTCCTGCCGTCTAAATAATACGCGCCGACAAACAGCGTCAGCGGGATAAGCAGGAGCACAAGCGCGCAGCTCAGCTTTGTTCTTGCACCGAGACGGCGCTTTTCGGTAACGATCCGAGCGCTGCCGCTCCCGCGGCTCATGCACAGTGCAAATATAATAAGCGCTGCGCAAAAGATAAGATACAGCGCGGCTTTCTCCGGCGTCGCTGCCGTTATTCCGTCGGCGGTGATAAGCTCCGTCATGTCCGCATCCGCAATAAAGCTTATGAAAAGCCCTAATGCAGCGATACCCGAAATGACTGAGAGTATTCTGCGCCACAGCGGTAGCTTAGGCTTCGTACCCTGCGGCGCTTTATCTGGCGGCTTAACCGGTACGGCGGTTTCCTCCGCATTTTCCGAAAACGCCCCCTCGCCTCCGACGGCGTAAATAAGCTCCTCCGCTGTGACGGCATTTGGGATAAGCTCACGCGCCATTCGGTTTGCCGCGCTGGTGTAAAAGCTGCCGCCGGAAAAAAATTCGCGCGGCGCAGCCTCTGCAATTATGCAGCCGTCAAAAAGCATGGCGCAGCGATGAGAAAAGCGCGCGCAAAACTCAACATCGTGGCTAACGATGATAACCGCTCTTCCCCGCTTTGCCAGCTCGTCGAGTATTCCGGCAAGGCTGCGCGCAAAGGGCGCGTCAAGTCCCTTGGTCGGCTCGTCCAGCAGGATGATATCAGGCTCCGTGAGCAGCACTTTTGCAAGCGCGGCTCGCTGCTGCTCACCGCCGGACAGGTCATAAGGGTGCCGCTCAAGCAGCCCGCCAAGGCGGCACAGCGCCGACACCCGCTCAAGCTTGCAGTTTATTTCATCCTCCGGGGTATTTGATTTAAATATCTCTAATAGATCCTGACGCACCGTTTTCCCGACAAATAACGTCTGCGGGTTTTGAGGAAGAAAGCCTATCCTGCCGCTGACGCGTATATCGCCCCTTTGCGGCGTGGCAATTCCCGCCAGCAGCTTCAGACAGGTGGTCTTTCCCGCTCCGTTACCGCCGAGGATGGCTAATATCTCGCCCTTTTTCACCGTGAGCGACAGTCCACTGATAACGTCCGGCTGGCCCTTCCCGTAGCTGTACCACAGTTCCCTGGCCTCAAGTGCAGGTTCAAGCGGATAGCTTAGTTTTTCTCCGTCCGGGAGCTTGCGAAGCTCATGCCCGGCGCTGTACTCTTCCAGCCAGCGCTTACCCTCGCGCACGGTCAAAGGGCAGTCGCTCCCGCTTTCGACCGACGCCCACACGCGCATGGCAACAGGCATGGACATAAACAGCTCACTGCTCTTATCCTTTAGTTTCGCACCGACATCGCGCGGCGCGCCCTCAGCCTCTATCCTTCCCCTGTCGAGCACTACGGCTCTGTCCGCCATCGGCAGAACCTCCTCCAGCCGGTGCTCAGTAATGATAACCGTGGTACCAAGCTCGCGGTTTATCCGCTCCAGTGCCGACAGGAAGCTTGATGCCGCAATGGGGTCTAACTGCCCCGTAGGTTCGTCGAGGATGAGCACGCTCGGCTGTAAGGTCATGACCGAGGCCAGATTCAAAAGCTGCTTCTGCCCTCCCGACAGCTCTGCCACGTTCTTGTGAAACCAGTCCTCCATGCCGAAAAAGCTCGCCATTTCCGCCGTCCTGCGGCGCATAGTCTGTCTGTCATAGCCGAGGCTTTCCATGCCAAAGGCAAGCTCATGCCACACCTTATCCGTAACTATCTGGTTTTCGGGGTTCTGGAATACAAAGCCTATCTTCTGCGCCTGCTCGCGGCGGTCAAGCTCTTCGAGAGGTTTTCCCTCAAAAAGTATATCCCCGCTTTTTATACCATGCGGGGCCAGCTCCGGCTTGAGCTGCCGCAGTAGCGTGGATTTGCCGCTTCCGGATGGGCCGCAGATGACAACAAACTCGCCCTTATGGATGCTGAGGCTTATATTATCTATCGCATTTTCCCGCTGCCCCGGATACATAAAGCTCAGGCTGCGGATCTCAAATGTTTCCATTTTTCATCCTCCGTGGCGTCAAGAATAAGCGGGGTCAGGCACAGCAGGAGATACGCCAGCATAAAGCTTATCTGAAACGCCCCCGACTGTGCGCCGAAAATTGTGGGGTAGTAATGAAACTCCATGCCGCCCACGGCCCAGCCGCAGACTATGTAAAAGCCGCACAGCAGCAGCCATACGAGAGCGCATTTATCTCTGCCGTCAAGACGGTATATTGAAAACGCCGTTCTGCCGCTCAGGCCATAGCCCCGGCTTTTCATACTGTCGGCCGTTTCAACGCTGCTCTCAAGCGACCATGTTATCATTATAGATACTATAGACGCAGCTTTTTTTAGTCGCTCGGCAATGCTGCCCTCGGACACGTCGCGGCCTATGCAGCGCTGCGCATCATTCACCTCACGAAACCTGGCTTTGAACCTCGGCACAAGGCGAAACGTCATGCTGAGCACCAGCGACATGGCTGGTATCACGCGCCCGAAAAGATAGACGAATTTATCCGTTGTCATCACGGCGTTAAAGCACGAAAACCAAATGATCACCGCCGCTAACATCGCGGCCGCAGCCACGCCGTAAACTATGCTCTCAAGCGTCAGCGGATTGCCGGAGGGCAGGTACGCTAATATCGTGACGCCCGCATGGCTGAACGCGGGATTTATGAGAGCGATAAACAGCGTCATGGGCAGTATAAATTTCATCTGTGCCCTCAGTCCCTCACCTCCGCACAGCTTAACGCTGTACACAGCCGAGCACAGCAGCGAGATTGCAAGATAAACCGGGTGCATGAAGAACATTGAAAACACGAGCACCAGCGCAAAGTACAGGAAATTCACAGCAGGATGGCATTTTGAAAAAGTATCTGCGTTTTTAATATTGCATCACCACCAATATTGCTGACTCATACACCGCCATAGCTGCTTTTATCAGTAGAATATACCCAGCAGATCACATCGCCGTCGCTGAGCTCATAGCGCGAGCAGCCGTAGTTTGGGAACCAGCCGTTTACGCTGTACAGCCAGCCCGACTGCTCGCCAGCGTCGAACTCGTACAGGTTTCCTATGCCCTCTATATACGCGCTGTTGTATCCCGCCGTGCTGCTGGACTCCATGTGTATGCCGTTTTCCATGCACACACGTCTTAGCACGTCGAACACGCTCTCGCCCTCTGTAAATGTAACGGTAACGGGGCTTAGCATCCACCCGCTTTCGGGTACGATTGCCGCCACCTCGGGCGCACAGCTATCAAGGCTTGACAGCAGCTCCGCGCATGATATGGATATTGTGCAGCTATATACCACCTCACCTTTTTCTGTGTCCTGTGGATCCACAGGGGCAGGATGGTCAGGCTTTTCACTTTCTGATGTTTTCTCCGGCGCGGAGCTTTCATCCGGCAAAGCTGTCTGAGCAGGTATTTCGGAAGTAGTTTTTACTGCATCGTCGTTTTTCTCGGGGCTGTCTCCGCCGAGGAAGAAAGCCGCCGCAAGCACAGCCACGATAATTATCGCGGCTATTGCTTTCCATATGTTCCTTTTACGGCTCATATCTATGCCACGAGATCATACGCTCTGAACATGACGGTTGCCGCCATGCCGCGATTTGCCGTACCGTTGGGAGCGAAGGTCTGAGCGTTCATGCCGTTCATGACGCCCGCGCTGACGATTGCGTTGACAGCGTCAACATAGGGAGCCGCAACCTGATCTGCGTCGGCAAAGCCGCAGGGCTTTACATCGCCGAAGTCATACTCTGCGACGTCGTTCAGGTAACGGTACATGAACGTCGCCATCTGCGCGCGGCTGATGTTCTGGTTTGGGCGGAAGGTATTATCGCCATAGCCCATGACGACGCCGTTCTCAACGCCCCATGCGACTGCGGTCACATAGTCCTTTGAGATAGTTGAAACGTCGTTAAGCTTGAGATCAGCCTTCTTCACCTCGGGGGAGCCTGCCGCACGGTAGAGCATGGTTACAAACTGCGCGCGGGTGACTGAGTTGTTCGGGCGGTAAGTACCGTCTGGGTAGCCGTTGATGATACCCGCATTGGCTGCCTTAACTATCCAATCATGGTAGCCGCTTGAGTAGATATCGGTAAAGGGATCTGCCGGAATTTTCTCCGCGTCTGTCATGTCATACAAGCTGTTGCTGCCGCCAATAAAGCGCCGATACGCAACCAGCGCGCAGTAGCACTGCTGTGTTGCGGTAGCGTCAGGCTCACTGTCGGACGCAATGTGCTTAAATTCCCCGCCGTCCACGGCGTAAGCGCACATAGCGTCAAGCACGGATACTCCGTTTTTGACAAAGCGTGCGTCGTTTTCGGGGCTTATGCCGAGTGCCGTGAGCGCAATGATAACCTGTGCGCAGCTCTCGCTGTTCTCACTTCGGTTTGTGATAAAGCCGCCGTTTTCCGTCTGCATGTCCGACAGCGCCCCGAGGGCTTTATCTACAGTCTCTTTTACGGAGGTATCGCCAGCCTTGTAGTAAGGTACAAGCGCCTGAAGCACAACTGCGGTCATATCCGCGTCGGCTTTGCTGCCTGTGTATGCCCAACCTCCGTCGGGAAGCTGTCGGCCGAGTATCTCTCCTATCAGCGCCTCGCGCGTGGCGGTACTGCCCTCCGGCAGAGAATATGCACCGCAGTCAAGCGCCAAGAGCGCATACACGGCTCCGTTAAGCCCCTGCTTTTTCACATAACTGAAGTCTGAAAGTCCCGCAATCAGGTCATGTCCCGCTATGCTGCTTGCATCCCTGCCCGCAGCCGTAAGCGCAAGTATAGTGCGGGAGTTTTCGGTGGAAAGTCTGCTGTCAAGCTGCTCAGCATCGTTTATCTTCTCCGATACACGGTTGGCAACTGCTATGTAATAGTCATTATCTATCTTGACGCCGTCGCGGGCAAGGCCCAGCACGACCCAGTCGCTCACGCCCGCAGGAGCCTTGCTTGCGGCGGCGCTGAGGTGTGCCCTCGTTTCGGCGTTGATTTTCTCCATGTCGTAGTCTGCGTATTCAAATCGCACAGCGTAGAGCGTGGTTGAGCTCCATGAGCTGTCATACGGAGTCTGCACATGAACATACTCCGGAAGCTTCCCGTTGCCGTCAGCCTTCACCGTTGCCGTAAGCTGACCTGTTTGTCCGTTATCGGCATAGCTTCCGTCTCCGGTGCTTCCGCATGAGCAGATATAGTTTCCGTCTGCGTCGTAGCCGTATGCTATGCGGTCTTCATTAAAGCCGAGTACAAGGCTCTGCGCTCCTTCGGGAACGGTGACGGTATAGATATCGAACACTCTTACCGTACCCTCCCAGTCTGTGAAGGTATAGCCATTTTTCTCAAAGCCGCTGACGTATCCTGAAGACAGGTCAAACGGCAATTCCTCCGCCGCCGCGCCCACAGGCACAAGGCTTAGCACCGTTATCAGTGCAAGCAGCAGGCTCAATACTTTTCTTTTCATGTTGTCCTCCTAATTTACTTTTTCTTGGCTTGCTTTAATCCGGCGGCTTCAAGCGCCCTCGGCCATGGGCCGAGGAATGCCTTTATCCTTGATAGCTCGACCGGGTCAAAATCGTTCTTCTGGGGTAGTCTGCCAAGCTCGCGGCTTTTATCAACGAGCCTGTTCACCGCCCATTTAATTTTTTCCTCGGAAACCACAAAAAAACTCTCCCCGTCAGTCGGCAGGGAGAGTGCAGCAAAAAATCAGCGCGAAAAGGCATTGAAGCTAAGGCTAAAAAGCGCTCGGCTCCAATGCCGCATTACGGCATCGATCATTCGGCTGCACTCTTCTCACCAAAGCTGTGTTAAACCAAAAAATACGGCAGGTATCCTGACTTATGATCCTGTACATGATAGATGCGCAGGAAGATGCGCCTTCTCAGAAAAGCAGGAGCTTTTCCAATGGCAGGTGTTCTCTTACGTCAAATACAGTAATGGCGGTTGTCCCGGATTCTGACCGGGTTCCCTTTTCATCTACTAAGTTAACAACTGTTCAAACCGCATTTTCACAATCATTATTAATTTATTATATTGTAACACATATGCTAAAAAAGGTCAATTTTTGTTTTGGGGTAAAGCCTCATATCCGGCGGTGAATGCACATATACATTGACTATGTGAGTTTGGGGAGTGGTATATGTGCATACAAATATTGAGGAGAGAGCCTGCGATCTGGCGGTGTACATTATTGAAAATAAGGCGACCGTCCGCGCCGCCGCAAAGCAGTTTAACATTTCCAAAAGCACTGTACACAAGGATCTCACCGAGAGGCTGAAAACAGTTAACCCCGCACTTTATAAGCAGGTGCGCGAGCTGCTGGATATCAACAAGGCCGAGCGGCATATCCGCGGAGGCATGGCTACACGAAGAAAGTATAAAGGTACATAAGCAGTTGCGGAGGGCGTTAATCGCGCCCTCCGCAATTTATTCTATCACCCCACATGCGATTTTTTCTCCCGAATCGCCGGAGGGCTGAGTTCTAAAATCATCCGGCATCATATGTATGACAACGGTTTTACCTATTATCTCCTCAACCTTGAATCTGTCGGTCATGAACGCCATCCACGCCCTGCCGTTATTTCCAAAAAGCGGCGGCATATCGCCGGCGTGGCAGGGATGAGGACAGTCGCCCGGGTTATAGTGCCCTTTTGTGTTCGCAAACGGAGTATCGGCGCTCCCGCCGCAGTCGACGCCAGAATGTATGTGAAATCCAAAAACTCCGCATTCACAATTTTCTTTTTGCTTTGGCAGACCTGCGATATCTGCCACCACAATAACATTTCTGCCGACCTCAAAAAAGCTTACCTCTCCGGAAACGCCGCTGCCCTGCATTTTAGCTTTTGCCTTCGGGCTGTTCATAACGAGCATTCCCGCGAAATCGCATAAAGTCATATAATCACCTCGTTATATGTAATCTATGTTTTCAAATAAAATTTGTGAATGTTTTTTCAGTATGTGGACAAACTATTTTCGGTGATGACTATGACTAAAAAAATCGGCAAGCAGACCTTTAAGCTTGCTTATCCCCCCACTATTGCAACCTCCGCCGCCGTAGTCGGGGAAAAAGAGGGCAGCGGCCCGCTTAAAAGCTATTTTGACTACATTTCAAACGATTCATACTTCGGAGAAAAAAGCTGGGAAAAGGCCGAGAGCGCCATGCTCAAGCAGTGCTTCTCGCTCTGCTGTGACAAGGCCAAGATTGCTCCCAGCGAGCTTGAGCTTATATTCTCCGGCGACCTGCTCAATCAATGCGTGGGCTCTGCCTTTGCCATGCGCGATGTTGGAGTTCCGTACTTTGGTTTATACGGCGCCTGCTCCACAATGGGCGAGTCGCTCACGCTCGGCGCGATGGCTATAGACGGAGGTTATGTAAACCGAATCTGCGCCGTTACAAGCTCGCACTTCTGCTCCTCCGAGCGGCAGTACCGCTTTCCGCTTGAATATGGCGGACAGCGCACCCCTACGGCGCAGTGGACAGTAACAGGCGCGGGCGCTGTAATATTGCAGGGCGACGGCAACGGCCCCTTTGTGACATATCTCACTCCCGGCAAGATAGTTGACGCGGGTATAACTGACGCAAACAACATGGGCAGCGCCATGACTCCCGCCGCTTATGAGACGCTCAAAGCGCATTTTGATGACACGGGGCGATCGCCCGACTATTACGACATGATAGTAACCGGCGACCTCGGCGCGATAGGCCACGATACTCTTGAAGATATGTTCCGCCGCGACGGTATCAGCCTCGGAAAATTTTACACCGACTGCGGCGTTCTGATATTCGACCGCGAAAAGCAGGATGTTCACGCCGGAGGCTCCGGCTGCGGCTGCGCGGCCTCGGTATTTTCATCGTTTATTCTGCGCGGCATAGCCGATGGAAAATGGAGCAAGGTGTTGTTTGCCCCGACAGGCGCGCTTATGTCACCGGTAAGCTCGCAGCAGGGTGAGAGCATACCAAGTATCTGTCACGCGCTCGCTATCGAGACCGCCATTCCAAACTGAGGCGATAATGAGGTGATAATATGGATATTTTTCTTGAATATTTAAAGGCTTTTGCCGTCGGCGGTGTGCTGTGCGCCATAGGCCAGCTTCTTATTGACAAGACAAAGCTCACCCCCGCCCGTATCCTCACAGCCTACGTCGTGGCGGGCGTCATACTTGGAGCCGTCGGCTTGTATCAGCCGCTTATCGACTGGGCGGGAGCCGGAGCGAGCGTTCCGCTCACGGGCTTCGGCAACACGCTCGCCAAGGGCGTCAAGGAGGCCGTTGTCTCCGACGGGCTGCTCGGCGCGTTCACCGGCGGCTTTACCGCATCCGCCGCAGGAATATGCGCGGCTATATTCTTCGGCGTTATAGTCGCATTGTTATGTAAACCACGAGAAAAGAAATAAAAAGGTACGACCAAAAGTCGTACCTTTTTTAAATGCTTTGGAATTACTGCTTTGCAGCGTCTTCCTTACCGGCAGCAAGTGCTTTCATGTTACCGGGCAGGAACTTTGCCTTGCGCTCGCCGAGCTCGATGCGGATTGCTTCGCTCATGCTCTCTTCGGAGGTGACAGGAGCCTTTGCCAGCAGTGCGCCCAGGATAGCGACGTTTGCGCCCTTGGGGTTGCCGACCTCTTCTGCGATGCGGTTTGCGTCACAGTAAATGACCTGAACGTCGTCACGCTCTGCCTTGCGGTCAATGATGGAGCTGTTGATGACCAGAACTCCGCCGGGCTTAACGTGAGCTTCGAACTTGTCGAGAGAAGGACGGTTCATGGCAACGACAACGTCAGCCATATCGACCAGAGGAGAAGCAACGGGATCGTCGCTTACGATAACGGAGCAGTTTGCGGTGCCGCCGCGCATCTCAGGGCCGTAAGAAGGCAGCCAGGAGACGTGCTTGCCGTCGAGCATGCATGCCATTGCAAGGAACTTACCGATCAGGAGCATGCCCTGACCGCCGAAGCCTGCGAATATAAACTCTTTTTTCATATTATTCGGCCTCCTTGTCTTTCTTTACGCCGAGAGGATAGTAAGGAATCATATTCTCTTCGAGCCACTTCATTGCCTCAACAGGAGACAGGCCCCAGTTGGTCGGGCAGGTGGACAGAACCTCTATCAGGCAGAAGCCCTTGCCCTGCATCTGATAGGTGAATGCCTTCTTGATGGCCTTCTTGGTCTTGTTGATGTTTGCGTTGTTGTTGACAGCACAGCGCTCAATGTAGTAAGAGCCGGGGATGGTTGCGAGCATCTCGGAAACGCGGATAGGTGCGCCGCACCATGCCTCGTCACGGCCGTAAGGAGAAGTGGTGGTCTTCTGGCCAACGAGGGTGGTAGGAGCCATCTGGCCGCCGGTCATACCGTAAATAGCGTTGTTAACAAAGATGGTGCAGATCTTCTCGCCGCGGTGTGCAGCGTGAACGATCTCGGCAGTACCGATGGAAGCGAGGTCGCCGTCGCCCTGGTAGGTGAATACGAGGGTGCCGTCGCCGACAACGCGCTTTGCGCCGGTTGCAACTGCGGGTGCGCGGCCGTGAGCAGCCTCGTACATATCGCAGTTGAAGTAATCATATGCAAATACGGAGCAGCCGACAGGTGCTACGCCGATGACCTTACCTTCCTCGATAACGCCTTCCTTAACGAGCTCATCAATGGACTCTGCTACCAGACGGTGGATTATGCCGTGGTTGCAGCCCGGGCAATAGTGGAAAGTCTTGTCGGTAAGGAGTTTGGTTTTTTCAAATACTACGGACATTTATTTACCCTCCTTCATGCTGATGATCTTTGCAACGATCTCATCGGTAGTGGGCATCTGGGAGCCGCAGTGACCGTAGAAATCAACAGGCTTTGTGCCATTTACCGCAAGCTTTACATCCTGCAGCATCTGGCCTTCGTTCAGCTCAACGTCGAGAACTGCCTTTACGCTGTCTGCGTTGATTGCCTTGGAAACAGCATCATAGGGGAAGGGCCATACGGTAATGGGACGAACCAGACCGACGTTTATTCCCTGCTCCTTGAGCTCGTTGATCGCAGACTTCGCAATACGTGCAACGGTGCCGAATGCGGTGATTATGTACTCTGCGTTCTCGCAGTTGTAGTACTCCCACTGCTGCTCGTTTGCGGTGACTTCCTTGTACATTGCCTGAAGGATGTCGTTATGTGCGGCAAGCTCCTCGGTGGAGATGAAGATGGAGTTGATAACGCCGCGTTTCTCGGGATCATCGCCGGGCTTCCAGCCGGTGCATGCCCAGGGCTTCTTCTCGGGGTCGATCTTGAAATCGACGAAGTCAGGCATCTCAACAGGCTCCATCATCTGAGCGATGATGCCGTCTGCGATGAACAGTACGGGGATGCGGTACTGCTCGGCCTTGTCATATGCGTACATCATGATGTCGATTGCTTCCTGAACGGAGGAAGGTGCGTAGGTCAGCAGGTGATAGTCGCCGTTGCCGCCGCCCTTGACAGCCTGGAAGTAGTCGCCCTGGGAAGCCTGAATATTGCCGAGGCCGGGGCCGCCGCGCATTACATTCAGGATAACTGCGGGAAGACGTGCGCCTGCACAGTAGGAGATACCCTCCTGCTTCAGGGATATACCGGGGCTGGAGGAAGAAGTGATCGCACGTGCGCCGGTACCGGCTGCGCCGTAGATCATGTTGATAGCTGCGACTTCGGACTCAGCCTGAAGGAAGCAGCCGCCGATCTCGGGCATACGAGCGGACATATATTCGGGTATTTCGGTCTGCGGGGTGATGGGATAGCCGAAGAAATAACGAGCGCCGGCTCTGATGGCTGCCTCTGCAATAGCTTCGCTACCCTTCATAAGAGTTTTGGCCATTTCAATTTTCCTCCTTATTCCTTCTCAATGCGGATTACCACGTCGGGGCAAGTGCGTGCGCAGGATGCGCAGCCTATACAGTCCTCGGGTCTTACGACCTCTGCCGGGTGATAGCCTTTTGCGTTGATTTTTGCTTTGGAAAGTTCAATGCAACCCTTGGGGCAGGCTCTTGCGCAGAGACCGCAGCCCTTACACAGGTTCTCATTGATGGTTACCTTTACCATTTTGCTACCTCTTTTCTTTATTTTTGCTATTTTTTGAATAACATACTTATATATGAACCGCAATGCGGGACATATCAATTATAAATTCTTCTGCCGGGGATCGACGGTGTTGAGACCGTATTTAATGTAAGATTCCCAATCTCGGTGCATGTACATATCAATCGCGATCGGCGTTCCGATATACTTCGGATCGTGCCCCTCTGCAAGAAACTCGTCGAGGAACTCCTTCTTGCCGGTCGTATATGCGACGGGTATGCCCGTCTTATCCGAGACCTCGCGGAGCATCTCGTATCCGTCGCGAAGCTCCTCCACGGTCGTCTCCGTTGCAAGGTTTGCATTGTTTATCATGCCGGTTATCTTCAGTCTTGAATGGAGCTCCATACCCTCCTGAAGCTTGATGAGTTTTTCAACCGTGCCCGAAAGCGGTCTGCGTATATTGACGACGTTAAGCACCTCCAGCGCGCCATCCTCAAGATCCATAAAATCCTGATGATAGCGCCCGAGCGCCGTTGCGCCGACGTCATCGCCGCCGACATCAAAAATGACGGTTCCCCAATCGAGGACGAATGCCGACGCGACTTCTGCGGGCAGAGACAGCGTCTCAATACCGGAGCAAGCGTAGTTAGGAGAAACAAGCCTTATCTCCTTCTGCTCAACCATCTTGCCGCGCTCTGTGAGGCGGAAATATGTGTTGACCATATCGAGGTCTATAAGCTCTGTCTTTTCCCCTCTTGCCGCAGCCTGCATAGCGAAGTTCAGCGCGAGCTCACTTTTGCCGCTGCCGTAATTTCCAATTAGAACCTTAACCTTTTTCATTTGCGTACACCTTCTGTTCAGTATATGTGCCCACTGAAACGTATATATTCTATCATCATGCAATTTTTCAGTCAACCGGCCAAGCTGTTAATTCCAAAACAATCGCCCTCAAAAATTCACAAAAATCGCATCATTTTTTTGTAGATTTAGTCAAACGCATTATTTTTAAGGTATTTTTGCACCCTAATCGACACACAATACGGTGATTGTCTAATACATTGCATTTTTGCTGTCACAATCAGGTAAAATGTGCATTTTGAGTACATATGTGATATATTTTATGTCAGCCCGACAAATGATAGCTTTTTATTTTTATATTTCGCTAAAACATTATACTTGGAATTCCGGATTTCTGCAATAAACACGTTACTGGCAAGCTCAAGAATTTTTAGGTAATAAAAATGCCAGCACGACGATGAATATATACACTCACTGTCTTGATGAGGCAAAAAAGAAGACTTCAAGCATAATGAACAAAATTAATTTTTCGTGAATTTTGGACGCACTTTTGAACGCATTTTATAATTTATGGAAAATAGCAAGCGGCCAAATGTCTCAAAAAGTTATGAAAAGCACAAAAAAGACCCGAAAACTTGCGTTTTCAGGTCTTGAAAGTTGTGAGAGGCACATGAAAAAGATTTTTTCGGCTTTTCGGCGGTGGGAGTTGAACTTCCGTAAAAACCATGCAGTTTCAATATTTGTTTCTATCGCAGCAAGTTACTGATTTAACTTAACTATTTGCGATTTGAACACGCTGGTGTATTTTTGTTGATACATCAGAATATAAATTCACTCCAAAGCCCTCAGCCACTTCAAAACTAACAAATAAACAGTATGGTATTGCTGTTCTGAATTTGGTGGCTTCTTCTTTGCAATTTACTTTAATGATAAGGTCATCATCATTCCATACGATTGGATTTTCGCCAATAAAAATCTCATGCTGCAATGAACCCTTGCGAACTGCTTGCCATTCTGTATTTTGACGATCTGGAACAAGGCCTTTTCCACCATCATCAATATTAAACCATAATTGTGCGCCACGATATGCTTGTTTATTTGGTGCCACGGGAGAAAGATAGGATAATGTAACGGTTAGTTTCCGTTTCATTAGTCGAGATGAAAAATCCACAGGAAGCGGCAGCCTAAAAATATTACCCTCATCTTTCTTTAATGCCCCAAGCCCAATCAGCGTTATTCTTTCTTTGGTACATTCCATAACGCGGCTTATATTAGGTATACCGTTTCCAAGCCACTTACTTAATTGTTTTGGTGAGGATTCCATAGCGATAGCGAGCTTATCCGCAATTGGTTCCCACGAGGCTCCATGTGTAAGCATGGCTTTTAAAAGAATTGCGGTATCATCAACTGGCATATTAACACCGGTTTCGTCAAGGAACACTTGATTTAGTACATCATGACATTTTGCCGCCTCATGTGTTATTTGAGCAGCAGCATCACTTGTTCCGAAGGAAAAAGCGCATCCATCTGTATCACCCGTTCCATACGGGGCCGCAGATAAACATCCAGGCTCGCGTGAAGATTCCACCCAATCGATTTTATCATTCAATTTTCCTCTAATAAATTCTCTGCCACCATAGTAAAACAAGTCCGGAGTAATAACAGAACGATATCCTTTTCCAATTGCAGAAATAGGGGAAGGTAGGCCTCTGTCAACGGCCAAAATAAAACGATCAGTTTCAGTTATATTGGTGAAATCATCGTACAAAGCACCAATGGTTAGTCCATTCAAACTTTCTGCGGGTGCCAGTACTTTAAGATTGCGCTGATTGTCTTTCATAGCTTTACCAAAAACTTTGTTTCTCTGCGCTATGTCAAGAGCCTTTAATTCGGCAAATGATTTATCTACAAAGCTTACAATCTCAGGGTGGTTTCCGGCACTTATGATGAATAAAATCTTATACTTATAAGCAAGAAAATCAAGTAATCGCGCAGTTGGACTCATTATGGCGGCCAATTGTCGCACTGGGTCTCCTATGGACAAATTAATTACCTTGGTGTTGGGGGCAGTTGCGCTTTCTTCGCCATCTCCTTCCATCATTCTCTTTACAGCCCGATGGAGTACATCAATAAATAAACAATCATCAGGAACACTTTCAGTTACCTTGTCAAATCCAATTTGCTTCGGTTGGAGAATAGGACGCACATAAACAGGACTACTAATAGGAGTATCATTTCTCTTGAGATCGCCGTAAATAGCAAGTGATACCATCGATGTACCGTGAATGCGATATTTGCTTTCATACCCTGAAGCGTAGTCATCAGGATCATCAATGATAACTCGTCCACGTAGCAGGCGGTGATTCTGCATTGGCATACCGTCAAAAACAGCAACCACAGCATCGCCACTCGGCAAGGCTACATTTTCCTCGTTAGAGGCATAGCTCTCGGAATCGGTTGCAGAAACAAACACAGATTGGCATGTAGGTCGAAAAAACATGATATCATCAACCTGCGATAATTCAATTTCTTCGTATCGATTAACTAAGCCTTCAATAGAAATTCTCGGAAGTTCAACTAACATTCCATGGTAAAAAATCTCACTTATTACGCAATCTTGAATCACACGGCCGCCTAATGATTGAATTTCTCGACGAATTGTTGAGGTGGCATTATTTCGTTTTGCTGCATCACCTCTAAAAAACAATTCAATCTCAAATGGGACAAGAGAATCACCGCCGAATTCCAACGACTCACGCCAGTACTCTACAGCATGCGTTTCTGCAATCCTATCCTGTGCATTCCACTTTCTTATGTTTTTTATATGAGTAAAAACGTCTCGAAGCCCTGTAAAATTTCTCTTGAATACGTCGTTCTCTCCATTTTGGTATCTTTGCCACAATGATAGCAATTGAAGCATTGCTTGCTGGTTAGACATTACGCAATATAGCTTTCCATTTAGAGAATTATCGACTCTTTCTCCGGAATCTTTATCGATTTGATAGAAATCATCATCTGGGTCAAATGGATCAGCTTCGCTATCAAAAATCCATTCAAGACCTTCCGTGTGCTTGACAGCGGTATAAAAATTATCGACCGTTCCAATTATTTCAAAAACTAACGCAAATTCAGGATTAATTCCAGTTGGAGACTGTTGAATTTTCAGTGCTTTCTGATCAAAAGCGGTTCTGAGCACACTAAAGGATGGCTGCAATCGAGTGAATTGTCTTCCAAAAGATGGTTTAACGGTTCTCGTAAAAACGGGATTTTTATGTTCACGATCCGCTCGCTCTGGAGACGGAAACAGTATTAAAGGTCTGTCTGGCATGTTTCTACTCCTCCCTGATCTTTATGCGCTACAATTACCTGAGACTGCCAACTATGGATTACTCTTTCGGTAATCTCTTTCACATTATCATTCGGCAGACTTAAAATATATTGTCTATAAACTGATAGTGCAAATTCTTCCGCTTCTGCATAGCTTATGCCTAAAGTTTTCTTTGCCAGTGTGCTCGGTTGCAAACCAAACTTAAAGTCTTTTTCCTTTTCAAAAAAACGATAATATTCTTCTAAACTGCTTCGGGTTGGTTTGGGTATTTCAAGCCGGATTTGAAATCTCCGCCATGCTGCTTTATCAAGCAGAGTATCATGATTTGTAGCGGCAATAGCAATAACATAACTTGGAAGAGCATCGATCTGCATCAGTAAAGAACTGACCACTCGCTTAATTTCACCTGTTTCATGAACATCGCCACGTTCTTTTCCCAACGTTTCAAATTCATCAAAGAATAAAACGCATTCTCTTGTTTTAGCGTACTCAAATAATTTTGATAATCTCGATGCCGTTTCACCAAGATAGGAACCGATGATACTCTCATATCTAACCGTAAGGAGTGGAATCATTAGCGCTTCAGCTATTGCTTCTGCCAACGAGGTTTTACCATTTCCAGGGGGACCAATCAATAGTAGTTTATTTCTTGGTTCTATTCCATATGATTGCAACAAATCAGAACGGTTTTGCTCATTAATTAAATCTTGACAAGCTGTCCGAACATGGTTTGGAAGAATTATATGATCCAGTCTCTTTTGAGGAACTTTTTCAGAAAATAAACTTTGCTCATTTATGTTACCACGAACAATCGCAGGTGAAGAACTCAGATTTTCTTTTGCGATTGGTCTGCGCGCATTTTTTAGCAATTCATCAATTTTCGCTGCAAGCACAGTATGCTGTTTTGCGCGTTCTTCTGCGCATAATGCTTCTGCTGCCTTTCTAAAACTTGTAGAATCATTTATTAACCCATACTTTATTAATTCACATAACAAATCTGCTCTTGCCATAATTATTTACCTCCTAATATTTCCAACGATAATCGGCAAGTAGCGTCACAACAGGCCATTAGGAATATCGATGAAATTGTTTTCGCAAAAATCATAAAAACTCTTTACAGCCAAATTGCTTGGCACAACATGCCCATTTTCCCAACGATTAATTGTTGAATAGCTAACATTGATTGCAGTTGCTAATTGCTTCTGGCTTAATTTAAGTTTCTTGCGAACAGAAATAACAAACTCCGAAAATGTCATAATCGCACCTCCAAATATAGCATGTGCTATACCTCGTCCACTTTAATAGTATAGCATATGCTACATCATTTTACAAGTGCAGAAATGAAGATTTCATAATTTTTACGGTGGCAGTTTGCTTTTCATTATTGATATTCAAGTCACAGTAGATCAAATTTCAAATTGATTTGAATTGTGACATCACCATTCCACCTCGGATTCCACTTCGAGTCCGCCTATAAAAACCACCTTGATTCTATCCTTGGCTTCTACGACCACACATTGCAGGATTTTTCGGATGATCTCATTGTCGAAGGTCAGCGGGTGGTTCTTCATGCCGTCGAGGACGGTAAAAATATTGTCCAGCCGAGACATGGCGTTTCGGCGATGCTGCTCGGCGGCGCTGTATTCTGCCAGCTTGCTTTCAAGCGTTCTTTTTTCAGTCATCAGAACTTCGATGCGTGGATCGGTGAGCAGGCTTTCGGGATTTTCGGCAGTTACGGTGTTTAGGATGTCATTGAATTCCTTATCGATTTGTGCAATGCGGATTTGGATATCAATGCTTTCGTCCTCGCCGCCTTCGGCGCCAAGTCCCATTTGGATATGTTGGATGTAGCACCGGATAAAGTCACTTTGTTTTTAAGATATATCTCTTTTCAATGAGCCACTCTACCAAAAACTCCACATCTTCGCGCTTTATGTTGGATATCTCTCCGTATCCGTCTTTTTTTGAAAAAGCCGTTGAAACAAGCTCATGCGAATACTCCGAAAATTTGATAGTTCCTTTGTAATCTTTTTATAGCTTTCCCATGATGTCCAGCAGGGACTGGTAGCTATCCACGTCGTGGTAGCGCACCTTACTGGTGGATATGGAGTTGAATAGCTTTTTGGCGCAGGCGATCTTGGCCTGCTCGATGGGGCGCAGGTTTAGGCTGTCCATGGTGCCTTTTGTCTCCGCAATGAAGAATATGTGCTTGACGCTGCCTTCGTTAAAGGCAATAGCCCAGTCCGGGGAGTAGTTGCCGACTGGTGTGGGAATGTGGAAGCCCTTCGGCAGCTTTGCATAGACGCATACTTCTTCGGCCCGGTCGAGGTCTTCAGCAAATCTCCGCTCGATGCTCTTGTCAGCAGTTCCGTCCGTAAACACATAATCCTGAATGTGTTTTTTTGCACGGTATGCTTTTGCGAAGTCTACGCTTCCTTTTTCTGCAGTGAATATGTTGCTGTCATAGACCTGCTCGGTCTGGTTGTAGCTTATGTGTTCTACGATCATCGTGGCTTTTTGCTCTCGAATGAGCTTGATCGCCTTATTGATGAATTCCTCCGGGTTGTGCTTGAACATGGCAAACACGTGAGGCTGGAGGCCGGAGAGGATTGCGGCGACGGTCCTGCGGGTGAGGAATGTACCCTCCGCAATTTTGCCGATCAGGTCATACTTTATCTGGCTGCTCTCGGTCAGCATCAGGGTCTCCGTGCGGGTCTTGGTTTTGTCGAATCCGTCCCTGCGTTCAATGGCATGCTGATCCATGTCCCGTGTCTGTACGCCGGATGTAACGGTGTACTGCAGGCGGGTGACGTACATCTTTTCGTTGATGTGGTCGATGGCCTTCTTTATCAACTCCGCGCTGTCAAACTCGACGGTATAAGCGTACTTGTGATTGATATAGCTCCACAGCGTCTGGAACTGCTGCTTTGCGAAGTTTTCGTTCAGCTTGTTTTCGGTGATCTTGGTCTTGTTACCGTCTTGCACCATAGCAGCGAGGACGCTGGGATCGAAGACGCTCTGGATCAGGCTGTGGACGCCATCAGCAATGGGCGCTAGCGTTTCGGGCAGCTTGGCAAGGGTGCCGTTATCTTTGTCTTTCCGGTATTCGGCAGTAATGTTGTCATCATCGTCGATGTAGTCGTTTTTAAGCAGGTATTTGTAAATGTCCTTGGCCTGCTTGGCATCGATAACAACCGGCTGTTCTCCAACCATGACGGTCTTGCCGATGAAGTATTCCGTTGTAGCTTTCGACGGTCTGTCGTAGAGGGCTTCTTTGATGCCGTCCTGCAGGCCGCTGACAAAATTATACATTTAAAAGTATAGCACGCTCTTTGTCAAATCACAAGATTTTACCTCGCCAATTCTGCGCCGTTTGTCGATTTTTCTCCCACCATTTAGGCGTTGCATGGTTCAAATCCACCCTCCGCTAACTTTTTCCGCCTACTTTGCTCCGTGCATTTGCCCCAAAAGGTGCGCAGGATTTTTGGTCCGAAAATGCCAAAAACCGGCCCCGGAACAGTCTAAATGACCATTCCGAAGCCGGTTTTCACTTGTTTTACAGTATTTCGGGCTGTTTCAGCCCCAAAAACAACAAAATTGCCTGATTTATCCGATAGACAAATCAGGCAATTCATCTGCCGAAGTCCAACCAACCGATGTATATCAAAGGTAAGTCAAATCAAAAGTACATCAGTACAAATCAGATTTCGTCGAGCTTATATCTGTGTTTCTGCGCTCCGCAGCATTGTATATACAATCCGTATTGTCCCAGTTTGGCTTCTAATGAACAATTACAGCGCATGCAGTGTTGGCCTTTCTTTCCGTTTCTATAAAAGTACTGTTCAACGAACTCTACATCAATTAACCCTGTTTCATGACAGTTTGGATATCCCGTACAGGATAAGAAGAACTTACCTTTTTTACTTTTCTGAAGTTTCATTGGCTTACCGCAGGAGGGGCATTTTTTCTTGGCTAAAACATAGCTGGCGAAATTCTCAGTAATTGCGTTGCCTCTGTCATCTGTACTAACGCTGTTGCTCTGATCTATGGTTTTACTCATTTCCATAAAACCATACACCGATGCAGCGGTGTGCTTACCCGCAAATCGAATTATTGGCCGATATTTTGTTTGGAGTATGCTACCTTCTGATTTGAAGACAGCATCGGAGCAAGGCATCCCAAACCACACGATCTTCTTGTCGATAACGGAAACAGGATTAGCAACAAAAGGATTTTCAACCGCAAGCTGCTTTAGTCCTGTGGGCAGTCCCTGCTTATTTTCTGCTCTAACAAACACTTTTACGCCTCTTGACTTTGCGTCATGCAGCGTCGATGCCAGCTGGTGCACAAAAATATCTTCAGCCGGTCTATCAGGTATATCAATTCTAACTTCTACAGAAGCGTCTTCTATTTCCATTAAGAAAAGCTGGTATCCTTCCGTCCTGTCAAGAAACCGCATTGTACCACCGAGTAAGCTGCGTCCACGAATTAGTTCCTGTCCAGTCAAACAACTCGGTTTTCTTCTCTGAGCTCTTATCAGCTGTTCAAACATCAAGGATTTGGATAAATTCTTGTTATCCATGTACGCGATATTTGCTACGCCCACAAATTTTCCCTTTGCTCTTGTCAGTGCAACATTAAAAAGTCGGTTCGCATAGCTATTGGCTGTAGATGTAAGCAGCATGCCGGGATATGGCATACGATAGCAATCGACGGCATCGTAGATGATCACATCTTTCTCGGAACCTTGGAACTGATGCACCGTAGCGCATGAAATTGCCTGCAGTTCTTGATCGGCTACAGCAACGTCTCGTGACATAGCATGCAACAACCTGGACTGTGCAAGATACGGTGTAATAATACCAACCTCGTGATGCTTTGCAGATTCCAGCGCCAGCGAAAATGACATAAGTGCACTTAGCAAATTTACTCTGGAACCATCACCTGTCTTTGTACACACCGACATCATGCCTGTTAAGTCAGCAAATGCCATAGAATGCCCTGATATGGGTTTATCGTCTACTATTGCCTGCCTGCTTTCAGACATTCCATTTGCAGACCGGAGTAGGCCTCCATACATCGTCCTGCTTGATAAATCCGCAATATGCGGATGCATGCGGTATTGAGTGTCTAACATGCACAGCCACTTATGATTTCTGCCACTATCAACAGCCGCAGTTATACCACAATATTGGAAGATGTCTGCGTTTAGCGGCGAAGTGCTGTTCCCTTGCACGATCGGAGGCAACTGTCTGAAGTCTCCCATGCATATGAAATGTTTATTTGCGAGACTGGCAGCAAAAACTATTTGTGGTATATATGCCATGCTGGCTTCGTCAAAAATAACCACATCGAAATCACATTCCCGAACTGCACTATCTACAACGGCTTTAGAAACAGTTGTGGCAACAAAACGAGCGTTCTTAATAGTTTCTTTTTCCTCTGAGGAAAGTACGTCTTTGATTTGGCTTAATCTCCGCCCAATCTCTACATATCTCCTAGAGGTTCTTGGAAGCTTTTTTCTTTCTGCTATCAGGTCTTTTCGTTCTTTTAGCAATTCTGGATGATTATGTATTGCGAGGTTATACGACGTTAAGAATTTATGATTGAGCAACTCTTCCTGCCTTGCGTATCCGTATCTCACTATTGTACCTGGGTGCAGATCAGGCTGTAATTTATGGACGCGAAGCACAGCACCATCCACAGAGACATTGCTATATGAAAGCATAAGTACTCTGTGTCCGTTATTGATATGTTCCAAAGCAATCTTAGCCAATATCTGAGTCTTGCCGGTTCCCGGAGGGCCCCACACAAAGGTGATAGGCTGGGATTTTGCCATCTGAACCGCTGTTTGCTGACCGGTTGAAATTATGTGATTGGTGTGTTCAATAGCCTTATATCCATCGCAAATCAGCTTACGGACAATCTCGGATGAGCTATCTAATAAACCGTCCAACCTGTCAACCAAATGATTCAGCAGTCTCCACGGTTCAGCAGAAAACTCCAAGTATGGAACGTCTACGCCAAAATCTGTGCTGGTGGCAATTATGACAGTAAAATCCTCACAGCCAACTATACTGCCGGACACACTGGTTTCTCCCTGCCAAATACTGATCTGTGTACCTTCCGGATACTTGAGTTCATTGTCTGCTTCAAAACTATATACATACCGGCTGTTTATATACTCAATCCGTTTGCCATCAAAAACATGCTGACGTTTGCCGCCGGTGTTTTTTAAGTAAACGATTTCGCTTATTATTGCTTTTTTATATTCAGCACAAAAATCTTCAACACTATTAAATGGACGTATGATGACAGCTTTACCTGACCTGCTGCTTTCTTCTTGCATCTTTTTCGCAAAATGTTTTGCTTCTGCCATTTCAGATTCGTATTGCTTTTTCCTGCGTTCCTGTTCTTCGTGCTGCAACACGGTTTTGTCTGCTTGTGCCGCTGCTTCTGCATCCACTAACTTAAGATACGTCTTAAAGCAAGCAGGATAAATAAACTTTTTTGTTTCAATCTCAGAAAAGAAATTGACAGTTACAGTGGTTGTCTCCTGCGCAACAATTACTCCGTCACCGAATTTAGAATGCCTTACCTGCTTTCCGATCAAATCCATAACGAAATCTCCCAGTCTCCATAAGGTATATTGTAATTTTACGGTCATTAGGCAGCAGAGTCAATATGTCCCTTTGTTCTAACCGGCCTTTATTATCGCAAAAAATATCCAGATTGCAATTCCCACCGCAAAGAGACCCCAGCCTATTGCGCGGGTATCTTCGGCGGCATCCTTTTTAGTTGCTAAGTACAAACCAACCAGCGATTACAAAAATGCTATCAGCAATGCCTGTACCACGCAGCCCAGCGCAGCATCATTGCCACTTTTTCTGCTCATAACATACCCTCCAATCACCAAAGATCATCATCGGAATCATCGTCGCTATCGTCGGAGAAAACATCTTCCTCCTGCTTATCCTCTTCGTCAAAGCCAAAAATCTCATTGAGTATGAAGAAGTCTATGCCATCCACTATGCCATTGTGATCGATATCAAACCAATCCATAACATTTCCACCTTGTTTTTCTGGTCTTTGACCCCATTTTAAAACTCTTGCTGTCCAATTAGCAGTGCTGATCAAGCACTTTCTGCCAGAACACAGCCTTCTCCGTTGAATTAAGCTGCTGGTAGCAGGCTGAAATAAATGCAATGGTTATTTCCTTTTCGCTCTTTGCTCCAAGATTGCGGACACCACGCAATCCCGTTTCTCTGTGCATCAATTCCCTGAGTTTACCGAATGTGCTCGCTCCAGCTCTCATCAAGCCGTTCGAGGCTCTGACCGACAAATTCATTTCTTCAATTGAGAGGCTGCTCATTCTTTGTTTGTAAGGAATGATGACCTGCTCCCCGGGAATTAGCTGCTGTAGTGTACTGTATACGCCATATCTGCCTGCTTTGTCTCGAAGCTGCACTGCTTCTTCGCTAATGTTGGTGGGCATCAGCTCAACTGCGCCATCAATCTTCTGCTGCTCCTGCGGCCTGCCGGGTTTCCATGTGATCCAGAGCTTTCCCTGCAGATAATCCCTGTAAGCACCCTCATCCAATCTGAACCAGCCCCAATGGGTTTTTACCTCGTACCAAGTATCATTGTGTATCAAAAAAAGCACCTCATTTCCTGTTTCTCCCAGAAAATAGGTGCAAAAATACCAGCCTTAGCAGGGCCGGTATAAACCTATCGTACAAGCTTTGGCACCTTTCTCTCCGGGAGGTTGCCGTGCGGTCATCGGGCTTGTCCCTCGCGCATCTCTTATAGGCTATTTGGTTTTTCTTGATCTGTGCACTGATCGTATATATAGAATAGCATAGGATTTTGTCAAATCGGCTGTATTTGAGATATTTTTGGTACATTCGAGTCCCACAGGTACAGCTTTATCGAGTTCTTTGCTGAGCAGAGAAATGTAAAATGCATTGTTAAAATAGTAAAGAACGTATCAGATTTACTGCGGTTCAAATCCGCTCACTTACTCGTAATGAATAAGTCTTTACGGATCAAAGACTTACAAAAATGTACGGGCTATTTTGGGGAATTATCGCCCGTGTAAATGAAAAAAAGGCCTCGCTGCAGCCGTGTTGACCGCTCCGAAGCCCCGTTTTGCTTGTTTTTTCCCATTTTGAGTCGATTTGGTCCGGAAACATGAAAAGACTGCACTCTTGTCGTGGTAGACAAAAGTGCAGTCTTTTATGGTGGAGAATGGCGGACTCGAACCGCCGACCTCTCGCGTGTGAGGCGAGCGCTCTAACCAGCTGAGCTAATTCTCCATAGCTTTGTTATTATAACATCTCTCTGCCAGCATTTCAAGTATAATTTTTGCAAAAAACAGGCTCCCTTGTGTCTCACTTCTTCACAAAGTGAGACACAGTTATATTCGCTTACGGCGAGTTATATTGCTTCGCAGTGATATTATGCTTTGCATAGTGATACTGCCTACGGCAGTTTATTGGCGAATATAATAACACTGCAACCGTATGGTTGCAATATCACTTCAAGAGTAATCTTGAAATATCACTAAGAGAAAGCCAATAGATTCAAAAACGAATCTATTGGCTTTTAATTGTTCATTCAAATTATCTGATGGAGAAGAACGCGTCCTTGCCGGGGTACTGGGCAACGTCAAACAGCTCTTCCTCAATGCGAAGTAGCTGATTGTACTTGCAGACACGATCGGTGCGGGACGGTGCGCCGGTCTTGATCTGTCCTGCATTAACAGCGACGGAGATATCCGCGATGGTGGTATCCTCGGTCTCGCCGGAGCGGTGAGATACAACGGCAGTCCAGCCGGCGCGGTGCGCCATTTGGATAGCGTCAAGGGTCTCGGTGAGAGTGCCGATCTGGTTCACCTTAATGAGCACGGAGTTTGCGGCGCCCAGCGCGATGCCCTTCTTTATGCGCTCGGTATTGGTGACAAATAGGTCGTCGCCGACGATCTGGATCTTATGGCCGAGGGTCTTGGTCATGAGCTGCCAGCCCTCCCAGTCATTCTCGCCCATGCCGTCCTCGATGGAGATGATGGGATACTTGTCAACAAAGTCTGCCCACATTGCGACCATCTGCTCGCTTGTCATGACAGTGCCGCGCTTGGGCAGATGATAGCACTTATCCTCCTCGTTGTACCAGTCGGATACAGCGCCGTCGATCGCGATCTTAAAGTCCTCGCCGGGCTTGTAGCCGGCCTTTTCCATCGCCGCGACCAGAGCCTTGAGCGCATCCTCATCAGACTCGAGGTTGGGAGCGTAGCCGCCCTCATCGCCGACGCCGGAGGCGGGAACGACCTTCTTGAGCGCATGGAAAACCTCTGCGCACATACGCAGCGCTTCCTTCCAGCTCTTTGCGCTTACGGGCATTATCATGAACTCCTGAATATCGACGTTGGAGCCGGTAGCATGCGCGCCGCCGTTGAGCACGTTCATCATGGGGACGGGCAGGGTCTTGGCGTTTACGCCGCCGATGTAGTTATAAAGGCTCTGGCCGGTGGCCTCTGCCGCTGCGTGGGCGCAGGCAAGGGACACGCCGAGGATGGCGTTTGCGCCGAGGCGGGACTTATTGGGTGTGCCGTCGATCTCAATGAGCATCTTGTCAATGCCGGTCTGATCCAGAACATTCAGGCCAACCATTGCCTCTGCTATCTCGCCGTTGACGTTTTCAACAGCCTTGGTAACGCCCTTGCCCAGATAGCGGCTCTTGTCGCCGTCGCGCAGCTCGCAGGCTTCGTACATGCCGGTCGATGCGCCGGAGGGAACGGCGGCACGGCCTACGGTGCCGTCGTCGAGAGTGACCTCCACCTCAACGGTGGGGTTGCCGCGGGAATCGAGGATCTCTCTTGCCATTACGTCAACGATTTCAAAATACTGCTTCATTTTTGTTTCTCCTTTTCATTTTATTATCAGACTGCTTCCGCTCATCTCGGCGGGCTTGGGAATATTCATTATCTCCAACATAGTCGGCGCTATGTCGGCCAGACGGCCGCCGTCGCGCAGCTTTACACTGTCAGAGCATACCACAAACGGCACGGGATTGGTAGTATGTGCCGTATTTATTTTTCCCTCGGCATCGGACATGCAGTCGGCATTGCCGTGGTCGGCGGTTATTATCAGCACCGTATCGGGCATTGAGCGAGCCGCGTCATACAGTCTGCCCATGCATTCGTCAACCGTCTCGACAGCCTTCACCGCCGCATCCATAACGCCTGTATGGCCTACCATATCGCAGTTTGCAAAGTTGCAGATTATCATCTCATACTCGTCGCTTTTTATCGCCTCTATACACTTATCGGCAACAGTCTTGGCACTCATCTCCGGGATGAGATCATATGTGGGAAATTCCTTTGGAGAGGGCACGAGGCATCTCTCCTCGCCCTCGCATGGTTTTTCAACGCCGCCGTTGAAAAAGAACGTGACGTGGGCGTACTTCTCGGTCTCCGCCACGCGAAACTGCCTGAGGCCACGAGCCGAGACTATCTCGCCAATCGTATTTTCAATGTCCTCCGGCGGGTACGCTATAGGCAGCGGCAGAGCCTCATCGTACTGTGCGGTGCAGACATAGCTGAGAGGATACACCGTCTTTTTGCGTTCAAAGCCGTCAAAGTCGGGCAGGTTCAGCGCCCATGTCATCTCCCTTGCCCTGTCGGGTCTGAAGTTCATGAAAATGACGCTGTCGCCCTCGTTGATAACGCCCTCGGGGCAGCACACGATGGGCTTGACAAACTCGTCGGACACGTCGGCGGCGTAGCTGTCTTCGACCGCCTTTACGGGGTCCGGCTCCATGACCCCCTCGCCGCAGACGATGGCGTTATATCCTGCCTCTACCCTGTCCCAGCGTTTATCGCGATCCATGCCGTAGAATCTACCCTGCACGGTTGCGATCTTCGCATTGCCAAGCTGTGCGCACTTATCGGCAAGCTGTTTCACATAGCCCGAGCCGCTTCTCGGCGGTACATCGCGTCCGTCGAGGAAGCAGTGTACGAACACGCGCTCAAGGCCGCGCCTGTGCGCCATATCCAAAATTGCGAAGATGTGGTTTATATGGCTGTGCACTCCGCCGTCGGACAGAAGCCCCATTATATGCAGCGCCTTATTGTTTTTCTTCGCGTCGTCCATTGCTTTGACATACGCGGGATTTTCAAAAAAGTCGCCGTCGGATATTGCCTTTGTTATGCGCGGCAGATCCTGAAACACGACTCTGCCCGCTCCGATATTGGTATGACCCACCTCGCTGTTGCCCATCTGACCGTCGGGCAGACCGACGTCCATTCCGGAGGCGGAAAGCTGAGTGTAAGCATTCCCGGTAAAGATTCTGTCAAGGTTCGGAGTTGCCGCCGTGCTTATGGCGTTGCCCTCGGCTTTCGGGGCAATGCCGAAGCCGTCCATAATAACAAGAACCGTTTTACTCATTGTCTGCACCTGTTGCGGAAATGATAGTCGCAAAGTCCTGCGGCTTCAGTGAGGCGCCGCCGATAAGGCCGCCGTCAACATCGGGCTGAGCCAGCAGCTCGGCTGCGTTTTTTGCGTTCATGCTGCCGCCATAGAGAATGCTGATACTTCTGGCTGCGCGTGCGCCATACATATCGCGGATGATGAGTCTTATTTCGCGGCAGACCTCCTCAGCCTGATCGGAGGTGGCGGTTTTGCCCGTGCCTATCGCCCAGATAGGCTCATAGGCTATGACGCAGTGGCGGAGCATAGTAACGTCCACACCGGCAAGAGCTGCGCGAACCTGATAGTTGATGTGAGCCATCGTAAGACCCATTTCGCGCTGCTCGAGGCTCTCACCTACGCAGATTATGGGGCATATGCCCTTTTCGATCAAGGCGCGGGTTTTTGCGTTGACGAGCATATCGCTCTCGTTATGATATTCGCGGCGCTCGGAATGGCCGACAATGCAGTATTTAACACCGGCATCGGCAAGCTGAGACGCGGATATCTCGCCCGTGTACGCACCCTTGTCGTATTTGGAGACATCCTGCGCGCCGCACACGATCCTTGCTTCCTTGCCGAGCTTGAGCATTGCCGCAATATTCACCGCGGGAACGCAGAGCACAGTCTCGCAGGTCTTTGTCTTGGGGATATATCCTTTAAGCTCCTCAACGAAGGGCTTAACGTCGCTCACCAGCATATTCATTTTCCAGTTGCCGGCGATTATTGTCTTTCTGTATTTAGGATTCATTGTTTTGCCTCCTTACAATTACTTATCCAGCAGGCACGCAACGCCCGGAAGCTCCAGACCCTCAAGGAATTCAAGGGACGCTCCACCTCCGGTGGAAATATGGGTCATCTTATCGGCAAAGCCGAGCTGCTCAACGGCAGCCGCACTGTCGCCGCCGCCGACGATAGTCACAGCGCCGGACTCGGCAAGAGCCTTCGCCACGGCCTTCGTGCCGCCTGCAAACGCCTCGAACTCAAACACCCCCATAGGCCCGTTCCAGACGACAGTCTTTGCGTTCTTTATCGCGGCGGAGAACAGCTCCACCGTCTTGGGGCCGATATCAAGACCCATCCAGCCCTCAGGGATCTTATCCGCGTCAACTACTTTTCTATCGCAGTCGGCCTTGAATTCGCTGCCGATAGCCGTATCCACAGGCAGCAGCAGGCTTACGCCCTTGGCCTTTGCCTTTTCAATCATTTCGCGCGCGTAGTCGAGCTTATCGGCTTCAAGCAGTGAGTTGCCTATCTCATGTCCCATCGCCTTTATAAAGGTGTAAGCCATGCCGCCGCCGATTATAACGGTATCTGCCTTCTCAAGCAGGTTGTTGATAACGCCGATCTTGTCGGAGACCTTTGCGCCGCCGAGCACCGCCACGAACGGGCGTGCGGGGTCGTCAAGGGCCTTGCCCATGACAGACAGCTCCTTCTCGACCAGCATTCCTGCATATGCCGGAAGATATGCCGCGACGCCTGCTGTGGAGGCATGGGCGCGGTGAACGGTACCGAAAGCGTCGGAGACATAAAGCTCTGCCATATCGCTCAGCGCTTTTGCAAAGTCAGCACCGTTTTTCTCCTCACGGATATCAAAACGGAGGTTCTCAAGGAGCATGATCTGACCGGGCTTGAGCGCTGCGGCCTTGGCCTGCGCATCTTCGCCGATAATGTCCTTTGCAAATATGACCTCCATGCCGAGAAGCTCGGAAAGGCGCTTTGCCACCGGCGCGAGGGTCAGCTTTTCCTTCCACTCGCCCTTGGGCTTGCCCAGATGAGAGCAGGCGATGACCGCCGCGCCATTATCGAGCAGGTATTTTATTGTGGGGAGAGCCGCCACGATACGCTTATCGCTGGTTATCTCGCCCGTCTCCTTATTCTGAGGCACGTTGAAGTCGCAGCGAAGCAGAACCTTCTTGCCCTGCACATCTGCATCGAGTACGCTTTTCTTGTTATAATTCATATTAAATCTCCCTTCCGCCGAAAAATTTCCGGCTTCATATTGAAAAATTATTTAACAACTGTTATTATTCCGCCATGGAGCCTGTTCCGAGCAGTCCGGGAAAGCCCTGCTGCCTTAGCGCCTCATACGCAAGTATGGCGGCGGAATTTGAAAGATTAAGGCTTCGCGCCTGACTAACCATCGGGATCCTTATGCAATGCTCCCTGTACCTCTCGCGCAGATACTCCGGCAGTCCCGCTGTCTCCTTGCCGAGCATTATGCTGACGTTTTCGGCTGAAAAATCCGCCTGCGTGTAGTCTCTCGGCGCTTTCGTGGTAGCAAGCCAGAGATTTTCGTCTCCGTTTTTTTCTAGGTAATCCTCAAAATTTTCGTAGACTGTTATATCCACCAGCCACCAGTAGTCAAGGCCGCAGCGTTTTACCATTTTATCGGAAATGTCAAAGCCCAGCGGCTTTATCAAATGCAGCCTTGCGCCGCACGCCGCGCAGGTTCTTGCGATAGCTCCGGTATTGTGCGGAATTTCAGGCTCAAGCAGTACAATATTCAGCATTATCTTATCCCGATCCATTATTAAATATCTCTATTATGGTTATATATTAGCACATTTTACCCAAAAATCATGAACTTTTTTGTGTTTTTTACGTTTTGTTGCAATTTTGACAATTCCGGTATATAATCAAGCTTGTTTCCAGCACTCAAACCGGCAATCTGCACATTATCGGGGAGGAGAAATTATGGTCTGTAACAGCTGCCCGCGTCACTGCGGCGCCGAAAGGGGCGAATGCACGCCCGGAGGCGTCTGCGCCTCCCCCGCCCTGCCAAGAATTGCAAGGGCTGCACCGCATTTCGGCGAGGAGCCGTGCATAAGCGGCGTTAAGGGAAGCGGCACGGTTTTTTTCTCCGGCTGCAATCTGCGCTGTGTATTCTGCCAGAATGCCGAGATAAGCCGTGGCAGTACGGGCAAGACCGTTACCGTGTCTCGACTGCGTGATGTTTTTCTTGAGCTTCAGGATATGGGCGTTCACAATATTAACCTTGTTACGGCGTCACACTATGTGCAGCCGGTCGCAGAAGCGCTGAGCATGGCAAAGCTTAATATACCGGTCGCGTGGAACAGCTCAGGGTATGACAGCGTTGATGAGCTGCGCCGCCTTGAGGGGCTTGTGCAGATCTATATGCCCGATCTCAAATACTCATCGTGCGAACTGGCAAAGCGCTACTCCGCCGCGCCCGACTATCCGCAGGTCGTGCAGGCCGCGATACGCGAAATGTACCGTCAGACGGGAAACTTTGTGCTTGATGAAAACGACATGCTGCAAAGCGGCGTTCTGATACGTCATCTCATTTTGCCTGAGAGCGAGGACAACAGCCGCGAAGTTATAGATTTCGTGGCGGATAATTTCCCGGGGAATATGGTTCTCTTCTCGCTCATGTCTCAGTTTACGCCCATGCCGGGCACCGAGCGCTTTCCCGAGCTGCAAAAAACCGTTACTCCGGAGCTTAACGACAGGCTCATAGATTATATGTGCACACGCGGTATTGAATACGGCTTCTGGCAGGAGCCGGATGCCGCCACGGACGAGATGATACCGGCGTTTGATTTAACTGGCGTTTAATTTTACAAATTATTTTAAATTAAAATAAATACTCAGCAATACATAGGAGGAACAAAAATGAATTACAATGAAATCTTAGCTTCGGCAAGAGATCAGATCGGCCCTTACTGCAAGGCATGCCCCGTATGCAACGGCAGAGCCTGCGGCAATATCATGCCCGGGCCCGGCAGCAAGGTTCCCGGCAACACCGCAGCCCGCAACTATGATAAGTGGCAGGAGATATTCGTGAACATGGATACCCTGTGCCCGAACGCGGACATCGACACTTCCTTTGAGCTTTTCGGGAAGAAGTTCTCAGCGCCCATTTTCATCGCCCCCCTCGGCGCTCTGCCAATGCATTACGGCGATAAGCACAATGACATAACATACAACCGCATCCTCGTTCCCGCAGCGGCTAACTACGGCATATGCGCCCTGACCGGCGACGGTGTAGACCCCGCCGTTATGCAGAATGCTGCCAAGGACATGGCTGCTATCGGCGGTATTGGCATACCCACTATCAAGCCATGGAACAAGGAATTTGTCTTTGAAAAGCTGGATATCCTCAATGAGCTTGGCATATTCGCCGCAGCAATGGACGTTGACGGCGCAGGTCTGCCCTTCCTCAAGGCTATGAACCCCAACGCCGGCTCCAAATCCGTCGATGAGATGCGCGATATAATCAATTACGCCAAAATGCCGTTTATGATAAAGGGCATCATGACGCCCAAGGGTGCCTTAAAGGCAGTCGAGGCCGGAGCCGACGCCATAGTCGTATCAAACCACGGCGGCAGGGTCCAGGGCAATGTTCCCTCAACGGCTGAGGTCCTTCCCGAGATCGTTGACGCCGTAAAGGGGCAGATCAAGATCTTCGTTGACGGCGGCATAAGAAGCGGCGTTGACGTGTTCAAGGCCATCGCCATGGGCGCTGACGCGGTGCTTATCGGCCGCCCTGTCGTGCCCTTTATATACGCCGCCGGCGAGGAGGGCTTCAGGGTCTATATGGACAAGATAGTCAAGGAGCTGCGCGACACCATGGCAATGTGCGGTACGCCCTCTATCGGCGATATCAGCCGCGACAACATCTGGATAAGCAAATAATATTAGAAAAAAAGAGAGAAGCCGAGGCTTCTCTCTTTTTATATCAGCTTGTTCAGTTGCTTTATCTCCCTCTTGATGCTCAATATATTATGCACCAGCAGCAGAGCGCAGTAGAGCAGCAGCGATATGAGCACTATGAGGGAAAAGTTGCGCTGCAGCGAATAGGATACGGTCGAAAAGCCCGACACGATGAAATGGCTTATGATATACGCTATGGGGTACAAAGCAATGCGCTCTACCCAAACGCGCACCCTGTCTTTTTTCCGCAGCGCAAACCACGCCGCGATCAGCACCGCCAATGCAATCACAACAACTGCAAGGTAAAACCCAAGGCTTGCGCGCGGCAGGACGGTACATCCCCCGTCAAGGGTGTTTTCGCCGTAGACAAATATATTTTCGCCCCCGTCGTTAGGAGTGTACATCACGGTGATCGGATAAGGCTCGCGCGGGTACACCGTGGTTGAGAGCTTACCGCCGCCCTTTGAAAACCACTTATCCCAGGTTGACGTCCACGCCTCCACATCGCATATATAGAACATTCCTTCGCTTTCGGGATCGCTGTGGATATTGTAATCGAAGTCGGTCACGCTCTCGTCAAAGGTGATCTCCAAATAGCCGTCGCCAATAGGTTCTACCGTCATGAGATCTTCCGTATACGGCAGATATATCGGCGCATCCAAAACGGCAAAGGCCGACACAAGGATCGCCGCGACGAACACGGCGGTCAGCACAATGGTTTGTATTCTCTTTGCCTTCAGCTTCTTTTCGATGCTGATAAGCGGCGATTTATCGGTCGCGGGAATAACCGTCTGCGGCTTTTTTATTTGCTCAAGCTCCTTGCGGCAGGCTTCGCACTTTTCCAAATGCTCATTTACATAGTCGGCAGTGTCGTCGCTCACCATATCCTCCGCATAGAGCGGTAAAATATCCCGTATTATGTTGCACTCATTTCTCATGGTTTTCCTCCAGTCTTGCTCTGATCATATTCTTGGCGCGGTGATAGGTAACGCAGGCCCAATTATCCGTTTTGCCGAATATCTGACCGATCTGCTTGAAGCTCAGCTCGGCAAACACGCGCCACATAAATACTTCCTTATACGGCTCCTGCATACCGTGCAGCGCTTTTCGTATCCAAGCCGCTTCGCTGCGCTCAATAAGCCGCTGCTCGCTCGTTTTCTCGTCAGACGGCAGCTCTGGTAGCGCGGCATCCTCGATGCTGTCGGTGCGGCCTGATTTTTTCAGGTAGGTAAAGTAGCAGTTTTTTGCGATCTGGCACAGCCACACGCGAATGTCGCACTTTCCCTGAAAGCCGTCAATGGCGCGCATCGCCTTGAAAAATGTCTCGCTCGTTATATCATCGGCTATCTCATCGCTGCCCGAAAGCGCCCGTATATACAGATACACGTCCTTAAAATAAGCACGGTATATTTCCTCGAACTGCGTCACCTTATCACCTCCTATACTGGCCTTATGCTTATAAGACTTAGATAAGAGAAAAACCTTACAAAGTTTTTTATAAATTTTTATAAAGCCAAAAAGAGCCGGGGCAAGGTTTTTAAGCCTTGCCCCTCTTTTTATCTTTGGTTAGTTCATAGCTCATGTCAAGCAGCGCCTTAATTTGATCTTCCGGTACGCTGCCGTCGAGTGCAAGCGTTATCCAGCTTTCCTTGTTCATGTGATATGCCGGGAAAAAGCCGGGAGCCGTGCGCAGCGAGCCGATAAGAAGCGGGTCGCATTTGAGGTTTAAAATGTCCAGCATCCCCTCGCCCGGTAGTCCTAATTTTGCGCTCCGAATTTCCATAATCAGCGCAAACCACTTGCGGCTGCCGCTGTGGCGGAAAACCTCGTAATTCGGATATTTCACCCACGGAAAGTCTGGCTCGACGTTATAATTTTCAATTATGTAGGATTCCAATTGACTTCTGTTCATTTTATTTTCTCTATCGTATACAGCGCCGAGCCGAAATCGCCGAACATATGCAGCTTGGGATCGTAGCCTGTGCCTGTAAACTGACTGTTGAGCTTAACGCCCGCCATGATCGCGGCTCCCGAGAGTGTGTAATCCTCCGCGCCGTCTTGCATGGCAAAAACCTTGTTCACGGTGCGAAGGACAATGCCGTCCGGGTGAAACTCCACAGGGGAGACGTGCTTGACAAGCCCGCCCAGCCGCTTTATAAATACCCTCTGCGCCTTGCAGCGGAGCCTGTACATACTCTCAGGCTCAAGAGCCTTGACCGGCAGTGCGTCAAAGCCTTCGGAGGCAGTGCAGAGCTTTTGGAAATGCCCGACGATATGCTCGGAGCCGTCCTTCGCTGCTATCTGCCAATGCACCTTATTATCCTTGCGCTCGTCAAAGCGGTAAAACCTGCCGAATTGCAGGGTGCGGCGGTGCGCCTTGTAGAACTCTATCTGCTCGCGTATCTCCTTTTTCTCAACGGCTGTCATGTATTTTAGCTCCAACTCGTAGCCGAGGACGCCGAAGGCCGCAACGTTAAAGCGCGTCGGCAGCGGCGTCTCCCTCAGCGTCTGCTGATGCGGCGCGGCGGAGACGTGCGCGCCCATGGTCGATTGCGGGTATAGGTAGCTCAGCCCCGACTGGATGTCCAGCCGCTCTATCGGGTCTGTGTCGTCTGACGACCATATCTGCGGCGAATAGCACAGCATGCCGAGATCAAAGCGATTTCCACCGGATGAGCAGCTTTCAAAAAGAATATGCGGACGGGGCTTAAATATCCTGCCGAGGATCTCATAAAGCCCCATGATGTATCTGTGGGCAAATTCGCCCTGATTTTTAAGCTCCGGCGAATACGCATCGGACATATGCCGGTTCATATCCCATTTTACGTAGCTTATCTTCGCGCTGTCAAGCACGGAGCCGACCGAGCGCACGATGTAGTCCCGCACATCCCTGCGCGTCAGGTCAAGAAGAAGCTGATTTCTGCCGAAGCTCGGCCCTCCCACGGGCGGCTTTATAGCCCAGTCGGGGTGCTCCCTATAGAGCTTTGAGTCAACGTTAACGCTCTCAGGCTCAAACCACAGGCCGAATTTCATGCCCATGGCCTCAATATCCTCCGCGAATTTTCCGAGGCCGCCCGGCAGCTTCCTCAGATTGACATCGTAATCACCCAGCCCTGCCGTATCGGAGTTTCTGTCGCCGAACCATCCGTCGTCAAGGACGAAAAGCTCCACGCCGAGCTTTTTTGCTCTGCGTGCCAGTTTCAGGAGCTTTCCGCGGGTGAATTTAAAAAAACAGGCTTCCCAGTCGTTTATAAGCACCGGGCGTTCGATATTTTTCCAGTCGCCGCGAACAATATTGTTGTTGACAAATTCATGGAAGTTGTGGCTGAGTCCGTTAAAGCCGCCGTCGGAGAAAGTCATGACAGCCTCGGGCGCTTCAAAGCTCTCTCCGCTGCGGAGAGTCCACTCAAAGCAGTGGGGGTTTATGCCGAGCTGCACGCGCACAAGGTCGTGGTTTGATCTCTCCACAACACCCATGTGATTGCCGCTGTAGACAAGGTTAAAGCCCCACGCCCTGCCGCTGTCCTCGCAGGTGTTTTTCTCTGACAGCAGAAAGCCGGGGTTGTGGCGGTTTGATGACGCGCCTGTCGTTGACGAATTGACATACATTCCGTATTCAACCGCGCGGACATGGCGGTGAGCTTCCTTTATCCAGCCGCCGTCAAAGCTGTGCATATAAAAGCCGCAGTCAGCCATGTCAAGGCTCATGCTCATGAACCTGCGCAGCGATATCTCGCCCTCTCCGCTGTTTTTTATAACGCTCCTGCGGGCGATAACGTTCGATTCGTAAAACACTGTGTAGTATAGTTTTAGCTCTATATCGTGCGTTTTTTCCGCCATGCTTATTATGAGCGTCCGCGCCTGCTTTGTATCGTCGTACGCGTTCGGCAGGCTCTCCATCGGCACGCAGCCATCTACAATTTCATGACTTGCATAGATAAAGTCGTTTGCGAAACTGCCGTCGGGGAGCTTTGCCTCAATGGGCGTCTGGCGATAGTCGCCCCTGCCGACGCCCGACCACTCAAGGCACAGCGCGTCAAGGCAGTAGTTATTATCCGACGTATCGTACATCACGCTGCTGCCGAGCTGCAGCTCATGCTTCACGGCAAGCGGCTCGACGTCGCCCTCCGGAATGCGCGCGCCGTAATGAATGTGCTCAAGATGCCCGAATTTCGTTACTCTGAATATGTAGCTTGTGTCCTTCGTGCAGAGTAAAAACACTCCGTCGTTCACTGAAATGCTCATAGCCTCACCTCTGCTTCAGCATAACACAAGCCCGCACTTCTTACAAGTCGGTTTTATCCCGCTCCCCCGCTCCCCGGCGACGGGCTATGACGTTTCTCACCTTTGTTACCAAAAACGACGCCAGAAGTCCCAGAACGACCGGCAGCAATATTGCGGTCAGCAGCATTTTAATATCCACGGCACACCTCGATTTTTATTTTATATGTTTATTTTGCTCAAGCCGGGCGAAAAAAGTCCTATTAAATATTGCCAAGGATTATTTAAAATGATAAAATTAGTTTATTATTTTATCGAGGTAACGCAAATGATTTCTGTAAACGACCTTTCCATAAATTTTGCGGGCAACGTTCTGTTCTCCCGCGTTGATCTGCAATTTACCGCCGGAAACTGCTACGGCATCATCGGAGCAAACGGCGCGGGCAAATCGACCTTTATAAAAATACTCTCCGGCGAGCTTGAGCCGTCGACCGGCAGCGTCAGCATCGCGCCCAAAAAGCGCATGAGCGTACTCAAGCAGAATCAGAGCATGTACGACGACTATTCCGTGATGGACACCGTGATAATGGGCAATCAGCGGCTTTACGACTGCGGCAAGGAAAAGGACGCAATATACGATAAGCCTGATTTCTTCGACGAAGACGGCATCCGTGCCGCCGAGCTTGAGGAGGAATTTGCGGAGCTTGGCGGCTGGGAGGCCGAATCCGACGCAAGCCGCATTTTGCAGGGGCTTGGCGTATCCCCCGCGTTCCACGACACGCTCATGCGCGATATGGATCCGAGGCTCAAGGTCAAGGTTCTGCTTGCGCAGGCGCTGTTCGGCAGTCCCGACATAATCCTGCTCGACGAGCCGACGAACAACCTCGACCTCGCCAGCGTTGTATGGCTTGAGGATTTCCTCATGGACTATGACGGCACTGTGCTCGTCGTGTCCCATGACCGCTACTTCCTCAACAATGTCTGCACCCACATCGTCGATATCGACTACGGCAAGATAAAAATGTACGTCGGCAACTACGATTTCTGGTATGAGTCGAGCCAGCTCATGCAGAAGCTCATAAAGGATCAGAACAAGAAGGCCGAGCAGAAGATAGCGGAGCTGCAAAGCTTCATCTCCCGCTTTGCCGCCAATAAGTCCAAGTCGCGTCAGGCCACCAGCCGCAGAAAGCTGCTGGATAAGCTCACCGTTGAGGAGCTGCCCGCCTCCGGCCGTCGCTACCCATGGGTCGGCTTCAAGGCCGACCGCGAGCCGGGCAAGGACAGGCTGTTTGTCACCGAGGTCAGCAAGACGGTCGACGGCGTGAAGCTTTTAAACAATGTCAGCTTCATCGTCGGCAAGGAGGACAAGATCGCGATTTTAGGCAAGAATGAGCTTGCCGTCACGATGCTGTTTAAGATACTCATGGGCGAGGAGGAGCCGGATTCGGGCTCTGTCAAGTGGGGCGCATCCACCACTCAGGCGTACTTCCCCAAGGATCACAACAGCTTCTTTGAAAACTGCGACTATGACCTCATGGACTGGATGCGCCAGTTTTCCGAGGATAAGCGCGAGAGCTATCTGCGAACCTTCCTCGGGCGTATGCTTTTCTCAGGCGACGATGTTTACAAGCCCGTAAAGGTACTCTCCGGCGGCGAAAAGGTGCGCTGCATGATTAGCAAGATGATGCTGTCCGGCGCGAACTTCCTTGTTTTTGACCAGCCGACGAACCACCTTGACCTTGAGAGCATCGCGGCGCTCAATAACGGCATGGAGGCGTTTAAGCACAACATCATTTTCTCAAGCCACGACCATCAGCTCACCCAGACGGTCGCCAACCGCATAATTGAGATAACCGACGACGGTATAATCGACCGCATGTGCTGCTTCGATGAGTATATGAACCTGACCGGCATGGAGCAGGATATAAGATAAGCGTTAAAAAGCGCATCCTTTTTGCAAAGGATGCGCTTTTTTATTTAGTTGCTGTCTAAATCTGCCATGACCGCATCCGTTAACTGCTGATCCGGCTCAATGCTTATCAGCATATTTCTCGCTTGGGTTATCTTATCATAAGAGCTGCAATACATCGTAAAGAAATAATCCTCGTTTGTCCAAATGAATGCCACCGCTTTCTCTCCGGACTCTCCAAAAACGATCTGCATTACATCATGTCCGTTAAGTCTTACATACTCTACCTTGCTCCCTTCCGAATCAACGTATGGCCCGACATCGTGGGATGGATCATCCGGCATCGTCTCCTGCTTATAGCCTATATAATCACCGTCGGTCGATGAATATTCAAAAGATACAAAGTCGCGCTGGTACGTCACATTTGACCGCGCAAATCCGTTGGGGATATATCCTATGCTGTAAATGAGCTCGATCTCCTTGGGCGCGTTTTTTACGGTATCCTCATCAGCGGTGAAATAGTAGTATGTGCCGGTATCATGCGCAAATATTTTCATCACCTCTTCCCGCACCTCCGGTATCGCCATTGCGGAGGTCGCAAGCAGAGCCGTGATAATGGCCGCGATGAGCAGCTTTTTTGCCGTTGTGTTGACGCGATGCCATGCTTTTGACCTGCTCTTTTTTATGAGCTCTCCGGCTTTTTGCTCAAATTTTTCGGAGAAAGTATAGTCTATCTTCTCCTCGGGCGGGACATCCGAAAAGTCCGAGAGAGCGGACGCAAGGAGAGTTTCTTCAAATATAGACATAGTTTTTTTAATCATCGAACACCATTCCCTCCTGAATGCAAAATTCTATGAGCTTTTTTCTGCCACGCGTTACCTGCTGGCGCACGGTCGATGCTTTTCTGCCGAGAAGCTGCGCCGTCTCGTGTGCTTTCAGACCGTAAACGCAGTGCATAAGAAGCACATCGCGGTACATATCCGGCAGTTTATCAATGGCCTTCATCAGCTTTTTGTAATCGTCGGACATTGCGACCTTCTCAAACACGCCATCGCCGTCGGCAAAATCAAGCTCGTCTATGTCAAGCTCCGAATCCCGGCGCTGTTTTTTCGGCAGGAGGTTCAGAGCAGCGTTTTTTGCCGCCGTGAGGACATATGCTTTTATGAGCGCATCATCGCATTCAGGCAGAGCCTTAATGTTCCGCGCTATGCCAAGCAGCGCGTTCTGAACGGCATCCTCGGCATCGTATTCGTCACTCAGAATCACGTTTGCGACATAGAACATCTGCTTTCTGTAGCCGTAATATATTCTCTCAAACCGCAGCATATCCTCCGCATCATCTATGACGGCGGCATACAGCATAAGCAAGACAGTATCCCTCCCCTCTTTAGTTCTTTCCAGCATATCACATTCAGAGACAATTTACGAGGTTTCATGCTTATCCCTCCTTATTCATTTTTGCCCCTCTGCATATTGAGACAGGCAAAATCCAGAAATTAATACACGATTTTTAAAATTTTTCAAAATTTCTCAGGAAATTATTGCATCTTATAAAAACATTTGCTATAATTGTTTTACAAATCACTGTCGAATTTGTATAAACAGCACAATTTTTCCGCTCGCAGTAAGTTTTTAGGACTATGTAGAACAAGAACGGAGGTGCAGTTATGAAAAAGAATTAAAACGCACAGCAAGACACTGACCGGCTCTGGCAGCTATCGCTGCACAACCACCTACACACTTTATGCAAGCACCGCGGAAACCATCAAGCTCGTTAAATATGCATCGTATTGACAATAGGCAGTTAGAAGCAATACATAAGGAGATAAATATAATGAAATTCAGAAAATTCTTGTGCTTTGTGCTAATATTAGCAATGATGATGTCACTGGGTGTGACTGCATTTGCTGAAGATGTAAATGAAAATATGCCAAAATCGGTATATAATGAACAATTAACACATGAAGCTGATATAATAGATATAGAGACGCTCAATAGTGTTGACAGTTCTCTTATTGATGGGCATCTTATCAGAGAAGACAACACAATAAGTTCCGTAACTATAGATGATGTTGACCGGATAATCTATGAGCGAGGCATAGCTGTTCTAAGGGGCGACGCTCAGAAAGTAAGTGAGTTGGAAGCCAAACTTGATGATCTTGGCGTCAGAGATAGCTCTCCTGAGGAGATAAAGGCACTTTCAGTGGATTCTATTCAGGCTGCAGAATTAGCAAGCAGTAGTGTAACATTTAAAACTACTAACTATACTGCAACTGCTAACGGAAAAACATATGAGATTAAAAAGACAACTGCATTGCCAACTACCTCCTGCAACCTGTTTCATTCCGCAGCAGTAAACAACACAACCACTTCGTCAAGTGTTGCTTCCGGCCACTATCAACTTTTAAAAGTAGCGGGCACGTGTATGGCCGGTGTGGTCAATTCTACCTTAGGAAAGTTTGTTTCAGCCTATGATACACTCAAGTCAGTTATTTCCGGCTTTTCCAGTTCCACGGTTGTTTATGGTATTACAGCAAGTTATTCATGTGCCGCTTTAGAGCAAGTTAGTTTTTATCAGTACAAAACATCGAGTGGTAGTTGGTCTTCTTTTGCAACCAGCAGTTATGCTCAGACTGCATTTAGCAGTACAATTTTTAGTACAAATTATGCGGGAGGAAGTAAGCAAGGATTGAATATGAGCATCAATGCGCTTGAAGACACAATCTACTCGTCTTACTCCTACAACACTGGCACAATGCTCGAAAGATATTTTACTACATATATCTTTGACAAAAAGTCGCAAGTAACCAATGTAAGCTTTTATCACGACGCAAATGGTACAAAAAAGACAATTAAGACTTTAGGCATGCTCTGTCCTACGTCAACATCTGATATTCATTAATTCTTTAAAGGACTGATAATGATGAGAGATCCGAACAAGGATAGAAACCGGGCGCTGATAATAATGTTAACCCTAATACTTTGCAGCATCCTGATAACGGATATCACAGAGATACCGGCGTTCAGCATACTCGGTATAGTAGGAGTCGTTGCATATGTGGTTTTGGACTTCATATTCTGGATCTGCCCTTACTGCAAAAAACAGCTTCCTTTCAGAAGCTATAAGCTTGATTATTGCCCGTATTGCGGGAAGCGTTTAACGGCTCCTGAATCCGATGAATCTTCCAATGAAGAATAGCCCCTGACGATTTCGAGTTTTTTCAGCATTGTGTATCAATTTCTTGTTTTTCGTTGTCTTAATAGGTGTAGGGAAAATCAAGAAAAGTGCAATATAATTTTTAGGAAAAAATTGTTGCACTGTATAGTAATATTTGCTATAATAATATCACAAATGCCGATCAGCATTGTATAAATAGCATAATTTCCGCATCATTGCTTTCCACACGGTAAGTCCATCAGCTCTTTGTAAGATTGGGCTATAATACGCTTTGAAAAATTCGACGATGTCCCATCATATATAAATTTCAGTAAATAGCCTCTTTCCCATAAAAAAACACACAAAACGGTTTCCTGCATCTGTCCTTGAGAGGTGCAGGAAATTGCATTTTTTGTATAATTTTTGTATTGACTTTCTCGACTTTTTTTGTCACAATACCCATGGAGGAAAAATATAGAAAGGACGTGCCGTTTATGAAAAGACTTATCCTAACGCTCGCTGCCGCAGTGCTTATGCTCTTTTCCTTTGCAGCTTGCTCAAATTCAGACAGCAGCACCGCATCTGATATTCCGGACGAATACAAGCACTATGCGGAAGACAGCGCGACCATTCGTATAGACGGAGTAGATGCGAAGGCGCACACATACTATGACCCCGTGACAGATACGAACTTCTCCGGGACGTCTAATGTCGTCGGCGTCGTGCAAGATTTTGAATCGCAGACTCCCATAAGCGGAGCCAGTGTCAGTGTCGATGGTATTTTTACACTCACGACCGGCAGTGACGGACGTTTTCAGATCACCAATATGCCTGATGGCGTATACGACTGGAATGTAAGTGCCGATGGATACCTCAGCTCTACATATTCCAATTACTGCATAGATCATCTTGACGGAACAACAATATTTACCTTTAATATATCCGTCAGCAAAGATATGTCTCACGATTGGCACGAGCTTCACGAGGGTCAGCAGCAAGTTCCCCCCTGCTGATTCAATATTTAAAATGAGCAATGAAGGAGATGTAACATGAGTATGAAATGCCCATACTGCGGTAATGACATGACTTTGGGCTACATACAAGGCCAAGGGACACTTTATTGGGCAAAAAAGCAGCGCGCAGTCCCGGCACTTCCCCCACTGGGATGTTCGTATATTAAGCTCTCGTCAGACGAAGGCGGGCTTTACGAAAACGCCGTAGAAGCATACAGATGCCCGGAGTGCAAGAAGCTTATCATCGACTACAGCGACGAGAGTCGTTTCTATCAGATGAAGGACTAAAAAGCCGACACCGTATGGTGTCGGCTTTTTCTATTCTTTCCACTTTTTGCAGCGGTTTGCGATGCGTTTTTTCTTTCGCGCGTTGTGGATGATGAAATACGCCGCTAAAAGCACCACAACCGCACACATACACACTATCGCGTAGGTGTCAACGCCGCCCTGCGTTTTCACCTGAAGCCACAGGGAGTCGGCAAGCTGGCTCGTCTCCGCAGAGAGATTTATGAACGCGCTGCCGTTTTGCAACGTCTCCTGCGTGGGATACGCTATCTCGCTCGCGGCGGTATCCGGGTCCATATACTGCTTGGCCTCGGATATTGGCGTGGAGTAGCCGAGATAGTCAAGGTTCTCGCCGGATATCTCCGGATCGCAGAGGAAGTTAATATACGCCTCCGCCGCCGCCTTGTTCTGGCAGCCCTTTGGAATGCACATCGCGTCAATGAAAAGGTTGAAGCCCTCCTTGGGGAAATAGAAGCCAAGGTCGGGATTTTCCTCAGCCATCAGCAGATAGTCGCCCGCGTAATACGGCGCTATCCACGCCTCCTCTCGCTCCATCTTGCTGAATATCTGATCCATGACATACTCCTGAACCAGCGGCTTCTGCTCGATGAGCTTATATGCCGCGCTCCTGAGCTCGTCGGGATCCTCGGTGTTGATATCAATTCCCTCCAAAAGCTCCGCGATGGCAAAAGCGTCGCGGGGGTTATCGAACATGAGTATCTTGCCCGAATACTTTTCGTTCCAAAGCAGATCCCATGAGCCGATATCCGCCTCGTCCACATACTTTGTATTATAGATAAGCCCCACCGTGCCCCATGTATATGGCACGCTGTATTTATTTTCCGGATCAAAGGAGGTATTCTTATACGCTTCATCGACGAGGGCATAGTTGGGGATATTGGAATAGTCCAGCTCCTCGAGCATATCCTCGGCGATAAGACGCGCGACCATATAGTCAGACGGGATTATAACGTCATAGGTGCTGCCGCCGGTCTTGAGCTTGGTATACATAGTCTCGTTCGAGTCGAATGTCATGTAATTGACTTCGATGCCGGTTGCCTCGGTGAAGGCTTTGTTCACGTCTATATAGCCGTCGGTGCCGTCGGAGATATACTGTCCCCAGTTATAGACGTTTATCGTCACCTTCTCGTTATCCGCAAACGCCGGCGTCTGAAAAGACGAGAGAATGAGTACAACAACCAGCAGCAAGGGTACTATTTTTCTCATGCCCCCACCTGCTTTCTGTTGCGGAAGGCTCTGCGATTCTCCCTCGAGCGCTTTGCATCGCGCTCCTGAAGCAGGTTCATCAGCACCATGACCACGAGTATCGCCGCAAACAGCAGCGTGAACAGCGCGTAGATCTTCGGCTGAAGCGGCTTCTTGGTGTAATTATAAATCTCCACGGGCAGGGTGACAAACCTCGGGCCGTAGACAAAGTAGCTGATGACAAAATCGTCAAGGCTCATAGTGAACGCCATGAGCGCGCCGGAGACGATGCCCGGGGTTATCTCATGGATAACGACCTTGTAAAACGCCTGCCACGGCGTGCAGCCGAGATCAAGCGCCGCCTCGCGAAGGTTGGGGTCCATCTGCCGCAGCTTGGGCATGACAGAGAGAATAACATACGGCAGATTGAAGGTTATATGCGCGATAAGCAGCGTTGCAAAGCCAAGGATGTTGTTTATCTTCATCACAGTGCCGACAAAGGCAAACAGCAGCGCAAGGGATACGCCGGTGACGATCTCGGGATTTGTCAGCGGGATATTAGTGACGCCCATTGTGAAGCTGCGCAGGCGAGGTCCCATCGCGTGGATGCCAAGTGCGGCGCAGGTACCGAGGATGGTCGCGAAAACCGATGACAGCAGAGCCACGATGAGTGAGTTTAGCAGCAGCGGCAGCAGCACGCTGTCCACAAAAAGTTCTTTATAGTTATCAAGGGTGAAGCCCTTGAACACGGCGATATCCATGCCGCTGTTAAATGAACCAACAGCCAGCACGATCATAGGGATATACAGGAACAGGAGCACAAGTACGGTGAATATCTTATTGAAGCGTCTCACAGCGTAACGACCTCCTCATCATCGCCGAAGCGGTTCATGACCCCGATGCAGATGAATATCATCACCATCAGAATGAGGCTCAAAGCTGCACCGAGATTGGGGTTATACGCCGTCTTGAACTGGCTTTCGATAACGTCGCCGATAAGCGTTGTGCCAGAGGAGCCGAGCTTCTGGGATATATAGAAGGTCGATACCGCGGGCACGAACACCATGGTAAAGCCCGAGATTATGCCGGGCACCGAAAGCGGCAGTATGACGCGTCTGAACACGTTTGCGCCGTTGCAGCCTAAATCCTGCGCGGCTTCTATAAGCCGCTTATCTATCTTCATTATAACGGTGTACAGCGGCATTATCATATACGGCAGGTAGTTATAAACCATACCGAGCACCACAGCGCCGTTATTGCGTATCAGCGGCAGGGGCTCAAGCCCAAGAGACGTGACAAAATTATTTATAATGCCCGTATCCTCCGTAAGCGCGACCCACGCGAGGGTGCGCAGCAGGAAGCTTATGCACATGGGCAGCATTATCAGCATATACAGAAAGCGCTGCGCCGTCTCGCTGCAATTTGCAATGTAATACGCCACGGGATAGCCGATTATGATGCATATCACAGAGGATATCAGCGCAAGCCATATGCTTTTTATGAGTATCGGCATATAGTTGCCGATATTTGAAATGTTCTTCAGGGTAAGCTCGCCCGTCTGAGCATCTGTAAAGGCATAGTATGCAACGATAGCAAGGGGTATTATCGTGAACAGCGCCATCCAGACAAGGTACGGCGCGGCGAGGGCTTTATTCTTCATCTTCGCCGCCCTCCGCAGCCTCCTCAGGCTCCTCCGCATCGTCGGGGTAAAGATCGGGATCGTCCATATCGTCATACTCGGCCGAATACGAGCTGTAGTCGCCGAACATGCCCGAATACTCGCTCTTGTGCATTATGTGGATATCCTCCGGCTCAAGGCGGATGCCGATATATGTGCCGACATCGTAGAAATCCGTTGTCTGGATGAGCCATTTGAAGCCCTTGAAATCAACTATCGTGTCATAATGAACGCCCTTGAAGGTAACGCTCGTTACGGTGCCGCAAAGGTGCCCCTCATCCGGCGGAACGATGTCGATATCCTCCGGACGTATCACGACATCAACAGGCTCGTTTTTCTCAAAGCCGGAATCAACGCACTTGAATCTTCTGCCGAAGAATTTTACCAGTCTGTCCTCAAGCATAACGCCGTCAAGGATATTGCTCTCCCCGATGAAGTCCGCGACAAACGCGTTCTTAGGCTCGTTGTAAATATCCTCGGGCGTGCCTATCTGCTGGATGCGGCCCTTGTCCATGACGACAACGGTGTCGGACATGGAGAGCGCCTCCTCCTGGTCGTGGGTAACATATATAAAAGTGATGCCCATCGCCTGCTGGATGCGCTTGAGCTCATTCTGCATATCCTTGCGCAGACGCAGGTCAAGCGCGCCGAGCGGCTCGTCAAGAAGCAGCACCTTGGGTCTGTTCACGAGCGCTCTGGCAATGGCAACACGCTGCTGCTGTCCGCCCGAAAGCTGCGAAACCTTTCGGTTTTCAAAGCCCTTCAGGCTGACGATCTCCAGCATTTCAGTCACGCGCTCGTCGATCTCCTCCTCCGGCAGCTTCGCCAGGCGCAGACCGAAAGCCACATTCTCATAAACGTCGAGATGCGGAAACAGCGCATATTTCTGAAAAACGGTGTTGACCTTTCTCTTGTGAGGCGGGACATCATTGATCCTCACGCCGTCAAAAAGCACGTCGCCCCCGGTGGGCTTTATAAAACCGCCGATTATTCTGAGCGTGGTGGTCTTGCCACAGCCGGACGGGCCGAGCAGCGTGAGGAATTCCTTATCATTGAAATACAGGTTAATATCGTCTAAAACGATCTCATCGTCAAACGCCATTTTCAAATTCACAAGGCGAATGAGTTCTTTTGGCATTTATCCTCCCCCATTTCGTTTGTTATTATATCAGCAAAAGGGCAATCCGGAGCTGCGTCCGGAATGCCCTTTGCATCAAGAAACAATATACATATTTATTTCATTAAAGTCAACAGAATTTAGTATCTTTCGACCTTTTATTTTTAAACATCATCCAGTTTGCTTACCCCAAAGTATTTTTCCGCAAAATCCACGGATTTTACGGTGAAAATTTTACCGCGCAGATATTCCAGAGCACCCGCGTCGGTAGGGAAATCAAACTTCAATTTATAAGAGTACAGAGCCTGACCCTTTTCGCCGTAGCCCTTGTTGAAGCGCTCGCTTCCGTATTTGCCGTCGCCGAGCAGCGGATATCCGGCATGGGCCATCTGCGCTCTTATCTGGTGCGTGCGGCCGGTAAGTAGCCGGCACTCGACAAGCGACAGCGCCCCCTTAGAGGCGATGAGCCGATACTCGGTCACAGCGGTCTTAGCGCCCGGCTCGGGGCGGTTTTTAACATACACCTGATTCTTTCCGGCGTCCTTAAACAGATAGTTCTCCAGTCTCCCCTGCGCAGGTCTCGGCTTTCCCTGCACGGCACAAAGATAGTATTTTTCTATCTCCCTGTCCTTTATCTTCTCATTAAGGATGCGCAGAGCCTCGGCGTTCTTTGCGGCTATCACGATGCCGCCGGTGTTGCGGTCAATGCGGTTGCACAGCGCAGGCGCAAAGGAGTTTTCCTCCTTGGGCTTCCACTCGCCCTTCTGCGCCATATACGCCTGAATGTTGGCTATTAGCGTATTGTAGTCCCAAACGCCCGCACTGTGGCACAGAACGCCCGGCTTTTTATCCGCAAGCAGGATATTTTCGTCCTCATAAACGATATCAAGCCTCGGTGTGCCGACCTTGAGGTAGGAGTTTTCCTCCCTCGGCTTCTCAAAAAACTCATCGTTTATATATAGCTGGAGCGTATCGCCCTCGCTAAGCCGCACATCCCGCTTTGCGCCCCTGCCGTTTAGCTTTATGCGCTTTATCCTTATATATTTTTGCAGCAGCGCCTCCGGCAGCAGCGGCACCGCTTTTCCTACGAAGCGGTCGAGTCGCTGTCCGGCGTCATTATTTTTTATAGTAAACTCTTTCATAGCTAATAATATACACTCAAGCCCGAATTATGGCAAGGGCAAAAAAATCAGCCGCTTAAAGCGGCTGATTTTATCTATTCAAATACTCAGTAAATTACTCGTGCAGGCCTCTTACTGTCATAGCTACCATGCCGGCAAAATACGCTGCGCCAAGAATACCGATACAAGTCAACATTACTGTAAGCTCCTTTCAAATCAGGCAATTGTCTTTTTCTCTTTGCAGTTACAGTATATATACAGACGCAATAAAAATCAACCGTTTTTTACAAATCGAAATATTGATATTTGTGCAAAATGTACAAATAATTGCTTTTTGCAGTTTCAATTTGTAAACTTGCAAAAAGTAAATGCAGCTTTTTTGCAGTTTGCATCCTGCGTCATTTCATAATGCGTTTTGGCAGTTTCCAGGCGATGTTTACCCTGATTTTTGCATTTTTCGCACAGCCGTCATGCAGTTTTTTGCAAGTGCCAGCGTCACGGTGCAGCACGAAATGAGATTGCAGTCGAGCAGATTTTTCATTCTGCATGCATGTCGGAGAATACTATTTGCTATTTTATGGCATGGCAAAGCGCCGCCGGCGATATCGCGCCCAAAATTTCATGTAATTGATGCACAGTCCGCGCCGTTTTGTAACCCCTGCCGCGCGCTCCCGCAAAACGCCCTGCAAATCCCGTCCCGAAAATATGCAAAAAACCGCAGCGGCCTCATACTCAAGGCTGCTGCGGTCACTGTATCACTTTCTTCTTCGGGATCTGCCACGGTCGGCATACATTGGATTACCGGAAATTCTGCTGTCCGATTCCTGCATGAATTTCTTCAGCTTATCCTCAAAAACCGCGTCAGCGCCCGGTTCGGCTGCGGTATCGGGTTTCCTGCGGCTCTGCTTTGGCTCGGCGGGCGTCTCCACCCGCTTCATGGACAGATTTATCTTGCCGTCCTTAATTCCAATGACGCATACCCTGACGCTCTGCCCCATAGATACATACTCGCTGACATCGCTGACATACTTGTTTGCAATCTCAGAAATATGCACTAATCCGCTCTTTCCCTCAGGCAGGCTGACAAAGGCTCCGAATTTCGTTATCCCCGTTACCTTGCCCTCATACACGGCTCCAACTTCAAGCTGCATAAAAGCTTTATCCCCATTCTCTAAATTTACGTCTGACCTTCACATATATCTATCTAATAATGGCGGTCAGCCTATATCTGTGAATATGATCTCATCGGGTCTTATCAGTCTCAGCCGCTGCTTCGCCAGCTCTTCCGTGCCCTCGCCGTTTTCCAGCGCCTGAGTTTTTTCCTCTAATCCGCTGTTTTCCGTCTGCACCGCTGTGATATCCGCCTGAAGCTGCGCCGTCAGCTCCATTGCGTCCTTCAGATTTCTTTGGACGCTTATCAGGCTCAGGATAGCATATACGGCCAGAGCCGTGAGCACGATCCCCACCAGAGTCGATGTCCTCTTCATTCTGTCCGCTCCTGCTCCTATTCCTCTTCTTTTTAATCATTGTAAACCAATCACGGATATTTGAAAAGAATTTTTTGACGACTTTTGAAAAAAACTTGAAAAGTTTTTTCACAGGGCTTAACGCGCGCGAAATAATCTGTGCAGCCTTATTTAGAAGCACCATGACATATTCGCTCAGCGCAAGCATATAAGCAGCAAAGCCAAGAATCGCAAAAGCCAGCATGAATATATGCAGCGCGCCGCCGCCTATGTCCATTCCCAAGGTAAACAGCACCGAAAGGCAGCAGAGCCAGAACAGCGCGTCAAACATCGCGTCGGTTTTCAGGCGTCTTCGCAGGATACGGAAGACGTCATATGCAAGCCCTATGCCAAAGCCTGCGAGCGCAGAGCAGATAAGCTGGAAAAGCTGGCGGGATATGTAAAGCTCCATTTATCCGAACAGTCTCGACAGGAAGCCGCCGGAGCTGCTTTTCTCCTCGTAGCTTAAGTCGCTTATAAGCCCCTCTACACGCAGTTCTCCCACCTCAAGGTTTATTTTTTCGATGTGCAGGCCGCTGCCGCGCACGATGAGATTGCCCTGGATCGTGTTCATCACTATAACCGTTTCGTCGAAGCTCTCAACGTCCTCAACTCCCGTTACCATAAGCCTGCTTCTGTCCTCAAGGCTCAGGTTATGGGGCTTTGCCGCTGTTTTGGGTTTTTCATCATATGCCATGGTATTACTCCTTTGCTTTTTGTACAAGCATATGAGCGCAAAACAAAAAAGATGTACCCTCGGTACATCTTTTTTAGATACTATATTTCACTCTCACCGATGACGGCTATGCCGTTTGCTTTAAGAAGCTGCGCTGTCACTCCGTCGCCGGGTGTCAAAGTGCCGCTGAATGTGCCGTCGTATATCGTGCCGCTGCCGCAGGAGGGGCTGTTTTCCTTTAAAATGGCCATGTCCGCCCCAAGAAGCTTTGCCAGATACAGCGCCGCCTCCGCGCCACGATTAAACTGCTTCGTCACATCGGTTCCTGTCTTTGAAAGGACACTGTCACCAACGCGCTCGGATGGCACTCTCGGCGTTGTAAGGCCGCCGTAGCACTCAGGGCACACGGGGATAAGCTCATACTTTTCGCTCAGCTCCCTGAGCTTTTCTTCGGGAAGTCTGTTGCTTTTGCCGTCATATCTGCACTCGACTCCGAGCAGACATGCCGAAATTATAACTTTTTTCTTCATCGTCGTCTAAGCCCCAATACAGCGCCGCATATGCCGCCGATAATGTGCGTGAGCTGGGAGACATTATCGCTGAGCACTATGCCGTCAACTATTTCGTTTCCGAGGTAGAGTATAAGCACTAAGATTAGCGTTATGGGTATGTATCCGTCGCGCATTCCGGCAAGCGATGCCATGACGATCATCATAAACACTATTCCAGACGCGCCCAGCAGCATTGTTCCGGGGAAAAGGAACCAGTGTATAAGTCCGGAGACAAGCGCTGTTATAACTATCGCGCTGAGCAGATTTCGGCTGCCGTACTTTTCCTCAAGCCCGGGGCCGACCACCAGTATCATCATCATGTTGCCTATGTAATGGCTGTAGTCGGTGTGACCCAGAACATGGAGGATAAAGCGAGGATAGGTCAGAATATCCGAAAGCGAAGAGTGCCATACGCTGAAAAGATACGTCGTTGTCCATCCGTCCGTGACATTGCCGAGGATGAGGGCCGCAAGTGAAAGCAGCGCGAAGGTCAGCGTCACGGGCGCATTATACTGAAGTCTGAAAAGCCTTTTCATTTCAGGCTCTCCAGTGCGGCGTCGTAGTACCCCTTTGTGCGCTCGTCAAAACAGACCATGCGCACACGCTCAATGTCGCTATACTCGGATAAGAAACCCGCAATGGTATCGATGGCGATCTTCGCGGCCTTTTCAAGCGGGAAATGGTACACGCCGGTTGAAATGGACGGAAAGTCCACGGTCTTGCAGCCGTTTTCCGAAGCGAGCCTGAGGCAGTTTAAGTAGCACGATGCGAGAAGCTCCGCCTCTCCCCTGTTTCCGCCATGCCACACGGGGCTGGGCGTGTGAATAACGTGCTTTGCCGGGAGCTTATAGCCCTTTGTTATCTTAGCTTCGCCTGTTTTACAGCCGCCCAGGGTACGGCACTCGACAAGAAGCTCCGGGCCTGCCGCCCTGTGTATAGCCCCGTCTACTCCGCCGCCGCCCAAAAGCGAGCAGTTTGCGGCGTTGACTATCGCGTCAACGCTCTGCTTCGTGATATCGCCCTGAATTATCTCAATTTTCTCATTCATGCTCAAAGCCTCTCAATATCTTTTATAAGCCTGTCCACATCCTCATCCCTGCTTGCCCAGCTTGTACAGAAGCGCACGACTGTGCCAGTATCTGTCCGCTGCTGCACGGAAAAAGAATAATTTTCGGACAGTGCTTCAATCTGTCTCTCAGTAAGTACCGGGAAAAGCTGATTTGTCGGAGACGGATAATAAAATTCGATGCTCTTTTTCTCAAAGGCCGAGCGCAGTTTTTTCGCAAGCGCGACCTCGCGCTCCCCGACCTTATAATACAGACCGTCCGTAAACAGTGTGTCAAACTGTATCCCCAAAAGTCTGCCCTTGGCAAGCATGCCTCCGCGCTGCTTTATAAGATAGCGGAAGTCTCTTTTAAGCTCGTCTCTGATTATTACGACAGCCTCTCCGAAAAGCGCGCCGTGTTTAGTGCCGCCGATATAAAAGACATCGCACAGCTCCGCCATATCTGCCATAGTGGGCGCACCCTCGACGGCCAGCGCGCAGGCCAAGCGCGCACCGTCGATATAAAGGAGCAGATCTAACTTTCGGCACACGTTCGATATGTCCCGAAGCTCTGCCAGCGAATACACTGTTCCGGTCTCCGTCGGCTGGGATATATACACCATTGCAGGCTGCACTATGTGCTCGAAGGACTCGTCGGCTCTGTGGTCGAGCACATATTTTTCGACCTGAGCGGCACTTATCTTGCCGTCAGGTGCGCTGAGGGGCAGCACCTTGTGTCCTGTGGCCTCGATAGCGCCCGTCTCGTGCACGCCGATATGCGCCGTCTCCGCCGCAAGCACGCCCTGATGTGGGCGCAGAGCCGCGGCTATCACGGTCATATTCGTCTGCGTGCCTCCGACAAGAAAATGCACGTCGGCAGTGTCGCTCCTGCACTCTGCCTTTATTTTATCCCGCGCTGCCGCGCAGTACGGGTCGTTGCCATAGCCCGCCGTCTGGACGAAGTTTGTCTCATTAAGGCGGGTCATTATCTCAGGCAGAGCGCCCTCGAGATAATCGCTTTCAAATCTTATCATGACTTTCTGACCTCTACTCTGACTTTTTCATCGTCGGCGGAAAGCCTTATGCGGGCGACATTCTCGCCCCGGCGCTCTATAATTTTCTCCGCTATCGCGTCCTCGACATCCTTCTGGATGGTGCGGCGCAGATTTCGTGCGCCATAGGTCACCGAGTAGCTTCTCTTCACAAGGTAATCTATCAGACTGTCGTTCCAGCTCATTGCAATGCCGCGCTCGGCTATGGCATCGCGGGTCTCGGCAAGCATAAGCTCCGCTATGCGGCGGAAGTTATCTTCGCTGAGCTGGTTAAAGTACACGATTTCGTCCACGCGGTTTATAAACTCCGGACGCAGGAAATCGTTCAGCGCCTTGAGCGCGCGCTCCCTGCCCATGTCATTCAGGCTGCCGCCAAAACCGAGGGAGCCGCCCTTGGTATTTGAGCCGGCGTTTGTTGTCATGACGATAACCGTGTTTTCAAAGTTTACAGTTCTGCCCTGAGCGTCGGTTATTCTGCCGTCGTCAAGTATTTGCAGCAGAATATTCAGAACGTCGGGATGCGCCTTCTCTATCTCGTCGAAAAGCACGACGGAGTAGGGCTTGCGCCGTATTTTCTCCGTGAGCTGACCGGCTTCGTCATAGCCGACATAGCCCGGAGGTGAGCCGATGATGCGCGATACGCTGAATTTTTCCATGAACTCGGACATATCTAGCCTTATAAGCGACTCAGGTGAGTCGAACAGATCTGCCGCCAAGCGCTTTACAAGCTCAGTTTTGCCGACGCCTGTACCACCGACAAAGATGAAGCTTGTGGGCTTGCGCTTTGCCTTTAAGCCGATGCGGCTGCGCTTTATCGCAGAGCACACCGCCGAAACTGCCTCGTCCTGGCCGATTATATGCTCACGCAGGCGATTTTCAAGGTTTGCAAGGCGCTCAAATTCGTCCTCTCTGATCGACGACGCGGGAATTTTAGTCCAAAGCTCTATGACGCGTGCAAGATTATCCACACCCAGCTCCGGTATGCCCTCAAGCTCAAGCGAGGCAAGCGCCTGCTCGCACTGCATTTCCTTGCTTCTGAGCTCCGCTATGCGCGCATAGCGCTTATCGAGCGCCTCGTCTGTCAGCGCTTCGCCAGCGGGCGCGTCGGCGGACATGAGATTCTCCCGCTCAAAGCGCAGGTCGGCAAGCTCCTTTTGCAGCTCGGCACGTTTTGCAAACGTCATGCATTTCAGGTTTACGTCGGAGCATGCCTCGTCTATGAGGTCTATCGCCTTGTCCGGCAGGAAGCGGTCTGTTATATAGCGCTCGGACAGCTTGACAGCCTCGGCGCACATCTCATCGGATATGGCAACACCGTGGTAGTCCTCATAATAACGCTTTATGCCCTTTAGTATCTCGATGCTGTCCTCGACAGACGGCTCGTTTATCGTAACAGGCTGGAATCTGCGCTCAAGCGCGGTATCCTTTTCAATGTGCTTGCGGTACTCGGTGAATGTAGTCGCGCCGATGACCTGTATCTCGCCGCGCGAAAGGGCGGGTTTGAGAATGTTCGCGGCATTCATGCTGCCCTCGGCGTCGCCCGCACCGACGATATTGTGCACCTCGTCAATGACAAGGATAACATTGCCCTGCTTGCGTATCTCCTCGATAAGCCCCTTCATACGGCTTTCAAACTGACCTCTGAACTGAGTTCCAGCAACAAGAGCCGTCAGATCGAGCAGGTATACCTCCTTATCGCGGAGCTTATAAGGGACGTTGTTTGTTGCTATGCGCTGGGCAAGCCCCTCGGCCACCGCAGTTTTGCCGACGCCCGGCTCGCCGATCAGGCAGGGGTTATTCTTCTGGCGGCGGTTGAGGATCTGAATGACGCGCTCAAGCTCCTCTTCGCGGCCGACCATGTTATCAAGCTTTCCAGCCCTGGCTCTGTCTGTGAGATTTATGCAGTAGTTATCAAGGAATTTTCTCTTTGGAGGCTTTCCTCCCTCTTTGGGCGGCTGGTTAGGCGCCGGAGAGCTCTCGGCAGGGACGTTTCCGCCGTTATTGCCGCCGAAAAGCCTGTTGAGAAACGGAAATGTCGCGGTCTTGCCGTCGTCGGAGTCGTCGTCTCCGTCGCTGTCGATATCCATAAGGCTCTCCACTCCGCTCAGGGCATTCATCATTTCTCCGCTGAGGTTATCAAGATCATCATCGGAAATGCCCATTTTCTCCAGCATATCGTCAACCGGCTTTATATGCAGCTCGCGGGCGCACTTCAGGCACAGGCCCTCATTTTTCTGCTCGCTGCCCTCAAGTCTCGTTATAAATACTATTGCCACGTTTTTGCCGCAGCGGGAGCACATTTTTGCTTGCATAGTTTATCCCCCTTTTCAGATTGACATGTCGATCAAAGTACCCGGCAGCAGGAAAAACCTGCTGAACAGTCCGTCGTTTAACGTATCCGTTCCTATTATTATGCCGCAAAAGCTGAGCAGCCAGCACAGAATAATGCAGTATATAAATCCGGACACGCATCCGAATGCCGCACCGCCGTACAGGTCGAGATCGACATTATCCTGAATCCTGAAATTCAGGTCAAAGATTTGTTTTATTAATGATATGAAGATCATGATAATTATAAACATAAGTATCATGCACAGGGCAAACGAAAAAGCCCCGCATATTGTATCGGACACCGCCTGCGTGGCTTCCGTTTCTCCGGCGTCGTATATCTCCGCCGCTCTCGGCGAAAGATGCGCAGCTCTGTCACTGTTTATGCCGAAGGCAAGCATGCATTCATACGCATATTCGCCCATCAGCTCAGGCTCGGCGCTTATCGCCTCGTCCGCTCCGAGATCATTGATGCCCATATTTTGAAGCACTTTTTCCTCGTATTGAGAATCAATATATCCGGTCACGAAGGGGCTTATTATATAAGCAGCGCCGCCTGAAACAGCACCCGACAGCAGCAGCGCCGCCGTGAGAGACACCGTGATCGCCGCAAGATTTATGAGAGCGTTCACCGCGCCCCTTCGGAATCCGTGCCATGTGCAGTAAAAGATTATTATAAGCAGGATCGCTTCAATTACAAATCGCATTTTCAGATTTTTAATACTCTATGACGCGGGCATTGCCGCCGCCGACTGCGAGAATATCGCCCGCGTGTCTCATAAACGCCGCCTCCGCGCCGGTGATATCAGCGGAAAAAGCTTCTTTATATTCGCCGTCGTACAGGATGACCCTGCTCTGCGTAAGGCAGAGTATACCGTCGTCTCCGCAGTCAAGGCTGATTATCTCGTCCGGGCAGCTTATCCTGCCGCGCTCGCTTGCGCCGTCGTCAATTATGACAAGCTCCCCCGCGCCGCCGAAACTGTGCTCCCGAAGCTCTATGACAAGCTTTCCGTCCCATACGCGGCAACGCTCAAAATTCAGTCCGCCAAACTCATAGGAGTCCTTTTCTCTGCCCTCTGCATTGCAGAAATAAATTCCGTCGCTGCCGATGCCGCAGATTGTATCGTCCAGCCAGATAAGCTCATTGAGAGACTCGGGAGCTGAGTAGCTGCCCCGCTCCGCTTCGCTGTCAAGCGAGAATATGCGTATCCGACTGCCAGCTTCATCAGAGCACAGCACGGCAAGGCTCTCACCGTCCGGCGATACAGCCGCGGCGATTATCCAGCTCTCTGCGCAGTACCATTTGTACACCTGCTTCATTTCCGGCGAGTATACCGTAACCGCGCCCTTATAGCCCGGCTCCTCGGCGCACACGATAAGGTGGCCGTCCTCGCTCAGTGAGACGTTTATTATTGCATTTTCAAAGCTAAGAGCGCTTCCGTCGGAGCAAACTATATTACCGCCGCCGATATCGTAAACGACCGCACTCTCTCCGTTTGAGCAGACGGCAGGATAGGTCAGATTACACGTAAAATCTAACACTGTCTCGCCCATGTGGTCAAAGCCGCGCACTCCGCTCCCGGCGGCGGAAATGAGAGTGTCGCCCGCCATTGCAAAGCACTGCCTTGTGCCCGTTCCAATCGCGAAGCTCTCTGTCTTATCGCTCTCGGGCTTGCCGCAGGCGCACAGGAGCAATGTCAGGGCGAGAAAAAATACCGTAAGCTTTTTCATGTTCAGTCCCTCATCATCATTTCGCCCGCAGGGCCGTCGTACCACACCCGATTAAGGTAAAGCCCCTGGGGCGGCATCGTTGGGCCTGTAAGCCTCCTGTCGCCAAGCTCCAGCAGGTGCGGGATATCCTCCGGCTCCAATTTACCATAGGCCGCGTAAACCATCGTGCCCACCATAGCGCGGCACATATTGTACAGAAAGCCGTCGGCGCAAACGGACACGGTTATGGTGTCCCCCTCTTTCTCGGCTTTGCACCAGTGTACGGTGCGCACCGTCGTTTTAGTCTCGGTTCCAAGCGAGCGCACGGCGGCAAAGTCGTGAGTGCCCTCGAATGCTTGCGCTGCGCGGCGCATAAGCTCCATATCGAGGCTCTGCGGGTAAAAGCAGGCTCGCTTTTCAAGAAAGGGGTCGCGGATATTGCTGTTGTGAATCTTATAAATATACTCTTTTTTTATGCATGACGATATTGCGTTGAAGCCCTCATCGACCTCGCAGGCGTCTATGACCGCGATATCCTCCGGCAGCCTAGAATTTGCGGCAAGCGCAAAGCGGTCAATGGGTATGCGGCAGTCGGTGCGAAAATTGGCACAGTAGCGCATGGCGTGAACTCCCGCGTCCGTGCGCCCGCAGCCTGTAAGCTTAACCGGATGCCCGCAGATAATTTCAAGCGCCTCCTGCATCGTCTGGCACACGGAAACGTCCGTTTTCTGCACCTGCCAGCCATGATACCGGCTTCCGTCATATCTGATTTTAAGAGCGATATTTCTCATAAACCGAATTTTTTCATCACAAATATAACAGCAAGGAACAGTGCGCCAAGCAGCAGCGCCGCAAAATCAATGCCCTGCATTTTGAGCTGCTTCATCCTCGTTCTGCCGCTTCCGCCGTGATAGCAGCGGCTCTCCATTGCAACGGCAAGCTCGTCCGCGCGGCGGAATGCCGACACGAACAGCGGCACGAGTATGGGCAGCAGCGCTTTTGCGCGCTTGGCAAGGCTGCCGGTCTCAAAATCGGCGCCTCTCGCCTTCTGAGCCGACATTATCTTGTCCGTCTCCTCGATGAGGATGGGGATAAAGCGCAGAGCCATGCTCATCATCATCGCCATCTCATGCACCGGGATCTTTATCTTCTTCAGAGGGTTTAGCATAAGCTCAAGTCCGTCGGTAAGCGCGATGGGACTTGTCGTATACGTCAGCATAAACGTGCCTACGATAAGCAGGATTATGCGCAGCGACATCATGGCGGCTCTCGCAAGACCCTCCCATGTGATTATCCAGCCTTCGACGATCGGCGTGCCGTCGGTATAAAAAATGTTCAGCAGCGCCGTGAGAATTATTATGATAACAAGCGGCTTCATGCCCTTGAGAGCCGTTTTTGGCTTTATCTTTGAAACAGCCATGCACAGCCCCGTTAGCAATATGATAAGCGCATAGCTGTACCAGCCGTTTGCGTTAAACAGCCCCACAATATAGATGATGACAAGCAGCAGCTTCGTTCTCGAATCGAGGCGGTGCGCGATAGTGTCGCCCGGGAAATACTGGCCGAGGGTTATATCTTTAAGCATTCCGCTCTCCCCCTCTCATCTTCAGAAGCGCATCTAAAAGCTGCCCGTTTGTATATATTGCGCAGCCGGTGTCAATGCCGAGCTTTTTAAGCTCCATCGCAAGATAAGTCGGCGCAGGCACGGTAAGACCTATTGCACTGAGCTCCTCCGGCTGAGAGAAAACCTCCTCCGGAGTGCCGTCAAAGCGCATGGCGCCCTTGTTGAAAACAATGAGCCTGTCGGCAATGCGGGCGACATCGTCCATGCTGTGGCTGACGATTATGACCGTGGAGCCGGTTTTTTCCCGGTATTCACATATGTTATCAAGTATCTGACGGCAGCCCGCCGGGTCAAGTCCTGCGGTCGGCTCGTCGAGTATCAGAACTCCCGGGCGCATAGCCATAACTCCGGCTATGGCGACACGGCGCTTCTGTCCGCCGGACAGCTCCAGCGGGGAGCGCTCAAAATACGCCTCCCCAACGCCGACAAGAGCCGCCGCCTCGCGCACGCGCTCATCTATCTCATTTTCCTCGAGACCCATGTTTTTCGGCCCGAAGGCGATATCGCGGTAGACAGTTTCCTCGAAAAGCTGATACTCCGGGTACTGGAACACCAGCCCCACCTTGAACCTTGCGTCGCGGGAGCTCTCCTTGCTTGCGTTTATATCCTCGCCGTCAACTAAGACCGCGCCGCCGGTAGGTTTCAGCAGACCGTTGAGGTGCTGGATAAAGGTGCTCTTGCCCGAGCCTGTATGTCCTATCAGACCTACAAGCTGACCATGCGGTATCTCTACGTTTATATCGTCTATTGCGACCTTTTCAAAGGGCGTATCCGCGCTGTAAACATGGCGCAGGCCGCTTACTTTAATCTCTGACATACTTTGCGATTTCCTTTGCACAACTTTCAACACTGAGCGCCGTCAACGGCAGGCTCCAGCCTCTTTTGTTAAGCTCATATATAAGCTCCGTAGTTGCCGGAACCGAAAGCCCCTCGTCCCGCATAAGCTCGACCTGAGAGAACACGTCCTCCGGGCTTCCGTCGGCGACTATCCTGCCGCCTGACATGACGATAAGCCTGTCCGCACCAATGCACTCGGACATATGGTGCGTTATCAAAACGACCGTTATGCCCTTTTCCCTGCACAGCCTTGTGACAGTCTCAATGACCTCGCGTCTGCCCTTGGGGTCGAGCATTGCCGTCGGCTCGTCAAGGATTATGACCTCCGGCTCCATCGCAATGACTCCCGCAATGGCGACGCGCTGCTTCTGACCGCCGGACAGCAGATGCGGCGCATGCATCCTGAATTCGTACATGTCGACCTGCTTTAGCGCATTGTCCACGCGCTTACGTATCTCCTCGGGCGGAACGCCTAAATTCTCCGGTGCGAAGGCTACGTCATCCTCGACTACGCTTGCGACTATTTGGTTATCGGGGTTTTGAAATACCATTCCGACGCTGCGCCTTATGTCAAGTATCCTGTCCTCATCGGCGGTACTTAGGCCGTTTACTATGACCTCACCCTCAGTAGGGACAATGATTGCGTTAAAATGCTTTGCCAGCGTACTTTTGCCCGAGCCGTTATGACCTAAAACTGCCACGAAGCTGCCTCTTTCTATCTCAAGGTTTATTCCGCGCAGGCTCTCGGTCTCGTCGCCGGGATATGTGTAATGCAGGTTTTTAATTTCAATTATCGCGCTCATGCTCAGTCGACCTCCCACCGGCAGGTCGCGCCGCAGGGCAGCACAAGGCCGGAATCGGTGACGGGAAGCCCCAGCTCGCGGCTCTCGGAGCGTCCGCCGAATTTTTTGGTGAATATGCTTTCGGTAACATACGACAGCACGGAGGCGGAAAGCCCCGTGGTATAGGAATTTATAATAACAAACAGCGGGTTATCCGACAGAACGCCCGCGCACAGCGACACAAACGGCCACAAATTCTGCTCAAGCTTCCAAACCTCGCCGCCGGGTCCGCGCCCATATGATGGCGGGTCCATGATGATGGCGTCGTACTTTCTGCCGCGCCGTATCTCCCGCTCGACAAACTTGGCGCAGTCGTCCACTATCCAGCGCACCGGCGCCTCGCTCAGCCCCGATGCGGCGGCGTTTTCCTTTGCCCACGCGACCATTCCCTTTGCCGCGTCCACATGGCACACGCTCGCGCCCGCCTTCGCGCAGGCAACGGTCGCAGCGCCCGTATAGGCAAACAGGTTCAGCACGTTTATCGGTCTTCCGGCTGATCTGATCTTCGCCATTGCGTAGTCCCAGTTGCACGCCTGCTCGGGAAAAAGGCCGGTATGCTTAAAATTCATGGGCTTTACATTGAATATCAGCTCGCCGTATTTTATTTTCCAGCTTACCGGCAGTCCGCTCTTGTCCCACGCTCCGCCGCCGCTCTGGCTGCGGCGGTATCTTCCGTCGCGGCAGTTCCAGCGCTCATCCTCCCTCGGAGTGCTCCAGATAGCCTGCGGATCGGGTCTTACGAGATAGTAGCTGCCCCATCTCTCAAGCTTTTCGCCGTCCGAGCAGTCTAAAAGCTCAAAGTCCTGCCATTTATCAGAAATCCACATAAGATATACCTGTCCACTTAATAATATAGCAGTTTATTTTAGCACTAAACCCGCACACATGCAAGCGAAATAAGTTAATAAAATACCGATATGCCGCAGCATATCGGTATTTTTGAATTTTACTTATCAGGCGTATCCAACAGCAAGGCCGAGCAGAAGCATACAGCTTGTCAGCACAAGGTTTGCCGCCTGGAACTTCCAGCTCCATTTGACCCACTGGCCGTAGCTGACGTTTGCAAGGCCGAGGCTTATAAGCAGCGCGGCATTGGTCGGATAGAACACGTTTGAGAAGCCGTCACCAAAGGCATAGGCCATGATGCACAACTGCGACGGTATTCCGAAAACCTGCGCGATAGGCACGATGAGCGGGATCAGAAGGAACGCTTTCGCAGAGCCGGAGGCGATGAAGAAGTTGAGGAACAGGACGAGAAGATAAATAAACAGCACGACCGCCCACTTGGGCATGGTGGCCGCAACGCCGACTGCGCCGTTTAATATCGTGTCAAGGATATGCCCTTCCTCAAGGGTATATTTTATGGACGCCGCCATGAGTATCATGATGACCGCCGGGAAAATGCTCACAACGCCCTTGCCGAAGCTACGTCCAAGCTCAGAGATCGTCATGCCGGATACTAAAACGGCGGTGATTCCGGCGGCGAGGAACATAACGGCGACAATTACCATGGTGTAATCGCGCAAAAAGCTTATAAAGCTTGAGCTGAATACAAGCAGTATGCCTATGCCGAGGATGACACCGAAGCACATTATGCCCTTATCCATACGTTTATCGCGCTCAAAGCTGCCTGCGGCAGCGTCAAGCCCGATGGGTTTTTCAACCTTTTTTGCGTGTCCCCTGACAAACAGGAGCAGCAAAGTATAGATAAACGCGAAGCTTACCGCCCTGAGCCACGCTCCCGAGAACATGGGCAGACCCGCAAGGCTCTGCGCCACGCCTATGGTAAACGGGTTGAACACGCCCGCGGCAAAGCCGCAGCCGGCCGCGAGGATGCTCATCGCCATGCCGGTTATGGCGTCCCAGCCGAGGCTTATCGAGAGTGCGACGACTATCGGCACAAGCGGAACACATTCCTCAAACGAGCCAATAAACGAGCCCATCGCCATGAAAAACAGCATGAGCATCGCCATGAGCTTGTATCTTGCCCTGCCGAAACGGTACACAATGCGGTCGAGCATATATTTCATAAGCCCGTGGCTCTCAAGGCTGTTGAAAACGCCGCCGATAACAAGCAGGAAAGCTATGACGGCAATAAGCATACCGCCGCCGGAAGCACCCAGCACCAGTATCGGGGATAAAAGCCACTTCCAGAACGGAAGCCCGCCCTCAACATATTTAAACTCGCTATTTGTGTCGATTATCAGGTCGCCGTTTGCGTTTTCGACTCTTGCGTACTCTCCGCCGGGTATGGCGAAGGTCAGCACATATGTAAGCACCATCAGCACGAAGATAACGACCAGCGCGGTCACGAAGGATTTTACGCTGATATTAAGTCCCTCATTGGGCTTTGAATCACTCATCTTTAAACCTCTTTTATTATGTATTTATAGAAATCCACCGCCGGGGCAAGCGTGTCAAGTCCGATATTCTCATCGGCGGCGTGGATGCTGTCAAGCTGCTGCTCATCTATCGTAAACGGCGCAAAGCGAATGCAGTTATCGCACACGCGGGAGAAATAGCGGCTGTCGCTGGCTCCGGTCATGATATACGGAACCGGTACAGTTCCCGGGAAAACCTCCGCCACGGCGCGCTCTACAAGCTTAAACGCATCGCTCTTATAATCGGATACCGGCGACTCAAAGCCCGCGTCGAGCACCTGCGTTTCAACGCCAAACTTTTTTGCCAGCCTGGTTATCTTTTCAATGCTGTCCCTGCCGCCCTGATGGTGGGAAAAGCGCATATTTCCGACAACATACGCCTCCATCGGGAGCACGTTCGCCCCCTCCGAGCCTCCGCTCATCGTAAAGGCAAGCGTGGTTTTAAGCATAGCGCCCGCCGTTGCCGACACAAGCGGCATGGCCTTGCACAGCAGAGGCTTGAGCTTGTCCGCATTTTTGAAAACAGAGCTAAGCGGCGCTTTCATATACGGCGCCATGCGTCTGAGCATTTCGGCAACTACCGGAGGCAGCTTTACATCGAATATCTTCGATCTCTCCGCCGCCGCCATGAATTTCCCCAGCCGCACCAGAGGCGTGTTCTTACCTGGCGTTGAGGCATGGCCGCCGTCGGAGCGTGCAATGAATTTTAAGTCCGCGCAGCCCTTTTCCCCGACGCCGACCATGGCGAAAACGCCGTCTGCGCCGCCTATGGGGTCGTACATCATCATGCCGCCCTCATCCAAGGTCATGAAGAATTTTATGCCGCGATCAGAGAGTGCCTTCGTTATGGCATCAGCGCCGCTGCCGTCAGTCTCCTCATTGCAGGCCGATTCAAAATAAACGTTCCGCTCCGGGACAAAGCCCTCTGCCGCAAGCTCGTCGGCTGCGCGAAGCATCGCCCAGAGGCTGCACTTGGTATCGACAGTTCCCCTACCCCAAAGTCTGCCGTCAGCTATCTCGCCGGCAAAAGGCGGATGCGTCCACTCGCCCTGAGCCTCCACAACGTCGTGATGGCTCATGAGCAGCAACGGCTCCTTATCGCTCTTGCCGCGCCAGCGTATCAGCAGGCTGCCGTCGAAGTCCTCCGTCTCGGCCGCGGCAAAAAGCTTTGGAAACATTGCAAACATTTTTTCATGAAACGCGTTGAACTTAGCCTCGTTTTTCCTGCCCGTCTCAGACACCGTTTCCGCCCGGATAAGCTCGGCAAGCTCGGCTGCATATTTTTCGCTTCTGCTATTATCCATGTCATCACCTGATTATACATGTTGTATGTTTTTTAGTATTTTAACATATTATTAACAAATTGCAAGTCCCTTTGCCCATAAAAAGCTGTTGACAAATCATTTTACTGTGTGTATATTAAGTGTATGATAACAAACCACACAGTTGCTTGGAGGGATCAATTAATATGATCAGTATAAACTTCCGAGACTCCAGACCGATTTATGAGCAGATAAAGGACGGACTGAGGCGTCTCATACTGTCCGGGGCACTGCCCGCCGACAGCAAAATTCCCTCGGTCAGAGAGATAGCGTCGGACCTTGCCATAAACCCAAGCACTATCCAGCGCGCTTACCGCGAGCTGGAGGCTGAGGGCTACATCTGTTCAGTACCCGGAAAGGGCAGCTTCGTCAGCCCAAACAACGAGGCTTCGGCTCAGCGAACCGCTGAGCTTCTCGGTAAATTCGATGAGCTTGTTACCGAGCTCGGCTATGTCGGCGTCACGGCTCCCATGCTTATTGAACGCCTGAAAGGAGATACGCACAATGATTGAAGTCAAAAACGTTGTGAAAGAATTTGACGGCTTCCGAGCTCTTGACGGCATGACGATGACCGTCCCGAAAGGCTCGGTCTACGGTCTGGTCGGCCCCAACGGCGCGGGCAAGAGCACGATCATCCGCCATCTTACGGGTATATACCGTCAGGACTCGGGTGAGATCCTTATCGACGGCGAGCCGGTATTTGAAAACCCGCAGGTCAAGGGACGCATGGCCTATATCCCGGACGATATCTTTTACTTTGCAAACGCAAGCATACGCGAAATGGCGCAGTTTTACCGCAGCGTCTATCCGCAGTTTGATATGGAGCGCTTTAATAAGCTCGCCGATATATTCAAGCTCGACCCCAAGCGCCAGATGCGCAGGCTCTCAAAGGGCATGCAGAAGCAGGCGGCTTTCTGGACGGCGATATCGCTAAAGCCCGAGATACTCATCCTCGACGAGCCGGTCGATGGACTCGACCCCGTCATGCGCCGCCAGATATGGAGCATAATCATGTCCGATGTGGCCGAAAACGGCACCACGGTGCTCGTTTCCTCGCACAACCTGCGCGAGCTTGAGGACGTATGCGACCACGTCGGCATAATGAACCACGGCAAGGTCATGATCGAGCGCTCGCTTGAGGATCTTCAGGAGAATATCGTGAAGATCCAGCTTGCTCTGCCCGACGGCGGCTCTCTTCCCGAGGGGCTTGACATTCTGCACGCATCGTCTACAGGAAGGATACATTCCCTGATAATGCGCGGCAGCGCCGCCGAGCTTGAGGAGAAGCTGAGCGTTGCAAATCCCCTGTTTATCGACGCGATTCCGCTTACACTCGAGGAAATTTTCATTTACGAGCTGGGAGGTACAGACTATGAAGTCAAAGACATCATTCTTTAATCTCGGTCTTTTCAAAAGCAACCTCAAACGCTACTGGCCGCTCTGGACGGCTCACTTTGCGCTGTGGTTCTTCATGCTTCCCATTATCGTGCTGATGAGCCACGAATACACGGAATTGGCGTCAAACCGCGCGGTAATTCTCCTTTCAGGCTACAGCAGCGAATTTGCCGTTATTTTTGCCTTCTGCATGGCAGTACTGTCCGCCATGGCAATGTACAGCTTCATGTACACGAGCCGGGGTTCCGGGCTTATCGCCTCGCTCCCTGTCAGCCGCGAAGCCGTGTTCGGCTCGGCATACCTTGCGGGACTGCTGCCGGTCATCGCGTCCAACCTCATTATCGCGCTGCTCACCCTCGTTTTCTCGCTCGGCAGGCAGTCTGATCCCGCGATGGTCTTAAAGGCAGCGGCAATATGGTTTACCGTCTACTCAATAGAATATATTCTTTTCTATTCCATCGCCGCTCTGACCGCAATGGTGACAGGCAATATTATTGCCATGCCGGTACTCTATATTATTTTCAACTTCTTCTTTGTGGGAATGGAGTTCATTATAAGGCTCTTCCTCTCCATTTTTGTATGGGGTCTTCCCGACAGCGTATCATATATGTCGCTTACTCCCCTGTCACCGGTTTTATATTTAGCAACTTTAAAGTTCATGCCGCTCAAATATGAGGAGACGGTAAGCATCAACGGAATGCTCAATAATTACGTCGATAAGGCTTCAGTCTCCTTCCAGGATTGGCATATACTTCTTATTTACCTTGCAGTTGCCATAGTCCTCACTGCGGCGGCTCTGCTTCTTTTCCGTAAGCACAAGATGGAGTCGGCCGGAGACGTTGTGTCGGTGTCCTGGATGCGTCCCGTGTTCAAATATGGCTTAACTGTATGTGCGGCGCTGTGCGGCGGCATGCTCCTGTTCGCTATTTTCTACTATGAAAGCTATCAGAGAAGCGCGCCTTTAGCCGTTATCATCATGATACTGTGCATGGCAGTCGGCGCGCTGGTCGGTTACTTTGGCTCGGAAATGCTGCTTAAAAAGAGCTTCCATGTATTTAAAAGCGGCTGGAAAGGCTATATTATCACCGCCCTTGTGTGCGCAGTGTTTGTAGTATGCTGCAGCTTTGACGTTCTGGGCATCGGCAAAACCGTTCCGAATCCCGACAAGGTCGAAAGCATCAACGTTCTGGGCGAAGATTACAGCGTAGATATAAGCGACCCGGATATGGTCTCAAAGTTTATTGACGTTCATCGGAACATCGTAAACGACCGAGACAAGTACACAGGTTTCAATGAAAACAACTGCTCGGAAGATGTTTTGTTCCGCTACTCAATGAAAGACGGCAGCCAGCTGGAACGCCGGTATTATATCGCTGATGACAAGAACTTCAAAGATTACAAGAGCATCATTTATTCCCCGGAGTTCCAGCTACAGCTTTTCACCACCTCCATACCGGTAGATATACAGCACTGTGAGGGAGCATATTTCTACGCTTATACCGCAACGCCGGACGGATATACCGACACGGTTGAGAATTTGGATCTCACACCTGAGCAGGCAGTTGATTTTTACGAAAACGCTCTCCTTACCGACATCAGAAACGGCAAAAAGGTCGTTGGAGTCGGAAACGATGATTCCTCTGTCTTTGCCTCTCTTGAGATATATCTTACCGAAAGTAAGATAGGCATCGACGCCGATTCCACCTCGCTTTATGTTCGTATAAATGACGACTGCGAAAACTGCATCCAGTGGATAAAGGATAATCTCGGCGTTGACCTCAAGGCGATGGGCACCGAGGCCCCTTAAAAGTTAGCTTACATCCATCCTCTCTTATCTCTTTAAACCCAGCTCTGAGCATTTACTCAGAGCTGGGTTTTTCCTTTCGTTGATACATTTAAAATAAACGTTTTTTCGTCAGCACGATTATATACATTGGAAATAAACGAACAAACGGACGGCCAATGGCCGCCCCTACGGGTGCAGAGGTTGTTGAACATTGATGCTTCTAATTCAGCGCGCGAGTGCAATAAAGATTACTTAAAATCCCACCGGTCGAGCTGACGCAAAAGCGACTATTTGAAATGCCGCAACGAACGGAAAAATAAAAAAGCAGCCTTTCGGCTGCTTTTTTGATGTTTGAATTTAGATTACTTGGTCTCGAGCCTTTCTTCCCTGCCCGCTTTTGCGCTGGCAGTAACAAGGCCGCTGAGAGCAACGAGAGCAATGACGTTCGGCAGAACCATGATGTTATTGAACATATCGGTCAGCTCCCAAACGAGGTCGTTTTGCAGCAGAGAGCCGAGAACCACGAACACGATAGCGATTATCGAGTAAGGAACAACAGCCTTCTTGCCGAAGAGGTACTCAACATTGATGCGGCCGAAGAAGTTCCAGCCGATGATGGTCGAGAACGCGAAGAACAGCAGGCAAATGGCAACAAACGCGCCGCCGAAGCCGCTTCCGAACACGGTTCCGAAAGCGAGCTGAGCCATGTTGGTCTTTGCAACGCCCTCGGGCACTCCGTTTGCAACACCGGCTGCCAGGACGCCGTCACCGGTGTAGAGGGTGGAGATAACGACAAGCGCGGTCATGGTAAGAACGATGAAGGTGTCGATGAACACGCCCATCATTGCGACAACGCCCTGCTCGTGCGGGGTCTTGACATTGGCCTGCGCGTGAGCGTGAGGAGTAGAGCCCATACCGGCTTCGTTGGAGAACAGGCCGCGCTTTGCGCCCTGAGAGATGGCCGCCATGATAGCTGCGCCAAGGCTGCCGCCGAGGACTGCGGTGGGATTGAATGCGTACTTAAAGATCATTCCAAATGTCTCCGGGATGAACTTTATGCGGGCGACTATGATAACAAGTCCGCCGATGATATAAAGCACTGCCATAACAGGCACTATCTTCTCGGTGGCGGAGGCCAGACGCTGAGTGCCTCCGAGGAAAATGAAGCCGGCAACCGCCGCCACTATGACGCCGCTTACCCAGCCGGGGATATTAAATGCGCTTGTGCAGCTTTCGGCAATGGAGTTGGACTGAACCATAGTGCCCATAAAGCCGAGAGCAAGAATTATCGCAACTGCAAAGAAGCCTGCGAGGAATGTGCCGAATTTGCCCTTGAACGCGGTCTTGATGTAGTAGACAGGGCCGCCGGAGATGCTGCCGTCGGCATTGACAACGCGGGTCTTCTGCGCGAGCACTGCCTCGGCGTAGATCGTTGCCATGCCGAAGAAGGCGATGATCCACATCCAGAAGATAGCGCCGGGGCCGCCGATGAGGATAGCGCCGCATGCGCCGACGATGTTACCGGTGCCGACCTGAGCCGCGATAGCGGTCGTCAGCGCCTGGAATGAGCTCATGCCGCCCTTCTGCTTGCCGCCCTTGAGGCTGATGTTACCAAACACGCTGCGCCATGCCTCGCCAAAGCAGCGAACCTGAACGAATCTGGTCTTTATCGAGAACCAAAGTCCGCAGCCGAGCAGCAGGAACAAGAGCATGTAGTTTGACAGATAAGTGTTTATCTGACACACGATCTCGTACAATTTTGCTTCCATTTTTCTTTCCTCCAAATAAAAAAACTGCTGAAAAATCAGCAGCTCCGGAGACGTATAGAAAACACATTAAAATTTATGCTTTCTCTGTCCTTTTGCCTGAGAGATTCGGCTTTCACCTTACACCTTCGGCACCCTTTCGGGATTCTCCAGAGCATCCTCCGCCTCCAGTCTCTTGCGATTCTTGAGGTTTCTGCGGATTTAACGTGCTAAGATTAGCATACTAATTATATAATGTCAATAGGATAACCCTGTTATTTTTCAAACTATTATAACGGATACATTTAATAGTTCGTTAACACAAAAGGCATCTGCATATACTACAATTATATTATTACATTCCGGAAAGGACATCTGATAATGAAAAAGACTATTTCTCTTATACTTGCAGTCCTGATGCTTGGAAGCTGCTTCTGCTTTGCCGACAGCATCGAGGACAGCCGCGTCGTAATCGGCGCAGATCTGGACGAGGAGGAGATTGCTTACGTTTACAGCGTTTTCGGTATAGAGCGCAACGACGTAAAGGAGCTGACCGTTACAAACGCCGACGAGCGCGAATATCTTGAGGGCATCGTTGACAACAGTCTCATCGGCTCAAAGTCCATCTCCTGCATCTACATCGAAGCGCTTGACGAGGGCGAGGGTCTTGATGTCTCGGTCAAGAACATCTCCTGGTGTACCCCCGACATGTATATGAACGCCATGGTAACCGCCGGCATCACCGACGCAAACGTCAGTATAGCCGCTCCCTTTAACGTATCCGGCACCGCGGCGCTCACAGGCATATACAAAGCCTACGAGGATATCACCGGCAAAAAGCTCGATGAGGACGCAAAGCTTGTCGGCACTCAGGAGCTTGCCATAACGGCAGAGCTCGCCGACGAGATCGGCAGCGCAGACTCCACCGCGATAGTCAACGAGCTCAAGCTCATGCTCGACGAGACCAAGGACATGACAGACGACGAGCTGCGCGAGCAGATCAAGGACATCGCCGATGAATACGACGTAACCCTCTCCGACAGTCAGATCGACCAGCTCATCACGCTGTGCCGCTCCATGGAAAAGCTCGATATCGACGCGCTCAAGCAGAAGGTCGAGGAAGTGCAGCAGTACCTCCAGGACATCGTCAAAAAGCACGGCGAGATAAAGCAGTTCCTCTCCAACGTTGCTGATACCGTTACGGAGTTTGTCAACAAGGTCATTGATTTCTTCAAAGGTATATTCGGCTAAGGAACAATAGGAAGTAAAAATTCCCGACTCATTGTCGGGAATTTTTTATGTCATTACAGCGGTTTCTTTTTGATCTGAGCCCATTTGCGCGGATACATCGGGTGCGTGGGCTTTACCTTGTCTATTATCACAGCCGCATGGCTTATATCCGTGCCAGGCACGGTGTATATCGCGATATCCCGAAGCTCTGCCCCCAAGATACGCATCGCGCTCTGCGCCGCGGATACCTCCTGTGCGCAATCAGGCCCTTTCATCGCTATAAACACGCCGCCGACCTTCAAAAACGGCAGGCACAGCTCGCAGAGGGTGTTCAGCCGCGCGACCGCCCTTGAGACGGCGGCGTCATACGCGCCGCGAAGCTCAGCCGGCGCTTCCTCCGCCCTCGCGTGGATACATTGTGTATCCTCAAATCCGAGCTTCTCGCAGGTCTCGCGGAGAAAATCCACCCGCTTATTGAGACTGTCGAGCATGGTAAGCTCGATACTCGGCTCGGCGATCTTCAGCGGCAGTCCGGGAAAGCCCGCTCCCGTGCCGACATCTATGACCTTCTTACCCTTGAAATCGTGCAGCCCAAGCAGAGCGGCACAGTCCAGAAAATGCAGTCTCGCCACGTCCTCCGCCCCGCTTATGGCCGTCAGGTTCATAACGCGGTTGCGCTCCTCAAGGTATTCGTAATATATCCTATACCGCTCGGCTGCGCGCTCATCCGGCGCAATGCCGAGCTGCGCAAAGCCGCGGCTTACTATCTCTTCCATATTTCCTCCGACTTACATATAGAAAAATGAGCTGATTACTCAGCTCATTTTAACATATTCTTTTGAGATTTACAATCAGGCAAAGAAGTTGTGGTCGCCTATGCTCATGAGCCATGTCGTAGAGCTGCCCATACCGCTGCCCCAATATCTTCCCACCTGGAAAAACAGCGCGTCGCCTACGGTATTATAACCCTCGTACACAAGCTTTGCGCAGACAACGCTTATATCATACGGCTCGCCGTAGACTACACCGTTAGCGGCGGGGGCAAACTGCCCCGGCTGGAAAATAACTTCCTTGAGCGTATCGGCAAAGCGGCTGCTGTCAATGCGGTTGAGAATTACATTTCCCACTCCGATCTGACCCGCAACGGGCTGATTGCCGGATTCCCAAGTTATGATCCTGCTCATCCAATAGATGTCGTCTTCGTTATAGTATTCGTCTCCGCTCTGTAAGAGCCTCTCGTTTGCCGTGCTTAAATCGTATGCTCCGAGTTCCTCATTCCACGATAAGCCGAGCGTGAATATCTTCGTCACAGCCTCCATGGGAATAATAAACGAGCCTTCGACCTCCATATAACCGTCGGGCAGGTAAAGATATCTTCCGTTTGCACTCATATACTGATCTGAGCTGCAAGCTTCGATGACAATACCGCCGAGCCGGACGGTCAGTGTATTTATCTCATTGTCATAGTGGGTATCGATATCGTACCCCAAAACGGCGCTTATGGCTTCCAAGGAGACATAGGTATTTTCCCCCACTACATAGCCGCGGCATGAGAGAAGGCCGTCAACGTACACGGGGGTCTCAACATAGCCGACGCCGTTGTCAGTTTCCTCCGCAAATGCAGAGCAGCAGAGGAACACACACAGCAAACAGATAACGAATACGAGTGTGATACTGTACTTTTTGATTCTACTCATATAACGCTCCTGTAAAAATAATTCATTCGGCAAAACACCGAACGTTTGCCCTATTACTATCAGGCATATTAATTATAGCGGAGCATTTATGAGCCGGTAAATAGCAATATTGCACAAACAAACTCGTGTCGATTTATGCAATATTGCTATATATTTGCTTCAAACCGCAAGATTTTGAGTTATTTCAGGCTCTCAACACAGCATTTTGTGGCTTCAGCAAGTTGCACAAAAGTTTAAATTCGACGTCATTTTGCAAAAAAACTGTAAAAAATATTACAAACAATAATCATGTGTATAACATTATGTAAATCATTTTTGTTATGAAATAATGTTATGTAAACCAATTCGCCGTTTTTATATGCAGTTTTTGAGTGCCTTCGCAAGCTGATCCGGGCAGGATGTGGGCTTCAGGCCGCAGCGTATACCCTCCATTTTTTCAATGGCATCCTGTACGGTCATCCCCACCAGAAGTCTTGAAATACCTTTCAAATTGCCGCTGCATCCGCCTGTGACCTCCACTTTTTCAATGCGCCCGTCTTCGACATCTATCTCCATAAGTCGGGAGCAAACACCCTTTGGTCTATATGTGATATGCATTTTTTTACCTCATTTCTGAATATTCTTAGGTTTACATAATTCTTCTCTTCCGGGTATCGGACAAGACTGTATAACATATATAAGCTACCATAGCTTCCGACATAAGTACAGAAATATTTTTGATTTTTCGGAAATATACTTATCTGAACGGAGGCGAGGACAAGTTGAAGAAGCTCAAGCTGATAACATTGGGGGTGCTTGCCGCACTGTGCCTGTATCTATTCACGCTGTATCTCGGCAGCGACAGCCGCAGTGTTTTCGTAAACACTATGTCGCTTAAAAGCCCCGAGACAGATCAGACCTACCCTACGGACACGCCGCTTGACTCCCACACGCCAGCCGAGACAGAGCCCCCGGTCAGGCCGACGATAGTGCCTACCACGATATCCGGCGGGCTTGTAATAAAAAACTCCTCCGACTATACCGTGAACGCCGAGGAGCTTTTAAGCCAGGGCTGCCCTATCACCCTTGAGGCCGGAGTGCCGCAGATACTCATAATCCACACTCACTCCAGCGAGGCATACTCCCCCGCCGGACTTGACAAATATGAAGATCTGGGCACAAACCGCACTCTTGATACTAATTATAATGTAATAAGAATAGGCAACGAGCTTACGGAGATATTCCAGAGCTACGGTCTGAATGTTATCCACGATACGGGAGTGTACGATTATCCCAGCTACACCGGTTCATATAATAGAAGCTGCGAAGCCATTGAAAAGTACCTTGCCGAAAATCCCAGCATACAGATAGTCATCGACCTGCACAGAGACGCGCTTTGCTCGGACGAGATAACCTACAAGACGCAGGCCGATGAGGACGGCGTCTGCGCCTCCCAGATCATGATACTCGTCGGAAGCGACGCAAGCGGCCTTGAGCACCCTGACTGGCAGCAGAATCTGCGTCTGGCACTTTACCTGCAAAACGCAGTGTACAGCAAATACCCAAGTCTTATGCGCCCGGTGCAGCTCGTATCGTATAGGTATAATCAGCATCTTACCCACGGCTCCATGATCTTAGAGGTCGGCAGTAACGGCAACACCTTGCAGGAGGCGCTTGCCGCCATAAGGCTTTTCGGGAACACCGCCGGCCCCTCGCTGGCAGAGCTTGTAAGATAACAGTATGATAAATATAGCATATCTAAAAAGCTTACCGTCTGCACTGCACAGACGGTAAGCTTTCAATTCTATTAGCTATATGATTCTCTTTGCTCCGGTGTAGTGGTTTATGTAGTAGCTGGAGCCTTCAAGCGCTGTTATGCACACGCAGCCCTTGCCGGAGGAAGCATGGATAAAGTATCCGTCGCCTATATACATACCGACATGGCCGATGGGATCAACGCTGTCGGAGAAGAACACGAGGTCGCCCGGCTGGAGCTGGCTCTTTGACACGGACACACCGTTATTGGCGTACTGGAGGCTCGCTCTGCGCTGGAGCTGATAGCCATACTGCTGATAGACATAGTACACAAAGCCCGAACAGTCAAAGCCCTTGGGTGATGTACCGCCCCAGACGTATGGAGTGCCGAGGTATTCCTTTGCCGTGGCGACGATCTGGTCTGCCAGAGCGTTGCTTGTGCCAATCTTTACATAGTCGGCGCTGATATAGCCCTTGAGTCCCTTATATGTGACGGCATACCAGTTGCCGGTCTGACCCGTAACGTTTACCTGTATGCCCTTGTTGTAATAGCCAACGACGGAGTAGCTCGTGCCCGGGCCGCTTCTCATGCGGACGCCGTTTCCGCTTATCGTACCGATCTTGTCCATGGGCGTTTCGGGGGACGCAACGGACGAGCCTATCTTCACATAGTCCTTTTTTATGTACCCGTACTTGCCGTTTATGCTGACCTCGTACCAGCCGTCGTATTCGCCGCTTATCTTGGCCTCGGTTCCCTTGTTATAGCTTCCGACGATAGCGAAATCGGTCGAGGGTCCCATCCTCATTCGGACGGCGTTTCCGCTGACGCTGCCGCTTTTTGCGCTGCTGTATACATTATCGGGGCTTACGCGTATATAGCTTGCGGAAACATAGCCGACCTTGCCGTTGTAGCCGGCCTTGTACCAGCCGTCAACCGAGCCGTAAACGGTCATGACAACGCCGTTTGAATAGTAGCCGAGAGTGCTGCTGTTCGTGTTCGGCTGGCTTCTCATGCGGACGCTGGTGCCGATTATCGCGCCCTTATAGCCGCCTGTCGTGGGAGCGGTCTCTGTGGGCTTTGAGGTTTCACTGCCGCCCTGCGCAGAGGCGGAGATCGTCATATAATCCGCGCTGACATAGCCGGTCTTGCTGCTGTAGGACACGGCGTACCAGTTGCCTTGCGCGCCCGTTATTTTCATCTGCGTGCCCTTGTCATAGGTGCCGACAATGGAATTGGATGTTCCGGCTCCGCTTCTCATGCGGACGTTGCTTCCGCTTATCGTGCCCGTTCCGAAGGAGCCGCTGACCTTATCGGCGGGGCTGAGGTACTGGGCGGAAGCATAGCCGACGGTATTGTTGTATACGATCTTGCTCCAGCCGTTCGAGGTGGATTGAACAATGACCTCCGCGCCCTTGGGCATCGTCATGACTATAGACTTATCCGTGCCCGCGCCGCTGCGCATATTAAGCGCCGCCGTTGTCCTTGCGCCGCTGACTCCCGCCGCGGCGGCTGGGATAGCAAACAGCGACAGGCTCAGCAATATTGCAAGCACTATACTTATCACTCGTTTTTTCATGTCAAATTCTCCGTAATTTATGCTTAATATGTCAAAACGTAATCAAATTGTAACATAAAGGAGGAATTATGTCAACATACTATACTTTCCAATTTCTAAATTTGCTGTAAATATTCTATGAATGCAAGGAGATTTTGCCGAACAACTATATATTGTGTTGTAACAATCATTTTACAAATAGTTATAGTATTTAGAGGTTCCATTTTGTCGCTTTATATGCTATACTTAAATATAACATTGATTAACTATCATGCCGAGAGGTTAAATATATGAAGCATAATAGATTTGGCACCAAGCTTATAGCCCTTATCCTATGTGCCGCAATGGCTCTGCCGCTGTGCGCCTGCTCAAATGATGAGATGAAGCAAAAGCAGATATTCGCGATGGATACCGTCATGACCCTGACCGCTTACGGCAAAAACGCCGACGCGGGGCTTGACGGCGCTGCCGGTATCATAAACTCGCTCGACACCATACTCGATCCCGACTCCGACGACAGCTACACAGCTATGCTCAACAGCGCAAACGGCTCGGATGTTGTCGTCACGCCGCAGGTGGCGGAGATGCTCTCCACTGCGCTGAGCGTATGCAAGCTCTCGGGCGGTGCGCTCGACCTTTCCGTCTACCCCATTTACGAGGCTTGGGGTGAGTTCAGCCAGGAGACAGGCCGGATACCGGACAGCGACGAGCTGAGCGAGCTTCGGAAAAATCTCAAATTTTCCGAGACGGAGATCACTGACTTTGAGGGTGAGAACAACTACTCTGTGCGTATGCCCGCCGGAACGCAGATAAGCTTCGGAGCGGTCGCAAAGGGCTGTGCCTCGAAATGCGCCGTCAACGCCATGCGCAAGGCCGGAGTTGAGAGCGGCATAGTCTCTCTCGGCGGCAATGTCCAGACGCTCGGTCAAAAGCCCGACGGTTCAAATTGGACCGTAGCCGTTGAGGATCCGAAAGACACCGGCTCCTACCTCGGCACTCTCAGCGTGGGCGAGACCGCCGTCGTCACAAGCGGCAACTATCAGCGCTATTTCATCGGCAGCGACGGCGTTAAGTATCACCACCTGATCGACCCCTCAACGGGCAAGCCCGCCGAAAGCGGCCTTGTTTCCGTCACCATCATATGTGAGGACGGAACTTTAGCCGACTGCCTGTCCACCGCAATGTTCATTCTCGGCGAGGACTCCGCTCTGAAATACTGGCGCGATAACGGCGGCTTTGACATGATAATGGTCACGGATGACAATCGCGTTGTCTGCACCAGTGGGCTTATAGAGGTGTTCACGCTCACAAATAAGACCGATTACACCGTCAGCATGGTGGAGTAAGGCGCATATTTCCGCCATGCTCCACCGTCCGTAACAGGGTCACTACTATAGCGATACACACCGACCTCAATGCGAAAGGGAAAAAGTTATGGACAGAGAATTTTTCCGTCAGGACGCCCTGACTCTTGCGCCCGCGCTTTTGGGTAAAATACTTGTACGCACGCTGCCCGACGGCAGCGAGATTCGGCTGCGCATAAGCGAGACGGAGGCATACTGCGGCACCCAGGATACCGCCTGCCACGCGCATAAGGGCAAAACCGGCCGCAGCAGTATTCTTTGGTGCGACGGCGGCACGATCTACGTATATCTCTGCTACGGCATGCACAATCTCATGAACATAGTTTCCGGCGCCGAGGGCGACCCTCAGGCAGTGCTTATCCGCTGCTGCGAGGGCTTTGAAGGTCCCGGCAAGCTTACGAAAGCGCTTCATATCGACCGCAGCTTCAACGGCTCGGATATTTTATCCTGCGATGGACTGCGGCTTGAGGACGACGGCGCTCAGGTTAACATAACATTAGGCAAGCGTGTCGGTATTGCCTATGCGGACGAAGCCGACCGTGAGGCGTTATGGAGATTTAAGCTTATATAATATGACATATTTGGATACTGATATCAGATATTGCAAGGGCATAGGTGAGAAAAAGGCGCTGCTTTTTAATAAGCTCGGCGTCTTTACCACCCATGACCTTGTTTCCTATTTTCCAAGGAAATACGAGGATCGCAGCGGCTTCAAGCCCATCGCGCTGACCTGCGACGGCGAAACCGCCTGCCTGAAGGTCATAGTTGCCGATACTCCGCGCCTCATGCGTATACGCAGAGGTATGGAGCTTGTGAAATTCCGCGCCGTTGACGAGAGCGCGTCGGTTGACATAACATATTTCAATCAGCCGTATATGAAGGACGCGGTGCATCGCGGCGGCAGCTATAATTTATACGGGAAAATCATTTTTGCCGGTTCAAAGCGCACGATGGCAAACCCCGTCATTGAGCCGGAGGACGCTCCCGCCGGAGTTACCGGCAGGATAGTCTCGATCTACAGGCTCACAACGGGGCTTTCGCAAAAGCTCATGATGAACGCAGTCCGGCAGGCTCTTGACGCCTGCGGAGATGAGCTTCCCGAGGTTTTGCCGGAGAATATCAGGCAGAAATATAAGCTTGCGCAAACGGGCTACGCATACGAAAACATCCACTTCCCTGCCGATTTCGAGTCTCTTGAGCTTGCGCGCAGGCGGCTCATATTTGAGGAGCTTTTCCTCCTTGCCTGCGCACTCGGCAAAATGAAGGGCAAGCACAGTAAGGCCGAGGGAATCAAAATTAAGCCCGCGGAGCTTCAGGAGTTTTTCGCCACCCTGCCCTTTACTCCGACGCAGGCGCAGCTTCGCGCAATAAGGGAGGCGGCTGAAGATATTCAGTCGGGCAGTGCCATGAACAGGCTCGTTCAGGGTGATGTCGGCAGCGGCAAGACGCTCGTTGCGGCGGCGCTCATCTGGTATGTGTGGAAAAGCGGCTATTCAAGCGCGTTCATGGCGCCGACCGAGATACTTGCGCGGCAGCATTTTGAGACGCTCAGTGACTTTCTTGCCCCCTTTGGCATGAGGCTCGGCATACTCACGGGAGCCATGAGCGCAAAGCAGAAGCGCGAGGTCAAGGAGAAACTCAAAAACGGCGATATCGACCTTATAATCGGCACTCACGCCCTGTTTTCCGATGATGTTGAATACTGCCGCCTCGGCCTTGTCGTTACCGACGAGCAGCACCGCTTCGGCGTAAACCAGCGCGCATCGCTCATTGCCAAGGGCGAAAAGCCGCACGTTCTTGTCATGTCCGCAACGCCTATCCCACGAACGCTGGCGCTCATAATCTACGGCGATCTGGATATATCCGTCATTGACACGCTTCCTCCCGGACGTCAAAAGGTCGATACCTTTGCCGTTGACGAGAGCTATCGCGTGCGTTTAAACGGCTTTATCCGCAAGCTTGTCGGCGAGGGGCGGCAGGTGTTTGTCGTATGCCCGATGATCGAAGAAAACGAGGAGCTTCCGGCAAACGTAAAATCCGCCGAGGAGCATGCCGCGCAGCTTCAGCGATATTTCCCCGACCTGAAGGTCGCCTGCATCCACGGCGGCATGAAGGTCAAGGATAAAAATAATATTATGTCAACCTTTGTGGATGGCGATATAGATATCCTCGTGTCCACGACGGTCATTGAAGTCGGCGTCGATGTGCCCAATGCGGCGCTTATGATAATCGAAAACGCGGATCGCTTCGGCCTGAGCCAGCTCCACCAGCTTCGCGGCAGAGTGGGGCGCGGCAAGCACAAGAGCTACTGCGTGCTTGTGTCCGACAGCGACAATCCCGATTCCGAGGCGCGTCTGAAAATCATGACGAAAACCAACGACGGATTTAAGATCTCCGAGGAGGATTTGCGGCTTCGCGGCCCCGGTGACTTTTTCGGCTCGCGCCAGCATGGTCTGCCTGCAATGCACGTTGCCGATCTATGCTCGGATATGAATGTTTTGCAGGCAGCGCAGGAAGCTGCGCAGGAGCTTTTAGCGGCCGATCCTGAGCTTTCGGCGCCGGAGCACAAAGCGCTGAGCGCTGCGGTAGAGCGTATGTTTCAGCAAAACAGCGATACGATGAATTAATATTATGTAAACTTAAATATGAAACCGGTATAGCCGAAACAGCTATATCGGTTCTTATTTTTTAGTAGCTTTTAATCAAGCGCGTTATCTATGGCTCTAAATATTATGTAAACTAATATGATAAAGGCGGCTGACACTGTGATATGCGGGGACATGATGACAACATTAGGGATGAGCAAATACGCCGCGACTGTCAGCAGCAGAATTACCGCCAAAATAACAACAAGGCGCGTGTTCTTGTTTTCAAACGAACACTTAGTTATGTAAACCACTATAAGCTGTGCAACTATCACTATTACCGCACCGGCTATCAGTTCAAATACAGTCAGCGGAATATGCGTCCAGTCCTCGCCGTTTATCAGGCTGCTGATAAGCGAAAAGACTATCCATATTCCAAACAGCGCGCAAATTGCCGGTAAAACATCCCTGATCGACGTTAAAATGCGCTCTTTTGCGCTAAGCTGCGGCATTTCGCTTATAACGGCGTCGCAAAAAGCCTTATAGTCATCCCCTATCACATCCGACGGCGACTGCCCGCGTTTTTCTCCGTCAAGCAGCATTTGGATAATGTCGCGGCGAACTATCTCCTTATTGTATTCACTTATATTTGCATTTCTTATGTAAACCACTATATCGGTCTGAATAGTGCTGCTCTCCTCGCTCAAGTTCTTCTCAGCCTCGCAGTTTTCCCTGTTCAGCAGCTTTGTACGCTTACTCATTATTCATTTCCTCCTTAAACAATCTGTTGACTGCACTCTCCAGCTCCCTGTAGCTTTCCACAAAGCGGCGCAGCTCTGCCCTGCCGGCGTCGCTGAGCGAATAGTACTTACGCTTGGGGCCAAGCTCCGATGCTCTGTATTCCGTGTGCACAAGGCCGTTTTTTTCAAGCCTCAGCAGCAGCGGATATATCGTTCCCTCCGCGATCATGCCGAAGCCGTAGCCGCCGAGCTTATCCGCGATCTCATATCCGTATGTCTCGCTGCGGCCGATTATAGCAAGTACACAGCCCTCGAGCGTTCCCTTTAGCATCTGCGACGGTATCAAATAATCACCCTCTATCTTGTTTTGCAAAGTAGCTGAGTATATTGTAATGCAAAGTAGCATTCATGTCAAGAGGAACTTGCAGTTGCCCATCATATTTCTTCTCACAGTATATATCAGATTCCCCTAAAGGCCAAAAGAAGGGTTGAAAGCTATATGCAGTGGTAGTATACTTTTATCGAGAATAAATTGGAAAACCCTGATTTTGTAGAGGTGATTATTATTGAGCATAAGGTAAAGGTGACTGTAATCGATAAGAAGCTATACCCCGAACTGCAACAGCAATACTGTGCCGATCCTGCTTCCGGTGCCTGTCCATGCTATAATATTGGAGATGAATTTCTTTTCGAGCGTGACGAGGACACAGACCATTTTTGGCATGGCGGATTGAATACGCTTGTAAAGACCAGTACCAATCCCAATACTGTTGCAGGCGGCCCGAAAATGCCGCATTGCTCGGAAGCCTGGGACGCAATAGCCCGATATATTTACACAGGTCTGCAGGGTGGCTCCATTATGAAAGGCTGGATGAAGGAAGAAAACACAATGATAGCCTGCTGTTCGGACGGAACAAGACCTGTTATTTTCAAAATTGAACGCATAGACGTGGAGGACTGAAGGATGAATGAAATAATCAAAGCGATGAAAGAGCGCAGAAGCATTCGCAAATTTAAACCCGATATGCCCCCTAAAATGGATATTGAGCAAATTGTCGACGCCGGACTTTATGCCGCAAACGGAATGGGAAAGCAGGCTGTCATTACAGTTGCCGTAACCAATAAGGCGCTTCGTGACAGGCTCGCAGAGGCTAACAGGAAAATCGGGGGTTGGCAGGAAGGTTTCGACCCATTCTATGGCGCACCTGTGATTTTGATAGTGCTTGCAGATAAGAACTGGAGGAATCGTGTCTATGATGGCAGCCTTGTTATGGGGAACATGATGCTTGCTGCCCACTCTCTCGAACTCGGCAGTATATGGATCCATCGTGCAAAAGAAGAATTTGAGCAGGACAAATGGAAAAAGCTGCTTTCCGATATAGGCGTTTCCGGTGAATGGGAAGGCATAGGTCATTGCGCTGTCGGATATTTTGAGGGAGACTTGCCCGACGCAGCAAAACGCAAGGACGGCAGAGTGTATTGGGTTGAATAGGAGATAACCTCCAGCGGCTGTTGGGAGTGGGCACCTTTTGGGGAAATCACCATTGACAAATGTTGTTTTGTGAATAGAATTTGAACAGCACCCCATTCGTTAGATAGTATACCGTACTTGTCTAACGAATGGGGTGCTGTTCATTAATCCCGCAGTTTTTTTATTTAAATTTTTTCAGTCTGAGCGCGTTGGATACGACTGATATTGAGCTTAGCGCCATTGCAGCGCCAGCGAACATCGGGCTAAGCAGCGGGCCGCCGAAGGCGTAGAACAAACCGGCTGCAAAGGGTATGCCGATGCAGTTATAGAAAAACGCCCAGAAAAGATTCTGCTTTATATTCCGCATTACCGCTTTGCTCAGCCGCAGTGCCGTCACGAGTGCGCTAAGCTCCGAGCCCATGAGAACAACATCGGCCGATTCTATCGCGACGTCGGTTCCGTTGCCTATCGCAGCCCCGATATCGGCGGATGCCAGCGCGGGCGCGTCGTTTATACCGTCGCCGACCATGCAGACCTTTCGCCCTTCTGCCTTGAGCTTTTCTATCTCCCCTGCCTTGCCCTCGGGGAGCACCCCGGCAATGACGTTGTCTATCCCGGCCGTTTTTGCTATAGCATTTGTGGCGTTTTCGTTATCTCCGGTTAACATAATTGTTGTTATTCCGTTATTATGCAAATCTGAGATAGCGTTGGGGCTGTCCGGCTTTATGGTATCGACAGCTCCGAAGAGTCCGGCGAAGAGGCCGTCACAGGCTGCAAACATAAGCATGCAGCCGGAGTTTTCAAGCTCGGCGGCTTTATCCGCAGCCGATATCTCGATTTTGTTCTCCTCCATCAATGTCGCGTTTCCGATGAGAAGCTGCTGTCCACCTACCTGTGCTTTGATGCCTCTGCCGGGTATCGCCGTTATGTTATCGGCAGATGGAATTGGCAGCTCCCGCTCTTTTGCCGCCTCGGTTATCGCCTTTGCTATCGGGTGCTCGGAGCCGGACTCGGCTGCCGCGCACATTGCAAGAAGCTCATCCTCGGTATTGCTTACGGCGTACACGCTCGTCAGGCGCGGCTTGCCCTCGGTAACTGTGCCGGTTTTATCCAGAACCGCAGTATCGGCAAAGGCCATTGCCTGAAGCGCTTCGCCGCTTTTATACAAAACGCCAAGCTCCGCGCCTCTGCCCGTTCCGACCATGATGGCCGTCGGCGTTGCAAGGCCAAGTGAGCATGGGCACGCAACCACGAGCACGGACACAAACACGTTCAGCACAAACTCAATGTCCTTACCCGCTATCGCCCAGATTATCGCTGCAAGCAGGGCTATTCCCATGACCACCGGCACGAAAACTCCTGCTACCCTGTCGGCTATCTTCGCAATTGGCGCTTTCTTGCCCTGAGCGTCCTCGACCATGCGTATTATCTGAGCAAGGGTCGTATCGCCGCCGACCTTGGTCGCGGAAAACACGATAACTCCCTCGCCGTTTATGCTGCCTCCCGTGACGGTGCCGCCCTCCTCAAGTGTGACGGGAAGGCTTTCGCCTGTCAGCATGCTCAAGTCTGCGCTCGAAATACCGTTTGTCACCACGCCGTCGCACGGGAAACGCTCGCCGGGGCGAACTGTTATGACATCGCCCTCGCGCAGTTCCGACACCGGCACCTGATCGGTCTCGCCATGGCGCGTTACGGTTGCGGTTTCGGGCGCAAGCTCTGTCAGCGCTCTTATAGCGTCGGAGGTGTGGTGCTTGCTGCGCGCCTCAAGGTATTTGCCCAAAAGCACAAGGCTTATTACCACGGTAGCACTCTCAAAAAACAGGTTTCCGGCAAAGCTGACATCACCCAGGGCTATTCTTATGAGAGAATAAATTCCGTAGAGAAGCGCTGAAAATGTTCCGATAGCCACAAGAGTATCCATATTGGGATGGCCCTTGACAAGGCTGCCGAAGCCGTTAATATAAAAGTTTCTGCCGCCTATCACGACCGGCAGCGTCAGCACAAGCTGAACGGCCGCAAACGCAAGAGGGGCATAGTGAGGGTCAATGACCCTCGGCAGCGGCAGGCCTATCATATGGCCCATTGAGACATACAGCAGCGGCAGCGCAAAGCATATGCAGAGTATGACCCTGCGCTTCATACTCTCAAGCTCGGCCGCTTTCTCCGCTTCCTCCTTTTTTCTCGCATCACGCGCCATAGCGTCGGCGGATACATATTCCTCCGCTCCGAAGCTCAATCCCGCAACGAGCTCGCAAATCTTATCGGTATCAAGGCAGCTGTCATCATACGAGATATTCATCTTTTCCGTAGTCAGATTTACTGAAACATTCTCAACTCCGCTCTGGCGGCTCATAAAGCGCTCTATGCTCGAAGAGCAGGCCGCGCAGTGCATTCCGCTTATCTTAAATACTTTCTCCGTCATACTGTCACCACTTTCGTATTAGTTTCAACTAACTAATTATTATACACAAATGGGTAAAAAAATAAAGATGTTTTTGCAACATCTTTATTTTATCATTTAATATTTAAATTATAATACCAGAAGCAACAGAGCCGCGGCAATTCCGCTGCCGAACAGCGAGGAGAGGGCTATTACAAGTCCCATATATCTTTTCGGCGCTTTTTGCGGTTTTAGCCTGCCGACATACGAGCTTGCCGCCTGCCTTGCCTCGCTCAAAAGCTGGGTGCGGCTTACTCCGGCGGTCTTCATATAATCCTCGCGGACTATAAAGATCGCCTCCTCAAACACGCGCGGATCCGGCGATTTCACCACTATTACTCTTTTTGCAACTCCCTTTACCACGTCCGCCGCCTCCCGATATTTTGTCTCCTGTGCATAGTTTAACCGTTTTTGCATAGTTTTATTCCCGCTCTTCAACGCGCACTGCCAGCACAGTCATATCATCGCAGTTTCCGCAGGACTTCTCTGCCCCCTGCAGAGTGTCCCTCGCAAGCTTTTTCATGTCCGAAACGGAGCTGGCCAATATATCCCGAATCCATGTGTCGTCTGTATCGCCGACAACTCCGTCGGATGCGATTATAGCGGTGCTGCCGGGCTTGAGGCGCATCCGCACAACATCCGGCGCGGCTCCCGCCGAGCCGCTAAGCCCCGGTGCGAAAGTTTCGCACTCAATGCGGCGTATGCTCTTTCCGCTCATAACATAGCTTGGCGCAGCACCGTACTTATAGAAGCAGGTCTCGCCCGTGAACAGATCAACGCACATGAGATCGACCGTCGCAAAGCCCCAGTTATCCCCGCACTTTAGAAGCATGACGGAATTGAGCGTTTTCATCGCAACGGCGGGGTCTATCCCGGCTCTCAGGAATTTTTCCAGGATGTCAATGACCTCCTGGCTCTCCTTGGCGGCCTCCGGGCCGCAGCCCATACCGTCGGACAGCACAACGCACAGCACTCCCGCATCGGTCTTAAAATATGTGCCCCTGTCGCCGCTGACCTTCTCTCCCTTTTTCTTCATTGCCGCAATGCCGACCGACACAGCCAGCGGCTCTGCTTCCATGAGCGTGAGCTTGCCGCTGCTCTCGGAGTTCGATTTTGGCCTGCACAGCCGCATTCCCAAAACCGTTGACAGCCGCTCAAGGTAATCGGGCTCTTTCAGGAGTTTAGTCAGCGTTCCGCTCTCGATCACCGCCCTCAGCCTGCCGCGCCCGTCGCGGTATACGGCGGCGTCAGCGTCTATGTCCATAGTGAGCAGATAGCGTATGAGCCGCCGCTCGGCAAGGTGATCGGCGCCGTTTGTTCCGGCAAGCTCTCGCGACACGGTGTCGAGTATCTCCGCCATGTCCGAGTATTGCCCCCACGCCGTATCACGGCTCTCTCGGAGCTGCGCCGCGAACTGCCGCCTGTATGCCGATGCGCGAAGCTCGCCGTTAACCGCCGTTACGAACGCCTCGGGCAGCCTGCATTTTTCGGTAAAGCGGCGGGGTATATCCTCAAGCTGTAGGGTTCCGCGCTCGAGCATTGCCTCCGTTGCATCGTTGAGCGCGGACAGGGTCTCAATATAGTCCCTGTTCCAGCAGCGGTTTTTGTCCTTGCAGTTTATACATACCGTGTCAGCAGCGCGGTCGAATACCTTGGCGGGGTCTGCGTCGTTATACGGTTCCTCAACGTTACGCCGTACTATTTCATAAAGGCTGCTGTAGGCAGAGCTGAGGCTCATCACCCTGCGCGCGACATAGCGCCGCAGTCCCGATTCCCCGCTGCCGCTTACCACGGGCTGTAGTACAGAACCGGCGCGGTTTAAAAATCCGGACGGCAGCAGCATAAAAATGACCGAGGCGCAAAACACTTCAAACAGCGAATATATCTGCGGCTCCCAGCCCCATGTGCATGCGACCGCAGAGGCGTTTGCCAAAATGAACGACAGAAGAAACACAAGCCTTCCGTAGCGGTTGAACAGTCCCGAAAGCAGCCCCGCGAACGCGTAAGACATCGTATAAAATGGCATACCGCCCTGCACCATGTCCATTGCAAGCCCAAAAGCCGTTCCTATGGTGCAGCCTGTCAGCATGCCGCAGCGCAGACTGCACGTCATCACCATAAGAAGTGACAAAAGCCTGCCAACAGAAACGGCGTTAAAAATTTTCAGCCCGGACAGCGCCATGAGAAAGGCCGCCACCGTTATGAGGATGGAGCTTGCATGACGTATCTCCTCGGCCTCGGTCGTATTCTCCCGTTCCGACAGCGCCTCGCGGAAAAACCAGCAGCCGCCGAAAGCAAAAGTCGTTTCAAGAAATATCACCGCCGCTGCCGGAGCCTCAGACAGTATTGCCGTGAAGCTTGAAAGCACACCGGTTATCAGTGTTACCACGCCCGCCGTGAGTGGCGCGAAAAGTCGGTTCCCAAATATCTTTGAATCCTGAAACGCAAATTCTATGGTGTACACAAGTACCACAGACGCGAGATAGCGTATACCCCAAGACAGGCCGCCGCTCGCTATGTAGCCTAAAGCTGCACCCGCAAGGCAGCAGACTCCGTTAAGCCCCGCGCCCGACGCCGCGACCGCGGCAATTCCGAACGGCCCTGCCGCTCCGAGCAGCCTCGCCGACGCCAGAACAAAGCCGCTGACAAAGTGTATAACCGCCCATGCTCCCGCAACGACCTCCGGAGAGCCGCGCTCGGCCGTGCTCTTCCTTACCGCTGTCCTGAAGGCCGCTATAGAGCCTTTTACATTCATAATCATCACCCCGTAAGTTTACATAAGATAATAATTATTATACTTATGTAATTCTCCGAAGCATGTCACAAGGCGCTGTTGATTATTGTTGTTTGCAGTGGGGAAATACGGAGAAATATTTTTGATTAAAAAATGCAGGGTTTTAACCCTGCATTTTAATCTGATATATTTATCTTATAAAATTCGTTCTGGCGCGCGGTTCCGTCTCGGGCTTTTCAAGTCCCTCACGCCGTCCCGCCTCAATGGATTTCAGCAGCCACGCCATATTGCGGCCTAAGGTGCGCATCATCTGCATACCCTCGAGATCCTGCTCGACCTCTTTCGGATTTGTGCCGTGCACCATGTTCCAGTAGCCGGAGGATACTATCGGCATCTCGGAAATAGTCATATACTTATTCAGCCCGTCGAGAGTTGCGGTTGAGCCCGCCCTACGGCATGATACAACCGCCGCGCCCGGCTTCAGGCGGTGCGTTCCGTTCTCACCCGCCCAGAAGAAGCGATCAAGGAAGCTCTTCATGTCACCCGGTATGCCTGCGTAGTGTACCGGTGAGCCGAGAACATAGGCATCGCAGCCTTCGGCAATCTCCAGCGCGTCGTTTACCCTGTCGTCAAAAATGCAGCATCCGCTTCCGGCACAGCCGTTGCAGCCCGTGCAGCCGGGAAGAGGCTCCACCCCGATGTGGAAAATTTCAGTGTCGATCCCCTCTGCCGCCAGCGCTTTCTCAACCTCGCGCAGCGCGGTGTAGGTGCAACCGTGTTCATTGGGGCTTCCGTTTATCAGAAGTACCTTCATAATCGTCCTCCTTGTTTCTTTGCTGAGCTTATTTTAAATTACAACGGCGGTTTCGTCAATAAGCGGGTCTATCAAACATCGTTATGCACAAAAATCACTGCGTTTCTTCGTTAAAGGTGAATATAAAACAGCACCCTGTTTGCATTGTTTACAGACAAACAGAGTGCTGATTTTAACTTAATTTATTAAAGCTGCTTCTGAGCGTTGATCTTTATGCCGGGGCCCATGGTGGAAGCGGTGACGCAGGACTTGATGTACTGTCCCTTTGCCGCTGCGGGCTTTGCCTTGATAATAGCGCCGATGAGAGCTGCGTAGTTCTCATACAGCTTCTCTTCGCCGAAGGACACCTTGCCGATGGGGCAGTGAATGATGTTGGTCTTATCAAGACGATACTCGACCTTACCGGCCTTGGACTCCTTTACCGCCTGAGCGATATTGGGAGTTACGGTGCCGGCCTTGGGAGAAGGCATCAGGCCCTTGGGGCCGAGAACCTTACCGAGGCGGCCGACAGTACCCATCATGTCGGGGCTGGCGATAACGGTATCAAACTCAAACCAGTTTTCCTTCTGGATCTTCTCAACAAGCTCCATGCCGCCTGCATAATCTGCGCCTGCTGCAAGAGCCTCTTCCTTGCGCTCTTCCTTGCAGAAAACGAGGACGCGCACGGTCTTGCCGGTGCCGTTGGGAAGGACGATAGCGCCGCGAACCTGCTGGTCAGCGTGACGGCCGTCAACGCCGAGCTTAACGTGCAGTTCAACAGTCTCGTCAAACTTTGCCTTGCTTGCCTTAATTACCAGGCCGAATGCCTCCATAGGATCATAGAGGGCCTGCTTATCAATGAGCTTTGCGCTCTCTTTATAATTTTTACCTCTAAACAATTTCGTTTCCTCCTAATAATGTGGTTGAGTCGGAATAAATCCTCCCACTTTGCCTTTCCTTAGTCGCCTACCAGGACGCCCATGGAACGGCAGGTGCCTGCGATCATGCTCATTGCAGACTCGATGTCGGTGCAATTGAGATCGGGCATTTTCTGCTCTGCGATCTTACGGAGATCTTCCTTGCTGATGGTTGCGACCTTATCTCTCTGGGGAACGCCGGAAGCGGTCTCAATGCCGCATGCCTTCTTGATAAGCAGCGCCGCAGGAGGGGTCTTGGTGATAAAGGTGAAGCTGCGGTCGGAGTAAACGGTGATGACGACAGGGATCATCATGCCCATATCGCCCTTTGTGCGCTCGTTAAAATCCTTGGTGAACTGGCCGATATTTACGCCGTACTGACCAAGTGCAGGGCCTACAGGGGGAGCCGGAGTTGCCTTGCCTGCGGGAACCTGGAATCTGACATATCCAACTATTTTCTGTGCCATAATTCAGCACCTCTTTCTTATTATTCTTTAATTTCCTCGACCTGATCAAGCTCAAGATCGACGGGGGTCTCTCTGCCGAACATCGAGACCACGACACGGACTCTGTCCTTATCTGGCTCAAGCTCCTCGACAACACCGAGGAAGCCCGATAGCGGGCCGTCAACGACCTTGACGGTATCGCCGAGCTGGTAGCCCGTGACGACCTCATGACGCTCAACGCCGAGATCGTAAATTTCCTGCTCCGTAAGGGGGACAGCCTTGCCGCCCGCACCGACGAAGCCGGTCGCACCGCGGACATTGTGGATAAGATGCCAGCTTTCATCTGTCATCACCATCTTGCACAGAACGTAACCCGGGAACACCTTGCGCTCGACTGTCTTTTCGCCGGCGTCGGTAAACTCGGTGACCGTTTCCATGGGGATGTTGACTTCCTGGATCAGATCCTGCATCCTGCGGTTTTCAGCAGCCTTCATAATCGCGGCTGCAACTGCATTTTCATAACCGGAATAGGTATGGATCACATACCATTTTGCGTCTTCTGCCATAGTCCTTAACCTGCAAGCTCGAAGATTACGTTAACGACCAGGCCTGCGATCTCGTCGAAGCCCCAGAGGACGACTGCGGCGACAGCCATAACGACCAGCGCCACGCCGGTATTGGTGGCAAGCTGCTTGGGAGTAGGCCATACGACCTTCTTCAGCTCGCTGCGCATCTTACGGAACCATATACCTATACGCTTAAAGAAACCAGGCTTTTTTTCTTCTTTCTTTACGGCATTGGTGGTATTTTTGGCAGGTGCGCCCTTTTTCTTGTCTTCAGCCATTTTTGCACTCATCCTTTCAGAAAGTTACTTGGTTTCAACGTGCTTGGTGTGCTTTCTGCAGAAGGGGCAATACTTGCTTCTCTCAAGCTTTTCGGAAGTATTCTTCTTGTTCTTGACGGTATTGTAGTTCCTCTGCTTGCACTCGTCACATCTCAGTGTGATCTTGACTCTGTTGTCAGCCATACTTTTCGGCACCTCCTATATTATTTATCCGCGTTACGGTGCGGACATTTGCCTCCCTGTATGGGAATCGGGGAAAATTTTCTCCGCAAAATTTGCGCACGAAAAAAGACCTCTCATCCGACAGGTAAGAATAAATATACCATAGTCAGACCGTGAGGTCAAGCATTTTACCCAATGTTTTTGTATATTTTAAGTAATTTTGCTGTATACAAGACAGGGAGCCGGTTATGGCTCCCTGTCAGCGTTTCAATATTGATTATTCGGCGGTGAAGCCGTCCTTGCCTATGCCGCAGAGGGGGCAGGTCCAATCTTCGGGAACTTCTTCCCAAGGGGTGCCGGGGGCAATACCGTTGTCGGGATCACCGACAGCGGGGTCGTACTCATAGCCGCAAACGCATACGTATTTCATGATAATATACCTCGCAAATTTATCTTACTTGAAGTAACGTGCCAGCAGGCCCTCAAATGCCTTGCCGTGACGTGCCTCGTCGCGTGCCATCTCATGGACGGTGTCGTGGATAGCGTCGAGATTGTACTTCTTTGCGAGCTTTGCAAGCTCAAACTTGCCGGCGGTTGCGCCGTTCTCGGCGTCAACGCGCATCTCAAGATTCTTCTTGGTGGAGTCGGTGACGACCTCGCCGAGCAGCTCTGCAAACTTTGCAGCGTGCTCTGCTTCCTCAAGTGCTGCCTTCTCCCAGTACAGTGCGATCTCGGGATAACCCTCGCGGGCTGCTACGCGGCCCATTGCCAGGTACATGCCGACCTCGGAGCACTCGCCCTCGAAGTTAGCGCGCAGACCTGCGACGATCTCTTCCTGAACCTCAGCGGGAACATCAGCGCCGAAAACCTTGCCTACGCCGACAACATGCTCTGCTGCCCAGGTCTTCTCCGCTGCCTGCATGGTGAACTTCTCACCGGGGACATTGCAGATGGGGCACTTCTCGGGAGGAGTGTCACCCTCATGAACATAACCACATACGGGACATACCCATTTTGCCATAATAATTACCTCCTAATAGTATTCTTAACATCCAAATAATATCACTTTCAGCGGAAAACTCAAGTTAATTTTTCTTGAATTCCGCTTTTATGATGCTAATTATATCGTATAGGAGGCAAGTTATGTGTAGCATTTACCACACTTTCTACATTCTTCTGATATTCTTTGAAATTTCGCTCAGCGCTTCCGCCGCCTCTGTATCGCAGTCGGTGTTTCTGGCAAGATCCGCAAGCGACAGCATGCCGACCAGTCTGCCGTCATGGCACACGGGAAGCCGCCTCACCTGCGCGTCCGCCATTAGTCTCGCCGCCTCTCCCACATGGGCATTGTCGTTTATCGTCACGGCGCCCCGGGTCATCACGTCGCCTATTTTCGTCTCCGTGGGCGAAAGCCCCGTCGCTACGCAGCGAACCGCAATGTCCCTGTCGGTTATCATTCCGCGCAGATTTCCCCTGTCGTCGCAGACCGGCACAGCGCCTATGTTGTACTGCTTCAGAAGCCTTGCCGCCGCGGCTACAGGCTCGCTCTGCCCTACCGTTACGATGTGCTCACTCATGATGTCAAATACTTTCATTATAATGATCTCCATTCTGCCGCTGCTCTTAGCAACACAGCCAGAAATGTAAATCTCCATCTGCGGCGGAATGGAGATTATCAGCGTGTGCTGCGGTTGCCGCTTTAGCGGCGAGCGGCACGCCGTTTTTAATCAGGTATTATTGTGAATTTTCACGATAATACCTCCTGTTACAATCATTGCCGCAGGAGCTTGTTTTTATTCCGGCTCAGGAAAGATTTCCATACTGTTAACAGAAAGCGGGGCAAATATGATATAATAATACAAAAGCAGAATTTGTAAGGAGAATTGGCTATGGTTTTATATTTTTCAGGCACAGGCAACAGCAAGCACATTGCGGATAATATCGCGGGAGCGCTCGGCAACACGATGTATTCCATCAACGACGGCATAAAGCAGGGGCAGCACCCCAAAATCGCGGACGATACGGTTATAATCGTTGTACCCACCCATGGATGGAGGATACCGCGTGTCGTTTCCGACTGGATAATGGCAGGGGCAGCGGAATTTTCCGGCAAAAAGGCTTATTTCCTGCTCAACTGCGGCAGTGAGATCGGCAATGCCGAAAAGTATGCAAAAAAGCTGTGCTCAGGCTGCGGGCTCACATTTATGGGATGTGCGGAAATACTGATGCCGGAAAACTACATTGCAATGTTTGACTGTCCTTCCGTGGAAGAGTCTCTGCGAATTGTTGAGAATGCCGACCGCCGGACGGCGGAACTTGCAGAGCTTATTCGCTCCGGAAAGCCCATCCCGGCAAAGGAGAGCACTTTGCTCGACAAAATGAAAAGCGGCATCGTCAACAGTGCTTTTTATGCATTCTGCGTTTCCGGCAAAAAGTTTTACAGCAAGGATAGCTGCATAGTCTGCGGAAAATGCGCGCAGCTTTGCCCGGTAAACTGCATCAGCATTCAGGACGGACGTCCGATCTGGGGAGATAACTGCATTCATTGCATGGCATGCATCTGCAATTGTCCCACGGAAGCAATCGAATACGGAACTATAAGTCAGGGTAAGCGCAGATACCGCTGCCCGGAATGAGGGGTGGCATAGATCTTATTTTTCTCTGGAGACCCACGCAAATCGGGCAATGTATCATAAATGGCTTGCCGTCTGTTTTTCGCAGACGGCAAGCCATTTTTATGCTATGATATTTTTCGTTTTGGAGATGTCTCTTGACATATCCTCTGACTTTCAAGTCATTTGTGCAGCATTGAGTATGCTTTTTCTCTCGCAAGGGCTCTGTAAAGGCTCAGCTCGGCGCGCTTAATGTCAAGCTCTGACGCCTTATGCTCGATACGCGCCCTCGCCCTGCCCTCAGACGCCTGAGCGCGGGCGATATCTATATCCTCCGCCTTTTCGGCAGTGCGGGCAAGGATGATAAGCTCATTGTCGGCAACGCTCAGAACTCCTCCGCTCAAGGCCGCAAAATGCTCCTCGCCGTCGGTAATGTACTTTACAACGCCCTCTCTGAGCGCGGCAAGCATAGGCGCATGACCGGCCATGATGCCCGCGTCGCCGTTAGTCATCGGCACAAGCGCATAGCTTATCATCTCATCGCATATGCTACCGTCGGCCGTAGCTATCTGAAAATGAATCTTATCCGCCATACTTACAGATCCTTACGCTTTGCAAGCACATCGTCAATGGTGCCACACATCAGGAACGCCTGCTCGGGCAGATCGTCGCAGTCGCCGCCGAGGATGGCCTGGAATCCGCGTATGGTATCCTCCATTTTGACATATGCGCCCTTGGTTCCGGTGAAGTTCTCCGCGACATGGAAAGGTTGGGATAAGAAGCGCTGGATCCTTCTTGCGCGGTTTACTGTCGCCTTATCCTCAACGCTCAGCTCGTCCATACCCAGAACCGCTATGATGTCCTGCAATTCCTTGTACTTCTGCAAAACGGCCTGAACCGCTCTCGCCGTATCGTAATGCTCCTTGCCCAGCACGTTCGGGTCAAGTATCCTCGATGTGGATTCCAGAGGATCCACGGCCGGGTAAATTCCAAGCTCCGATATGCTTCTTGACAGAACGGTGGTAGCGTCAAGGTGGGCAAACGCCGTTGCGGGGGCGGGGTCTGTAAGGTCGTCGGCGGGGACGTAGATCGCCTGAACGGAGGTTACAGAGCCATTTCTGGTCGATGTGATTCGCTCCTGAAGCGAGCCCATTTCGGTTGCCAGAGTAGGCTGATAGCCAACGGCGGAGGGCATACGACCCAGAAGTGCCGAAACCTCGGAACCGGCCTGAGTGAATCTGAAAATATTGTCTATGAACAGAAGGACGTCCTGACCGGATTCATCGCGGAAGTTCTCTGCGATCGTAAGGCCGGACAGAGGCACGCGCAGACGCGCTCCGGGCGGCTCATTCATCTGGCCAAAGACCAGCGCGGTCTTATTGATAACGCCGGACTCCGTCATTTCATGCCACAGGTCGTTACCCTCGCGGCTGCGCTCACCAACACCGGCAAAGACGGAGTAGCCGCCGTGCTCATACGCTACGTTGCGGATAAGCTCCATAATAAGCACGGTCTTGCCGACGCCCGCGCCGCCGAACAGTCCGATCTTGCCGCCCTTGGAGTAGGGCGCGAGCAGGTCAACGACCTTTATACCAGTCTCAAGTATCTCCGTCGAGGGCGCGATATCGGTGAAGGCGGGAGCCTCGCGGTGAATGGGCATATACTCCTGTGCATTGACAGGCCCTTTCTCGTCGATAGGCTCGCCAATAACATTGAACATGCGTCCGAGCGTCGCATCGCCGACAGGCATTTTAACGGGAGCTCCGGTATCTACCGCGGTGCAGCCCCTTGACAGGCCGTCGGTGGAGAACAGCGATATGCAGCGGACGCTGTTATCGCCTATATGCTGCACAGCCTCCATGACTACCTTGCGGTCTTCAAGCTGTATCTCTATTGCATTATATATCTCCGGCATCTTACCGGAAGGAAATTGTACGTCAACAACAGGGCCTATGACCCTTCTGACGATGCCGTTTTCCATTTAATTACCTCCTAAGCATAGGGGTTTTAATTTCGATAGGGCTTTTGCCCTCAACTTACACTTTTTTCTTTTTAAGTGCCGAGGCGCCGCCCACGATCTCGGATATCTCCGTCGTGATGGCCGCCTGACGGGCACGGTTGAGCTTGAGGTCAAGCTCGCTGATAAGCTTCTTGGTACTGTCGGACGCAGAAGTCATAGCCGTCATTCGAGATGAGTGCTCGCCGCATTTAGCGTCCAGCAGCACGCTCATGACAGTATTATTCAGATATAGCTGCATGACGCTCTCCAAAACGCTGGCAGCATCCGGCTCGAATATGAACACCTTGCCGGCTTCACTTTTATCAGACTCCGGCACCGCAGGCAGAAGCTGCATATGGCTCGGATCCTGGCGCAGCGCGCTTATATAGCGCTGGTACACAAGATGCACCTCGTCATACTCGCCGCTGAGGAACAGCGACTTGAGATAATCGGATATCTCCAGCGCTTCGGCAGCGCTCGGCGTGTCGCTGATTTCGGCAAAAGTCCTTATGACATTCAGACGACTATGCGCGATGACGTCCTTGCCCCAGCGTCCGCACACCACAAGCCCGTATTCCACGTCTGATGCGCCGATAAGCTCGTTTGCATAGTGCAAAACGGCGCTGTTATACGCCCCGCACAGACCGCGGTTGCCCACGAAAAGAACATAGCAGATTTTTTTCACCTGCTTATGAGGCGTGATAAATCTGTTCTCAAGGCCACTCGAGCCGCCAAGCAGCGTGTCCATGACCTCACGGCTTTTTTCCGCGAAGGGGCGCATTGCCTGCATGCTTTTTTGAGTTCTGCGAAGCTTGGATACTGCGACCATTTTCATGGCCTTGGTTATCTGCTCTGTACTCTTGACGCTTTTGATGCGCGTTCTTATCGCACGCATATTAGCCATTTGAGCCCCTCCTTTCCTTTGTGAGCATTATTAACCGAATGTTTTCTTAAAGCTTTCAATGCATTCTCTGAGCTTTGCCTGCTGCTCCGCGCTCATCTTTTTGCCGCTGAGTATCTCACCTCTCAGCTCAGGATAGGTGCGGTTTACATAATCCACAAGCTCCGCTCCGAAGCGCGTGATATCCTCCGGCTCAAGGTCGTCGGTATAGCCCTCGGACGCTGCGAAGATCTCAATGACCTGGTCGGCGGCGTTCATGGGCGCATACTGACCCTGCTTGAGGATCTCCGTCATGCGTACACCGCGATGAAGCGTATAGCGTGTTGATTTATCAAGGTCAGAGCCGAACTGGGCAAACGATGCAAGCTCGCGGTACTGCGCAAGGTCAACGCGCAGACGTCCCGCCACCTGCTTCATCGCTCCTATCTGAGCCGCGCCGCCAACTCGGGATACACTCAGACCCACGTTTATAGCAGGACGAACGCCGGAGTGGAACAGGTCGCTTTCAAGGAATATCTGACCGTCGGTGATGGAAATAACATTTGTGGGGATGTATGCGGATATATCGCCGGCCTGCGTCTCGATGATAGGCAGGGCGGTCATGCTGCCGCCGCCGGCCTCATCGCTGAGGCGCGCTGCACGCTCCAAAAGTCTGGAGTGCAGGTAGAATACGTCGCCGGGATATGCTTCGCGTCCGGGCGGTCTCTGAAGCAGCAGACTGAGTTCACGGTAAGCGGCGGCCTGTTTGCTCAGGTCGTCGTATATTATCAGCACGTCTCTGCCCTTATACATGAAGTATTCGCCCATGGCAGCGCCTGCATAGGGCGCGATATAGAGCATAGGCGCCGGTGAGGACGCGGGAGCTGCCACGACGATGGTATAGTCCATCGCTCCGAAGCTGCGAAGCTTATCCACCACGCCTGCTATCGTGGATTCCTTCTGGCCTATGGCAACATAGATGCAGATAACGCCGGTGTCCTTCTGATTTATTATTGCATCCAGTGCGATGGCGGTCTTGCCGGTCTGACGGTCGCCGATGATAAGCTCACGCTGGCCGCGTCCGATAGGAACGAGCGCGTCGATAGCCTTCAGGCCGGTCTGCATGGGAACGGATACCGGCTTTCGGGACAGCACGCTGGGCGCCGGACTCTCAACGGGTCTGAAGCCCTCGTTTTTGATGGGGCCTTTGCCGTCGATCGGGTTACCCATAGCGTCCACAACGCGGCCTATCATGCTCTCGCCAACCGGAACTTCGATTATACGTCCCGTGCGGCGGACACTGTCGCCCTCCTGAATGTGGCTGTACGGTCCGAGCAATACGACGCCGACATTATCCTTTTCAAGGTCCTGAACCATGCCCTTGAGTCCGCCCTCGAATTCAAGCATCTCGCCCGCCATAACGTCAGCAAGCCCGGATACGCGGCATATACCGTCGCCGAGAGTGATGACTTCGCCCGTCTGGAATACGTCGATATCGCCGCTCACCTTTTCAAGCTGCTGCTTGATGCCCTCGGCGATGGACTGCATCTCCTTATCGCTCTGGCGGGTGTTGTTCTCAACATCCATGCTGAGTCTGTCAAGAGTGTGCGCAAGCGTACCGTCATAGACCGTATCACCGACCTGCATACGCACGCCGCCGATAAGCTCGGAGTCGACCTCGTTGCGGCAGGATATGAAGGTCTCGCAGATTATCTGCGTGAGCCTGTTCATCTCCTCCTCGCTGAGAGGTTCTGCGCTCTTTATTGAAATGTCAAGTTTCTTCAGTTCATTCATATTCAAAATGTCACTCGGCATTGCCGACACCAATTCTTTTATTTGTTCTATAAATCTATCATTGAGCGCCTGTTTGGAGCTTTCAAAGCTGCCGTTGCGGAGCACCTGCCCCGTTATTGCGGCGACCTGCCGCACAGCGTTGGCGGAAACGCGGCTGCGCATCTCCTCCATAAGCTGCTCTTCGCTCTTTTCGGCGTTTTGGATGATAGCTTTTGCTTCCTCCTCGCCGGAGGCGGCTATTGCCGCGCGGCTCACTTCCGCTTGCTTCGCGGCGCCCTGCATCAGCTCTTCTTTGCGCTTTTCATTGAGTTCATTCGCCTTCTCAATATCAGCGCCAAGCTCTTGCGCCTGCCTGACAGCATTTTCGGAGCTCTGTATATCCTCGCTTATGCCCCGCCTGCGGCTGCCGAACATTTTATCAAAAAGATTCATTTTCCGGCAGATCAGGTAAAGTGCGCCAAACAGTATGATAAAGTTAACTATTTTCCATACGATATCCACCTGAGAACCATCCCTCCTTTCCTGTAGATCCTGTCTCTCCCTCGGGGAATTATTCCTTTGTCTTGTTCACGCAGCCCTCTATCAGAGCCGCCTCACCGGAGACATCGCTGCCAAGAAGCCTCCCGGAAAGTATGGCTACAAGCTCCGGCATGCTTCCGTCAAGCTCTTTGACGGCCGCATCCTCCTCGACCTTAACGCGCTCGCGAACATTCTTATGCAGCTTTTCGGCCTCTGCATGGGCGGTGCCGAGAGTCTCGCTCTTTGCTTTTTCCGCCTCGCTTCTGGCCTCGCTGATAACATTGCGCGCCTCGCCGCCTTTTTCCGCAAGCTCCTTAGCTAATCTCGCCTCATTTTCCTTCAGAGCTACGTTGGCTTTTTTGCCTTCCTCAAGGCCGGCGTCTATCCGCGCCTTGCGCTCATCCATGAAGGACATTACGGGTTTGAAAAGGAATTTATTGAGCAGGAACATAAACAGGAAGAAGCTGATGATCGTCCATATGAACTCAGGTACGCTGATCTGAAGTCCAGCCAAGTCTAAAATCAATCAGATTCTCTCCTCTCAAAAGTAGTTCAGGCTTTTTTAAATCTTTGCGATAAGCATAAACGCGATAACAAGTCCGTAGATCGCCAGCGCTTCCATAAAGCCCATGGCAAGTATCATAACAGACTGGAGCTGGCCTTTCATTTCGGGCTGCCTTGCCATACCCTCAAGTGCCTTTGCCGCGGCAAGCCCCTGACCGATGCCGACGCCGATGGTGCTGAGGCCGATGGCCAGCGCGACGCCTATTGCAATAAGTCCCTGTGCTATTGTCATTTTTTATTTCCTCCTAAATTGTGTACATTTAATTATTCTTCGTCTTCTGTAGCTTCATTTATAAACACGGCAAGCAGCATTGTAAACACCATCGCCTGAATGAAGCAGAACAGCAGGCTCAGCACATGCATAACTATCGGAACGCCCAGCGGGAACAGCTCAAACAGTGTCTCCGCCGCAAGCTCCTCGCCGTAGATATTGCCGTAAAGTCGAAGCGCCATGGATATCGGGCGAATAAACTGCTCGAGCAGCATGATCGGGAACAGAACAGCTACGGGCTTAAAGAACGTCAGCAGGTATTTTCCCACACCGTGCTTTTTGATGCCCGACGACTGGATCGCCACAAAGGATATCGTAGACAGCGCGGCCGTGACGGCCAGAACCGAGGTCGGCACCGTGAACAGCTCGCCCGCTCCGGGGATCAGTCCGCAGTAGTTACTTACAATTATAAGTATAAAGAACGTCGCCAGCATCGGGAAATAGTGCCTCGCCTTTTTCTCGCCAAGAACTCCGCTGAAAAAGCCGAGCAGCGACGACACCGCCATCTCTGCGATATTCTGCAAAGGTCCGGGAACAGCCTTCATATTCCGCGTGGCAAGTATGCTAAACAGAAGTATGACCGCCATTATCACCCACATTGAATATATAGTAGGAGTTGGCTTCAGAAAATTATTAAAAAATTCTGCCAATATTATTCACCCCCATTCGCAGTATCGTCGCTCTGCGACTGAATTTGTTTTGCAATTTTTTTCAGGAAAAACATTCCGCCGACCGACAGTCCCAGAGCCACCGCGATAAGCGGCATGATCATCGGAAAGCTCAGCGCCTTGCACACAAAGTAAGCCGCGGCAAGGGCTGCGGCGTCAACAAGCAGTCTCAGGACATTTGCTCCCATTATTGCGGCAAAATTATCCTTATTCAAATTTGCCTTGCTTATGAGCATGTTTACATATGCCACAGCAAAACCGAATGCCGCTCCCCCAACAGCGGAGAGCGCATACATATACCACTCCATCAGTTTTCCTCATTAAATGCTTTTTACTAAACAGCAACATTAATATTTAACAACATATTCCGTTAAATTGCAATATAAATTATCAATTTTTGTGCATTTTGCTTAGTTAAAGAAATAACACCACTTTTTCGGATGCACACAAACGCAAAAACAAGCTCCGCCAAAATATGCGGCGGAGCTTATTTGGGTTATTCTCTTAATCAAATTTGGGCTGGGCTTCGTAATCGGTATACTGGCGGTCGAATTTCTTTTCCTCGGGCAGGAGGTCAAGGCCGATCGTTCCGCCGGGGTTCATGTTGTAGTTGGGGTCGAAGTAGTTCTTGAGTACCTTGAATACGCCGTACTCCTTCTCGCCGATATAGCCCTCAAGCCACGGCGCAAACATCTTGCCGATGCCGTGATGGTGGCTTATAGACGCGCCGGATCGCTGGATAGCATCAAGAATGGTGGTGTGATACGCCTTGAACGCCTTCTCATCCTGCATCTTGGTCAGGAATATGAAGTACAGGTTCGCGCCCTGCGGATAGCAGTGGCTCATATGGGTGGTAACAACGGTATTGGGCAGAGCGTGGCAGACCTTGCGTACATCAAGATGCACCTGCTCCATGTTCGACCAGTTGACAGTGCACTCAAGGGTATCGGTCGTGATGCCGAAGTCCATGAGGGTATCGCGCAGGTACGGGTCGTTGAAGCGTCCCTTCTCCCAGCTCTTTGTTACATAGCCGGTGAGAGGCAGGCCGCCGTGCTGACGGGCGATCTTTGCAATATTCTTTGCAACGTTTTTGGAGTAGCCCTTCTCGCCGTCGGTAAAGCCGAGGAAGAGGCAGCGCTCCATGTCCTTATAGCCGAGCTTGTCAAGTAGAGGATACAGCGGGGTATCGTCAACATTGTACAGTCTCAGCATCATGCTGGTCTCCTCCTGGTCGGAGAGACGGAAAACGGATGAATAGCCGCACTCATGCTGCATCATCTCGCGGGCTGCCTTCATAGCGTCGTCCCATGTTTTGAAAATGTAGGAGAAGCGCTTGCGGTTTTCAGGCATCCAGCGGAAGATCTTCAGAGTGACCTCGGTCAGAACGCCGAAGGTGCCCTCGGAGCCCATCATGATCTGGTTCAGATCCGGGCCGCATGCCTCTCTTGAGTAGTGGCTGGTCTGGATGGGGCCGATGGGAGTTGCGTATTTCTGGCTGAGCACGATATCGGCAATGCAGCCGTAATAGGTGCTGTTCTGGCCTGCGCCACGGGTGACGGTCCAGCCGCCGACGGAGGAATACTCAAAGCTCTGGGGGAAGTGGCCGCAGGTATACTGCCTCTTTGCGCCAAAGAGTTCAGGTGCATTCTGGAGGGCCTTTTCAAGATCGGGGCCTGACATACCGGCCTGAACGGTGATGGTCTGGTCTATCTCGTTAAAGGACAGAACCTTATTGAATCTCTTGCGCATATCAAGAGAAATGCCGCCCTTTACAGGCTCAACGCCACGGGTGACGGAACTGCCGCCGCCGTAGACATACAGAGGGATATTATGCTCGGTTGAATACGCGACTATCTTTTCGACCTGCTCGGTGGTGTCCGGATACAGAACGACGTCGGGCACGGAGTCGATTATCTTATGGCGCAGACGCAGTATATCATAGGCGGTAAAGCCATAAGCCACTGCAAGGCGGTCGTAATCGGAAACGGAGAAGCCCTCCTCGCCGACTATGGCCTTGAGCGCGTCAAGATGCTCCTGCGCAAGCTTCACGGGGTGGTCGGACAGGTCAACGGGGTCAAATCCGATATCGTCGGAGTATTCTTTGAAGTCATCGTCTGTGAGCTTAAAGACCTCCTTCATCATCTTATACAGAGATTCTTTGGGGAATTTGAAGAACTCCGGATCTCCCCAGCGGAAGATGGAACGGTAGCTGTCTTTCGGTGCGGGGGTGGTGACCCATTTGGGTTCAAATCCTTTGTAAGGCTTGTGGCTCATTAGATCATGTTCCTTTCTTTCAGGTTATTCATTGTTGCGTACAGGGGTCTTACGTTCTTATAGATCTTGCGGTAAACCTTGTTGTACATATTCATATAGACATCATGGTTCTTCGCATCGGGCGTGAATACGTCCTTGATATGAACCATGTGCTTTATGGCTTCGTCATAGCTTTCAAACTCGCCCTTTGAAACAAAGGCGACCATTGCCGCACCGATCGAGCATGCCTCGTGGGTGTGGATGCGCTTTACCGGCAGTCCGAAAGTATCGGCAAGGATGTGGCAGGCAAGGTCGCTCTTTGAGCCGCCGCCGCCGACGTAGATCTCCTTGATATTCATGCCGCCGCGCTTTTCCATGCTCTTCATCGACATATATAGCTCGAGGCAGATGCCCTCGATTATCGCGCGGTAAATGTGATAGCGGGTATGGTAGTCGGAAAATCCGATTATGGCGCCGTAGGAGTCGGGCTTGAGCACGTCAGGCGTCCAGTAGGGCTGGAGCATTAGTCCCTGACAGCCGGCGGGAACCTCCGCCGCCTTCTTGTTGAGGATTTCCTCGGGAGACACGCCGAGTCTCTCGGCCTCCTCCCTGTCCTTATCACCAAATTCCTTTATGAACCAGCTCAGCATCCAGAAGCCGCGGAACACCTGGATCTCGGGATTCCACGCCTTGTTTATGACCGAGGGGTATGAGGGCAGGAAGTTCTGCGGCTCGAAATAATGCTCGGTATACATCTCGATAGTGGAGCTTGTTCCAAAGGATATCGACGCCTTTTCAGGGCTTGCGACGGAAAGGCCGAGCGTCTCGCAGGCTTTATCCGCGCCTGTGGCTATGAAGGGCAGCCCCTCCGGCGCTCCGGTGAGCTCTGCTGCTTCCTTCGTTATGTATCCGAGAACCTCGCCCGAGGGGATAAGCTCATACAGCTTCTCCTGCGGCACATCGTACAGGCAGCGGGTCAGATCGTTCTCCTTCATCCAGCGCTTTTTCTTGTAGTCCATGGGGATATGGGCTATGGTGTTGGCGGGCGTATCGGCAAGACGGCCGGTCATGCGGAGGTTTAAGTAAGCGGGCAGACACACGATCTTTTTGGTCTTTTCCCAGATCTCCGGCTGCTTCTGACGCACCCAGTTGACCTTGGAAGTTCTGTAAGCTATCTTTGAGCCCTTGCCCATTCCGACAAGCTCAAACGCCGCCTCTTTCCAGAGCGGGAACGGATCGTCGTAAAGGCACTTGCGGGCGTCGAGCCAGTGGATAATATCGCGCGTGGGCTTGTTGTTCTCGTCAAGGAACACAAGAGTGTCGCGGATGACCGTAGCTACGCAGGCTATGATATCCTCCACCTTGTCGGCGTTTCGCGCCATGAGCGCCTTGGAGGCTGTGCACATATGCTCAAAGTAGAAATCGGTCTTCTGCTCAGCCCAGCCCGGACGCTGCCGGAAATACGGCTCGTCATACTTCACCTGCTCCTTGTCGACGATAGTTCCGTCTTTGTCAACGAGGATTGCTCTTGTGCTCTGCGTACCCACATCGTAGGTCAGAACCAATGGTTTGCTCATCTTCTCTCCTCCGTTAATGCATATATATTCTGTTTTAATAAATCGCTTGTAGATATGACATCAACGCCGAGTCCGAGCACATTCTCAATCACGGCGTCGCCGCGTCCTATGCGCTCGGTGAGGAGTACGGAGTTTATCTCCCTCATAACGTCAAATATCTTTTCCTTAGGTATGTCCTCCGACACTCTGACCGGCAGTACGGGCACGCCCTCAAAAACAGTCTTTACCACAGAGCAGATTGTGCGCTTTGGCGCCGTCATCTCGCTTATGGCAAACTCCTTGCCGCGCGGGCAGCTATTTCCCGTCACGATAAATTCTCCGTTTTCCTCCTCGACGTGGAGAAGGCAGCCCCTCGGGCAGCCAATGCAGCTGAATTCTTTCATTCCGCCACCTCTATTTCAAAGCGGACATCGGACTCGCTTCCGATGCCGAATTTCGTCATGTCCAGCACGAGCTGCTGCATCTCAGGCGGGCGCAGGAACGGGTACTTTCTGCTCCATACCTCTTCCCCGTCTACTTTCAGCCGCAGAGTGCTTTTGCCCAGCACCGCAGCAGAGCGGAAGTAAAAGCTCAGCTTTGAGTTATCAGCGTTAAGGTCAAGCTGCTGCGGTACAAGGTACATGAATTCCTTACCTATATTTATATTAACACTATGCCGCTCGCGCGCGCAATATAGCGCAGCGTTCCTGCCGGCCTCCTCGCCGGATGCGGAGACATAATCGACAAGGTCGTTTACATGGAGCGCATTGCCGCAGGAGAACACGCCCGGCACGCTTGTCATGAGCTGGCCGTCGCAGACGGGGCCTTTCGTATGGCTGTCTATCGCAACGCCGATGCTCTCGGCAAGCTCGTTTTCGGGGATAAGTCCGACGGACACGATCAGCGCGTCGCACTCGATACGCTCAGCCGTTTCGGGCATGGGCTTGAAGCTATCATCTACCGCGCAGACCTCAACAGCTTCAAGGCGGTCTTTCCCGAACACGCGGGTGACTGTATGGCTCAGGTACAGGGGTATATCATAGTCGGTAAGGCACTGGTGGATATTGCGGGTCAGTCCTGAGGGCGTCGGATTTATCTCGTACACGCCGAGCACCTGCGCCCCCTCAAGGGTCAGGCGGCGCGCCATTATAAGGCCGATATCGCCGCTGCCGAGAATGACGCACTTTTTGGTCGGCATTACTCCGAGCCGATTCGTGAAATGCTGCGCAGTTCCGGCTGTGAACACGCCCGCCGGACGCGTTCCGTGGATGAAGACCTGCTTTGCGCTGCGCTCGCGGCAGCCCGTTGCAAGAACGATGCTTTTTGCCGTCAGCGTCTTCAAGCCTGTGCTGTTGACAACCGTTACATAAAAGCGCTCGTCGCGTTTTTCCAGTCTCGTCACAAAGGTTTGACACAGCACGTCGATATCAAGCTCACGCACTCTGTCAATGAAGCGCTCAACATATTCGGGGCCTGCAAGCCTCTCTCCGAAGCGCTGGAGCCCGAAGCCGTCATGAATGCACTGCTTGAGCATTCCGCCGGCACGCTCCTCGCGCTCGATAATGAGCACCTGCGCACCGTTTTCCTTGGCGGATATCGCTGCGGCAAGTCCCGCCGGGCCGCCGCCTATAACAATAACGCCGTATTCGTCCATTTCAGCGACCTCCCTTTCTGCTCTCGAACACAATAGCCGAATCCGCCGAGGATTTCTTTACCTCCGTCAGCGGTACGCCCAGGTATTCCGCGATCATCTTAGTAACAATTGGTGAGCAGAAGCCGCCCTGGCATCTTCCCATTCCCGGTCTTACGCGCTTTTTAACTCCGTCCACCGTGGGTACGCATATGGGGCTGTTAAGGGCGTCGAGTATCTCGCCGCGGCTGACTTCCTCGCAGCGGCACACGATAACTCCGTAATCGGGATTTTGTCTTATAAGCTCCGCGCGCTCATCGTCGCTCATCGCGGCAAGGTGCGGCGGCGCGTGGCGAATGGGGTCAAAGCTCTCGTTTTCGGCAGCTCCGAGCTTATCTGCAACATACTTTGCAACGTCCTCGGCAACAGCAGGCGCAGTCGTCAGACCCGGTGACTGAATACCGGCAACGTGGAAGATGTTTTCCGTCCTGCGTCCGGTTTCTATTATAAAGTCCTCTTCATATGTAGGCGCGCGCACGCCGGTAAAGTAGGTTATGATATCTCTTTCGGTCAGCTCTGGCATGGTTATCTTCTGTTTTACAAACACCCGCTCGATGCTGTCCCTGTCAGTTGCGGTATTCTCCCGCTCCCAGGTCTCGACAGCGTCAGGGCCGACCAGCAGATTATCGTGCGCGGTATGCAGTATTCCGCCGCCCTTGGTATGGGTCTTGCCGGGGCTTTTTGCTCCGACGACAGACGCGATGGAGCTAAAACGCGCTCCCGCCTTCTTATCAAGAATGGAGTTTGTTCCGCGGCGGGGGTGAATGGTGAAGAACCTGTCCCCGGCCATCTCGGCTATCTTGTCGGCATAGACACCGGCACAGTTTATGACCATGCGCGGATGCAGTGTTCCGCGATTTGTATAAACATCCACTATCCTGCCGCCGTCAAGCTTCATACCGGTGACCGCCGTGTTAAGCGACACTCTTGCGCCGTTATGCACGGCGTTTTCGGCATAGGCGATGACAAGATTATACGGGCTGACGGTGCCGGACGAGGGGCTTGAGAGCGCAAAGGCCACGTCCGGAGATATGGCAGGCTCCTTTTTGCGTACAGCATCGCCCATCTCAATGCATGTATCCTCAATGCCGTCTATGTATCTGCGCTTCATGGCATAGAGCCAGACAAAGGGCAGCCATGATTTGTGCGTAAAGCAGGCATACTGCCCAAGGCGCTTAAACGGCACGTCAAGATCGCGGCACAGGCCCTCGTACATGTGGTTTGCGCGGCGTATGTACTTATGCTTGAGCGAGCCCTTTGAAAGGTCGACGCCGGGATGCACCTCGCCGTCATTCCTGCCGGACGCGCCCAATGACAGATCCGCCTCTTTCTCGAGCAGCAGTATATCGAGCTTATAGCGGCTAAGCTCGCGCGCAACGGAGCTTCCGGATATGCCGCCGCCGATGATGAGGACATCGGGGCTGTCGCCCTCGAGCGCCTCGTCCTTTATTGACGGCATATGCATAGGCTCAGGCTCCGCGCCGGTGAAAACGATATCGTTTACCACATGGCAGCGGGAGTTCTTTGTAGCCGCCGTCATGCCGGCTTCTACCACGTCATCCCAGCTGTCGAGTGCTCCGCTGAGATAGATGCAGTTATCGCGCAGCTCGGCCTTAACTCTGTCGCCGAATTTCTTTTGAAGTTTTCTGTTTATGCTTTCAGTTTTCATTCTTTCGCCACCATACACGTTGTTCACATTATACACATTATACAGCAAAAACGCGATTAGTCAACATCAGACAATTTTTTATCATTTTCCGAAACCGATATCCTGAGTTTTGCGTTTTGATGCTTTTTTTAGGCTTTTATTATGTTCACGCGAGCTATGCTGTCTACGCTTAGAAAGAGGGTTAGACCATGATCGAATTTATTAATGAAAATACGAAAAAAGAATACGAGGACTTCATTGCATCGCACCCGAAAGGGCATTTTGCTCAGTCCCACCTTTGGGGCAGGCAGAAAAGCGCATGGGAGTTCAAGGCCATAGCCGTCCGGGATTCGGACGGCAAAATAAAAGGCTCCATGGCTTTTCTGATACGCAGAGCGCCTCTGTTCGGGTGCAGCATGATGTATTCGTGCCGGGGGCCTGTGTGCGATTTGGACGACGAGGATACATTTTCGCGCCTTCTCGTCGGGGCAAAAATACTTGCCAAGCGCTGCAACGCCTATGTTATAAAGATAGATCCCGACGTTCCCGCCGAAAACTCGGATTTTGCCGCGATGTTAGAACGGCACGGCTTTAAATGCGTAAGCCGTGGCAAAAGCTTTGAGGGCGCGCAGCCGAAGTTTGTCTTCCGCCTGCATCTTGATGAGGGCATGGACGAGGCCGAGCTGCTCCTCTCCTTTTCGCAAAAGACACGCTATAATCTGCGCAAGGCTCAAAAAAGCGGGGTTGAGGTAAGGATAGGCACTGTCGAGGATGTAGAAGATTTTGAACGACTGATGCTCATAACAGGCCATCGTGACGGCTTTACCGTGCGCGGCGCGGAGTATTTTAAAAGCATGCTCGAAATTTTCGGAGAAAACGCGAGGCTGTACATGGCCTATTATGAGGGCGTTCCCATCGCCGGAACCATTGCCATAGCATTTGGCGACAAGGTCTGGTATCTGTACGGCGCAAGCTCCAACGAGCACCGCGATAAAATGCCCAATTACCTCCTGCAGTGGAGCATGATACGCTGGGCGCTCGAGCGCGAAAGCCGTGTATACGATTTTCGCGGGGTATCGGGCGATTTGAGCGAAGATAATCCCCTGTACGGTCTGTATCGCTTCAAAAAGGGCTTCGGCGGCAGGTTCACGGAGTTTGTCGGGGAATACGATCTTGTACTCGACAGCTTTATGAACCTTTGCGTCGGGTCGTCGATACGGCTTTATCGCGCACTGAGGGGGCTTCTGAAATGAAAGAGTGCATTGTGGACACCACCGTTATCCGAAAGAACACGGAAGTGCTGAAGGCGCTCGCAGGCGAGAGCGAGATATGGGCTGTCGTCAAAGGCGACGGCTATGGGCTTGGACTTGAGGCCATGGCGGGGCTTCTCTATGACTGCGGCATAAGTCGTTTTGCCGTCTCCGAACCGCACGAGGCCGAGCGTCTTGCGACGATGCGCCTTAGCGGTATTAAAATTCTATTTCTCCATATAGCCCCGGATGCTCAGGAAATTGAAAATCTGCTGAGGCTCGGCGTTGTTTTCACGATCGGCACGCTTGAGGACGCAAACGCGCTTATAAACGCGGCTCAAGCGCTCGGTCTTACAGCCGAGGCGCACATAAAGCTCGACACCGGCATGGGCCGCTGCGGCTTTCTCCCGAACCAGCTAAACGAGCTTCTTTCGCTTTACACCGCTTCAAAATCGCTGCGCATAAGCGGCCTGTACACTCATTTCAGCAAGCCGCAGAGCAAAAGAGCCACCAAAACGCAGTTTAAATCATTCATGCGCACAGCGGATAAAATCAGGCGTTCGGGCTTTGACCCCGGTATTCTGCACTGCGCAAGCTCCGAGGCTTTCCTCAGATATCCCGAGATGCGCTGCGGAGCGGTTCGTATAGGCTCTGCGTTCATCGGGCGCGTATCCGGCGGCGGACACAGGCTCAAAAACGCGGTGAGCTGCATCGGCAGCATATCGGAGCTGCGCGTTCTTCCTAAGGGGCATATGGTCGGCTACGGCTCGGCGTGGAGAGCGCCAAGAGACACCAGAGTAGCCCTGTGCGATATAGGCTATTTTAACGGCTTCGGGCTTGAGCGAAGCTGCGGGGCTTTGCAGCTTTCTTTCATCCTGCACCGGCTTCTCGGTGCGATTTTTGCACTGCTCAGGCCGGAGGTGCTGTGGGTAGAGGTTCATGGGCAGCGCTGCCCCGTGCTCGGCAGAGTGGGGATGATGAGCTGCGTCATTGACATTTCCGACTGTGACTGCACCGAAGGCGACGCCGCAGTGGCGGATATAAACCCGCTCATGCTCAAGGGCGCTGACATTGTTTTTAAATAGGTTACATTTTTGTTGTTGAAAATATCGCGCGCACATTGTATATTGTAGTACAAGTTAGAGATCATGCTCTCTATATAAAGCTCAAAGAAAAGTGAGGAGCATTTATTGAATATCTTGTACCTTATAAACTATGCCGGCAAAGCCGGGACCGAGAAATATGTTTCCAACCTGATGCATATTCTCTCAGCGCGCGGCGAGAGCTGCCATCTTGCCTATAACGTGCCCGGGCAGCTTTCGGAAACGCTCGAAAATGAGGGTTTTCCGTGCCTCAGACTTGATATGAGCGGCAAACACACTCTCGGCGCGGCGAAGAAGCTTGCGGCATACTGCCGGGAGAATAACATTGAGGTCATTCACGCGCAGTACCCGAGGGAGAACATTATCGCTCTCCTGTCAAAGCTCTTTTACCGCAGGGTCAAAGTCGTATATACGAGCCATCTTACGATTTATCAGAATGCCAAGTGGAAGATACTAAACCGCATATTCACCCCGTTTAACCACTGCCTGATCGCCGTCTGCCGTCAGGGCGCGGAGATAATGGCCATAAACGGAGTTAAGAAAAGTAAGATTCGGGTAATATATAATGGCGTTACGCCCTCGGGCGAGCGCATTTATGACCGCAGCTTTGCCCGGAGCTTCGGCGTTAAGGACGATACCTTCGTCATGTCGATCATGGCGAGATACGCCCCGGAAAAAGGACTTCCGTTTCTGCTGGCGTCTTTGGCAAAGCTTCGCCGCAAGACAAGCCGTCCGTTTGTATGCCTGATCGCTGGCGACGGCGAGGAATTTGACGAGTTTGCGCTTATGTGCCAGAACAGCGGGATGAATGACTGCGTTATTCAGCTCGGCTTCCGAACGGATTCGGCCGAGATGCTCAAGTCCTCCGACCTGTACCTGAATTCAAGCTCCAAAAACGAAGCCATGAGCTTTGCCATACTTGAGGCTATGAATGCCGGTATTCCTCTTGTTGTCACTGACGTGGGAGGAAACCGCGATCTTGCCGAAACGAACACGGTCTGCGGCAGAGTGCTCCAATTCGGAGACAGCGACGGTTTTTCCGACGCAATACTTGAACTTATGGAAAACGAAGCGCTGCTCAAGGAATTTTCCGACAACGCGCTAAAAAAGGTCAGTGACGAGTTTGATCTTGAAAAGCTCGCTCTTGATGTATTTAATGCTTATAATTGAGGTGCAAAAAAATGATTGATAAAAACGGAAAACTCTTCGGTAAAATAAACATAATAGATCTGCTGATAGTTCTTGTTGTTATAGCGGCTGTTATTCTCGTGGCCACTAAAATGTTCACCCCGGCAGAAAAGGCGGCAAAGCTTGAATCATCAAACGTCATTGTAACGTACACAAGCTCGAACGCTTACCCCGGTTCCGGCGCCGCCATCGAGGTCGGAGCGCCTGTATACGAGGAGACAACCAATATACAGCTCGGCACCGTTAAAGATGTAAAGGTTGAGCAGGCTTATACCTATCAGGCACTTCCTGACGGCACAACGGTCAAGGTCATCACACCCGGCAGAGAGTGGGTCACCGTTACCACCGAGGTCGAGGCTACTGTTTCCGACGACGGCGTTTTTATAGGCGGCTCGCTCTTCTCCGTCGGCGGTACCGCTACCGTCCACTTCGGACAGGCCGTGATCCTCGTCAGCGTCATGGATATCGAGTCTGCGTCCTGAGCTATGTCCTCCATTTTTAGTGAAAGGGGGAAATTCTGTTGTTTCTGCAAAACAGCGTAATACTCAGTTCCATATACCGCTGCTGGCTTGACAGTCGTTTTTTCGCTTTGCTTGAGCTTATATGGACGCCTCTCAGAAACGCATATAATGACCTGTTCATTGTTAAGCTTCTAAGGAAGCCCGATACAGTACAGCAGGCGTATTCCCACAGTGCTCTTGCGCAAGTGCTTCGCTTTATCTGCAACATAGTGGTAAAGCTCATAGCCGCGATAGCAAAGCCTTTTAAAAACGCCGCCGGTACAAGCCTTATTGTAAAACTGTGCTCAGGATCAAAAATACTCAATTTTGAATTTATATTGGGCGCTTTCATCTGCGCTATGTTCATTGCCCCGCATGAGATTTGGAATAACGGCTATGCGTTAATCGGCTCCTTCGGCTTTTTGCTTCTGTATTTTATAATGGTGGGCTTAGGTAAGCGCGAGCTTATGTACCCTGAAAAATTGGGCTTTCCTTTCGTGCTGTTTTTCCTCTCGCTCGTACTCAGCCTCTTATTCAGCCATGCCACGTCTGACAGTATGAGGGTACTTCTGTTCTTCATCTGTTCATTCGTTTTCATGTATGTCATAGCGTCAGATATAAGCGATATCAAGCGGCTGGAAAAGCTTATGGCGTTTCTCTATATCGCGCTTATCCTGATGTCGCTTTACGCCATTGCTCAGCGCGTATTCAATCTCGTCTACGTCAACGCGTCATACACCGATCTTAAAGCCAATGTCGGCGTTCCTGCCCGCGTCACCTCTACGCTTGACAATCCTAACAATTACGCCGAATTTATTATTCTGTTCCTGCCACTGTGCGCGGCATTTGCCGGTACGAGAAAGAACTTCGCTCTCTCAACACTGCTGTGCATCGGTCTTGCTTTCCCCGCTCTGGGGCTTGTGATGACCTATTCTCGCTCAGGCTGGATATCAATTGTGCTGGCTGTCTTTGTTTATGTCTGGCTCAGGAACAAAAAGCTCATCCCTGCGCTTATAATACTCGGACTGCTCGCAATACCGTTTTTGCCGGCCAGTGTAATGACAAGAATAACAAGCCTCACAAACGGTCTGTTTAATGGCGGTCATATGGATCTGTCCTCGGCGCATAGGCTTGCTCTGTGGCAGGGCGTTCTGTATATAATGCGCGACTTCAGCGTTGTCGGCATCGGACTTGGCCCGGACTCCTTTGCGGTGATATATCCGGACTACGCTCAGCCCGGTGCAATAGGCGGTGCATTCCACACTCAAACGCTCTATTTTGAATTAATCGTTGAAGCAGGGCTTCTTTGCTTCATATCATTTATGTGGATGGCATTGAGAAACATTAAAAATCTCATCATCGTCCGCAGAGGCTCAGGAGCCGCAATTAAGCCGGTGCTGATAGCCTGCGCCGCCGCTTTCACAGGAATTGCTTTCTCATGCTGCGTCGAGTATATCTGGTTCTACCCACGCGATATGTTCGCGTATTTCATACTTTTCGGTATATCAATTGCAGCGATAAATATCGCTCAAAAGGAAAAAAACAGGCTTTAAATCAGCGAAAAAATCACATGGATATGTATTATATCCATGTGATTTTTATTATGTCATTTTGGCAGTATTTCGCCGGAACGGTACGCGGCCAAAAGCTGCTCTAATGCCACTATTCTGCGGCGCAGTCTCTCGCCGTCGTCGCAGTCAGCAATATACCTGCGCGTCGGGAAGCTCTCGACCTGCACGGCGTCGGATTCTATATCCGCGTTCTCGTCTATCGCCTTGGCGATCCCCTCAAAGGGATAGTGGGATTTTATCTTGAGGCCGTGCGAATTGTACACCAGTGTATAGCCTGCTATACCCGTGGTCTTCTGGTATGCCTCGCAGAAGCCGCCGTCAATGATGAACAGCTTGCCGCCCGCTTTTATGGGGCTTTCGCCCTTTTTCGCCTTTACCGGCGTGTGGCCGTTTATGATATGCCCAAGCTCAGGGTCAAGTCCGAACTCTGTGAGGATCATATCAACGGCCTGTTCATCCTCCCAGAAGCTGAAATACGGATTTTTAGGCTCGACCCATGTGCTCTTGTCGTCTACTACGGCGCGCTCAAATGTATGGAAAACGCGGCCGGAAAAAGGGCTGTCGTTGCCGCACCAGAGATACCACATCATATCCAGCGCCGACTCGTCCCGCTTTGCCCAGGCGCTTTTGACGATGATATCGGCATAGTCGAGCAGGCTTTTGCCGGAGTACCACACTCCGCCGTGGCGCACGCGCGCAAACTCGCCGTCCTCGGTCATGGGTATGCAGCCGTGGTACAAGAGGTTGCCGTTACAGCACAGGTATGTACTGCCGCAGCGATAGATGAAATCCATATGGCGGCGCAGAGACTGGCTTTCGCGGAAGAGAGCAACATATTCATCGATCAGCTCCAGCTCGTCATCGTTCAGGCTGTACGGGTCGTCTCTGTCTATCGTCGGCCACTTGTCGGTGTTCAGCGGGTAGATTCCGTCGTCGAGAATTACCGTGTTGTGTTCAAAATCGCAGCGGCTGAGCATGAGCCGTGAATTCATCCCGTAGCCCGGATGCCTCATTATTACCCTGCCCTCAAGCTTGAAGCCCAAAGTGCTCAGGGCAAGCTTGACATTTTCGGGCGATGTGTCGCCGTAGTATTTACCGACAAAGCTGTATAGCGGCTGCAATGAGATGCCGTAGCGCCGCTCTAAAAGCTTATCGTTGCCATAGTCAAGCGAAATGCGCAGCACGGTAAATATACATGCAGGGCTGCCCGCTGCGGCGCCCAGCCAAAGGATATCATGGTTGCCCCACTGAATATCAATGTTCGGGTGCTCCATGAGTGAGTCTAACAGCCTTGCAGGTTCCGAGCCGCGGTCGAAGATATCGCCTACTATGTGCAGCCTGTCCACGGCAAGGCGCTTTATGATATCCGCAAGCGCACCTATGACCTCTTCTGCGGCGCCGGTTGAGATGATGGAATTTAAAATAGCGTCGTGATAGCGCACCTGATTTGAATACTCATCCCGCTGCATATGCAGCAGCTCATCAAGAACAAAGCTCCATTTTTTCGGCATCTGCTTGCGGACATAGCCCCGCGTATACTTGCTCGAGAGCGTTTCCGCAAGCGTCCTCAGCATTTTAAGCATCTGCTTGAGACCGTCGTCGCTAAGCTCGCCCGAATCGCGCATAGCGCTGAGCTTCTCGTGAGGGTAGTAGACCAGCGTGCAAAGATCACGGCAGGCTTCCTCGCCTATATCCTTTTCAAAAAGCCTGCGCACTTTTTCAAGAATAACGCCGGAGCAGTTATTGAGAATGTGCCGCACAGCGCCGTATTCACCGTGCAGATCGCTGATGAAATGCTCAGTGCCCATCGGCAGCGCAAGTATCGCGCTTAAATTTATTATCTCCGAGCACACGGCCGCTTCATCCGGGTATTTTTCCGCCAGAAGCTCAAGATATTCGCGGCTGTATTCGCTCATATCGCGCACCTCCCGTCATATTTTTCAAGTCCTACTCTGATATTAACATTACTTTTCATGTTTTACAACTTGTAGTTTTCAAAAATTTATGTATAATTATTAAACACAGATGAATGAAAAGGGATGATTATTCTGAAAAACGAACTGAAACTGAAGCTAAAAAACGGCAAGAAGCCTATCGGTATGTTTTTTGACACAGCAAGCCCCTATCTCATGGAGTGCCTCGGCCGCACCGGTCTTGATTTTGTCATCATCGACAACGAACACTCCCCCATTGAGGCCGAGACGAGCGCCCAGCTCATCCGCGCCGCCGAGCTGAGCGGTCTGACACCGCTTTGCAGGGTCAGAGACAGCAGCCGTCCGGCTATTCTGAAGCTCTTAGACGTCGGTGCGCAGGGGCTTATTATTCCCAATGTGCACAGCGTTGCGCAGGTTGAAGACATAATTTCCTACGCCAAGTATTATCCCATCGGTCAGCGGGGGTTCTGCCCTTCGCGCAAGGACGGTTGGGGTTTTGACGGTCCGGGCAGTGTTCCAGAGACGATGGCGTATTTTAACGCGGAAACTCTGCTTATTCCCCAGTGCGAGACTGTCGGCGCTCTCAGCGCCATAGACGAAATTGCATCGCTCGAAGGCGTTGACGGCATATTCGTTGGGCCATACGACCTGTCTATTTCTATGGGTATCCCTGGGCAGTTCGATAACCCCGATTTTCAGGCGGCGATCGACCGCATAATAAGTGCCTGCCGAAAAGCCTCTAAGTTCTGCATATTCTTCACCGGCAGCCCGGAAGGCGTTGCCGCAGGCTTCAAAAGGGGCTTTGACGGCATGACCTACAGCCTTGACGCCGCGGTATTCATCGACGCCGTTCGCGAGCGCGTAAATAAAATGAGGTCAATGATTTGAGGGTGCTGAGCGCACCCTCAAATCATTTATTCAGCATATAGACGCCGTAATTTAAATAGCCCGCGAAAGCTACCCACAAGAGATACGGGAGCATGAGCCAGCCTGCTTTTTTGTCGATAGAGAAAAACTGCGTCATCGTCAGCAGGATGAAAAACCACAGCATGCACAGCCATATAAATGCGGGAAGATACTCGGCAATATCAAAAAATATTATGCACCAGCCGAAGTTGAACGCGAGCTGGATCGCATAGTACACAAACGCAAGCTCCTTTTTTCTCTTTGGCTTATCCGATACCCAGACATAATAGGCCGCGATGCCCATCAATATATACAGTATGCTCCACACCACCGGAAACACCCACGACGGCGGGGAAAGCGGCGGCTTTCTTATGGCCTCAAACAGTATCATGCTGTCCTTTGTCAGAAGTGCCGACAGGCCGCCGACAGCGAGAGGTATAGCTATAGAAATGATTAGTTTTTTCCGATCAGTTTTCATTTTTATCACCCGTATTTAATTTATTACGGCATGTACAATAATATACGTCTGAGCATTGCGCAAAAAAACAGGAGTCTCAAAACGAGACTCCTGTTTAAACACATTATGATGGGAATTACTTCTTTGCAAGACCCTTCTGGCGAGCATACTCGGCAGCGCCCAGTGCGCCCATGAGCTGCGGGTCGGTCTTCAGGTTGACAACCTTCAGCTT
>SFEX01000076.1 GCA_004557075.1 Clostridiales bacterium
AAACCGAAGCGCTTCGCAGAACGTAAGAGTCAACGACGAAAAGGGCGGCACATATATACTGTCCGGCTGGGGCAAGGCGACGGCGGTCGGCAGCACGGACAGGGAATACACCGGAGATAAGCCGTATTTCGGACTGCTTGCGGCGGTGGTATATACCGACCAGAGCGGCGAGGAATGGCATCTTGTGCCGTTTAACAAGGACTATAGTGATTGGCAGTATGCCAGCGGAATAGTAGTGCCGAAGCGGGATGCGCCGGTAAAACTGATAAGGGTGTACCTGATCTATAAGAATAACGCGAACACTGCGTATTTTGACAACATAAGCCTTGTGCGTGAGCCTTGCAGCAGCTACAGCTACGACGACAAGGGGAACCCCGTGTCGGCGAAGGAGGGCGGCGCAAAGACAAAATGCGAGTACCAGAGCGGCACGAGCATCCTGACGAAGTACACGGCGTCGACGGGCGTGGTGACAAACTTCACCTACGAATCCGGCACGCACAATCTGAAAACGACGACCTCGGCGGGCATTACGAGCGCGAATACGTATAACGACATGGGGCTTGTGACCTCCACGAAGTCTACCGGAAAAGAATACTGGTATCAGGAGACGACGTCGGTCTACGACGGCTACGGCAATAAGACCTCGTCAACGGACGTCAACGGCATAACGACGACTAACGGCTATTATAACCATTTCCTGTGGAACACGCAGATTGGGAATGCGCCGAAGCAGGAGTACCGGTATGATGTTCCGACCGGCCGCATGAACCAGACTTTTATGAGCGGCTACGCGATACAGCACTATCTGTACGGCAACGGGCAGCTCAGCGACCTGTCGCGCAAGGGAAAGACAAGCGCAGGAGATTTCTGGCAGAGCTATCATTTTGAGTACGACAGCTTCGGGAACATGACGCGCATCGGCGTGAGCAGCGCGAATAAAGACAATGCTGATGACGTCAAGCCGGCGAACTATCATACTCTGGCGAGCTATGAATACGAGAAAGGTGTCAATAACGGTCGCCTGAGTAAGATGACCTATGGCAACGGCCAGACGGTTAATTATGAGTATGATATATTTGACAGGACGACGAAGGAGACCTATAATAACGGTGTAGCGTATAACTACGCCTACGACGCCTCCGGTGCGCTGGCAAAGCAGTACAGCACTAATTCTTCTGACACAGTCCTTGAGGAGTACCGCTATGAGTACGACAGCCTCGGCCGCCTCATCCGCAGCAGCGAGTATAACAACAGTGCGTTCACCCAGCGAACAGAGCATATCTACGACGAGTCCGAACGTTTGACGAGTCAGACGTGGTACAACGGCTCCGGAGCTACGAGTCAGACGTATACCTACAGCGATACGACCGGACTGTTGACGGGGCTTGAAGTAGATTACCCCGGAAATACGCCGAACGTAAAGATTGACTACAACTACGAGAAGCTCAACCGGCTCGACAGCAAAACGACCAAAGTAAACGGCACGACGGTGTTTTCCACTGCACTTTGGTATTATGCGCGCAGCGGGTATAACCGAGCCTCGCAGATACAGCATTTCAATTATAAAGACAGCAGTGGCAGCGTGTTCTGGGGCTTTCAGTATAAGTATGACGCAAACGGCAATATTATTGCCGAGTTGGACAACAACAACGTAGAACGGTACAATTATACCTACGACAACCAGAACCAACTAACGCAAGCCGTATACGCCAACGGTACGACGTACAGCTATACATACGACACTGTAGGTAATATCCGAAGCAAGAAGATAAATAACGGCACACCTATTGAATATACCTACGGCGACGCGAAATGGCGCGATCTGCTGACGGAGTATAACGGAGAAAAAATAGCATACGAGGGTCAGACTTATAATAGCGAGAACAAAACTGTCACAGGAACGCCCATTTCCGGCAATCCTACGAGATACCATAATGGCAGTGAATATACATTCACATGGCAGCAGGGCAGACAGCTTGCTACAGCAGCCAAGGGCAGCACGAACATAAGCTACACCTATGACATGGCTGGTGTGCGCTCAAGCAAGACGGTCGGAAATACAACGTATAAGTACGACACACTCAGCGGCAAGGTAATGCGTCAGAGCTGGGGCAGCAATGTCATAGACTTTGTGTATGACGAGAATAACCAGCCGTATGCCATGCGGTATAACGGCACGGTGTACTACTATGTC
>SFEX01000077.1 GCA_004557075.1 Clostridiales bacterium
CGGGCGTTTCTTTGACGGGTCATTTCCTTTCGGTATCTCTACCCGCCGGACGCTTTGCGGAACATACCAACTCAGCTTGCGCTGTACCGCAGAGATTAACTGTTCGTCAGAGAGTGCCGCTAATTCTGTAATTGTTTTTCCATCTGTGCCGGGCGTCATGCTCCCGTGGTTCTTCTTGATGTTGCGGTATGCCAGACGGATATTTTCGGGCAGTGCAATGATTTCAACCAGATGCTTGAATATTTTGCCCTTGTTGCTGTCTGCATACAGCCTGTCTTGAATTTCCTGGAAGCCGTAATATTCGGCGTGCCTTAATTTATCTTTCTTCTTTGCCTTTCCTGTTGCCATAGTCGGTTACTTGTCCCCACTTTCGTTTAGATTTTCGCCTTTCTTAGTCCTACTCGAACCTATGATTGTTTATTGATTATGACTTTACTTTTGTTCCTGACTACAGCCCGTCCCTCCACCGCTTACTTTGTTCACGGCTTCACAGGTAGCATGGCTGCTCTTTCACCCCGGATTAAGAACGGTTATACCGCACCTCCCATATGGGCGACGCGATTTTCCCGCTCATTGCTTCACTGTGCGTATCCACTCCACATCCGGGGCTTTCCACGTTCCGATATTCCTATCTGTGCATATATACCCTTAGCCCTGCCCTTTAGGCCTGTATGCTTGATGATGCCTGTAACACCATAGGGAATTTCATATCGACAAATCTTACTTTACCCCACATACGCCGTTTTCACGGCTATGGCATTTCTGCCATATCCCGTTATAGACCTGTACATCCGGGCTTTTGTCAGCGGTAGTCAGCCGCATTCTGGACATAGGTATTTTATAGACCTCCGGCCTAACACCCCCGGCCACCTCTGGCTCGGTTTTGCTTTATCCCAAAGGGGACAGTCGCAGGTGCAGACAGCCGACTTCAGCGTGCTGTGTCAGTTGCGGGAAATACGTCCCGTTTCCTCCAACGCAGTATCAAGGGAAGCGTTTCAGGGCGTTACCCCGTCATTCCACTTCTTGGAATATCAGTTAGAAAAGCCGTAGCCTTTCCGTCACTTTTACCTCTTTGCAGGAGAATCCCACGCAGAGTTTATATGCGACAACGTGTCGCTGCACTGTCGAAGGGCGCAAGCCTTGCACCGCAGGAAATCAGGATCGATTTAGCGGTTTTGCCCGCCGCAAGCTTGTATTTGCGGTATTGCTTGACCGCAAAGTGGTCAGGGTCGCGGGCTTCCAGCTCGTCGAACATGACATCCACTGGGTTCTTGAAGGTCTCATCGTCCTCTCTGGCTTCCGAGGCATTGATCATTTCGAGCAGGGTAGTAAAGTTTTTCTCGTGGTCGGGTGCCTCGTACCAAATGTAGCCGATGAGGGCTGTATAGTACAGCTTCTCCGCCTTCACCCAAAAATCTTCGCCGGACTTATCGCCGTCTCCCTTCGTATTGACGATGATCGTATTGACCAGTTTGAGGATGTCCTTCTCGCTGCGGATGTAGCTGAACGGGTTGTAGTGCATGGATTTCCGGAAGTTGATGGTGTTCAGCGACTTGATGACGTAGCCGCCCTTTTCGAGCATCCTGCCGCACTCTACCAGCACCGTACCCTTCGGGTCAGTGACCACATAGGAGCTGTGCATCTGCATCAGATTTGGCTTCACGAAAAAGCGTGTCTTGCCTGAGCCGGAACCGCCGATGACAAGGATGTTCTTGTTGCGGGCGTATTTCGGCTGCTTTGGACGGCTGTTCATGGTCAAGAACTCCGTCTGCGTTAAGATGACGTTGTTGGAGAACTCCGGGTCCATGTACGGCTTGATGTCCTCCGGCTTACCCCATCGTGCAGATCCGTATTCTTCGCCCTGCCGGAACTTCTTGCGGTTCTTGCCTTTGACGTAGACCGCCAGCTTGAGCAACGCACCGGCAATCAGACCGATGAGCAGATCAACGGGATGAAAGCTGGGCAGCGGATTTGCGAAGGCAGAGCCGAACACGGCAAAGCCGTTTGTCAGCTTGTCGATGAACTCCGTGCCGGGTGCAAGTCGGAACACGGCGGCAATTTTATCCGCAAAGTAGAAGGCGAAGACATACGGAAGGTTCAGAAGAACGAGCTTCTTCACATCGGGTTTGTTCACAGCTCCACACCCCGATCCTTGGTCTTGACCTTGACTTTCTCCTTATGCTGCGCCTTGC
>SFEX01000038.1 GCA_004557075.1 Clostridiales bacterium
GCACTTGGAGGCGGTCATGGACGACGCCTCTATTGCCGGCTGACTTCATTCAGCCGGAGCCTGCAAACAATTTTGCGCATAAATCTTGACGGGACCAGGTATCAAGTATCGCCTAAGTGGTTTTCACGCTCGGAAAACCATATAAATCCAGGCTGTTTTTGCCCTTACTGCGTAACAAGAGTACGCTTTTTTCTCATGCGCTCGGCTGCCTGTCTACGGGTAATGCGTTTCCGGCAGTCCGGGCAGTATTTGACGCTGTTCGACTTTGAAGCAAAGAACGCGCCGCACTCGGTACAACGCTTTTTATCCTCGGTCTTGAAAAGCTCCGCGTAGAGCAGCTTATCAATGGGAAGTACAGCAGTCAGAAACCATTTGCAAAGAAGCGAATAGGAAATAAGCTGCGGGCAGACACATTCCTCTCCGTCGTCAAGCAAAATGCAGTTTCCGCTATCGCAGTTGCAGCATTCCCGTTTTACAAGGCTGTTGACTTTCCGGCTTTGGGGCGGCGAAAGCCGCTTTAGCCCGGTCATACTTCATCAGCGGCGAAAATAGCAAGCTCCGCATACTCGTTTTCCGTCAGCCCGTCCACTTTGGAAAGGGTGCGCTTTGCCAATTCCCGCATATCTCCGTCCATATACGGCATGGCGGCGTTGATGTTTTCCATAACCTCACGCTTGCCGCCCTCGCTGTAAATGCTCATAAGGTTTGTTTCCTCAACGGTAAATCTATTCATGCTCATACCTCCATTTCATGATTTTTCGATTTTGCCGCCGCCTTTTTCGGGGTGGTCTTTGCTTTGTCTGCTTCAAGCTGCGCCCGAAGAGAGGGGCGGGGCTTCTTTATGCTCCTGTCCCTGTTCTCGTCTTTGCTTATCAGCGCATACACGCCATGCTTGCCCTCCATAGCGGAGAACGAAAGGCTCTTATACGGCAGCATGGAAAACAGGCGATCCATGTCCTTATCCGTTGCAAGCCGGAGAAAATACGGGGAAAGCTCTGCGGAAAAATGGCTTTTGTCCGGGCTGTTCGGCTTATCGAATTTCTTCATTTCCTCCACCACGCGGTGGGCTTCCGTTTCAATCCGGCAGTCATGCAACGCGGCGATATGCTCCTTGAAGTCCCCCGGCCTGTGCTGCTTGCGGCTGTGCTGCTGCTCCCGCAACAAGGCTTTCAGTGCTTCCAGGTCGTTGGGCTGTGCTTCAAAGCGTTCAAACTTCCCAAGCTGCGGGTCTGGGTTCCCGTCAAAATACTGTCCGGCGGGCTGTGAGCGTTCCCCATGCTCATAAATCAAAGTATAGTTGTCGGCGAGTATGGATTTTTCGGCTACATCCCGGAAATGCTGCGGGTAGTCAAGTTCATAGAGGTTGCCTTTGAGCTTTCCGCGCTCTGTGCCTGTCAGTTCCACCGCATAGGCAAGGATTTTGTCACGGGTCTGTTCGCCGTAGAATCTCCATGTATTGTGCTGCCTTGTGTCCTTTAGGAAAACGTCGCGTTCCCGGACGCAGCAAGTCCCGGACGGGCGGGAGAACCACAAGAGCCGTTTATCCTCGGCGACGGGTCTTGCCGCCGCTTCCAGTAAAATCCGTTTATCTATATCAAAGTCGCTCTGATAAAAAGCGGTGTTTTGCTTCATAATCGCTTCAAGGGAAGCGATAACGTCCACATCTTCAAATTTTTTCAATTTCTCCAATCGTTCAGCTCCTTTCCAAGTCCTGTGACTTCTGCTTTGCGGGTTTCTTCTGTGCCTTTTCCTTATCTGCCAGAAGCTGCGCCCGGATAGAGGGCTTCTTTTCCGGCTTTGCCTTGCCACGCTCCTTATCGGCTTTGACCGCGTTAGCCAGGTCAACAAGGGAAATAGTTTCTCCTGCTTTAACCTTTGCTTCCAGTTCGTCAACCGTCGGGGTGTTATTTATCTGTCCGTCAATCATGTTGTAATTCTGTTCTGTGGTCTGCTCGGCTGTTTTTAAGTAGTTTTCCGGCGGCTCTGCGGCAATGGCAAACGCCCGCGTTCCATTCCCCATGATGAAATATTTTCCGTCATCGGATTGATGATGAAAGCCATATCCGGCGGCTTCCATTTGTTCGTGGCTCATATCGGTTACATAGAAAGTACCTCGCGGCGTTTTGATTGTTTCGCCTGTTTCCAACTCGTCGGGGGTAAGCTGTTTTTGCTCCTGTAAAAACTCCGGCACATTCTTATAGCCGAAGCTGTCTACATAGTGGGCGGTGTCCTGTCCGTTCTGATGAAGCACTACCACGTCGGAAACGGAAAGGCTGTGTCCCTTAAAGTCTTTGGGGTGGTCGATATTGAATTTCTCCCAAATGCTTTCAAGGGTCATATCCGGCGTGAGGGGTGCGGTGTAGATAAGGTCATAGTTCGCCGCTTCCACACTAAGCCCCGCCGCCTGCAGGCGGTCGTAAGGCTCAAAGCGGAAGTCCCGCGTTTCGTCCCCACGCTTTAGCTGATAAATGGAAAAGGTGTCTTTGTCCGGCTCGGCGGCTTTTTCTGCTTCCTGTTCCGGCTGCTCCTGTCCGGCGGTCTGCTCCTTATCCTGCGCCTTTTGCAATTCTGCGATATTAGCGTCAATGGAATTGATAATCTCGGCGGCTGCGCTGCGGATCGTTTCAAGGGAGCTTTTCAGTTCGGCAAGCTCGCGCCCGCTGCTCCACCCGGCGACGTACCCAAAGGAATAGTCCGACGTGTCAAGCCCGTAGTGTTGGCAGACGGTATAAGCGACGCTTTCCGCTTCGACTTCGCGGGTGCGCCTGTCAACGCGGGGCTGCTCGTCCTTTGGGGCGTTAAGGTCAATGTCGTGCAGCTTTGCGTGTGCGATTTCGTGGATAGCGGTCTTTAAGGTTTGGAGCTGGCTCATGCCCTCGTCAATGGCTATGCGCTTGTTCTCCAAGTGGTAGTAGCCATGTGCGCCGCCCTCGATTTTCTCAAAGCCGATAGGAACGGGGGAAGTCTTTTCAAGGGCGGCGAAAAAATCCTTGTAGCGGTCAACGTCACCCGTCAGCTCGTCTACTGCAATGTCGGGCAGTTCGCGCCCCTCGGTCTGGGAAACGTCAAAGACAGATACCACCTTGTAGGCGGGTATCGTGATTTCCTTTTCCTCGGTGACGGGCTTCCCGTCTTTGCCGATAACGGGCTTTTGGGTATGCGGGTCGATTTTCTCCATTTCCTGTTTGATTTTGAACGGCGATGGGGCAATGATTTTGATACCCTTTTGTCCTTTCATCACGTTTCGCCCAAAGTTATTTTTCCAAGCGGAAAAGCCCGCCACAAGGGAAGCGTCCGGCTTCTGCATGGCGATAAGCAGCGTATTGTTGAAACTGTAATTATGAAACTTTGACATGACGCGCAGATATTCCTTGTATCGCTCGCTGTCGAACAGCTCCGCAATGCCCTGTTCCAGTCGGTCGGTTATCTCTTTCAATTTCTCGGCGGGCTTTTCAGAGGTAAGCACAATCGGGATAACCGGGCGCGGCTCCTGCGGCTGCTCTGTGGCCTGTACTGTTTTCACTCCCGGCGCGGCTGCGTCCATTTCCACTTTTGACGGGTCGGGTCTTTCCGGCTGCGGGGGCTGTGGCGTTATCCGGTATTCCTCCGGTACGTCGCGCCCGTCATACCATTCTGTAAAGGTGTTGCGGTTATTGTAGATATATCCCTGTTCGGTAAACATACCTCCGTCGTTAATGGAAGCGTCCCGCCCGTATTCCTCATACATAAAATACTTTTTTGCTTCTTCGGGCAATTCGGGTTCTTCCAGTTCATCAACCAGATAATGCCCGTATTCTTCTTCATTATGGACGGACGGATAGCCCCAGTAGCAGTCAAGGTTCTGTGCAAGGTTGATGATGTCCTGCAAGCTGTCCGTATGGTCGCCGTATTCAATGGCTGCAATAAATTTCTCCCGGTCGTCGTCAAACTGCATTTCCAAGAGCTTCCCTAAATAGTTCAGTTCGTCGGGGTGGGAATACTCGCTTAAATGTTCCGTCAAGCCGGGAACGGAAGATTGATATTCTGTGAAATGCCATTCCTCATAGTTCTTGAAGTCAATCCCGATACGGTCAAAGACTTCTTTCAGATGTTCGGCAGTCGTGGGGAATGTCACCCATTCGCCCGCGGGTCTGCCCTCGGTGTACTTCCCAAGATTGGAAAGATAGCCGCTTAAAATCGGTTCTGCCATTTGTTCGCTCCTTTCCTGTTCAATCATGCGGTGCATAAGCTCGTAATCTTCAATGCTCATACTCCCGTCAAATACATAAGGGTCAAATTCTTCCCCGTCCCGGTAGGGCTTTTCGGAAAAGGGAAGCCCGGCGGCATGAGCAGCAGCCCGCGCCTCATCAATAACCTCCGGGGGAAGCCTGTCGTCGTGCGCCCCGATAAAACCGTCAATATCGTTCCTGCTGTTTTCATAGTGATAGCGCACTCCGGCGGTCAGCTCGTCAAGGCTCACGTCCTCGCCCAACTGCCCGCAGTAGTAGCCGTTCAAGATAACGGCGGCGGGGTCAGCCGTTTTGATTTCCTCTAACCGGCTCCTGTCAAACGGGTCTAAGGTGCCGTCCACTTCAAGATGAAAATGCTCGGCGTTCCAAGAATGCCCCTCTTTCCAGAACGCCACCCATGCGATACCGTCCCTAAGTTCCTCTTGATATTCCTTTACGGTGTCGCGTAAACTTGCCATGTGTAAAACCTCCTTTCGCGTATGGCAGCGCGGACGCTGCGGTAATGGTTACATAGTCCTACTACGGTGCGCTCGCGCATTTTGCCAAAGATTTTTGAAGATTTTTAGAGGGTTTGGGAAACTTCCCAACAAGCAAAATCCCCGTCCGGCGCGTGAAGCGGCAGGACAGGGATTTACGGAAGTGGGTACCCGCTTCCTATGCTTGCTATTCAAGTTATTTCTTCTTCGGTAGCTCAATCTTATAGTTGACATACTTCCCGCCCGTATCGGCTAAAATAACCGTTCCGTCGTAGGTTTTACCTGTTTTGGGAGAGTACAGCCCTTTGACTTTCACTTTGCCGGATTTCAGAAGTGCGGCGGCAATCTTCGGGGAAAAGGCTACTTTCCTGTCCTCAAAAAAACGGTCATTTTTCCACATGACAAAAGCGCAGTTCCGGTTAGAGCAGTAGTAGTTTTTCTTGCCCTCATGGACGGGGGAACCGCAGCGGGGGCATTTGCCGATTTCCGGCTTTTCCGTTTTGAAACGCTCCTTGTCGCTGTCGGAAAGGAATGGATAGGATTTCACAAGCTCCCGCGCCATAGCTTCAATGCCGGATAAAAATTCGTTGGGGTCGGCTGCTCCCTTTGCTATCTGCGTCAGATTGTTTTCCCATTCTGCGGTCAGCTTCGGGGAAGTAAGATTGTCCGGCAAAATGCACACAAGGTTATTCCCGTCTTTTGTGGGGATAAGCTGCTTTCCCTTGCGCTCTACAAAACCGCTGCTCACTAACTTTTCAATGACAGCGGCGCGGGTGGCGGGCGTTCCAAGCCCTTTGCGCTCTGCGTCCGGGTCGGTGTCCTCATTCCCGGCGCGTTCCATAGCCGAAAGCAAAGACGCTTCATTGTGGGGCTTCGGGGGCGTTGTGTCGTGTTCCGTTACCTTTGCTGCGGGATTATCAAAGCTCTGTCCCTCGGCAAGCTCCGGCAGCGTTCCGTCTGCGCTGTCCTCGTCGTCTGCTTCGGGCTTGTTTTTCAGCGTTGCCCGGTAGCGGCGTTCAAGGTCTTTCCAACCGCCCGCAAGCACCGTCTTTCCCCTCGCGGTAAAGTCGGCTCCGGCGCAGGAGAAAACCGCCGTAACCGTTTCAAAGATGTGCGGCGCGGCAGTAGCGAACAAAAGACGCGCCCCCGCAAGGGTAAGGATATTCTTTTCGCTTTCCGGCAGCGCGGCAAGGTCGGTCTTTGCAAGCTCCATAGTAGGAATGATTGCATGGTGGTCTGATACCTTTTTGCTGTTCAGCACCCTTGCAATCTCCGGCGAAAAGCTCATGCCCTCCATAAAGGGCAGCGTCCCGCATAACAGGGCGATAACCTTTGCCGCTGTTTCCTCCATGTCGTCGGTCAGATAGCTGCTGTCCGTCCTCGGATAAGTAAGCAGCTTCTTTTCATACAGGGCTTGCGCCAGGTCAAGTGTCTGCTTCGCGGTATAGCCGAAAATACGGTTTGCTTCCCGCTGCAAAGAGGTAAGGTCAAAGGGCTTCGGCGGGGCTGCGCTTTTCTTTTCCCTCACAAGGGAAGTGCAGACAGCCCGCGACGCTTCGCAGGCCGCTTTCAGTTCCTTTGCTTCCTCTGCGGCGCAGATCTTCCCGCTTGCGGCTTCTGCGCCGGATAAATCAAGCCGCACATGGTAATATTTTTCTTTCTTGAAAGTGCTGATAGCAGCGTCCCGGTCTACAAGCATTTTTAAGGTCGGTGTCTGGACGCGCCCCACGTTCAAGGTGCGGTTATACAGGCAGGAGAAAAGGCGGGTGGCGTTAATGCCGATAATCCAGTCAGCCTTTGCGCGGCAGAGGGCAGACGCAAAGAGCGCGTCATAGTCCCGCCCGTCCTTTAAGTTCTCAAAGCCCGCCTTGATTGCGCTTTCTTCCATTGAGGAAATCCACAAGCGGCGCATAGGCTTCTTGCACCCGGCGACTTCATAGACAAAACGGAAAATGAGTTCTCCCTCACGTCCCGCGTCGCAGGCGTTGACGACTTCGGAAATGTCGGTGCGGTGCATAAGCTCCTTTAGGATTTTGAATTGCTTTCCCTTATCTGCGGAAACGGTATACTGCCATTTCTGCGGCAAAATCGGCAAGCTGTCATAGCTCCACTTTTTGTACTGCTCCCCATAGGCGGCAGCGTCGGCAAGCTGTACCAAATGCCCGACGCACCATGAAATGAGGTAGCCGTTTCCCTCGATATATCCGTCCTGTTTCTTCTTTGCCCCAAGCGCGGCGGCGATAGTCTGCGCCACGCTCGGCTTTTCAGCGATAACTAAAATCAATTAAAGTTCCTCCTTTCCGCGTTCCGGCTCCGCGCCCTGTTTCTCCTGTACCTGTTTCAGACAGTAGCCCACACAAGGGGCTTGCCCTTTATAGGGGCAGGAAGCGCAGGCCGGGGATTTGAAAACAGGCGGCGTATTGTCGCGCCGCCCGCATGGTCGTTGTATCATCATCTTTTCAAAGGGATTGTCGGTAAACAGGGTCATGCGTCCTCGTCCTCCGTATCATCTTCGGAAGCGTCCCCGTCTGCGTCGTCCGGCTCCGGCTCGTCCTCGTCGTAGTCCTCAAAATCAAAGTCCTCAAGGTCGGTGCCGCCTTTGACGCTCTGCTTCGGTTTCATAAACTTAAAGTAATAGAACGCGCCCCCGCCGCCAAGAAGTGCCACGACAAGGAAAAGCACAAGCCCACCGGTATTGCTTTTTTCCTGCGACTGTTCGGTAGGTTCTTCCGGCTCCGGCTCGGCTTCTTTGCCGCTGCAAGCGGTCATGTTGGTAGAGCATACCGGGCAGGACGTATTGATTTTCCCGGTTTCGCATTTTTCCGTACAGGTGCAGACAGCGGGGGTCTGCGCTTCGCTGTTTTCCCCGTCCTCCAAGAGCGCGAAAAGGTCTGCGTCGTCCACTTGATTTAAGAAATGGACGGTGTTTTCGCCCTCGTCGTCCCGGTCAATGAGGATATAAAAATAGTTCCCGGCTTTGGTCGTAACTGTGATAAGCTGCTTATTGCCGCCGAAATCGTCAACAAGGGTCGCGTTCCCCTCCGGCGTAAGGGGTGCGGTTTCTTCGGGTTCCTCATAGATAACGCCGCTGTCGTTGGTCGCGTCAGCGGCGGGCTGCTCCGGCGTTTGTGCAAAAGCAGTAACGGAAAAGCCGCCCATGAGCATAAGGGCGGCGCAAAATGCGGTCAGCGTTCTAAGGATTTTCTTATTCATTCTCGGTGTCCTCCTGTTCTTCGTCATAGTCTGTGGTTTCTTCGGGAACGGCGGCAGCCATGCCGGGAATCCCGCCGCCGGACAGCATAGCGTTAAGCTCTGCGGGGGTTAAGCGCATGGAGCGCACAAGCTGTACGATTTCAAGGTTTTCCGCTTCAGTTTTCTGCGCTTCCAGTCCTTTCAGCTTGTTCTGATACTCTGTGATTTTCTCGCGGGTTTTCTGGATTTCCCGGTCGATACGTTCAATCTTACTCATTGCCATAATGTCAATACTCCTTTCATTTTTGCGGTTAGTTCCAGTTCATCAGCCCGTACCCTTTGATACAGGCATAGTCTAAGGGATAGCTTTTGATTTTGCAGGCGTCGCCGGAATTGCCCTCGACGGTATAGACGCGGCTTCCGTCTGTGCCGATAACAAGCCCTACATGGTCTGCACTTCCGTCTAAGTCCCAGTCGAAAAAGATAGCGTCGCCGGGTGCGATATTCTCATAGCCCCGCGCTCCCCATTGCCCGCGTGAAGTAAACCACGGAATACCCTGTGATTGACAGGCGGCAAAACGCGGCTCGGATAAGCCCATTTGCCCGTAGCACCACGACACAAAGCAGGCGCACCACTCCACGCGGCTGTTAAAGCCGTACCAGCTCCAATAGGGCTGCCCGCCCACGTTGCCGACTTGCCGCTTCGCTATATCTACAATCGCGGTATTTCCGGGGCGCGTCCCGTTTACAAACTGTACGCCGCTTAAATCCTCGGACGCGGAAACGTCGGGAGAACCGCCGCCGAAAATCAAGGGCTTGTTGCCGCTTGTTTCCAGATACACCTGGTACATTTCAAGCTGTTCTGCGGTCAAAAGCTCCGATACAAAGCTGTTAATCGGTCTGTTTGTCAGCTTGACATTGAGAATGTAATAGTTATAGGGTACTTCAACAGTATAGGTATCGCTGTGGCTGTTCCCGTCCTCGTCCGTCCATGTGTCGGTGCGGGTTTCGGTGCGGTAGCGCACTTCGATTTCTTCCGTCAGTGTCAAGGTGTACTGCTTATCAAAGACGCGGTTTAGCTCTGCCTGTGCGCTCTGGGGCGTGTAGCTCTGCAAAAGGGCGGTAAGGTAAGAAGCCAGTTCATGCGGGTTATGCCCGATATTGTCAAGGTCGTAGCGGTATTCATCATAGCCGGGATTGTCGCGCTCGATATTGTCAATCCGCTGCTGAAGCTCGGTTTCCTTTGCGGCGTAGTTGTTTTCCGTTGCCACAAGGTCGCTGTCCTCCGACGTGTAGGACGTCCCAAGAACGCCGTTCATCATGCCGGAAAACATAGCCCCGCAGGAAGAAAGTCCCGCTGATACCATGATGAATAAGAGCAGCGCGGCAACGGCGATACCAACGCCCGCCGGGTGCCGCCCCACAAAAGCAACCGCTTTCTTTGTTTCCTCGGCGGTTTTCTTCGCTGCCTTGCGGGTATTCTCGGCGGCTTTCTTTGCGGTAGCTGCGCCGCCCGTCTTTGCTGCCTTAGCATACTGCCGCTTGATTTGCTGCTTCTGCATGAAACGGGATAGGGGGTTACTTGTAAGCTGCGGGTTCTCATGCAGCGTCTTGTGGTACAGGTAATTGACGTTTGCTTTCTCCGCTGCTTTTTCAGCCTTTGCCGCCGCCCGGTAGGGTTTCAGCTTGTGGCTGCGGTAGCCCTCCCGGATTTTCCGCGTCCCGTACTTTGCGCCCTTCTCCGCTAATTCCTCGGATTTATGCGCTCCCTCCACGCCGGAATTATCCTTTTCAACGGAATGTATCTTGTTGTGGACGAAAATACCCGCTTCCTGCGCGGGGCGGGATAGCGGGTTAGGGTGGGCTTTGCCGCCATTTATCGGCTTTTCCTGCTCGGTAAAGCGTAAGCGGGTCTTTGCCTTTCCTGTGGCTTCGTCAAAGGTGCGTTCCCCTACAAGTTTCTTTTCTTTGGGGATAGCTGCCTTTGCCGCGTCCAGACGGTCGGCGGCTTTATCGGATTTTTTGATATACGTTTCAAGCTCCGGCGTATTTAATTCTTCCTCGGTAAACTGCAAGCGGGAAGATTTCTCTTTTACCGTAGCGTCGCGCTGTGCTTTCTGCGCTGCCTTTTTACTCGCTTTCCGGGTCTGGGCTGCGCCAACGCGCTCCATGACGCGCTCGGCGGTAGCGGTGTCCTGCCTGTGGGGAAGCTCTGGCGCAAGAGGAAGCGGGGAAGCGTCAGGAGAAACAGGGGGTAGCTCTGCCACGTTCTGCGCCGCCGCTTCCTGTGCAGCCTGCGGCGCGGGCTGCTCCTGCGGTTTTGAAAAATCCGCTTCCTGTTCCCGGCGGCTTACACGCTCGGCGGTTTCTTTGGTTTCGTTGACCTCGATAAGTCCGTCGCGGGTCATTTTCTGCGTGATTTTATCACGCGGCTTATATTGTTTTATGGCTGCACACCTCCAATCCGCGCCCTTGCAAGGGCGCAATACTCAATATTCAGTTCGATACCGATATAGTGTCGGTCAAGGCTTTTTGCGACTGCCGCCGTTGTGCCGCTGCCTAAAAAGGGGTCTATGACAACGCCGCCTTTCGGACAGCCAGCCTTGATACAGGTTTCCGCTAACTTCGGAGGATAGGCGGCGAAATGCCCGCCGCTGTATGGTACCGTGTTGATAAGCCACACGTCCCGCTTGTTCCGCATGGTCGGTATAAGTGCTTCGTCATAGTAGCCGCCGCTTCTTGTGCGGTTGATACCCTGTACTTTCCCTTGTCCGGGTACTTCATCAGCATACTTGTGTCCCGCGCCCCGCCCGGTGCGGTAACGCGCCGCTGTTGTGGCAGCGATAGGCTCCGCAATGGCGGCAGCGTCATAAAAATATTTCTTTGACTTTGTAAGCAAAAAGATATGTTCATAGCAGCGGCTCGGTCGGTCTTTGCAGCTTTCCGGCATAGGGTTTTCTTTCTGCCAGATAATATCACTCCGTAAATACCACCCGTCAGCGCGTAGGGCAAAGGCTAAAAGCCACGGAATACCGATTAAATCCTTTTGCTTGCAGCCGGGAGCGCGGGCATTTTTCGCAGTCTGCTGTCCGTTTCTGCCTTTCGGGTTCTTTGGGTCGGCATAGTAACCTTTGTTCCCGGTGCCGCAATAGGTGTCTGCGATATTCAGCCAAAAGGTACCGTCGGAACGCAAGACGCGCTTTAGCTCATGGAATACGGCAACAAGCCTTTCTATGTATTCCTCCGGCGTGTCCTCCCGCCCAATTTGTGCGTCAAGCCCGTAGTCCCTAAGTGCATAGTAGGGCGGGCTTGTTACGCAGCAATTCACGCTTTCGTCGGGCAGTTCCCTAAGAGCAAAGAGCGCGTCCCGGTTGATGATAATGTCCGTCTTTAATTCCTCTGTCATGCTTCGCCCACTTCCTCCGGCTTCGTCGTCATTACCCGGTAAAGCTCGGTATCTTTCGGGAAGCGGTCTACAAAGGGCAGTACCACGTTTCCGTAGAAGATAAGTCCCTCGCCCGCTTCGGTGTGGGTAACGTACTTCATCTGCTGCGGGGAAATGTTAAGCTGCTTTGCAAGGATAGCCCGGTCGCCTGCCGCTTGATTGAGCATGAGGACAAAATCAGAGTTTT
>SFEX01000078.1 GCA_004557075.1 Clostridiales bacterium
CTTTTAACATCTGCCGCAAGGAAGTTAAAAAAGCCCCGCAATCGGGGGAAAAGCGCACCCACAAGGCGTAAAAGCAAGTTAGTCGCAAGTTAGTCGCAAAGCAAGGAGGACAAAATGGAAGCAAAGAAAAGGCCCACCGAGGGAGTTAACATCAGCGAGCCAGATAAAGCAGCAGCCGAAGCTGCTACACAGAGTATATCATACCGACTGCCCTACGGTCAAGCCGTGCCATTTGTGGCCTATGAAAAAGTTGCGGGCGGAGCTAAAGGATTGGTAAGGCTTGGGCAGGAGGTTTGCCCGAAGTTTGACAAGAGCAATTACTCAAAGGCCAAGAAGCCGGACGAGACGGGCGTGACGCTGTATAAACCCATCATCAAGGCATGGCAAGGCGCATACCCCGAAATAACCGCCAAACAGCCCCGCAGACACGAGCCGCAGGACAGGCCGCACAAAATCACGTTGAGGGTATCAAAAGCCCTGTACAGGCAGTTGCAACAAGCCCAACGGGGGCGCACGATGCAGGACACAATCATGGAAATGCTTATGGACTGCGTGATGAATCCGGGCAAGACGCGGACGGAACTTTGGGCGGAGAATACAGTCTTAAAAGCACAGATAATCAAACTAAAGGGGGAAGCGGAGAAATGACACTGTACGAAATCGACAAGGAGATACAAGCCCTTATCACCGAGGACGGCGAGATTGAGGACATAGAGCGCTTTGACGCGCTGGCGATGGAGCGCGACAAGAAAATTGAGAACGTCGGCTGCTGGGTGAAGAACCTTGATGCAGAAGCGGCGGCCATCCGCAAGGAGGAAATAGCCCTTGCCGAAAGGCGGCACAGGCTGGAGAGCAAGGCCGAAAAGCTCACGGCATACCTTGACCACGCCCTCGCCGGCGCAAAGTTCGAAAGCCCCCGTGTGGCTATCAGCTATCGCAAGTCAAAGGCCGTGGAGATACAGGACGAGGCAGTATTTAAGGCATGGGCAATGGATTATGCGCCCGCCCTGCTTAAAGTTGCCTACACCATAGATAAGACGGGCGTGAAAAATTACATAGCAAGCGGCGCAGAATGCCCTTGCGCAGTAATAGCCGAACGGCAGTCAATGCAGGTGAAGTGACATGGAATGGTGGTTAATGCAGGAGGGCGAATGCCCTGACTACCCCACGGGAACACCGGTAGAGAATTGGGAAGGAGACAAAAAGTGATGGAAGCAAGGAAATTTAACCCGAATGACCACTTGATACAGCTCAAAGGCAAGGATTATCTGCAAGTCATGTGGCGGCTGGTGTGGTTTAGGGAGGACAAACCTCTGTGGGCAATCACTACGCAGATGATAGCCCACGACACCGAGGCAAAGCACTGCATTTTCAAGGCTGAAATCCTTGACGAAAACGGCCTTGTGAAGTCAACCGGAACGGGCAGCGAAAGCATAAAGGACTTTGGCGATTACATCGAAAAGGCCGAGACGAAGGCGGTAGGCCGCGCCCTGGCTATGCTGGGATACGGCACGCAGTTTGCGCCGGAACTGGACGAGGGCGACAGGATAGTCGATAGCCCCATCCCCGCCAAGCCTGACCCTGAGCGGGCCCACTACCTAAAGGCAATCGCCGCAAGCGGGGTTGATGCACGGTTGATAGATGCATCGTGCTACAAGCGGTATAAAAAACCCCTTGAAAAGCTGACCACAGAGCAGCTTGCAGAAGTCGCCGTACTGATGGCGCAGAGCGGAGCGGAAAATGCGGGCGCGTAATTGCAAGATATCACGCGATTTTACCACGGGGAAATGGTCAGTGTCGTTTGACATCGACCGCCCCGAAGATATCCCGCAAGGTGAACTGGACTTGACCATAAAGCCGTATAAGCCCAAGCGAAGCCTGTCGGCAAATGCCTATATGTGGGTGCTGGTGGGCAAGCTGGCGGACGCGACAGGGATTAGCAGCACCGAGATATACCGCAACACCGTCAAGCAGTTGGGCATATCACAGCTAATCGTAATCAATGCCGCCGCTGCCCCCACCTTCAAACGGATCTGGGAACAGCACGGGTTAGGCTGGTTTGTGGATGATGTTGACGAAGATACGGGCGGCAGCGTGATACTGCGCGCGTAC
>SFEX01000079.1 GCA_004557075.1 Clostridiales bacterium
TTATTGCTGTCCGGTAAAACTTTTTCAAACAAAATAAATTAGGGCTGACACTTCTCACGAGGTATCAGCCCTTTTGGTTATCTTTGTTTTGCGAAAAAATATATAACCATGAGCAAAGATAGTCATTTTACCGGACAGCCGGTCTATAGTCAAGTGTTAAAGTTACTCGACAAAGAGAAGATTCTTCAAATAAGTCGCGAAACGAAAGGAAGCGAGGCTTACGTGAAGCGTTTTGACGGCTACCAACATCTTGTGGTAATGCTGTTCGGCATACTCAAACACTTTGATTCTCTTCGCGAACTTGAGATAGGCATGAAGGCGGAGGCTCACAAGCTCGGACACCTCGGAATGAACTATCTGGTTCGTCGCAGCACGCTTGCGGAGGCCAATATACGCCGTCCTCAGGAGTTCTTTGCAAGTGTTTATGCGTATCTTTTGGAGAAGTATGCCAAATTTTTAGCGGACAGCCGCCCCTCCAAGTGCTATAAGGGGCATACTCACGAGCCTAAAGACTGGGAGAAGTTGCTTTACATGATGGATTCCACCACAATAACGCTCTTTGACAACATACTCAAAGGTGTCGGGCGGCACCCGAAATCAGGCAAGAAAAAAGGCGGTATGAAAGTACATACGGTAATGAAGTATCATGTCGGCGTGCCGATGGTGGTGCAGCTCACATCCGCCGCAAAACACGATCATTACCTGCTGAAGGAGGTGCATTTGCCAAAAGACTCCACTTTGGCGATGGATCGTGGTTACGTCGACATCGCACAATTCCAACGTCTTACCGAAGAAGGCGTGTGCTACGTGACCAAAATGAAGAAAAACCTTAAGTACGAGGAACTTGAATCCATTACTTACGTCAACCCGCAGGGACTGGTGACGCACATAGACAAGAAAGTGCTTTTTACAAGAGGTGAACTCACCCATGAGGCACGTAGGGTGGAGATATTTTACGAGACAAAGAAGCCGGTTGTGCTGTTGACCAACAACTTTGAGTTCACGTTTGAGGACATTTCTGAAATTTATCGCCTCAGATGGGCCATCGAGTCGCTATACAAACAGCTAAAACAAAATTTTCCGCTTCATTTCTTCTATGGGGACAGCGTCAACGCCATACAAATACAGACATGGGTAGTCTTGATTGCAAATCTGCTGATAACAGTTCTGTCAAGAAGCATCAAGAGGCACTGTGCATTCTCGCAGGTTGTTACCATGGTACGACTTATGCTCATGTACTACGTCGATTTTATCGCATTCATGGAAAATCCAGAAAAAACCTGGAATGATTTCCTTGCAAAGGAGATGCAAAAAGCACCACCAGAACCAAGTCTTTTCGATTAAGGGGGCTTACTTTTGAAAAAATAAACCCCGAAGTCCTATTTTACGGGGCTTCGGGGAGGATTTTTATGCTCTTTTGTGTTTTACCGGACAGCAATATCTTTTTATATGCGGCGGCAATATACCGTCGCTATAGGTGCCGCTTATTCAACGATGGCGAGCACATCCTCCGGCTTCATGGGCCGGGCAAAGTAGTAGCCCTGATAGCAGTCGGGCATATAGCCGTCCACAAAGCTGCGCACCTCCTCGGACTCGATGCCCTCGACGCAGACCTCCATGTCCAGCTTGCCCGCGCAGCGGCAGATCATCTCGACGATGGCCTGATCCTTTCTGTTGCTGACGATGTCGGTGATAAACGCGCGGTCGATCTTCAAGCTGCTGATGGGCAGATCCCGCAGCAGGCTCATCGAGGAAGCCCCCGTGCCGAAATCGTCCAGCGCGATGCGGATGCCATGCGCGATGAAGAACTCCAGCTCGCTGCGCAGCAGCTCCATATCCAGCGTCCTGCACCGCTCCGTCAGCTCCAGGCAGAGGTTCTCCGCCGGGAAGCCCGTCCTGCGCAGCGCGTCCATCACCGCCCCGCGGAAGCCCGCGCGGCTGAGCTGCGTGTAGGCGACGTTGACATTGACCACGAAGTCCGGCTGCACAGCCAGTATCCTCATGCCGTCGGTGAGCGCCTGCTCCAGGATCCAGTTGCCCAGCTCAAAAAAGATAGGAT
>SFEX01000039.1 GCA_004557075.1 Clostridiales bacterium
AGCTTATTCATCGCAAAATTTCAAGACTGTAAGTTGTATACAATCATCTTGCACTCCTGTATACCTTCTTCCTATTGACACGATGCTCGCCCCTACGGGCGTGGGGTTAATCACTGCATCATCTAACTAAGTGCGCGAGTGCAAAACAGACAATCTCCAAGCTCACCGGTCGGGCACCTGAAAAAACGATTACCCGAAGCTTAAAAACGAAAAGGAAAAACCGGTCGGGCACCGGTAACAGCGATTACATAAAGCTTAAAAAACGAACGGAAAAAACGGGCTGACGCAATAACGATTATTTGAAGCTTTAAGTCGAATTGAAAAGGTTGAAAACCGGCAAAGATTTTTGTATAATAAGGCAGCTATGAAAATCTTAAATCGGCAGATACTTGAAAATAAGGAAGCCGCCGCCCTCCCCTATCTTTTAGAGAGCGGAGGGCTTCCTGCGCTCGTTTCCGGGCTTTCGGGCGTGCACAGGGCGAACCTTGCCGCCGCGCTGTTTGAGGAAACGGGCATGGATATGTTCATCATATGCCCCGACGAAGCCTCGGCGGAGAGTTTCGCGCGCGATTTTGAGTCAATGACCGGCGTCAGGGCATCAATTCTGCTGCCGCGCGACTTCACATTTTACCCCAGTGTGGCGGCATCGCGTCAGGCAGAGCAAAAGCGCATAGGCACGCTCAATGCGCTGCGCGGCGATAATTGCCGCGTTGCGGTCGCGGCGGTGTCCGCGCTCATGCAGCGCTGCATCCCCCCGCATATACTCAGCCGCGCCGCTTTCACGGTGCGCGACGGCACTGAATGCCCGCCCGACGAGCTTGAGCGGGCGCTGCTGCGCTGCGGCTATGTCAAATGCGAGCAGGTCGAGGGCGCGGGGCAGTACGCCCGACGCGGCGGTATACTCGACTTCTTCTCGCCGATGTACCCCGAGCCTGTCAGGATCGAATTCTGGGGCGACGACGTCGATTCCATGGGCTTTTTCGACACCCAGACCCAGCGCCGAACGGAGGCTATCTCCGAGTGCAGCGTGCTTCCGGCGGCGGAATCGCTCGTGACGCTCTCCGACGGCGGCACTGAAGGCTTGTGCGCACAGCTCGACGCGATGGCTGCGAGATGCGGAAAGAGAAAAGGCTCCGAACAGCTCCGGCTTTTGGAGGATACCCTGCGCGCGGACGCGGAAAAGCTGCGTCAGGGAATACGCCTCGAGGACGCGGATAGATACATGCCGCTCCTGTACGAGCCGAGCTTCGGCGCAGACTACATACCCGCGCAGTCGCTGGTGTTTTTCGATCAGCCCGTGCGCTGTGCAGACAGAGCCAGGGGCTTTATAAAGCAGCTCGGCGACGATGTGTCGGCGCTGCAAAAGCGCGGCATGCTGCCTTTCGGCGCGGAGAGCTTCCGCATGTCCTGGGATGAGCTGACAAAGCGCCTTGCCGACTTCCCCGTGTATATGGCCGACGCCTTCACCGTCGGCAGATACCCGCTCGAGCCGAAAACCCTTGCGAGCATACCGGCAAAGCAGCTCCCCTCGTATGCGGGCTCGGCGAAAACCGCCGCGGAGGACGTGGAGGCGTACATAAAGCAGGGCTATCGCGTGGTGGTTCTGGCGGGCGATATGCGCAGGGCGCAGGTGCTCCAGAGCTTTTTCAAGGAGAATGATATCCGCGCCATGCTGTACGAGAGCCTTGAAAAGCTGCCCGAACCGGGCGGATGCTACATCACGGTGGGCGCGATGTCGGCGGGCTTTGAGTACCCCGGGCTGAAGCTTGCCGTTATAAGCGACAGCCAGCTTATCCGCGTGCGCGACGGCAGGGCAAAGCGCAAAAAGCAGCCGGCCGACCGCCAGCGCATAAGCTCCTACGCCGACCTCTCGCCGGGCGATTTTGTGGTTCACGAGGTGCACGGCATAGGCCGCTTTGCGGGCGTTCACAAGATGAAGGTCGACGGCTTTGAAAAGGACTATATAAAAATATGCTACGCCGGAACGGACACGCTGTATGTGCCCGCGACGCAGCTTGACATGGTGACGAAATACCTCGGCGGCGGCGAGGATAGCAAGGTGAAGCTGTCGAAGATGGGCGGTGCGGAGTGGACAAAAACGCGCAGCCGCGCCAAGGCTTCGGCAAAGAAGCTCGCCAAGGAGCTTATCGCGCTCTACGCCGAGCGCACACGCACGCCCGGCCACGCATTCTCGCCCGACACGCCGTGGCAGCGCGAGTTTGAGGACAACTTCGGCTACACGGAGACAGACGATCAGCTCCGCAGCATAAACGAGATAAAGGCGGATATGGAGGCCGAAGCGCCCATGGATAGGCTTTTGTGCGGCGACGTGGGCTACGGAAAAACAGAGGTTGCGCTCAGGGCGGTGATGAAGTGCATCATGGATAACCGTCAGGCCGCGATACTCGTGCCGACAACGGTGCTCGCCCAGCAGCATTATCAGACCGCCGTGCAGCGCTTTTTCGGCTTCCCCGTCACTATTGAGGTGCTCAGCCGCTTCCGCAGCGCCGCGCAGGTGTCGAAAACGCTCGAAAATTTGAGAACCGGCAAGTGCGATCTTGTCATCGGAACTCACCGGCTCTTGCAGAAGGATGTTAAGTTCAAAAACCTCGGCCTGCTCATCGTCGATGAGGAGCAGCGCTTCGGCGTCGGGCACAAGGAGCATATAAAGGAAATGAGCCGCGGCGTTGACGTGCTGACGCTCTCAGCAACGCCGATACCGCGCACGCTGAATATGGCGCTGTCGGGCATACGCGACATGTCGTCTATCGACGAGCCGCCGCAGGACAGACTGCCGGTTCAGACCTTCGTCATGGAGCACGACTGGGGCGTCATCGCCGACGCCATACGGCGCGAGATACAGCGCGGCGGGCAGGTGTACTACCTGCACAACCGCATCGACAACATCGAGCGCACCGCGATAAGGCTGCGCGCGCTGCTTGACGACGAGGTGACGGTCGGCGTCGCGCACGGGCGCATGGACAAGGAGCAGCTTGCGGCCGTGATGGAGGAGGTCGCCGACGGCAGCGTGCAGATACTTGTATGCACGACGATAATCGAGACGGGCATCGACATACCGAATGTCAACACCCTGATAATAGAGGACGCGGACAAAATGGGGCTTGCGCAGCTCCACCAGATACGAGGCAGGGTAGGGCGAAGCACGCGCCGTGCGTCGGCGTATCTGACCTTCCGTCAGGACAAGGTGCTGACGGAGGTCGCGGAAAAGCGCCTTGGCGCGATACGCGAGTTTGCCGAGTTCGGCTCGGGCTTCAAGATAGCAATGCGCGATCTTGAGATACGCGGAGCGGGCAATCTGCTCGGCGCGGAGCAGTCGGGGCACATGATAGACGTCGGCTACGACATGTATATGAAGCTGCTCAATGAGGCGGTGCTCGAGGAGCGCGGCATAAAGCCGGAAAAGCGCGCCGAGTGCTCGGCCGATCTCGCGGTCGCGGCGAATATTCCCGAGAGCTACATCGCCTCCGCCGAGCAGCGCATGGATATCTACCGGCGCATAGCGCTAATCCGCGCAGAGGCCGAGGCCGACGATCTCATCGACGAGCTTATCGACCGCTTCGGCGATCTGCCGCCGAGCGTGAACGCGCTCATACAGGTCGCGCTGCTGCGCGGCGAGGCAGGCAGGGCGGGTATACGCGATATATCGCAGAAAAGCGGCAAGCTGATCTTCGTGCTCGAGGATTTCGACATGGAGAAGATATCTCTGCTGTACGCGCAGCCCGAGTACAAGGGTCGACTGAAGGTCGAGGCGGGGTCTGTGCCGCGCGTGAGCCTGCGGCTGCTCCCGCGCTCGCGCCCGCTCGACGAGGCCCGCAAATTCGTTCTTTCCTTTTCGATGCAACGCTCTAAATAAACGTTTTTGCATCAGCTCGACCGGTGAGATTTAAAGTAATCCATATTGCACTCGCGCACCCAATCAGTACACATAAAATTTTCGGAGGCAATCTAAATGATTGCCTCCGTTGTTTTTATCCACACTATTCTGTCAAAGATTGCAGGTACACCGACAACAGGCGCAGAGCGGTATCCCGCTCTTTGGGGGCGCAGTTATTCAGTCGGTCAATAAGATATTCCTGCTGCACCGCCTGTGTTGCGTTGTCATCCGTCAATATCTCATCCGGCGTGATATGAAGTGCATTGCAGATGCGTAAAAGAGTCTCCAGCTTCATATTAACGTTGCCTCGCTCTATACCGGCATAAGCACGATCGGATATGCCTGCCTTTTCAGCCATCTCGGCTTGTGTCAGACCCGACCGCTTGCGTATCGCAAACAGCCTGCTCCCAATATTATGAATATCCGAAATCAGCATGAGAATAACCTCCTGTTCTTCTATATAGGAATTTTACTTCCTATTATTATTGACAAAAAGGAAGTAAAATAGTATAATATCAGGAAGTAAAGTGCTTGTTTTTGCGAAGTAGGGAGAATGCCGTCTTATAAGTCCGATGATTGTTGGAAAAAGCAAAATTAAGGAGAAATAAATTGAGGGATGAAAACATGACAAACACAATAGTACGCCTCTGGCACGGGGATCTTGAGCCTGTCAGTTCTTCGGGAACGAATGACCCCGAGCTAAAGGAGCTTGAGCGTTTATTACAGCGCAATGGAGACAGGCTTGAAGAGTACCTTGACGAAAAGGGAAAAGCTCTGTTTGAAAAATACTACAACTGCGTAGAGGAGTACATAACCGTGCTATGTGAACAGTCGTTCTGCAACGGCTTCTGCCTTGGAACTAAACTTACCGCCGAGGCGTTACTGACGCAGGAGTGATTATTTGAAGCGTTGCAACGGCAATGAAAAGACACCTCATCTGCCGGCGTAGGAGTATTTAACTCTCCGCGCCATTATCGTCTTCGGCGGCGGGGGCGTCCTGAGCGGGGACGTCCTGAACGACAGGTTCCGGTGCGGGGGCATTATGGCAGCCGGGTTTGAGCTTGCCGTTTATATCACTGACGTTCTTGACGAGCATTATGAGCATCATGGTCAGCTCATAGGCTATCCTGAGCAGGAAGGGGCCGCCTGCCATGAGCAGCAGGCCGTACAGGAAGGTGCTCTGACCGTAGCTGCCGTAGCCGTAATAATAATACTCTATCCTGCCGAACAGCAGCATGAAGCCGACCGCGATGCACACGCAGGTCCCAAGCGTGAACAGGAACTTCAGGATATCCTCAATGTAAAAGTGCTTGAAGTGGAAGAAATCATGCAGAAATTGCAGGAAATTGCTGCCGAGCTTCCCGTCGTTCTTTCTCGGCATGACCTTGACGTACAAAAACACGGTGGCCGCGATGCCGATGACAAGGCCGATTATCATTAATGTCGAAAGTGCTGAGCCCATATCTGTCTCTCCTTTTATCATAGTATAAACAAATAATACTATCCAAACGTTTGCTTTTCAAGGCTTGAAACCACGGCTCGTTCTGTGGTAGAATAATTTGAAGTACTATTATCAAAAGGAAGCAGCAAAATGGCTTATGAGAGAAAAGAAATAAGCATTGACGAGATACGCCGTCAGGAGGGCATCTGCGCCGAGATACGCGACGCGGTATCGGCCGCCTCCGAGGGGCGGCAGCTCCTTGCCATGGTGGACACCTACGGCTGCCAGCAGAACGAGGCCGACAGCGAAAAGATACGCGGCTATCTCGCCGAGATGGGCTACGGCTTCACGCAGGACGAGTTCGAGGCCGACGTTATCGTCGTGAACACCTGCGCCGTGCGCGAGCACGCGGAGATGCGCGTTTTGGGCAACGTCGGGCAGCTCAACCACAGCAAGAAGCAGCGCCCGGGTCAGATGATCGCCGTGTGCGGCTGCATGGTGCAGCAGGAGCACATGGCGCAGAAGATAAAACGCTCCTACCCCGTGGTCGATCTCGTGTTCGGGCCGCACGAGCTTTGGCGCTTCCCCGAGCTTCTGCAAAAGACCATGACGGGCAAAAAGCGCGTTTTTGCGACAGAGCGCTGCGACGGGCTTGTCGCGGAGGGCATGCCCTCTAAGCGCGACGGTACGGTCAAGGCGTGGCTGTCGATCATGTACGGCTGCAATAATTTCTGCACCTACTGCGTCGTGCCGTATGTGCGCGGCAGAGAGCGCTCCCGCCGCCCGGAGGATATCGTTGCCGAGGCGCGGCAGCTCGTTGAGGCCGGATACAAGGACATAACCCTGCTCGGCCAGAACGTAAACTCCTACGGCAAAGATCTCGGCGGCGGCACGGATTTTGCAGACCTCATCCGCATGATAAACGACATTCCCGGCGACTTTCTCATCCGCTTCATGACAAGCCACCCCAAGGACGCGACGGAAAAGCTCTTCCGCACAATGGCCGAGTGCAAAAAATGCGCCCGCCAGCTCCATCTGCCGGTTCAGTCGGGAAGCGACCGCGTTCTGCGGGCGATGAACCGTGGCTACACCTCCGGGGAGTATCTGAAAAAGGTGGAGCTTGCGCGCAGCTACATGCCGGAGCTTGTCATAACGACGGATATAATCGTCGGCTTCCCGGGCGAAACGGATGATGAGTTTGAGGACACGGTGAAGCTCTGCGATGCCGTTCGTTACGACGCGATGTTTACATTTATCTACTCAAAGCGCGTCGGCACTCCGGCGGCGTCCATGCCCGACGCCGCGACCCGCGAGGACAAGCAGCGCCGCTTTGACAGGCTGCTTGACGCGGCAAACAGGGTATCGGCCGAAAAGCACGCCGAGTACGAGGGAAAAACCGTGCGCGTGCTCGTCGACGGCGAGACGGGAAAGCCCGAATACAACCTGTCCTCCCGCACAAACGGCGGCAGGCTCGTGCATCTAAAGGGCGATCCCAAGCTCATTGGGCAGTTTATAGACGTTAAGATAACTTCAAGCAACACATGGGCGCTTTACGGAGAGGTGGAATAAAAATGGAACAGGAAAAGCTCAAAAGATATCAGGTGACGCAGAGTCTGCGGTTTCCCTCCGGCATAGTCAAGGGGCTTTACTACGCGGGCGCGGCGCTTATCGCCGTCGGCGTCATTGTGCTGGTGCTCGGCTTCTTCACGCCGCTGTCAGCCTTGCGCGGAGCGGCCATTATCGCGATAGTCCTGTCGGTCATCTGGATGATAGCGGCAAGCTTCATATCGGAAAACACCTTCGGCGCGGCGAATATTTCATTCACCGAGAGCGGGATGATCTTCCGCAGCGAGGGCGAGGAATATAAGCTCTCCTGGGACAAGGTGCGCTTCTGCGGCCTTATAAAGACGCGCCGTGCCTGGTGGTGCTACGCCTCCGACCACGAGCTTGGCGATAAGGAAAAGCGCGAGTTTCCCGAATTTGTCGAAAAGGGCGTATTTTACTTCAACTACGCCGACAACACATGGGAGGAATTCATGAAGTTTGTTCCCGAGCGCTTCCGCGACGGGCTTGAGAGGGAAAAAGGAGAAAAGGCTGTAAAGTGACAAAGGATAATACGGCGGAACTGACGCCGATGAAAAAACAGTATTACGAGATAAAGTCACAGCACTCCGACTGCCTGCTGTTCTTCCGCCTCGGCGATTTTTACGAGATGTTCGACGAGGACGCGAAGATAGCGTCCAAGGAGCTGGAGCTTGCGCTCACGACGCGCGACCGGAACGTTGAGGACCCGGAAAAGCGCACCCCCATGTGCGGCGTGCCGTACCACAGCAGCGCAAGCTACATAGCCCGCCTCATCGCCAAGGGCTACAAGGTCGCCATCTGCGAGCAGATTGAGGACCCTGCCACGGCAAAGGGGCTTGTAAAGCGCGACGTTATCCGCATCATCACCCCCGGCACTGTCACGGACGCGTCCATGCTCGAGGAGGGGTGCAGCAACTACCTTGCCTCGGTGTACTACGACTCCGGGCGCGGCGCCGCCGCCTTCTGCGACATATCCACGGGCGAGTTCTGCGCCGCCGCGTTTGAGGACGACACCCTCAGCCACATCATCAACGAGCTTGGCCGCTTCGCTCCGCGCGAGCTTATCATGAACAAGGAAGCGGCTGAGGTGGGCAAGGTCGTCGATTTTGCCCAGAAGAAGTTAGGCTGCATGCTCGAAATGGGCGGCGACGACTACGAATTTGACGCCTGCGCCGAGCGCATATGCCGCCAGTTCGACGTCTCGGACGTCGACGAGGTGGGACTCGGCAAGGTTCCGGCGGCGGTATCCGCCGTTGGCGCGCTGCTGCGGTATATCGACGAGACGCAGAAGATGGACATGGCGCACATTCGCAGCATCGACGTTTTCAGCGGCGGCAAGTACATGGAGCTGGATTGGGCTACACGGCGCTCGCTCGAGCTGACCGAATCCCTGCGCACGGGCGAGAAGCGCGGCTCGCTGCTGTGGGTTCTGGACAAGACCAAAACGCCCATGGGCGGGCGGCTTCTGCGCGCGTGGATAGAGCGTCCGCTGCTCAGCCCCGTTGCGATAAAGCGCCGTCTTTCGGCTGTGGACGAGCTTTTCCGTGATAACGTCACGCGCGGCGAGCTTATTGAGCTTCTGCGCGGCATAAGCGATATGCAGCGGCTCATAGGCCGCGTCGTCTACGGCACGGCAAACGGCCGCGATCTGCTCAGTCTTGCCGACTGCGCGCGGGCGCTGCCGAGGATATGCGAGCTTTTACAGGACGCAAAATGCGCCGAGCTGCGCGATATCGCCGGTATGGACGTGCTCGAGGAGATAGTCAGGCGCGTCGACTGGGCGATATGCGACGATCCCCCGTTTTCCGTGCGCGAGGGCGGCATACTAAAGCCCGGCTACTCCGAGCAGGTGGATAAGCTGCGCAAAATCCGCGATAACGGCGCGGAGGCGGTGGCGTATCTTGAGGCCAAGGAGCGCCAGCGCACCGGCATCAAAAAGCTCAAGGTCGGCTACAACAAGGTCTTCGGCTACTTCATCGACGTGCCCAAGTCCGCCGGTGAGAGCAGGATACCCGATGATTACATAAGAAAACAGACCCTTGTTTCAAACGAGCGGTATTTTACCGAGGAGCTCAAGGAGCTGGAGACAAGCCTCCTGACGGCGGCGGACAAGATAAAAGAGCTGGAATACGAGTTTTTCGTGGATCTGTGTCAGACTATCGCGGAAAAGGTCGGGCAGGTGCAGGCAAGCGCCGAGGCAGTGGCAAGGCTCGACGTGTTCTGCGCCCTTGCCGAGGTCGCGGTGCGCAACGACTACTGCATGCCTGAGATCGACACCTCCGGCGAGCTTACAATATGCGAGGGGCGCCACCCCGTCGTCGAGCAGACTGTGAACGATATAATGTTCGTGCCCAACGACACGAATCTCAACTGCGACAGCAACCGCGCCGCCATCGTCACGGGCCCGAACATGGCCGGTAAGAGCACCTATATGCGCCAGACGGCGCTCATCGTGCTCATGGCGCAGATAGGCTCGTTCGTGCCCGCGAAAAGCGCCGTCATCGGCGTGGTCGACAGGGTGTTTACCCGCATCGGCGCGTCGGACGACCTTGCGTCGGGCCAGTCGACCTTCATGCTCGAGATGAGCGAGGTCGCGGATATACTGCGCTACGCAACAAGCCGGAGCCTGCTCATCCTCGACGAGATAGGCAGGGGTACCTCGACCTACGACGGCATGGCGATAGCGCGCGCTGTGCTGGAATACTGCGCGGACAAGCGCAAGCTCGGCGCCAAGACGATGTTCGCAACGCACTACCACGAGCTTGCCGCGCTCGAGGGCGCAATCGAGGGCGTTCACAACTACTCCATAAGCGCCAAAAAGCAGGGCGGCAGCCTTGTTTTCCTGCGCAAGATAGTGCCGGGGTCGGCAGACGACAGCTACGGCATCGAGGTGGCAAAGCTCGCCGGAGTGCCCGAGCGGATAATAAGCCGCGCAAAAGGCTACCTCAAGGAGCTTGAGGCGGGAAAAAGCGCGATAAATGTCGAAAAGAACGACGCCTCCGACCAGATAAGTCTCGTAGACGCCGGAACGGACGAGGTCGGCAGGATACTGAGGGCAACCGATATCAATTCGCTGACGCCGCTTGAGGCGCTCAACCTGCTCAGCGAGCTTCAGCAGAAAGCGAGGGGCTGATGAGAGATTATCTTAAAAAAGGCGAGCTATGGAGCGCCATAGTGCTCCTGCTGCTGCACATGGTGGGCTTCCCGATAGCGTTCTCGACTTTAGTTCTGTATTATCCGGATTTTTTGACCGAGACGCAGATAAATCTGCTCTACTACGCGGTGTCGACGCTGCTGGTGTTCATTTTCCTCGGCCGCTATCTGCGCCGCAGCTTCGATGCGCTGATAGATAATATCTTCGGCTGTCTGCGCAGCTTCGGCCTCGGCGTTGTGATGTACTTTGTGCTGTCGACGCTCGCGGGGCTTGTCATGGGCGCGCTCGGCCTGACGGGAGATAATCTGAATCAGGAAGCCATCAGCGACATGCTGTCGCAGGATCGCGGCATGATAATCGCGATGACGGTGTTCCTCGCGCCGCTCGCGGAGGAGACGCTGTTTCGCGGTGGCCTGTTCTGCGGGCTCTACCGCCGCGGCCGCGTCCTTGCCTACGTTGTGTGCATTTTTGTGTTCTGCATATACCATGTGTGGCAGTACGCGATAGCGCTTGGCGATATAAGCTACCTGCTCATGGCGATACAGTATATCCCGGCCGCGTTCACGCTCTGCTGGGTTTATGAGCAGAGCGGCTCGCTGTGGACGGGCATATTCTTCCACATGGCGGTAAATCTTTTGGGTGTAATGGTAGCTTTTTAAGCCGTTGCTACGCTGCTCGCCGCAGCGGCGGCTGCCGCCAAGCAATTTGGTTTTAGAATGGCAGTAATCTATATTGCGTCAGCTCGACCGGTGAGAGTGGTAAAGCTATTTCCAATCCGTCGTAGGGGCGAGCAATGTGTCAATAGGAAGAAGGTATACAGGAGTGCAAGATGATTGTATACAACTTACAGTCTTGAAATTTTGCGATGAATAAGCTTG
>SFEX01000080.1 GCA_004557075.1 Clostridiales bacterium
ATGACGCTCTATACGATATCCGCGAGGTGTCGATGACCATCTTCCAGCCGCGCCGTGAGAACGTCAGCACCTGGACGATCCCCGTGGAGGATCTGAAAGCCTGGGCGGAAAACGAGCTGAAGCCGAGAGCGAAGATGGCCTACGACGGCGAGGGCGAGTATCTCCCCGGCGAATGGTGTACCTTCTGTCGCGCCGCCGTCCGCTGCCGTGCGAGAGCCGAAGAAAAGCTGAAGCTGGCGCAGACCGAGTTCCGGATGCCGCCTCTGCTCACGGACGCGGAGATCGAGGACATCCTCGCCGTGCTGCCGGATCTGACCAAATGGGCGAACGAGATCGCCGCCTACGCTCTTGACGCCGCGCTGAACCACGGCAAGGAGTGGAACGGATTCAAGGTGGTCGAAGGACGCTCCGTCCGCAAGTACCGCGATGAGGCAGCCGTCGCGGAAGCGGCAAAAGAAGCGGGTTATAAGGATATCTACCGTCAGTCCCTTATCCCGCTGACAGAAATGCAGAGACTGATGGGCAAAGACATCACAAAAGCGCCGGGCAGGCCGACTCTCGTACCGAAATCGGACAAGCGGCCGGCTATGAACGTTTCAAACGCCATTAACGAATTTAACGAAATCAAGGAGGATATTTAAAATGGCTAACAATTCCAACAGAACCAAGGTTATCACCGGCACCGGCACCCGCCTGTCCTACTTCCACGGCTGGGAGCCCGTATCCATCAACGGCGGTGCGGAGAAATACTCCGTATCCGTCCTCATCCCCAAGTCCGATACCGATACCGTCAATGACATCAACGCGGCAATCGACGCCGCCATCGAGGAAGGCGTGGCAAAGTTCGGCGGCAAGAAGCCCAACAAGGCTGCGATCAAGCTGCCTCTGCGCGACGGCGATGTCGAGCGCGACGATGAAGCCTACAAGGGGCACTGGTTCATCAACGCCAATTCCACCACGGCTCCGCAGATCGTGGACAGACAGGTCAAGCCCATCCTTGACAGGAGCGAGGTCTACTCCGGGTGCTACGCCCGCGTCTCGCTGAACTTCTTCGCCTTCAACTCCAACGGCAACAAGGGTATTGCCTGCGGTCTGGGCAACATTCAGAAGGTCAGAGACGGTGAGCCTCTCGGCGGCAAGTCCACGGCGGCTGACGATTTCGCCACCCTCGCCGATGACGATTTCCTGGCTTAAGGAGGTGCGGACATGGAAGGTTTAACCGTAAGCGCAGTCACCGAACTGCTCGTAAACATTCTCATCGGCACTTTTTCCCTTGCGACCCTCACGTGGGTGTTTGTCGGGATCCAGACTTTCGTCAACGACCGCAGGAACGAAAAGCGTCAGGCTGAACGCGAAAAGCGCGATGCCGAATACCATGCGGAACGCATGAAGGAATTCACGAAGTAAGGCTTCCGGGGCGGCATGGAGTTTCTCCCTCTGCCGCCTCATTTTCTTTATGGAGGATCGAAATGAGAAATCTTGAAATCGATATTGAGACGTATTCATCGGTCAGTCTTCAGAAGTGCGGCGTGTACAAATACGCGGAAAGCCCGGACTTTGAGATCCTTCTGTTCGGATATAGTGCGGACGGCGGTGAGGTGCGCGTCATAGACCTCGCTTCCGGGGAGACTCTGCCGGCGGATGTCCTGTCGGCGCTGACCGACGATTCCGTGACCAAGTGGGCGTTCAACGCGCAGTTCGAGCGCGTCTGCCTTTCACGGTATCTGTCGGATATGGGGATCAGCCTCGACCCGTTTCATGACCGGCATCCGCTGTCCACGGCATGTGCCCGTTTCCTGAACCCGGAGACCTGGCGTTGCTCGATGGTGTGGTCTGCATATATGGGTCTGCCGCTGTCCCTGGAAGGGGTCGGTGCTGTTCTGGGGCTTGAGAAGCAGAAGCTGACCGAGGGGCGGGATCTGATACGGTATTTCTCCACACCGTGCGCTCCCACGAAGACAAACGGCGGCCGGACAAGGAATCTGCCGGAGCATGACCCGGAAAAGTGGGACAGATACAAGGCTTATAACCTCCGTGATGTGGAGACCGAGATGCAGATACAGGCGAAGCTGTCGAAGTTCCCCGTGCCGGAGGCGGTTTGGGACGAATACCATCTTGACCAGGAGATCAATGACCGGGGCATCCGCGTGGATATGCAGTTCGTTAAACGGTGCATCGCGCTTGACGCGGAGACACGGGACAGCCTTACCGCCTCGATGCGGGAGCTGACCGAACTCGACAACCCCAATTCCGTGGCGCAGATGAAATCCTGGCTTTCGGACAACGGTGTGGAGACCGACACCCTCGGCAAGAAGACCGTAGCCGCGCTGATCGGCGAGACGGAAGGCGACGTCTCCGAGGCACTTCTTCTCCGTCAGCAGCTTGCCAAATCGTCGGTGAAGAAATACCAGGCGATGGAGAACGCCGCCTGCGCCGACGTCAGCTGCAGAATCTTCCGCAGAATCATATGCCGGACCTTGACGCGGCGAGGGCGCTTGTGCGGAGCGGTGACACGGACGCACTGTCTATGCTTTATGATGATATCCCGGACACGCTTTCACAGCTGATACGCACGGCCTTTATTCCGAAGGACGGCTGCAGATTCTATGTGGCGGACTTCTCGGCCATCGAGGCGAGGGTCATTGCCTGGTATGCCGGCGAAGCGTGGCGTACGGAGGTCTTCCGCAGCGGAGGCGACATCTACTGCGCGTCGGCTTCCCAGATGTTCAAAGTCCCCGTGGAAAAGCATGGTGTGAACGGACACCTGCGCCAGAAAGGCAAGATAGCTGAACTGGCGCTCGGCTACGGCGGATCGGTCGGCGCTCTCAAAGCAATGGGCGCTCTTGAGATGGGCCTTGCAGAGGAGGAGCTTCAGCCCCTTGTGAACGCATGGCGTCAGTCCAATCCGAACATCGTCCGTTTCTGGTGGGACGTCGATTCCGCCGTGAAAAAGGTCGTGAAGGAACGGAAGCCGCAGAGCGTAGGCGGCGTTAAGATGTTCTACCAGAGCGGAATGCTGTTTATAACGCTTCCGTCCTGCAGAAACCTTGTCTACGTCAAGCCCCGTATCGGAGAGAACCGCTTCGGCGGCGAGTCCGTCACCTATGAAGGAGTCGGCGGCACGAAGAAATGGGAACGCATCGAATCATACGGTCCCAAGTTCGTGGAGAACATCGTGCAGGCGACCGCCAGAGACATTCTGATGTACGCGATGAAGACTCTGCGGTGCTGTGAGATCGTCGCCCACGTCCACGATGAGATCATCATCGAAGCCGACCCGCGTATGAGCCTTGATGTCCTCTGTGAGCAGATGGGACGTGTTCCTTCTTGGGCGGAAGGGCTTCTGCTCCGTGCCGACGGGTATGTCTGTGATTTTTATAAAAAAGACTGATATTTTCCCTCAAACCGTCAGTTTTCACCTCCTGCCAAGGCTACCCGGTAGGAGGTGTTTTTTTATGAACGTAACAGAGATACAGGGCGTGTTCCATCCGGAACAGATGATAAAGCGTACCGACGATGATATGCGCCGCGAATTCGCCTACATTGCTGCCGGACAGATCACGCAGAAGCTGCTCGACAAGGGACTTATCACACCTGGCGAATTCGACAAGATCATGGCGAAAAACCGCGAAAAATTCTCGCCGGCAATCGCAAAGATTATGCCCTGAATGACTTGCTATTCCGGGCTTTCAGAGATAAAGATCGACGCGGCGGCGAAGGAAACGAAAGAACTCCGCGTGGCAGCCTATGCCAGGGTCTCCACCGACTCCGCCGACCAGCTCGTCAGCCTTGAAGCGCAGAAGGAGCATTACGAACAGGTCATCAAAAACTGCCCCAACTGGGAGTTCGCCGGACTTTATTATGACGAAGGGGTCTCCGGCACAAAGATGGCCAAGCGCGACGGTCTGCTCCGTATGCTTGCGGACTGCGAACGCGGTCTTATC
>SFEX01000081.1 GCA_004557075.1 Clostridiales bacterium
GTTTTTCGCCGGTTCCCCGGTACGCCAGTTGATAAAGACAAGATCACGCATGACCAGCCGGGAGATTGCCCCCGTTCGCCGGTCGATATATTCCAGTGTTTGTGAGAGCAGCGGAGATTCCTTTTGCCAAGGGCGCTTATCCTTGATTTCTTTCAGAATTTCATAGGCCCGATCTGTCAGCGGGATGGTGCGGTAGCTCTGCTGCGTTTTCGGAGGTCCTGCACGCCAAAAGTGCTGCTTGTGGCGGTACTCCAAGGTTTTGTTGACCGTCAGCGTCCGATTCTGGAAATCTATCGCATCCCATGTCAGCCCGATCATCTCACCGGTACGCAAATCGGTTTCAAGGATCAGCGCGTACTGATTGTAGTTGTGGGAGCGTTTCGCAACTTCAAGAAATCTGATTTGCTCATCCCGCGTTAAAAAGTGAATGTCGTCCGGCGCTCGGACCGGCTTTGTGTAGCGAACGCCGTCCATTGGGTGCTTGGTAATCAGGTCATTCATCTTCGCAGCCTTAAACAAGGTTCCCATTGTGATATAGGTCTGACGGATAGTTGACCCAGCATAATCTGCATCCATTGACAGCAGCACCTTTTTACAGTGCATTGGCTTTACGTCGGAAAGGAGCATTTTGCCGATGATGGGCTGAATATTCTGCTTGTATCGCTCCCGATAATTTCTCAGCGTGTTGGGAGCCAAATTGCCTACAATGTTCTCAATCCAAAATGAAAACCATGCGTCAACGGTCGTGTCCGATGGAACAAACACATCTTCGTGCTTGTCTGCATACTTCGCTTCTTCAATCCAGTTACGCGCTTCGGGAACCGTCTGGAAATATTTTTCGTGCCGCTTTCCTGCTTTGTCTACAAAGCGTGCGTGATATAACCCGTCCTTTCTTTAGTAGATACCCTTACCACATTCTTTGCCTTTCAGGTTTTTACCCATTGTGTACTCCTTTCCCGCAGAGGGAAAAGAGCCTACTACAACAACATAATTATAACAGATAAGCTCTTTCCCCTCAAGCTGTTATTTTGCAAATAATCTTTTGCCGTCAGATCACCAGCTTTTGGCTGATGTATTGCTCAAATTCCTTTCGCTTGACCAGCTTCTTTGTGCCAACGAAAAGCACGAACGGGCAGTTGGGCGTTCTCAGCATACTGTCAATTTTGTTGATGCCGATATTGCTGTATTCTGCCGCCTCTTTGGTGGTCAGCGTCATTTTGAGGTGGATGGGGACGGTGAGGATGTTGTCCGTGGAAATGTCTCCTTTCGTGGTGTTTATGTAGACAAATAGAATTCAATTTCAAGGCTGCGAGGGAAATCGTATTGCCGCACGGTTTTGGCGGTGCGGGAAGGCTTGCCATTCAAGGGTTTTTCGCCCCTGAATTGTCTACGCCCGTGCGCCGTTTGCGGGCGGATTTCGCCTTCTGCCGGCGGTGAACCTCCTTGGCGCAGGCGGGGCAGTATATTGTCCTGCCGGAGCGGGCGAGAATGCCCGTGCCGCAGACTTCGCAGCGGCGGAGTTTTTTCGGGCTGAGAATGGCCTGTTCCAGCTTTGGCTGTCGCGGCAGCACGGCGCGGCGAAACCACCGGCAAAGCAGACTTCGGGAGATGTGTTGCGGACAGACACCGTCCAACAGCAGGCAGTCGCCATCCAAGAAGTTACAGCAGCGCTTTGTAAGGCCGCGCACGCTGCGGAGCTGTCCCGGCGTCAGGCGGAAGAGCGAGCCGTCCGGCAGCTGCTCGATGGGGTCAAGCTTGTGCATCTTCACCCCCTTTGCGATGAGCTTTGCGTCCGCTGGGTAATTCAGCGTAATAAGCGCGGGCTTGCCCAAGCCCTGCTTTTTTCGGATAATCAAGCCGCTGTACTCCAACTCCCGGAAGATTCGCGTGGCGCTCTGACGGCTGCGGTGGAGTTTGTTTTGCGCCTGTTCCAAGGTGAAGTACAGCCGAATCGTGCCGTCCGGCTCGACGTAGCCGTTCTGCCGGGAAATGCTGGCTCTGTCCAGCAGCAGCGCGT
>SFEX01000082.1 GCA_004557075.1 Clostridiales bacterium
ATCCTCGCCAGCCTTGTTCCAAACGAGTTGAGATGTAGAGCAAAGTAGACCGTTTGCCGTCTTTCTCGTTATGATAACGGCTGCTGCTCTCGCTGAATTTGTCGCAGCATTGCCCATGTCTGCGAAATTTACAAGTCCCGTTGCATCCTTGAACCATGGCTGTTCACCAAGTTTCGAAGTATTTTCTTTCTTGATGACATACTGGTTAACTCTCCACATAGGGCCAACCCCTACAGGAAGGACATCCGTATACGTGAAACCTGGAAGCAATCCGAGAGCCTCGTCTGTATACTCATCAGCCCCAGCGCCATCAGCAGATGTCATCACACGGACGATGGTTAGGATATCACCCTCTTGGGCGTAACCAGCTAAAATCCATGAATTGAAGATAGCCCCTAAACCGTCTTCAGTGTTGCCACCCAGCAACGGGACAGTAATACCGCTGGCTGAAGAATTGACCTCTGGAGAGTACAGCGAACCATATGTGAGCAGCCACTTGCCGATATACGGCAGCGCACCCTCTCCACCCGTCACCATCTGACGGCTATACACATACGCGCGGCTGACGTTGTGACGCATGTAGGCATTGAAATCTGTCTCGTTTGTCTTCTTGTCCTCGAAAGCCATCTTGAAAAAGTTGGCCATGGCTCTCTTATAGAAGCCCACAGCGTCAGAGAACTTGCCACGCTGGACAACCTGCCCACTTGAACGAGGATTTGAAACGTTTGGCTGATATGCGGATTCAACACGCACACCTTTGCGAACTCTTACGACGGTGTTGCCTATCTTACCGGTCGCCGTGCCCCAATAACTAGAACCTTTTGACATAATAACATAAATTAAAGGGTTATACAAAAAGAAAAAAAATGAACTATATGTGCAAAGATAGAAAAAAGTTATCAAACACCGAACAAAAAATAACAAAATGTAACAAAAAAAGCGTTTCACGTGGAACATCGCAAGCGTTTCACGTGGAACATCGCAAGTGTTTCACGTGGAACATTGTAAGCGTTTCACGTGGAACATCGCAAGCGTTTCACGTGGAACACCAACGGCGCACAGGCGAGGACGGCAAGAGAGGCGAGCGCACGACGACGACGCAGAGAGGGCGAAGCGCGCACAGGCGAGGACGGCAAGAGAGGCGAGCGCACGACGACGACGCAGAGAGGGCGAAGCGCGCACAGGCGAGGACGGCAAGAGAGGCGCGAAGGCCGAAGCCGCAGACCGGCAAGCTGGCGGCTAAAAGGCAAGCGACTGGCCGCCCGAACGCAGCGAAGGCGAGCGGGTTTTTAAAAGGGGCGGCTTTAATGCGTAGCAAAAGCGGCCCCGATAAAACCGCCGCCAGAGCAAGGAAGGGCAAGGAGCGAAGCCGATAGCGGCCAGCAAGCCGAACAAGGCAGAGGACAGAAGCGAAGCCGAACGCCGCCGCCCACAGCCGAGCACGCAAGCCCGAACAAGGAGGAGGAAGAAGCGAAGCCGAACGCCGCCGCCCACAGCCGAGCACGCGAAGCCGAACGCAGACGCCCACAGCCGAGCACGCAAGCCCGAACAAGGAGGAGGAAGAAGCGAAGCCGAACGCAGCCGCCCACAGCCGAGCACGCAAGCCCGAACAAGGAGGAGGAAGAAGCGAAGCCGAACGCAGCCGACACTAAGACCGCCACGGGGGTAACGCCCCATGGCAGCCTCCCGACAGCCGCAGACCGGCAGCCGACAGCCGACGCCAGCTTGCAGCCTCCCGACAGCCGACGCCAGCTTACAGCCGCCCGACACCCGACGCACGCCAGCTTACAGCCGCCCGACACCCGACGCACGCCAGCTTACAGCCGACAGCCGACAGCCGACAGCCGACAGCCGACAGCCGCCCGACGCTGATTTTCAGCGCATTTGCCAACGGCATTTGCTCGCCAGCGCATTTGCCAACGGCATTTGCTCGCCAGCGCATTTGCCAACGGCATTTGCTCGCCAGCGCATTTGCTTGCCAACGGCATTTGCTCGCCAGCGCATTTGCCAACGGCTTTTTGTGGGTCGCTTCCGCTACGCTTCAGCTCCCCCCAAAAAGCCTTAGTAACACCCATTTTGTCTTATTAGCATATTAAGAGATACCGCCGGGAGGTCTGAATGGGACATCCAATAAGTCTTATAGTAGACATGTAATTAGATGATTGTCAGATTCTTCGGGGGTATCAATAGTATAATAGACCATACTTTTCAATAGCAAGTAGAATTTAGAAGGAGGAGGAAGGCCTCAAGCATGGTCTATCGCATGAGCATATGACGAGCGTTGTTGATGCTGATTGCGCTAAGACTTTTTGATTTATAAGTCTGAATAACGTTTCCAGCTTTCTAACTCTGACCGCATTGCGGAAATGATGTAGCCTTTGGATTTTCCTCGCTTGGCTGCACGGCCGCAGATATCGGCAACGATACTCATGCATTCCGGTATCTTCGAAATACCATCGAGCAGCACCTTGTGAGCGCTGAGTTCCCGCAGCGAGAATCCAGCAACTCTCATCAGGAAGATTTGAATGTCCTTATTGAGGTAAATTGAGGTCGAAATCTTGGCTGCACGCTGCGCATCTGACAGCTCATCACGGCGTATAGGGTAGAACTTGATAGCGGTGACTTTACGACCGGCTTTCATGCGCTCGAAGTGAAAAGAGGTTACGCCCTCGTCGTCGAGTATCTTTCTTGCTGGCTCGATTACCTTCTTTATGAAATCTGCCGTCTGTTTGTATTTGTCATCGACGCCGAACATCGACTTAAGATCATCAACCGAAAATGTTAGAGGCGACGAGCATCCACACATCAGAATATATAATCTCACAGCCACAGGAGACGGAAGAGCCAAAGCCGTATCGATAGAGTATTGACGATATCCTTTAGAGAAGTCCAGAATAGCACCCATCAATTTAGCGGCAACGTAAAAATGCACGACGCCAGAACGCGCATCATGAGTGACGTTGTAGACGATTGGCGTCGAGAACCAGGACCCATTAGATGAATCGATTATTGAGAATCGACGAGTCATCAGCCGCTGGAAAGCGTCCATCACTCTTTCATAATGCTGGTCTCCCTCGCTCAGAATATCACGCATCGCAACAGAGATAGCGAGGTTGTCCTCGTCGACATTCCAGGCGTACATTTCAGATTTAATTAACTTTCGAGCTGTCCTGTTTCTCGCTGACTTAACTATCATGCATAAGATCCGCTGCTCGTAGATTGTCAAATTGCATCTACCGATTGAAAATAGAAAAGATTGTACGATGTCCATAATGATTAAGATAAGTTAATAATTTATATCTCTGCAAAGATAATTAAAAAGACTTTATCGCACAATAGTCTTAATAAAAAATTAAAAAAATCGGACATAGCGCACTCTCTGCGACATGTCCGAAAAAAGAAGAATCATGATAAAGATACTATCTATACAACATCTATGGTTATATCATCCACACAGTCCAGAATGCACATCAATTCAGTCAGGGCCGCACGTGAATCAGAAACACGGTGATTATCGTATGAACGGCCAACGATGATGCAGCCAACAGTATCGGCAGCCGTATTGCCCTCATGAATCAATATACCTGAATGCCCATCAGTGACATGAACAAGAGGCCTAAAGCCCTTGAACTTTTTCGACGGATAATAGCCAGTCACTTTGTATGTTCCTGCTGGAATACGATAACGGACGGGAGGAGGTTCCAGCGTACGACAGAAGAACGCACCATCTACGAACAGAGAACCCCACGTGCATTGTGCATCTTGTCCGTCCCTATGAAGTTTCAACTTTACCATTTTGTGCATCGATTTTTATGCGAAGCCCCA
>SFEX01000015.1 GCA_004557075.1 Clostridiales bacterium
TAGGAGAGCTCCTTGCTGTCCTTCAGGCCAGCCTTGCCGCAAACTTCTTCCATTGCCGCCACTGCGGACAGCTCGGAATTGATCTTGCTGCGGATGGTGGTATCTGCTACCATCTTGCCGGTCTCGTCAAGTATAACTGCCTTTGTATAGGTCGAACCTACGTCGCAGCCGCCAAAGTATTTCATTTATATTTCCTCCAAATTGTTTAAATATTATACTGTGCGGAGCTCGCTCCGATTTATGGTTTAAGCTTAAATCGGAGCACAGCCCCTATTATATTTTTAGAAAATATGCTATGAATATTTCCAGCACGGATTACATGCAGACCTCGTCCTCGAAGTCAAGGAGAGAGGGATCAACAGGCTCTGCGCCCATAACTGTGCGCATGTACTCGTTGACCTTGTCGCGCATGGTGCGGCGGGAAACGGTTCTCGGGTCCATAAGGTCATGCTCGATCCAGATGAGATCGTAGCCGCGCTCACGGCCCTGGTCATCCAGAATACCCTGAACGGTAGCCATGTTCTTGCAGGCAACGTTCTGATACATAAGGATGAGCTTTGCGTTCCAATCCTCGCACTGCTTCCACAGCTCGGTAACGACGTTCTGGTAACCGCCGTTGGTGTGACGGCGCATAACCATACGCTCGTACAGACGGGCCAGGTCGCGGAGAGCTTCTTCCTTGTCCTCAGTCTCAAGAGGCTTGGTGAAGTTCAGGGACTCCATCTCGACCAGGACGTTGATGCCCCAGCAGTTTGCAGCCCAGTTGGAGAAGTTTGCATAGTAGTGTGCAGGGCAGGACCAGACGATTGCACGGTACTTCATCTTGCCGGGCCATGGTTCGTCGCGATCCTCATATGCTTCCTTCAGAAGCTTGCTGACCTTTTCCATGGTAGCAGGTACACGAGGATCAAGGCCGCCGTCCATCTCGTAGTTCCACTTACGGAACAGCTCGTATGAAGGTCCGAGGAGCTGCGGATATGCAGTCTTGTTGATTTCCCACTTCTCGAGCTCATATGCAGTCTCACGGTTGAAGCGCTTGATTGCGGTAAAGTATGCGTCCCAATTCCACTTTGCGCCGGTCTTATCCTCAACAAACTTTATGCAGGCCTTGATATCCTCGGCTGCGCTCTGAAGTACAGACTCGTCATAGTAACGCACGGGGAAGCAGAGGTGGAATACAGGGATGTCGGGGAAGCGACGTGCAAAGTAAGAGGATGCCATGGTGGAGCCGTCGCAAGGCATGGAGCTGGAGATGAAGCCCTTGCCCATGTCAGGCAGAGCGTCGATGACCAGTGCGCCGCACTCGGACGAAGGAACGGGGCAGGTATCGGAGGGGAGGCCGAAGGACTCAACTGCATCGATGTAAGGAATGCAGGTGAGCTGGTCGATCTCGGATACCAGGAACATGGGGAGAAGCTGATGAGGAATCGCGCACAGATCAGGGAAGCCTGCGAAGAGCTGACCCATGGTCATCTCGTCGAAGGTGATCATCATGTTGTTCAGCTCGGTGCTGTTGCCGTTCTTGCGGTCAGCCTTGGACAGAAGAACGAGGTTCTCAGCAACATAGCGGAATATATCGTAGGTAAGAAGGTGCGCCATCTTCAGTGCGCGGCCGCGCAGACCCATGATGTTCTTATCCATGAATGCATGGCAGCAGAAGTAGGATACCATCCAGCGATAGTGCAGAACAGTGTTCAGTGCGGGAACGAGATCCTTGGAGAAGGTCATAAGGAGCATGCCCCACAGACGAGCCCACTCATAGAAGTCATATGCGGTGTCCTTAATACCACGCCACTCACGACGTACGGTTGCCATTGCGCCCTTTGCATAGAGGCGGCCGAGATGCTTCTCGCCGTGGAGAATTGCATCGAGCTTACCCTGCTGGTCATGAGCCATGAAAGAATTGTACTCTTCCTTTACACGCTCTACGTCTCTCTTCAGAGTGGTCTTCCAGCCGTCAGCAAATGCCTGCCAATCGGTCTCTTTGAGCATCTCAAAGAAAATACCGCCGCAAACCTTGAGGTTTTCCCACTGCTTTTTCCAGTCGATATTGTCCTTTGCCTTGAAAAAGGCAGGATTCGGATACTTAGGAGTCTTAGCCATTACTTATTACCCTCCTCTTTATGAATGCGCTTGATTTCCAGAGATTCAACGAAGGCCTGGAAACGGGTACGAAGCTGACCGGAGTTACCGTTGTTGTACAGTCTGTCGATGGACAGTACGGGCCAGCCGTATTCCTCTGCCATAACGTGGCTGACGAGCGCACGCTCGAAGCCCCAGTAGTCGCAGTACTTCATCTGCTCGTATACGATACCGTCGGCCTTGTATTCCTTTGCGAGGCGGTCAGCGGTCTCACGACGCTGCATGACCTTCTCGTCTGCTATGTAACGTGCACACTCGGAGTGATCCATAATGTGCTTGCAGATCTGACGGAGTGCGGGCTCGTCGTCGTTGAGCTCAATGATCTCGCGGCCCGGAGTGGAGCCGAAGCAGTAACGGTCGGAGCATACAAATGCGCCGGTGCCCTCGATGAGCTTGGTCAGGTTGGGATCGTCGATCTCAGAGCCGACGATTGCAACTCTTGCACGGAACCAGGGCTTTGGATCGGGCTTGCGGCTCTTGAGCTCCTTGAGAGTTTCCTTCAGGTACGGGAGGATGAGTCTCTTGGGGCAAACAAAGCTTACGAGGGTGATGACATGGAACTCGTAGCCGGTGATAACGGGGTTATCAGCCTTGCGCATATCGCCGATCTCGGTGATGATCTTGCAGACCTCGTTGTGCTCCTTGACTGCCTTGCGGATAGCCTTATCGGAAACATCAACGCCAAAGGTCTCCTTGAGGTTATCAAGGATATGGAGCTGCATCTGGGTCTCATACGCATCAATAGTGTAATCGACTACTTTGTAGGGGATATCCATATGGGTGACAAAGAACTTTTCCTTGTCGTTGACCTTGAGGATATCGAAGTGCTCCATTGCACGGTTCATCATGGAGCATGCGTCAACGCCGATCATGGCGTCGAGGAACTGGTAGCCTCCCTCAATAGCGCGTTCCAGCAGTGCACGTGCAAACTCACAGGTGTAGTTTGACATGTAGTAGGTAGCGATATCGATGGAGCCTGTCTTCGGTGCGCGCAGACGCACGGAGAAACAGTTGCCTAAGTTGAGAAGAACCTCAGGAACATGGTAGCAGGTATAGCCGAGGCAGATATCTCCCTCAGCCTGAGCCTGTTTTACCAGCTCATTGTCGGCATTCTCGAGAAGGCTTTCGAAGTAGATCAGATGCTTAAGATCTTTCAAATGTTACACCTCTTCTTCAAAGAATTTCTATTTTTTGGAGTGCTTCCTTTACTCCGTTGAGCATAAGAGAATCCTCGGGCAGATTGAGCACGCTCTTGCCTTTAATATCATTTGCAGCAAAAGCATTGTCCGCAGGAATGAATGCCACGATGTCAACACCGGGCACTGTGATGAGCTCCGCGAGCTCGGGGTTTGTCATGCGGTTGACGATAGCGCCGATCTTATCATAGACGATAAGGTCGTCCGCAACGCCCTTGATGGTGGATATTACCTGGCAGCCCTTCTTGCTCTGGTCAGTGACAAGAAGCAGATGGGTGACCTTATCCATAACACGGCGCTGAATCTGCTCTATACCGGCTTCACCGTCAATAACAACATAGTCGAAGCTGTTCGCCAGAATGCCTATTACTTCCTTCAGGTAGGAATTTACCTTGCAATAGCAGCCTGAGCTTTCGGGTCTGCCGATTCCGAGGAAGGCAAAACCAGGCATCTCGACCAGTGCATCAAAAATCTTAAAGCGCGCTTCGCTGAGCAGCTCCAGAGCTTCTCTTGTCTCGCCGTTTTCGACGCTGTCAACAATGCTCATGCGTATATCGTCAAGCGTGAGCTTAACATCAACGCCTAAAGCAACTGACAGGCCGACAGCAGGGTCAGCATCAATCGCCAGAATCTTCTTGTCCGGATATCTCTCCACAAGGAGTCTTACTATTGATGCGGAGATCGACGTCTTGCCGACACCGCCCTTACCGGCGACTGCAATTATTTTCGCTTTACTTTCCAAATAATTCGTCCCCCTTTACTATGCGTACATACCTTCCGCATTTTGATAACAGTTTAACACAACTTCCTTGGATTTGCAAGTGATTGTGCTTGTAATTATTATAAAAATACAGGTAAAATTCTGGGGAAAACAATGTCGATTATACAGTTTTTGATTACTGTATAGTCAGTTTCTTTACGCCAGAAAGGTAATCCCATTAGTTGGAATTACCTTTCTGCTTAGTTTCGCTTATCAGACAATTCTGCGGTCACGGACCTGATTGTCGTAGTGCTTATTGAGCAACGGACGAATGACGTAGTATATGAGCTTGTTCTCGCCGTTGGTGATGTAGAGGGTAAAGGTGCCTACGAACGCAATAAGCGCAGTCAGTGCTACCTTGCCGCCGATCTTAGCAACAGTTTTCATTATATTATCCTCCTATCAATATGCGTCGCTGTCGTCAAACTCAACGATCGTGGGATCAAGAGGCTCCTCGCCCAGAACGACGGACATATAGCCGTTTATGCAGTTACGCATGGCCTGACGGGAAACAGTACGGCTGTCCTGAAGGTCGTGCTCAACGAAGATGAAGTGGAAACCGAGGTCTCTGGCCTGCTCTTCCATGACAGCATGTACGCCGAGCGTGCCCTTGCAGGCGATGTTGTCGTTATACAGAACCATGTCGCAGTTGAAGTTCTTTGCCCACTCCCAGACGGCGTTGAAGTTGTCCCAGCCGCCGACGGCGTGGTGACGCATAACAGCCTTCTCGGTGAACTTTGCAAGATCCTCAATCGCCAGCTCGGGATCGCTGGTGTTTATCATGTTATGACCCATGGTGGAGTCCATGTTCAGAACGATATTGATGCCCCAGCAGTTCTGAGTCCAGGTCGGGAAATCAGTGTAGTAAACAGCGGAGGGTCCCCACAGGAACGCGCGGTGGCGGGTCTTTCCGGGGAACGGTATGTACTTCTCGGAATAGGACTTGCGCATGATCTTGATGACCTTGCGGTCGACCTTGTTGAAGTACTTCTCCTGGCCGTTTGCAGCCGCCCACTGGTACAGGCGGTACAGGGTCTCGGCAATACCTACGAGGGAGCTGTACGGGGTCTTCATGATATCCCACTTCTCAAGCTCGATCCTGTTCTGCTCGTTCATGAGAGCAGCGTGCTTGAAGAGGTTATCCCAATCGTACTTGACTCCGTATTCCTTCTCGATGAAGGCGATGCAGTCCTTAAGAACCTGGGTGGAGAACTTGTTGCCGCCCGGCTCGTTGTGCATCATGGCCAGAGTCGCGGGGAAGTCAGGCATACCGATGCGGCGGCGCTGGAACATGGAAGTTGCCTCAGATGCGTTGCAGGGCATGTTGGTGGAGACCATCGCCTTACCGATGAGGGGGAATGCGTCGTCCATGGCAACGCCGGTCTCAGCCGCGCAGCGGGAGCAGACGTCAGCGGGCAGACCGAAGGACTCGGCAACGTCGATATAGTAGGGGTTATTATGCTGGTCGATATCGCAGACGATGAACTCAGGCAGAAGCTGCAGAGGAATTGCAACGAGCTCTTTGAAGCCGGTCATGAACAGAGGAGGCAGAACCTCATCCATCGGAACCATGACATCGGTCAGGGGGCCGCCGCCGAGACGTCTGTCGTTCGAGAGGATCAGAGCGATCTTGCGGGTCAGGCTGTGAACGATAGCGTGCATGTTCAGGTGAGCTATCTTCAGCTCGTAGCCGCGGTAGCCCTCAAACAGGCGGTCAATGAACATGAAGGTGCCGAGGTAGGAGCCCATCCAGCGGTACTCCCAGAAGCCCTTGAGGCAGGGGATCGGAGCGGAGGCGACCATGCGAGCCATGGATGCAAGGTTTTTCAGCCATGCAACATAGTCTACCATAGTGTCTCTGACACCGCGCCACTCACGGTACTTGGCAACGCCTGTCTTGTCGTAATAACGCGTTCTCTGACCGCCCTTGCCGTTCTCTGCCATCCATATAGGATCAAAGCGCTGAAGCTTTTTATCAATTGCCGCTATAGCTTTATCAAACATTATTAGTTACCTCCCTGAATGGACTTGATTTCCAGAGACTCGATGAATGCCTGGAAACGGGTGCGGAGCTGACCCATTGCGCCGAGAGCGTATTCCTTCTCGATGGTGCAGCAGGGGATATGATACTCGTTGGTGAAAATATGGTTTGCAAGAACCTTTTCATAGCTCCAGAACTCGCAGAACTTCATATTCTCAACGATGATGCCGTCGGCCTTGTAATCTTCAACAAGCTGCTTTACCACTTCGTGACGCTGGTCGATCTTCATGCCGTCCATGAAGCGTGCGCACTGGTTCCAGTGCAGGTAGTGGCGGCAGATAGCGTCGAATGCGCTCTCGCCGTCGAGGATCTCGATCTCCTCGCGGCCGGGGATGGAGCCGAAGCAGTAACGGTCGGCAACAACCATTGCGCCGCACATCTCGATGAGCTTTGTAAACTCCGGATCGTCGACCTCTGAGCCCATAAGCACTACGCGGGAGCGGAACGGGAACTTCTCCTCGGGCTTGCGGGTCCTGAGCTCTTCCAGAGTCTCCTGCAGGTACGGGAGAATGAGCCTCTGCGGGCATACCTGAGTTACAAGGTTAATGACGTGGAACTCATAGCCGGTGATGGGAGGATTGTCCAGCTTGCGCATATTGCCGATCTCGGTGATGATGCGGCTGATCTCGTTATGCAGCTCGATAGCCTTGCGCATTGCCGCATCGGAGGTGTCGATGCCCAGACGGTCTCTCATCGGGCCAACGACCTTGAGCTCAAGCTCTGCCTTGTAGTAATCAAGGTTTGTCTGGTCGCCCTTCATCGGGGGATCGATCTGCGTTACGAAGAAGCCATCGTGCTTAACGGGATTGATCACGAAGAAGTGCTCCTCCAGACGCTCGATGGTAGCGCAGCTCTCAGCGCCGAACAGGCAGCTCAGATAGTTGTAGCCGCCCTCGATCGCGCGCTCAAGAATGGAGCGGGCATAGGGACAGGTTCTGTTGGTCATGTAGTAGTTTGCTATGTCGGTGGATGTGCAGTTAGGTGCACGGAGTCTTGAAGAGAAGCAGCCTTCAAGATTCAGGAGAACTTCGGGTATGTAATAGCAGTTGTATCCAAGTGCCTTATCCCCGTTCTCCACTGCCTTAGTGACGAGCTCATTCTGCGCGTCCTGAAGCAGGTTTTCAAAGTAGATAAGATGTTTTAGGTCTTTCATTTGCAACCCCTTCCGCTTATTTAAAAATTTTTGCTCACTGATTATTTTGGGAGCTGTTTTAAAAAAGCCATACTACCCCCATAATTGTTTTGATTATACTATATTCAGTATATAACTGTCAAGTTTATGTCAATGCATTTTTACTGTTTTTTACTGGAACGTTCTGCGCTTTTCAAACATATTTCCGAAAAAATGTATAGATACTACAATGTATACGCCCCAAAACTATACACCTTCAACAAATAATTCCTCGATTTTTCTAACATACTCGCCAAGCGCTCCCTCGAAGTCAAGCCCGTAATGGCGCGGTGTGCCGTGCAGCGCTGTTCGCTCGATTGCCGCCGTGACGAAATCCTCGGCATATCTCAGCGCATCGTCGAGGCTTGCGCCTCTTGTCAGCAGTGCGGCAAAGGCCGAGGCGAAGACATCGCCGGAGCCGTGGAATGTCCCGTCAAGGGCTTTGTTCATAACGGCGCTGAGCTTGCCGCTTCTGTTATCGCGCGCCACTATGCCGACTCTCCCCTGCTCAAGGCTCACTCCCGTGACGGCAACGAACTTCGGCCCTAACTCCGAGAGCTTGTCAATAAGCTCTGTTATAAACTCCATGCTGTGGGACCCCGGTCTATACTCGCTGCCCGTCAGGAAGCAGGCTTCCGTCACATTGGGGGTTATTATGTCCGACTTCTTTATGAGCTTGCGGAAGCAGGCCGCCATGCCGTCCCCGAGGTTGGCATAATACTTTCCGTTATCGGCCATAGCGGGGTCGACTATGACAAGAGTATTGTCCCCGCGCAAAAGGTCTATAGCACGCGTCAGAAGCTCTCCCTGCGCCTCGGACGCAAGATAGCCTGAGTAAATGGCGTCAAAGCCGACGCCGAGCTCATGCCAATGCTCGGCAATGGGGACTATATCGCCGCTCAAATCAGTGAATGTCCAGCCCGTGAAGCCGCCAGTATGCGTGGACAGCAGAGCCGTCGGAATGCAGCAGCATTCAACGCCTGTTGCCGATACTATCGGCAGCGCAACGGTCAGGGAGCATTTACCAAGTCCGGATAAATCATGTATTGCTGCCATTCTCGGCAGCTTGGGTAGTTTTTCTTTCATTATATATCTGGTCCTTACAAAAAATCTTTTTAAATTTTAGCACATAGCAATACTCATCGCAAGTGCACATTATAATGAAAATGTGCTTATGAATAAGAACGGCGCATCTGCAGATAATAGTATTGAGCTTTAAGCTTAATATTATCGGAGGGAAAAAACATGACGCCAAAAGAACTGCTCTATATCGAAGACGCACTCGGTCACACTCAATTTCTGATGACCCAGTGCAATCAGGCTATCAACCAGCTTACAGACCCCACTCTCAAGCAGCAGGTACAGCAGCTTGTAAACAGCAATCAGAAGCTGTTTACTCAGTTTTACGGTCTTGTTTAAGGAGGACGCACTATGAACGACAGAGATATTATGGAAAATCTGCTTCTCACCACTAAGGGCGTGTGCGATCTCTTCATGCACGGCACGATAGAGTCGAGCACCGCAAATGTGCATCAGGCATTCAGCACCGCGCTCAACGACAGTCTGTGCAATCAGGACAAGATCTACAAGGAGATGTCCGGCCACGGCTGGTACACCAGCCAGGAGGCTCAGCAGCAGCAGATCCAGCAGGTCAAGCAGAAATACGCAGCCGCTCAGGGATAAAGCGTGTTAAGCCGCGAAGCATTGCTTCGCGGTTTACATAATATTATTGATGCTTTTTCAGCTTGCCCGGGCTTACACCGAAGGTATCGGAAAAGGCTCTGTGGAAAGCCGAGTAATCGGAAAAGCCGCACTCGGCCGCCGCGCTTGCAGCGCCCATCCCCTCCCGTATCAGCCGCGCCGCAAGCACGAGCCGCTTCTGGCGGATGTAGTTATGCACGGTGCAGCCGGTCTGCGATTTGAAAAGGCGCATGAAATGATACCGGCTCATATAGCTCATTGCGGCAAGCTCGTCTATATTAAGCTCCTTTGTCAGGTTCTCATTTATATACGACAGCGCACCGGCTATCTTTTCGTTATACTCCACGGCCGTATTATCGCGGCTGTCGTCCTTGAGCATTATGCGGTTTAAAAGCACCATTAATTGCACAAGCTGAGTTCCACGCATAAGCTCCGCGCCGAAGGCGGTATCGTTCATCACAGTCTCAAGGCGCTTTAGCGTATCGTCCAGCGCGGCTCTCTCGCTCTCCTCCGGACGCATCAGGCAGAACCTTCGCCTCTCGGCCTCGGAAAAGCATTCCATCAGCCCGCCCTCGGGCGCAAAGCGCTCAACATATGCCGTATCAATATATATAATGATACGCTCATACGGTACGCTTCTGTCGATGAGTGCTCTGTGTATCATATGATGGCGCACAAGAAGTATGTCCCAGGGCTCAAGCTTATATGTGGCGCCCTCAACGGTATAGTCTACCTTGCCCGACAGCAGAATGACTATCTTGTCAAATTCGTGGAAATGAAAGTCCAGCTCCTGCCCTGCCGTGTCCCTAAGATGAAACATCCGGAAGTTTTCGTTCAGGTAGCCCTCCCGACTGTATTTGTACCGTTCCGTCATTTTTCTGTCTCCATTCTGTTTTATGCTCAAAGTATACAGCACTTTTTGCAATGTTTCAAGCACTATACCCAATTTACATGGCAATTATTTCAGAATATAATACTAACACAATCTTATATAAAATCATGTATAAGGAGTTTGAATATGGCAAAAAAATCTTTCTTCAAGACCTACGGATTTATAATCTTCATGCTGCTGGGTATTATAGGCGGCTGTATCGTAGGCGCTGTCAGCCCCGTTGTTAAGGACGCCTCGGGCGAAGTTATCTCCAAGGGCGCTACCGTCCTTGAGCCGCTCGGAACGGTGTTTATAAACCTCATGTTCTGCGTTGTCGTACCCATGGTATTCTGCTCCATTGCTTCGGCTATTGCGAATATGTCAAGCGCTAAAAGAGCCGGCAAGGTCATGGGCGTTACCGTTGCCACCTTCCTCGTGACTGCCGCGATCGCCGCTGTTATCATGTACATAATAGTGCGCATCATCCCCATCACCTCCGGCACCTACGAAGTGACCGAGGGCGAGGTCAGCGCGACGCTCGGCGTGGCGGATATGATAATAAACTTCTTCACCAAGCCCGACTTTATTGAGCTTTGGAGCCGCAGAGCCATACTTCCCCTGATCGTGGCGGCAGTTTTATTCGGCTTCGGCATCCAGATGGCAGGCGGCAAGGAGACCCTCACCGCAAAGATCCTTGACGACCTCACCAACTGCATCATGAAGGTCATCAAGCTCATCACCTACTATGCGCCTATCGGTTTCTTCGGCTTCTTCGCCTACCTCGTCGCGACCTACGGCCCCGACCTTATCGGCGACTACAGCCGCACTCTTATCATCTACTATGTACTGTGCTTTGCCTATATGTTCATCTTCTTCCCCATCTACGCCCGCTTCGGCGGCGGCAAGGGCGGCGCGAAGGTCATGTGGAAGCACCTGTTTAAGCCCGCCGCAGTATCCTTCGGCACCTGCTCCTCCGTTGCGACCATCCCCACCAACATGGAAGTTGCTGAGGAGACCGGAATTTCAAAGGAAGTTACAAACATCGTTCTCCCCATGGGCGCGACCATGCACATGGACGGCTCGGCAATGAGCGCCATCATCAAGGTCGCATTCCTGTTCGGCATATTCGGTCAGGACTTCGGCACAAGTCAGGCGATACTCGCGATCATCGTCGCGGTGTTCTCCTCCGTCGCAATGAGCGGTATTCCCGGCGGCGGCGGTACGGGTGAGCTCGTGCTCTGCACCATCTTCTTCCCCGACCAGCTTGCGATAGCCTTCCCGATCGCTCTTGCGCTGGGTAATCTGGTCGATCCTCCCGCGACCATGGTCAACGCCGCAGGCGACTACGTCGCCTCCTTCATAGTCGAGCGCTATGTAAACGGCAAGGATTGGCTCCAGAAAAAGCTTGCGAAGAAATCCGAAACCGACGTCGCAGAGGCATAATGTATAATTAATGTAAAAACAGCCGTTTCATAAGAACGGCTGTTTTTATTTGTTTAGCTTACCATTCCATCGATCGAATCGAAATTAAATGAGTAATACGCTCCGGGGTAAAAATGCACCGGCAATCTTGTGTAATCATACTCGCTGCCGAAGGTCAGCGTCACATACCAGCTCACTTCGGTGTCGTACGGATTTTCCGTTGCTTCGACCAGGGTCGCGCCAAAGCGTTCGCAGAAAAAGTTCAGGATTTGATGAATATTGATCTCCGTATCTCCGGCTGTGCTTTCTGAAATATTCTGATCTGCTATTTCGGAATAGTTAAGAGCCAAAATCACTTCGGTTTCATCGTCGATCCACATCACAAGATCCCCATACTCATCGCTCGCAACTACCTGCCACGCGTAAAAGCTCTCTTTGCTGTCATAGATGCTTGTAACAAGCACGGGAGTAATGTCACTGTACTTATCAATGACATCGTCACCGGATCTCGGCGCCTGCATACCAAGCTTGTAGAAATCGTCAAGATAATCAAGACTCAGCTTCTGGATTCTATCTTCGGACACGCCCTCGCTCTCTGCTCTTGAAAAATAAGCCGAGCCCGCTGCTATCATGGAATACTTTCGTACAAGGGACACGCTTTCAAGCTCGCGCGGTGTCTCGAGGCTTATGCCGAGACTGTCCAGCGTTTCGCCGGAATTATCAAGCGTTTTATCCTTATAGCCGGACACCGCCGCGGGCAGCCCTATTCCGATACCCACTACCGCAAGCGTGAGCAGCAGCGTTATAAGCAGCTTTTTATATTTCTTCATATCTGCCTCCGTGCAGCTCCACCGTCACCTGCGTTCCGTTTCCGACACGGCTTTGGAACTGCAGACAGCCGCCGTGGAGCTTTGCTATATCGTTACACAGCGAAAGGCCGAGCCCGACGCCGCCCTGCGCACGCGAGCGGGATTTATCCACCCGGTAGAACGCCTCCGTCAGATGCGTCAGCGCCTCCGGCGGTATGCCCGGGCCATTGTCGAGGATGCGCATCTCGCAGCCATCGTCAAGCATTCTTGACATGATATATATATTTCCGCCGCCGTCGAGCGCTTTTCTCGCATTGTCCAAAAGATTCACAAGCAGGGATTTTATGAGGTCTGCGTCCATAAGGCACTCCCCCGCCTGACATTTATATTGGAGCGTTATACCCGCCGCGTCATATATGGGCTTTAAGTATTCCGCCGTTGAGGAAATGATCCTCGCCGGAGACACGGGCTTCATTTCAAGCTTGCTTTTGCGCAGGACGATTATATCCAGCAGCTTGAATGAAAGGCTCTCCAAACGCTTACCCTCCGAGAAAATGTAGTTTGCGGCATTTATCTGCTCGGTCGGGCTGAGAGTCTGGCTGCGCAGCAGGTCGGCGTATCCGATTATGGAGGTCATGGGGGTTTTCATCTCGTGGGCGAAGCTGCCCATGAACTCCTCCTGCCGGCGCATTGAGTCTCTCAGCTCCGTGATGTTCTCCTCAAGCTTCTGCGCCATCGCGTCAAAGTTTTCCGACAGCGCGCCGAACTCATCGTTTGTGCGCACACGGCTTCTGTACGTCAGGTCGCCGTCGGCGATTTTCTTTGTGGCTGCGGAAAGCCTGCCGAGCGGCCTTGTCAGCAGATATGACAGCAGGTACGACAATGCTGCGCCAATAGCGACGGTCATTAAAAACACCTTTACATAAACGGAATACTGCTCATCGCGGGAGGTGTAAATATCCTGAATACTGTAGCTTATAACGAGGCGAAGGTTCGGTTCTCCCTCTATAGTTCCGGCAACCTTAAAATGCCTGTTGCCGGAGGAATCAGTCACGAGCGTAAGGCTGTTGTCCTTGGCGTCGCCGAGCTGAGCGATCTCCTCATTGCCTTTTGAATACAGTGTCCCGCCATCGTATTCGGAAAGGCTTATCGCAGAATAGTCATTCATCCCTTTGGCTTCCATCTGCTCTATCACGTTCAGAATGTCGGAGTTATCCGGCAGGCTGCTAAAGTCGTTTACAAGCTGCAATGTGCCGATAACATGCTGAAACGAGCTGAGCGCCGACTCCTTCTCCCTGGCGATGGAATTATTAAAGGATGTGGATATGAGCAGGCTGCCGCCGATGCCAAATGCCAGCGACAACAGCCATATCATGCATATTGTGATTTTTACGCGAAACCGCATATCAATCTCCATTCTGCTTTTAATTATGGATCAGTGTGAATTTTCACACTAAATCTCCAGTCTGCCGCAAAGCCAACAACATAGTCAAAAATTGAAATCTCCGCTGCGGCAGAATGGAGATTGTTAGCATGTGCTGTGGTTGCCGCTTTTGCGGCGAACGGCACGCTTTTTCAAATCATGATATAGTGTGAATTTTCACACTATATCTCCAGTCTGTAGCCTACCTTGCTGACCGCCTGCAGCCTGTCGTTCCAGCCGACCTTCTTGCGCAGGCGCTGGACATGAAGGTCTACGGTCTTTGTGCCGTAGTTATAGTCCCCGGCCCATACGCGCTCGTATATCGTTTCCCTGTAAAGCGCTGTATTGGGATTGCGCGCAAACAGGAGCAGCAGCTCATATTCCTTGCGCGTGAGAGCTATCTCCTCCCCGTCGCGGCGCACTATCATCGACTGCGTGTCTATGACAAGCCCGCCTATCTCGATAACGGTCGCTGTTTTATTATACCGGCGCAGCACAACATCGACCCTTGCGAGCAGCTCGAGTATCTCAAAGGGCTTTACTATATAGTCCTCGGCGCCCATGCGCAGTCCCTTTACCCTGTCGGCGACCGCGTTTTTCGCCGTAAGGAATATCACCGGGATGCCAAGCGGGCGTATGTACTCCATAAGCTCAAAGCCGTCCACATTCGGGAGCATTATATCAAGCAGTATCAGGTCGTATGTGTCCGCGTCGATCATATCCGCCGCCTCCATGCCGTCGTATGCGCAGCGGCAGCTATACCCCGCTTTGCCGAGGCTGAGCTTTATAAGGTCGGATATGGGCTTTTCGTCCTCAACGACAAGTATTTTTATCACGTCTCTTCACCTCATGTTTTAGCATACATCGTTTTGGCATCAAAACGGCTAAGGCGAAGCCGAAGCTTCGCCAAAATCCTATTTTTTTCTCAAAAATTCAAGCTTTGTCTCGGATATGAAGATCGCAACGAATATGAGGCAGAATCCGAATGCTATCTTCACAGTGATATTCTCCTGACCCATGATTATCGAAAGCGCGGTTCCGAAAACCGATTCGAGCGTCATTATTACCGCCACCGCTGAGGGCGGAGTATACTTCTGCCCGACGGTTTGCAGGAAAAAACATACCCCGGTGCATACGACCGTGAGATAAGCTATGCTAACCCATGAGCTTCCCGGAATATTCGCCGGTCGCGGCTCAAACAGCATTGCAAACACAAGGCACAGCGCCCCCGCGACAGCAAATTGCAGCATCGTTAGCAGCAGTACGTTCCTGCACTCAACATAATGCGACGTGGCTATAATATGCAGGCCGAAGAACAGGCCGCAGCTTACCGTCAGCATATCGCCGAGGTTTACGCTCAGGTCATCGTTTAAGCACACAAAGCCCATGCCCACAAGGCATATAACCGCCGCGCTGACATTATACCTATCCGGCTTTTTCTTGAACAGCAGCCAGCACAGAAACGGCACAAGTATACAATAAGTTGCGGTCAAAAAGGCGTTTTTGCCCGGCGTTGTGTAGACAAGGCCGTAGGTTTGCAGGGTATATGCAGCAGCAAGGCACAGCCCCATAATTGCGCCGCCTTTTATATAATTTTTGTCAAGCTCCTTGAGCTTGGGAATAGCCGCCAAGAGCATTATCAGCGCTGCGCCGCCGAAGCGAATTGCCAGAACCCACAGAGGCGTTATATCCTCCAGCGCGGATTTGAAAACGACAAATGACGTGCCCCAGATAAGCGTTGTCGCTATAAGGGCAGACCTTCCGATCAATGCTTTATTATCTTTCATAGCTTATATCTTCACCATATGTAATGCTGCGGCACGAAGCATGAGCTTCTTAACATTGCCGCTGTCAAATTCTATTTCTATAAGGTAATCGTTCCCCATCGGGGTCATTTTTCTGAGGCTTCCCTCGCCGAATGCCTTGTGCAGCACTCTGTCCCCGACCTTAAACTCGGGTGCGGCAGCTTTCGGTCTCGGAGCAGCGGGCGCGGCGGCAGGCTTTGGCTTATATACCGGCCTGCTGTATGCAAACTCCTTCTGAATGCGGCTTTTTTCGGAGTAGCCGTAGCCTGTTGGTATGCCGCGCTTATCGATGAGATCATCGGGTATCTCGTCAACGAAGCGGGAGACGCGGTTTGCCGTTGTCTTGCCGAACAGCATTCGCTGCTTTGCGCAGGAGACATACAGCTTTTTCTTTGCGCGCGTCATTGCGACATAGCACAGCCTGCGCTCCTCCTCCATCTCGTCCGGCTCGCCTATGGCTCTCATGCCGGGGAATATGCCCTCCTCGCAGCCGACCATGAACACATTCGGAAATTCAAGACCCTTTGCCGAATGTATGGTCATCATGACCACGCAGTCGGAATCCTTGTCATAGTTGTCCATGTCCGTGTACAGCGCAACGTCGGCGAGATATCCTTCAAGCGTCGGGTTATCGCTCTCGCTCTTATAATTTGCGATGCTGGTTTTTAGCTCCTTTACGTTCTCGGCGCGGGCCGAGTCCTCAACGGTGTTCTTATCCTCCAGCATTTTGAGGTAGCCTGTCTTTTCGAGCACGAGATCGTAAAGCAGGTCGGGGGCAAGCTCGGCTGCCTGCGCTCTCAGCTCGTTTATCATGCTCACGAACAAAAGCAGTCTCATCGAAGCTCGGCCAAGCTCAGGATAAAGGTCTGCCTTGCTTATGACATCAAACAGCGAGCAGTCCTTTTCCGCCGCGATAGCCGACGCTGCTTCAATGCTCTTTGCTCCTATGCCCCTCGGCGGGTTGTTTATTATTCGCTCAAGGCGCAGATCGTCGCTCGGAGATGCGATAACGCACAGGTACGCCAGCATGTCCTTTACCTCGGCCCTATCAAAGAAGCCCGTTCCGCCAAAAACGCGATAAGGTATGCCGTTGCGCTTGAACGCCTGCTCAAGCTGGTGCGACTGGGCGTTCATACGGTATAAAACGGCATTATCGCCCCATGAACCGCCTCTGCCGTACTGGGTCATTATCTGCGACGCGACCTGGCGCGCCTCGTCATGCTCGTTATCGGCAACATAAAGCTCAATAGGCTCTCCCCTGTCGCCGTTTGTCCAGAGCTCCTTGCCCTTGCGCCCGGTATTGTTTCGTATTACGGCGTTTGCCGCGTCAAGTATGCACGAGGTGCTGCGGTAGTTCTGTTCAAGGCGGATAACCCGGCAGTTTTTATACTCATCCTCGAAGGAGAGTATGTTCTCTATCGTTGCACCGCGGAATTTATATATGCTCTGGTCGTCGTCGCCGACAACGCAGATGTTGCCCCAGCCTCCCGCAAGCTTTGAAGCGAGAAGATACTGGAGCCTGTTGGTGTCCTGATATTCGTCGATGAGCACATATTTAAACCGCTTCTGCCAATACTCGCACACATCGTCGTGCTCATCGAGCAGCTTGACGGTATAATAAATAAGATCGTCAAAGTCCATTGCTCCGGCGGCAGCGGCGCGTTTGGAGTATTCGGCATAGATCTCCGCTATCTTTATGCGGCGGGAATCTCCCGATGCCTGTGCGCGCGCGTAGTATTCACCTGCCGACAGACTCGCGTCCTTGGCGCGGCTTATCTCCGAGAGCAGCATACGCGGCGGATATCGCTTATCGTCAATATTGAAGTCTTTGAGTATTCGCTTTACAAGGCTCATGCTGTCCGACGTATCATAGATCGTAAAGCTCTTTGGGAAGCCGAGCCTCTCGGCGTCGCGGCGGAGAATGCGCACACAGGCCGAGTGGAAAGTAGACGCCCATACGTCTCTCCCCGCCTCGCCGAGCATTCTCTCAAGCCTTGCCTTGAGCTCGTCCGCCGCCTTATTGGTAAACGTGATGGCGAGAATGCGCCAGGGCTGCACCGGCTCAAACGCCGCTATCCGGCGGGCGTCGTCGCCGCCTTTGAGCATTTCGGCTACATCGTCCTCGCAGGCGCTCTCCGGTATTTCCACGCTGTCACCGGCCGAGCCATAGCGCATGAGATTTGCGATCCTGTTTATAAGCACGGTGGTTTTGCCGCTGCCCGCGCCCGCTAAGATAAGCAGGGGGCCTTCCGTCGCCATGACAGCCTTTCTCTGCATGGGATTGAGCGCGCCAAAATCCGACTCTATGACTTTTTTTCTTGCTTCAAGGTATCTTTTTTCAAAATCCGTATTCATAGCAAGCTATTTTAACACGAACCTTGACATCATTCAAGAGTCACTTAGCACTTCTCTGAGCCTTTCTACCGCCCTGCGCTCAAGCCTTGACACCTGCACCTGAGACACGCCCAAGACCTTTGCCGCAGACTCCTGCGTCATGCCGTGGAAATACCGCAGGTACAAGGTCTTGCGCTCTTTCTCCGGAAGCTGCTCGATGGCGTAGCGGAGCGATACATGCTCGAGCATGCGCTCCTCGCCGTAGATATCGGTGAGGACGTGCTCAAGAGTAAAGCCATCCTCCCCCGTCTCGCGCTGAAGGCTTTCGGCAGGCCCGGTGGCTGCTTCGGCAAACGCCACCTCCTCGGCCGTGAGCCCCGTTTCCGCCGATATCTCGGATATCAGCGGCTCCCTGCCGAGGCGCTGCTCAAGGGTGTTGCGCACAGCTCTTATCTGCTGCGCCTGCTCCTTTATGCTGCGGCTGACCTTGATAGCCCCGTCGTCCCGCAGAAATCTGCGTATTTCGCCAGAAATTTTGGGCACGGCATATGTTGAAAACTGTGTGCCAAAGTTTAAGTCAAAGCCCTCGATAGCCTTCAAAAAGCCGATGCACCCAAGCTGGTACAGGTCATCAGGCTCCGTCCCGCGCCCGAAGAACCGCCGGGCGACGCTCCAGATAAGGCCGGAATTTTCCTCAACAAGGCGCTCAGCCGCCGCTTTATCCCCCGCCTTTGCAAGACGGAGACACTCCAGCATGGTCTCTGTCATCGCAGGCTCTTTCGCTGTTTTATCGTCCGCAGCATAGTGACTGTCGTGCCCTTTGAGGCAGAGCTTTTCACTTTGAGCTTGTCCATAAAGCTCTCCATAATGGTAAAGCCCATGCCGCTGCGATCCTCGCCGCCGGTTGTGTACATAGGCAGCATCGCCTGCTCAAGATCCTCAATTCCGCGCCCGCGATCCTTTATCGTTATCTCAAGCTTATCGCCGTCGATTATCCTCAGGCGCATCACTATCTTTCCGATGCTGTCGGGATAAGCGTGGACAATGCAGTTTGTCACCGCCTCACTGACGGCGGTTTTTATATCGCCAAGCTCGTCCAGCGTTGGGTCGAGCTGGGCCGCAAATCCGGCTGCCGCCGCCCGCGCGAAGCTCTCGTTTGAGCTGTTGCTCGGGAACTCAAGCTTTATGTAGTTTGTCACTTTCATGTCGTTACCTCCCTTTTCGCGGCAATGGGTATCATTCTGTCGATCCCCGAAGCGTCCAGCACCTTGAGCGGCTGTGGCTGCGGGTTTTCAATGTACATTCTGCCTCCGGCATTGCGTATCTTCCTGTATGTTCTCACTATGACGGCTATCCCCGAGGAGTCCATGAACCCGAGATGCGTCATGTCCAGAACGAGATCCCGGGGAAGCTTTATGTCTATTGCCTCGGAAATAGTCTCTACCGTTTCCCGCGCTCCGTGGTGGTCAAGCTCTCCGGCAAGATAAACCGTCAGCCTCCCATCCAAATATTCCGTTGATATTTTCATTAGTATCACTCCAACAAAAAAACTGGTGTTATGCACCGTCAAGTACATAACACCAGTTTACTTGTTTATATTTGCGGATTTTATTAAATCCCGTCGAACTTATCCGAGATTTTTGAGGCTTTCCTCAAGATTTTCAATAAGCGCCTCAAGCTTTGCTTTCTTCTCCCGCTCAAGGTTCACAACATGCTCCGGTGCGCGGGAAACAAAGTTTTCGTTGGCAAGCTTTGCGTTCTGGCCGTCGAGCTGCTTCCTTGCGTTGGCAAGCTCCTTTTCCATGCGCGCCCTCTCCTTCTCGAGGTCAACAAGCTCCGCCATGGGCATGAACATTCTCGCGTTGTCCGTGATAACGGAGACCATGCCGTCGGTATTCTCGGGAAGCTGCGCCGTGACCTGCATTTCGGAAGCATACGCAAGCTTACATATGAATTTCTCGCCCTTTGAGAAAGCGTCGGGCTTGCCAGTTACGATGATAAGGCGGCTTTTTCTGGACGGCGGTACGTTCATCTCCGCTCTGCGGGCGCGAACTGCTTTTATCGCCTCCATGACCATCTCAAAGCTCGTCTCATCCTCGGGGAAGCTAAGCTCGTCCCTGAATTTCGGGTACTCGGCTATCATGAGCGCCTCGCCCTCATGAGGCAGTGCCTGCCATATTTCCTCGGTGATAAACGGCATGAACGAATGCAGAAGCTTGAGTATCTCGGTGAGGACGTATAGCAGGACGCGCTGCGCGCTCTCGCGCTCTGCCTCGTTATCGCCGTTAAGGCGCGGCTTTGTAAGCTCAATATACCAGTCGCAGTAGCTGTCCCAGATAAAGTCATAGATCTTACCAGCGGCAACGCCAAGCTCAAAGCTGTCCATATTATCGCAGACTTCCCTGATGACCTGATTGAGCTTTGAAAGTATCCACTTATCCTCTGTCTCAAGCTTGTCCGGCAGCCGGTTATCCTCTACCGTCAGGTTCATCATCACAAAGCGCGATGCGTTCCATATCTTGTTGCAGAAATTGCGCATTGCCTCGCACTTTTCAACATAAAAGCGCATATCATTGCCGGGGCTGTTGCCGGTTATGAGGTTAAAGCGCAGCGCGTCGGCGCCGTATTTCTCTGCCATCTCCAGCGGGTCAATGCCGTTGCCGAGGCTCTTTGACATCTTCCTGCCCTGACTGTCGCGCACAAGTCCGTGGATGAACACCGTGTGGAAGGGCTCTTCCTTCATCTGCTCCATGCCGGAAAATATCATTCTGGCGACCCAGAAGAAAATTATATCGTAGCCTGTCACCATGACAGAGGTCGGATACCAGTAGTCAAGCTCCGGCGTCTTTTCCGGCCAGCCCATCGTGCTGAACGGCCACAGCGCCGAGGAAAACCATGTGTCGAGAACGTCCTCCTCCTGATGGATATTCTTGCTGTGGCAGTGAGCGCATTCGCATGCGTCCTCGCGCGATACGGTTATCTCTCCGCAGTCGTCACAGTACCAGGCGGGTATTCTGTGTCCCCACCAGAGCTGGCGGGAGATGCACCAGTCATGCACATTTTCCATCCAGTTCATATACGTTCTCGTAAAGCGCTCGGGGACAAATTTTATTCTGCCGTCCTTTACGACCTCGATAGCGGCCTCGGCAAGAGGCTTCATCTTTACAAACCACTGAGGGCTTGTGAGCGGTTCGACGACGGTGCCGCAGCGGTAGCAGCAGCCGACATTGTGATTATAAGGCTCGACCTTGACAAGATAGCCCTGCTCTTCAAGGTCGGCAACGATAGCCTTTCTCGCCTCATAGCGATCCATGCCGTCATACTTGCCGCCGTTTATGATCTTCGCGTCCTCATCGATGACGAGAATCTGCTCAAGGCCATGGCGCAGACCGACCTCATAGTCGTTGGGGTCATGGCAGGGCGTCATTTTAACGGCGCCGGTGCCGAAGCCGAGCTCGACATAGTCGTCGGCGACGATAGGCAGCTTCCTGCCGACAAGCGGGAGAATGGCGTTTTTTCCGACAAGGTGAGCATAGCGCTCATCGTCGGGGTGGACGGCAACGCCGGAGTCACCGAGCATGGTCTCCGGACGGGTGGTCGCGATTATAAACTCCTCGTCCGAGCCCTCGATGGGGTATCTGATATGCCAGAACGAACCGGGCATGTCCTTGTACTCAACCTCAGCGTCGGACAGTGCCGTGCGGCACTTGGGGCACCAGTTTATGATGCGGCTGCCCTTGTAGATAAGTCCCTTTTCATACAGCTCGCAGAAAGTCTCACGTACGGATTTTGCGCGGGTCTTGTCCATTGTAAACGCGCTTCTGTCCCAATCGCACGATGCGCCGAGCACCTTCTGCTGCTCGACTATGCGGTCGCCGTACTTATTCTTCCAGTCCCACACCTTGTCAAGAAATTTCTCGCGTCCGAGGTCATAGCGGGTAAGTCCCTCGCTTTTGCGCAGCTCTTCCTCGACCTTTATCTGCGTAGCTATTCCGGCGTGGTCGGTGCCGGGCAGCCACAGCGCGGCATAGCCCTGCATGCGCTTGTAGCGGATGAGTATATCCTGAAGCGTTGAGTCAAGGGCATGACCCATGTGGAGCTGTCCCGTTACATTGGGGGGCGGCATTACTATTGAAAAGGGCTTTTTATCGGGGTCTATAACACCCTTGAAGTATCCGCCCTTCTGCCACATGTCATAGATTTTCTTTTCCACCGCAGCGGGGTCATACACCTTCGGTAGTTCTCTCATTATTTTTCCTCCTTACAACAAAGCAACGAAAAAGCGCCCTGATGAAAACATCAGGGCGCAATTATCTTACGCGGTACCACCTGAATTCCACGCGCAATGCGTGACACTCTCGGCTCTGTAACGGGAGCTCCCGTCCGGCTTACTTAAATTCAGCGCGGCTGCTCAAAGCCGACCTTCGGCGGCGCACAATGGGAACTTTCACCCTCCGTTCCCTCTCTGAAAAGCACGCTTGGCCTACTCCTGCTTATCACTGCTTTTAACGAAAAAGTATTATATGCGAAACGCTCGCGAAAGTCAAGATTAATCGACTCTCTCCTTGCCCCAGAAAAACAGCGCGACCGTTCCCGGGCCCGTATGGCTGCCGATAGTCGTTCCGACATAGTTTATAACTACCTTACCGTTAAGCTTGGGGAAGCGCTCCTCAATAAGCGCGGCAACGGCCTCTGCGTCCTCAACACAGCCGGACTGGGAGATAAAGCACTTGCCGGAATAGTCAAGGCCGTCATCGGCGCACTCCTCCATGCGCTTGACTATCTCCTGAATGACCTTTTTCTTGGTGCGGATCTTCTCTCTCGGGATGAGTCTGCCTAAATTATCCATATTGAGCAGAGGGCAGATGCTGAGCATGGTTCCGAAGAAGCCGGAGGCCTTGGAAATGCGGCCGCCCTTTACATAGAATGTAAGATCAGTGGAGAAAAACCAGTGGTGCATACGCAGCTTATTTGCCTCGATCCACTCGTGTAGCTCGTCTATGCTCTTGCCCTCATCGCGCATATCGGCAAGAGTCTCCATGATAAGACCGTAGCCGGAGGAAGCGCCGAGAGAGTCAACGATGTATATCTTCCTGTCGGGATACGTCTCTGAAAGCATAGCGGCCGCTGTCTGCGCAGAGTTGATAACTCCGGAAATGCCGCTTGAGAGCGTTACATGCAGGATATCCTTGCCCGCTTCGAGGAAGGGGGTAAAGTAATCCACAAACTCTGCGACGTTGACCTGGCTTGTCTTGGTCTCCGCGCCCTCGGCCATCATTTTGTAAAACTCCTCAAACGGTATGCTCTGGCCGAGATCGTCGGGGTACGATTCACCGTTGAGAATGTAGTGAAAGCAGATGTATTTGATATCGCGGCTGTCAAAATGCTCCTTTGACAAATCGGCAGTGGAGCAGCAGCTAAGTATATAGTCAGACATGGCTACCTCCTGTATCTATTCTTAAAAATATTGTACCCGTATTATATACGGGTACAACAAAAAATGCAACCAATTTTTTGAGTATATCTCACGCTCAGCCAATCATGGTGATAAGCTGCTCGCGGCTCTGAACGCCTACGGCCTTGTTTATCTGCTCTCCGTCGCGGAAAGCGATTATCGTGGGGATGCTGAAAACTCCGAAGCGGCGGGCAATATCGGGGTGATCGTCAACATTGAGCTTGCAGACCTTTACCTTGCTGCCTATCTCCTCCTCGAGCTGGTCGAGGATCGGAGCCTGCATGCGGCAGGGGCCGCACCACTCTGCCCAGAAATCAACGAGCACAAGTCCCGAAGACGTTATGGAATCAAAATTATCCTTTGTAAGATGCATAACTGACATGATTATTTCTCCTTTTCTAAGCCATTTATATATTCGCAGGCCGTGAGAGCGGCAACGTTGCCCTCTCCCACCGCTTTTGCAAGCTGATACGGCGCGCCGGTGCAGTCTCCTGCCGCGAAAACGCCCTTTATGTTAGTTTCTCCGCTGCGCGATACTTTTATTATGCCGCGCTCGGTTTCAACGCCCGGTACGAGGCTTTCCGCCGACAGGGTCTCCTTTAATATGAAGATGCAGTCGGTTTTATACTCTGCTCCGTTGACAGTCAGGGTATCCGCGCGCATATCGCCGGATATCTCGATTTTCTCTTTCCCGCTGAAAGAGAGCACCTCGCAGCCGATATCCCGCAGGAATCGCATATCGTTTTCGGCCTCCTCGCCTTCGCCGATAACTGCAACGGTTTTGCCCTTATAAAGCATCCCGTCGCAGGTCGCGCAATAGCTGACACCCCGGCCGAGGAATGCAGCCTCGCCCTCGCATATGGGTCTGCGGCTGATGCCGGCAGCCACGATGACGGCGGCCGCCTCAAAAAACGCATTTCCGACTGCCACTCCGACGGTTTTTCCCATTGGCATTACAGTGAGCGCCCTGCCCTCTATAAGCCCCGCCCCGCTGTCTTTAAGCTGACGGTACATCTCGTCCATGATCCGGCTGCCGCTGCCGGCAAGCCCGGGATAATTCGTAACATGCTCGGCAAGGTAGAGCTTGCTTGTTGACGGCGGGTTCGATACAACGCCTACCTTTTTGCCGCGATTTAACGCGGTAAGCGCGGCCGATATGCCCGCAGGCCCTCCGCCGACAATTAAAATATCAAATTTACCGCTCATTGCAGTCACCTCACCTTTTTTATCTATTTTAGTAGTTATTATACTACTTTTTTGTTGTAATTACTACAATTATCGTTTATAATCTCAATTATTCAAAAGTTTCTAATCAACAGGAGTAAGCAGTATGGAAGAACTTAATAAAAATTTCATTGAAAACTTTATTGACGAGGATCTGTCCGAGGGCGGTCGTTGCGAGGGCATGAGGGTGCACACCCGCTTCCCGCCGGAGCCTAACGGCTACCTGCACATCGGTCACTGCAAGGCTCTTATCATAGATTTCGGCACTGCCGAGAAATACGGCGGCATATGCAACCTCCGCATGGACGACACAAACCCCGCAAAAGAGGACACCGAGTACGTTGACGCCATTCAGGAGGATATCCACTGGCTGGGCTTCGACTGGGGCGACCGCTTCTTTTACGGCTCGGATTATTTTGAGCAGACCTACGAATATGCCGTAGAGCTTATAAAAAAGGGTCTTGCATATGTATGCGAGCTTACGCCAGAGCAGTTTAAGGAATACCGCGGTGATGTGACAAAGCCCGCTGTAAGCCCCTACAGAGACAGGCCAATTGAGGAAAGTCTCGACCTCTTTAACCGCATGAAAAACGGCGAATTCCCAGAGGGAAAATACACCCTGCGCGCAAAGATTGACCTTGCCTCCGGCAACTTCAACATGCGCGACCCCGTGCTCTACCGCATCCGCTACATCGAGCATCACCGTCAGGGCACGAAATGGTGCATCTTCCCGATGTACGATTTTGCCCACCCCATTCAGGACGCGCTTGAAGGTATAACCCATTCGCTGTGCTCACTCGAATACGAGGATCACCGTCCTCTGTACGACTGGGTCATAAACAATGTCTCCGTGCCCTCCAAGCCCCGCCAGATAGAATTTGCGCGACTTGGTATAAACTACACCGTTCTGAGCAAGCGCAAGCTGAGAAGGCTTGTCGAGGAAGGCCGCGTATCCGGCTGGGACGATCCGCGTATGCCCACCCTCTGCGGCCTGCGCCGCCGCGGATACACCGCCGCGTCCATACGCAATTTCTGCGAGCGCATAGGCGTTGCAAAGGTTCCCAACACCGTTGAGTACGCTTTCCTTGAGCACTGCCTGCGCGAGGATCTCAACGAGCACGCGCAGCGCGCGATGGCGGTGCTAAAGCCTATAAAGCTCACCATCACCAACTACCCCGAGGGGCAGAGCGAGGAGCTTGAGATTGAAAATAACCCCAACGACCCCGAGGCCGGTGTGCGCAAGGTAAGCTTCTCCCGCGAGCTGTGGATAGAAAGCGAGGACTTTCTGGAAACGCCCGTCCCCAAGTACAAGCGTCTGTACCCCGGCGGCCCGGAATGCCGCTTAAAGGGAGCCTACCTCATCACCTGCACCGGCTGCGTAAAGGACGAAAATGGCAACGTTACCGAGGTGCTTGCCACCTATGATCCCGACAGCCGCGGCGGCGATCCCGCCGACGGGCGCAAGGTCAAGGGCGCGACAATTCACTGGGTCGATGCAAACAATTGCGTTGACGCCGAGGTTCGCCAGTACAGCAATCTGTTCTCCGACCCCGACCCCGACGCTGCGGACAAGGACTTCATAAGCTGCATGAATCCCGACTCGCTTGAGATCCTGACCGGCTGCAAGCTTGAGAAGATGCTTGAGAGCGCCGTCGCTCCCGCGCATTTCCAGTTCCTGCGCATGGGCTATTTCTGCGTCGATAACCGCGATTCCGCTCCCGGACATCTTGTATTCAACCGCGCCGTTGCCCTCAAGGACAGCTTCAAAAAGTAAGACATATAGTGTTAGCTCCCGAAAGGCAGTACCTTTCGGGAGCTTTTGTTATATTGTTAGGTCTGAGCGTCGATTATCACGTCAAATGTCTCTGTTTTTCCGTCAGGGGTCGTGCCCTCGCCTATAAGGACATACACAGGATAAAGATATGTCTTTCCGTCCACCGCGACGCCGTCGGCGTACAGTCTGTAGTTGCCCTCTGTTACCTTTACGTCACTTAGCTTCTGGCTGTAACTTCCCGAATAATCATTCACGGCTACCGCCCATTCAAGCGCGGCGCGGCTGGATGTTTCCACCGGTATCTTGTCAACTACAGGGCTTGTCAGATAGTATATGGATATTACCTCGCCGTCTGTGTTTACTTCAGCTCCTATTCTGAATATTCCGAGAACATTCAATCCCTCGACCTGGGGGTAAAAATAGGCGGTCTTGGACAAAACTCCGTACGAGCCGTCACTCCTTAGCCCCTCGCTCAGGCCAATAGCGTCGCAGCTTGTTATGCTCTCGTCCAGCAGCCCGTGCTCACGCAGGTAGTCCGCCGCTATCCTTGCGGCATTTTCATCGCTTATGTCCTCTGCTTCGCCCTCTGTTTCTCCAAAGCAGCTCATAGTCCAATAACCATTTTCCACTATGATATTTACATTCCAGTCATTGATAATGTAGCTGATATATTCGTCAAAACCGTCGTTTTCAGGCTCTCCGAGCTCAGTGCCTAAGCAGCGCTCTATCTGCTCCTTAGACTGCTCAATATCTACTCCCAGCTCGTATACATACTTTGCGCTATCTGGCGCATCGGTTTTCAGGCTCCCTGGTATTGTGAGAGGCACTAAAATCTCCATTCCTGTCTTTGCTATATCCGGTCTCAGCTTATCCTGTCCGCACCCAAAAAGGCTCATCATGATACATAGGGTGCATATTAAAACCGTAATTTTCTTACTGATTTTCATAACAAACCTCCTATATAATGTAAATATATGATATCATGTAATTACATAAAAATGGCATCATGGATGAAAATTTTGTATGATGTTCCAAATTCGTCCACAGCGTTTTGGCGAATTTATAAAAAAGCGGAAGTGCCTCACACTTCCGCTTTTTTATGCTTTGCTGTAAAACTCTATAAACCCACGGGTTATTTCCGACTCAGGATGCTCAATGAGCTTTTCCGGACTGCCTAGCTCTATGAGCTTTCCGTCGGACAGGAACAGCACCTCGTCGGCTATGCGCTCGGCCTGACTTATCGAGTGGGTGACGATAAGCACAGCGCAGCCTATTCTGTCGCGATAATCGCGTATGAGCTTTTCCGCAAGCAGCGTTGATTCAATGTCCATAGCAGAGCACGGCTCATCGAGCACTATAAGCTCATAATCGCGCATCAGCAGCCGCGCCAGCGCCATACGCGCGGTCTCGCCGCCGGATAGTCGCTTTGCCCCGGCATCAGCAAGATGCTCGATTTTAAGAGCCTTTAAAAGCGCCTCTTCCCGCTCGGCGTCCCCGCCGTTTATGCGCATGTTTTTTCTCAGACTCATGCGAAACGCAAAGCTCTTTTGGGGCATATACCCAGTTTGCAGCTTATTTTTCTCCGGCTTTGCGCCGTCCGGGGCTATTATGCCCGCCGCAATCTTTGCCATGGTCGATTTGCCGCTGCCGTTGGCGCCGATAACGGCATAAATTTTGCCGTTTTCAAGCTCAAGCGAGCTAACATCAAGCACGATCCTGCCGTCATAGCTTTTCCTCAGATTTTGGAGTATCATGCGTCTGCCCTCCCCTGCATAAGCGACACTGCAACATTTATCACAAGGGATCCTGCAAGCAGTATTATCCCCAGCGCAAGCGCGGTTGTAAAGTTGCCCATGTTGGTGAAATTCATGATGGCGGTCGTCATGACGTTTGTCTTATACGCAATGGCTCCGCCGACCATGGAAACGGCTCCGACCTCGGCAAGCGCGCGGGAGAGCGCCATGAGGTATGTCGAGATTATCTGATATCGGCTCTCATTTATAAGCAGACCGAGGGTCTTTACAGGGCTTAGCCCCAAGCCGCGCGATGTTTCGCGTATATCAGGGTATATGCCCGAGACAAACGGCTCCATCATACCGATAACTATAGGCGTTATTAAAATAACCTGCGCGATAACCATGCCGGTCACCGTATACAGCAGCTCAAGGTGGCGCAGCGGCCCTACTCCGCAGAACATCAGATAGCACAAAAGCCCGCATACCACGGGGGGCAGCCCCATAAGCGTGCGGTTTAGAACTACAAGTATTCTTTTTCCCGGGAAAGAGCCGCTGCCGAAAAGCACACCAAACGGCACTCCGATAAGGAGTGCCGTAAGTGAACTTGCAAGGCTCATTCGCACAGTGACCCAGACTATGTCCTCTAAAAGCGCGCTTCCGGAGAATATCAGCTCGATCGCTTTGTGAAGAGCAGTTTCCATTGCTTATCCTTCGATAACGCCGTCGTTTGCGCGGAAGGTCAGGAAGGTAGCCTTATCCGAGAGGATGTAAGCGCCCTGCTCGTTCGCCATGGTAAGGCATACGCCCATGCCTGCATTAGAGGATACATACCACTCGGTGTAGTCGGCAAAGCTCTCCTGCTCGGCGGTGATGCCAAGCTCCTCCGGCCAGAGAGAAAGCTCCTTGGTGTGAGTGCCGGAGCCGTCGCCGCGGGAGACGAACTTATACTTGCCGTCGGCTATTGCCTTGAACGCAGCCTTTACATCTGCCGCGTTCTTGACGTCTGCGGGGTCGTCGGCAGGTCCTACAAGGACAAAGTAGTTGTACAGGAAGGAAAGACGCTCAGCGTCCATGCCGTCGATAACGCGGGCGAAGCCCTCGTCAACGAAAGCCTCCTCCTGAGCCTTGGCGTGGACAAGGATGAGGTCTGCGTTGCCCATCTTGGCGTTTGCTATCGCCTTGCCGGTGCCGGCGGAGAATACCTCGACCTCGTAGCCGTATGCTTCCTCAAACTTGGGCAGCAGATAGCCGAGCAGGCCGGAGTCGTTGACGGAGGTGGTGGTGGAAACGCGGATGGTCGTGGTCTCATCCTCTGCCTGAGGTATTGCCGCCTTGGACACGGGCGCGCCGTCAAGGGCATAGAACAGGCACTCGCCGTAGGTATCATTGCCGTAGTTTGCGGCAAGCTCCATGGTCTCCTTGGACAGCAGCCAGTTGATGAGCGCGTCGGCGCCGACGGTGTTGATCTTAACGTCGCTTACGGGGTTGCCGTCAGCGTCGGCAAAGGGCGCCGCAGGGTCAACAGCCAGCAGGCTGTAGGTATTTTTCATACTGTCATCCTGCTCAAGGAGTATATCGATCTTAACGTTGCTTTCGGGTTCTTTGGTCGGTGCAGGTTCGTTGTCATTGCCGCATGCGCATAATGAACAAATCATCAGCAGAGCAAGCAGCAAGGAAACATACTTTTTCATGTTTTTCTTAATCTCCCTCTCAAAATTTTGGTTGGTTTTTCCGCTAAAACTCAGTATAATAGTAAAAATGCTGCCGGTCAAACCATAATATGCACAAATTTTAAAGGCATATTTTGTAACACTATACAATTCATCGATAATTAGACTGATTGTGCAACTTTTCGCTTTTACTGATAAAAGAATTATAATATTATATTAAGATAAGGAAGAAGTAACTATAAGAATAAGAGAGAATTTATCAGGAAAGAGGTGCGCCCAATGACAAAATACTCGGGCTATATGGGGAAGGTCATGATGATCGACCTCAGCAAATCGCTCGTCACGGAATACCCCTGGTCGGACAGGGACCGCGAGCTGTACATAGGCGGCAAGGCCATGGCCTCCAAAATCATGTACGACAATTTCACCGGCGAGGAGACGGCTTTTTCGGAGGATAACATTATTGTTGTCTCGACCGGGCCGCTTACCGGCACCGGCGCTCCGTGCTCAAACCGCATGAACATCTCCACCCTCTCGCCGCTCACCGGGATCACCACCTCCTCCAACTGCGGCGGCAATTTCGGGCACTATCTGAAAAAAGCGGGAATGGACGCGCTTGTCATACGCGGCAAGTGCGAAAAGCCGACCTGGATCGAGATAAAAAACGACAAGTTTTTCTTCCACGATGCAGGTGATCTCTGGGGCATGAGGGTAACCGAGACTCAGGAGGAGCTTCAAAAGATAATGGACAACGCCCGCAAGTGCAGGGTCAAGTGCGGTATGCTGTCGATAGGCCCGGCAGGCGAAAACCTCGTCAAATACGCGGCCGTCATAAGCGGCGAGCGCGCGGCGGGGCGAGCCGGCGTCGGCGCGGTATTCGGCTCGAAGAATCTGAAAGCCATGGTCGCCACGGGAAATCACGAGGTTCCCGTATACTCCCCCGAAAAGTTTACAAAGCACTGCCAGAAATGGACAAACACACTGCGCTCTCACCCGCTCACCGGAAATCAGCTTCCCAAGATGGGCACGGCCGGACTTGTCACGCCGATGCAGGTGCGCGGTATCCTCTCCTCGCGCAATTTCGCGCAGGGTCAGTTTGATGAGTTTGAAAAGATAAGCGGCGAGGTTCTTGCCGAGGAGTACAACATCGTAAACAAGGGCTGCATGTCCTGCCCGATAAAGTGTACGCGCACAGTTTCCGTCGAAGGGCGCGAGGTCAAAGGCCCTGAGCTTGAAACTTTGGGGCTTCTCGGCGGCGGCATAATGAACGACAACATCGAGTTGATACTAAAGTGGAACTACGAGCTTGACGAGCTCGGTATGGACACCATATCCGCAGCCGGTACTTTAGCCTGGGCAATGGAGGCAAACGAAAAGGGGCTGTGGAAAAACGGCCTTGCCTTCGGAAAGACCGCCAATATTTCCAAAACCATCGAGAACATAGCTTTCCGGCGCGGCATAGGCAACGAGCTTGCCGAGGGCACGCGCTGGCTCAGCGAAAAATACGGAGGCAAGGACTTTGCCATACAGTCAAAGGGTCTTGAGCTGTCGGCATACGAGCCGAGGCGCTCTGTTGGTCAGGGACTCGGCTACGCGGTATCAAACCGGGGCGGCTGCCATCTCAACGGCGGCTATCTCGTCATAATTGAAAACCTCGGCCTCACCGCCAATCCGCAGACTCCGCACGCGAAAGCCGATCTATGCATGGTCATGCAGGATCTTATGGAGTCGGTCTCCATGGGCGGACAGTGCCTCTTCTCGTCCTACGCGGTATTCCCCGGTTTCCTCATCGCAAAGCCCAACAGCTTCGTCACAAGGGCGGTAAACAAGGTCATTCCCTTCGTGGGGCCGGTCGTCCGCGTTCTCAATAAATTCCCGGAGATGGCGCAGTTCCATCTCCCCCTGCTTCCCCACACCAAGGCCACGGAGCTTGCGACCGGCATGAAGTACAATCTGGCGGCCTTCATCCGCGCCGGTGAGCGGAGCTACAATGTTGAGAGGGCGGTCAACGCCAAGTTCGGCGTCAACGCCGCCATGGACACCCTGCCCAAGCGCCTTACGGATGTTCCGCAGGATCCCAACGACCCGAGTACAAAGGTGCCGCTTGAAGTTATGAAAAAGGTCTATTACGAGGCAAGAGGCTGGGATGAAAACGGTCTTCCCTCCGATGCCAAGCTCAAAAAGCTCAAGATCAAGTAAGGAGGAGCCATGGTAACTGTTAAATTATTCGGAACCTTCCGCCTTGACAGCGGATTAAAGGAGTTACAGCTTGAAGCAGGCTCCGTGAAAGATATCTTCCCGCTCATCATGGATGAGGTCAGGCGGCTTGACCCGCAGACCGAGCTTACGATGAAGGATCTAAAAAGCTGCGTAGTATCGCTCAACGGCCGTCAGGTCGGCATGAGAGCCGCGCTTAACGACGGAGATCTTGTTATCCTCGTCCCAGCAGTTGCAGGAGGCTGAAAAAATGGCATACAGTATTAACAAGGAAAAATGCACAGGCTGCGACGCCTGTTCCGTCACCTGTCCCACTCAGGCGATAAGCGGCGAGCAGTACAGAAAGCACTCGATCGACCCCGAGGTCTGCGTATCCTGCGGACTGTGCGCCGACTTCTGCGAGCATGGAGCGATCTATGACGACAGCGGCAAACCCACCAAATTCTGCTCGTGGGAGGACTGGCTCATGCCCTCCGTTGACAAGGATATCTGCACAGGCTGCTCGCTCTGCGTTGAGGTCTGCCCCATGTACGCGCTCAAGATAAGCGAGCCGGAGTTTCGCGGAGATATACGCACCCATGCCTATCTTGCCGAGCCCTCTGTATGCATCGGCTGCGAAAAGTGCATGAAGCGCTGCCCGATAAAGGCTATCAGCATGATACCCCGCGTATAGGAGGTCAAAATGCCGTACACATTCAACGAAAACTGCATCGACTGCGAAAAGTGCGCCGAGCGCTGCGCGGCGGGAGCGGTTATCGTCCATCGCGAGGATGGGCATACACGCTGCGAAGTCGATCAGGATCTGTGCGTCTCCTGCGGCCACTGCGGATTTATCTGCGAGAAAGCTGCGGTTATAGACGATAAGGGGAACATCGCCAAATTTGTCCCCGTCAGCGAATGGAAATCTGCCCGGGTAAACCTCTATGAGTGCACAGGCTGCATGATATGCGTCGAGGTTTGCCCTGAATATGCTCTGGCAATGTCAAAAAAGTGCTCGCACGATGACCCCTTCACCTTTGCGTTTCTTGCCGATGCCGACAAATGCACGGGCTGCGGCATGTGCGCTGAGCGCTGCCCCGTCGGCGCTATTGAAATGGTATAAAAATATGCTTAATGTTTGCACTCCCGAAGAGGCTATAGAAATAATACGGCGCGAATTTGCAGGCTGCTCGACCGATACGGAGCTGCTGCCCCTGTCGTCCTGCGTCGGCAGGGTTCTCGCCGAGGATATAACCGCTAATGAATACGTTCCCGATTTTGACCGAAGCACCGTTGACGGCTACGCCGTCAGAGCCGCCGACACCTTTGGCTGCTCCGACGCCATGCCCGCCGTACTGACCCTGCGCGGTATAGTCAGTATGGGCAGCAGCTCCGGCATCGTCATACACGAGGGCGAGTGCGCCTATGTGCCCACCGGCGGCGAGATACCCGAAGGTGCCGACGCCATGGTCATGATCGAGCACAGCGAAAGCTACGGCAACGAGGAGATCGGTATTCTCAAGGCCGCCGCGCCGGGCAACAACATAATTTACCGGGGCGACGATGTTTTTCCCGGAAAAACCGTCCTCAAAGCCGGCAGAGTTCTGCGCGCAGAGGATATAGGCGCGCTTGCGGCGCTGGGTATGTCCGAGGTTGCGCTCAAAAAGCGCCCTGCGATAGGCATTATCTCAACCGGGGACGAGCTTGTTCCCGTCGGGAAGAAACCAGGGGCCGGTCAGGTGCGCGATGTTAATTCGGATATGCTGGCATCTTCCGTCGAGCTGTTCGGCGCTCAGGCAAAGCAGTTTGGCATTATAAAAGACGGGTACATGAGGCTGAGAAGTGCTATTGTTGAAAACCTCGATAGCTGCGACGCACTTCTCATTTCCGGTGGAAGCTCCGTTGGGCAGATGGATTCCACCTGCGCCGTTATCGAGGAGCTGGGCACTCTGCTTCTGCACGGCATCGCCATGAAGCCGGGCAAGCCAACCATCATGGGCAGGATAGGCTCAAAGCCCGTTATCGGTCTGCCGGGGCATCCCGCCGCCGCGTTCTTCGTCTCCGATATTTTTGTCAGGGAGCTGACCGCTATAATGCTCGGCATAGCTCCGCGCTCTTTTACTGCTTCCGCGCTGCTGACCGAGGCAGTCAGCGCAAACCACGGCAGAGCTCACTACTGCGGCGTTGTGCTCAGCGAGCAGGACGGGAAGCTTTGCGCAAGACCTGTGCGCAGCAAGTCCGGGCTTATCAGCTCACTTGCGGGCTGCGACGGGTATTTCTGCATCCCGCGAGACAGCGAGGGCTGCGCAAAGGGCGATGAAATAACTGTTTTTCTGAGGTGAGACATGGCATTTGAATATCTGACAAACTCGCCGCTTGAGAAAGCGAAAGCTGAATATCTTGAAAGGCTCAGGGAGCTTGGCATGTACCCTAAATCAGAGCGCATAAGCTCCGCAGCCGCCTGCGGCCGCGTCACGGCTGAGCCTGTTTACGCAAATATCTGCTCGCCGCACTATCACGCCTGCGCCATGGACGGCATTGCCATTGACGCAAGGCTCACCTTCGGTGCCGGTGAGACTACCCCCGTCACGCTCACGGCGCAGCAGTATATAACCGTCGATACCGGCGATCCTCTGCCAGAGGGCTGTGACGCCGTGATAATGATAGAGGACGTAATAAAAAACGACGACGGCTCTGTAACGCTCTACGCTGCCGCCGCTCCGTGGCAGCATGTGCGGCAGATCGGCGAGGATATATGCGCCGGAGAGATGCTACTGCCCGCCGGGGTCGAGGTAAGCCCCGCCGCTATAGGCGCTATGATCGCAGGCGGCTGTCTTGAGGTAAATGTGATAAAAAAGCCCGTAGTCGCCATAATCCCGACTGGCGACGAGATTGTCCCGCCGACAGACTCCCCCGCTCCCGGCGATATTTTGGAATTTAACTCCTCCATATTCTCGGCAATGGCCGAAAAATGGGGCGGCTGCGCCAAGGTATACCCCATCGTTCCGGACAAGCCGGAGCTGCTCAGAGAAACTCTCCGCGATGCGATTGATAGCTGCGACGTTGTTCTGCTAAACGCCGGATCTTCCGCCGGGCGGGACGACTACTCGGTGTCTATTATACGGGAGCTTGGCAACGTCCTGTGCCACGGCGTGGCTATAAAGCCCGGCAAGCCCGCGATATTGGGCTATTCCGGCGCAAAGCCAATACTCGGCGTTCCGGGCTACCCCGTGTCGGGGATAATTGTTATCGAAGAATTTTTAAAGCCTATTCTTGAGATACTCTGCGGCAAGGCTTCGGCTATGGATGAATATGCAGCCGCCGTTTTATCCCGGCCTGTGGTATCAGGTCTTAAATACAGAGAGTTTGTGCGCGTGCGCATGGGCTGCGTCGGCGGCAGGCTCATCGCCTCCCCCCTCAACCGCGGCGCGGGCGTTGTGTCGTCGTTCATGAAGGCCGACGGCATACTTGAGATACCGCAGGGCTGCGAGGGTATAGAGGCCGGTCAGGAGGTCAATGTCAGGCTCCTGCGTCCGAGGGCGGAGCTTGAAGCGAGCCTCGTTGTGATCGGAAGCCACGATCCGCTGCTCGACGAGCTCGGCAATATGCTGCACCAGCGCTGCCCGGAGCTTTACATGAGCTCATCGCACGTCGGTTCAATGGGCGGCATCATGGCGATAAAGCGCGGAGAAGCCCACGCAGCGGGCTGTCACCTGCTAAACGAGGCCGACGGCAGCTACAATACCGCCTATATTAAAAGGTATTTCCCAAACGGCGGCGTTCGTCTCGTTGAATGCGTCGGACGCACCCAGGGTATTATGGTGCAAAAAGATAATCCCCTCGGCATCTCCTGCATTGAGGATCTGCTGAAGGGCAATGTGCGTTATGTAAACCGGCAAAAAGGCTCCGGCACCCGCGTGCTGCTTGATTATCTTTGCAAGGTCAAGGGTATTGATGCAGACAAGCTCTACGGATACGAGCGCGAGGAGCTGACCCACACCGCGGTCGCGGCGCAGATAGCCGCCGACAGCGCCGACGCGGGGCTTGGAATTTACTCTGCGGCGAAAATGTATGACCTTGATTTCATTCCCGTGTGCATCGAGCAGTATGATCTGCTGATACCCGATCACGCGTGGGATACGCCGATGGTGCAAAAGCTCATTGAAACCATGAAAAGCGAGCAGTTCAGGCAGCGCCTTGAGGATATGGGCGGCTACACCGTGGATAGGCCCGGCGAGGTTCGGGAGAAGTTTTAGGAGGAGCTTATGAGCTACAAAGCAGCGGTTATTACGGTAAGCGATAAGTGCAGCACAGGCGAGCGCGTGGACACGAGCGGTCCGGCGGTGGCGGAAATGCTTGAAGGTGCGGGTTTTGACGTTGTATATAAGGGTATCGTTCCCGATGAGCGTCCGCTGATCTCGGCGGAGATGGTCAAATGTGTTCGGGAGCTGGGCGCGGATATTGTCATATCCACGGGCGGCACGGGATTTTCCTCGCGCGATGTTACGCCGGAGGCCACGCGCGATGTTATCGAGCGGGAGGTTCACGCGATACCCCAGGCGATGCTTTACTACAGCCTCGCTATCACGCCGCGAGCCATGCTGTCACGGTCGGTCGCCGGTATACTCGGCAGCAGCCTTATTATAAACCTCCCCGGCAGCGAAAAGGCCGCGCGCGAAAACCTCAGTGCCGTCATCGGCACGCTTGAGCACGCAATGCATATGATCGCCGGCGGCGGACACTGAATTAGTGAAAAGTTAATAGTGAATAGTGAAGAAGTAAAAAATCGACAAGTACCGTTAGGGACTTGTCGATTTTTTGCAAACAGCTCTATGTGAGGATGTTCAAAATTATATATTGTTATAGAAATAGTAAAAAACTTGTGCATCGACGTCAAAATAAAAAACGGTATAGTTTTCAAATTTGCCGTATGTTCTTTCGCCGATCGGTTCTCCGTATTTTGTTTCAATATAAAAGAAATCTCCCTCGGACACATTGGTTTTATCAAAGTCATAGTTATCCTTGAGCTCACCGCCTACCGCTTCGACCCAAGCTTCAAAATTCTCGATATACAGCAGGATTTCTTCAACGTCTTCTTCGGTTGCCGCAGTGAAGTATCTTGACGCTTCAATATCTTGAGCCGTAATAGAATCATAACTATACTTAGCGTAATCCGTATAGCATTGCGAGCAGTTAATATGCGCGTTTCCCCTGATATCAACGTGAAAAAACACCTCTGCGGTGTATACGCCCCTCACATAGCCTGTGATGCCGTTTTCAAACTTCGCCATACTACAGCCCCCAATACTCGCGGATCGCGGTATCGACCGCTTTTAAGTTATTATCTATCTCGCGCTCAAACATCCCCTCCGGCGATTTGCTGATATCGCTGCCGTCGCTCTGAGTTATAAACAGGTGCTTGCCATCGCGCACCACACACCGCAGAACAACGGTCGACATACCCTCGATGCAAACCTTTTCCGAAAGCAGCTTGCCGATCGTGCGCAGCTTGGTTTCTCCGTAATCCGTGGTGTCCTCGTGCATGATTATGTACACGATAACATCATCGGGCAGCTCGCTTTTTATAAATGTGAGCAGGCTCCAGAAGCTGTCTGCGATGTTGTTATACAGGTCAAACGAGCTTGAGCCGCTTTTCGGAGCTGAATGCCCGCGCATAAAAGCATTGGTCATCAGATACCCTCTGTCATCAATGACGGCAGTTTTTACCGGCATTTTGCGCAAGCCATTGGATATCTTGCTGATATCATCAGTTTTGATTTCGTATTTGAATTTGCTGCGGAACGGCAGCCGCTTGCCGATGGTGTTAACGTGAAATATCTCTTCTTCGCCGAAATTTATAAGGCTCCGGCTTTTGCCGCTGCCGCTTTTACCGTAAACAATAACTCATTCGCCCACTGACGTTCGCCTCCTCTGCTGTTATTTCGCGCGCGCCCACAAGCGCGGCAAGCTCGCGTGTGGATAAATCGAAAATTTCTTCTCTGAAGCAGTCTTCGCATAGATAGCGCCCGTCGGATATATAGATCGTCTCGTCGCCGTAAAGCTCGCCCTGGCAACCTTCGCATATGCAGTCCGGCGGATCATAAGGCGGCTCGAGCGGTGGCTCTGGTGTGTAAAATGGCATTTATGCACTCTCCTGTTCGATTGTTGATTTTTACGCTCATTATGTTCTCCTTTGCGTTTGCTTCTTTAATTTATAAATCACGCCAATTGGGGCAAACTAAGCCGAGGTGATTTTGTAATGTCCAAAAAAGGGATGGCCCGTCCGGATTGGACGCACACACAGCCCCGCAACGAGGCTCCCGCCGTACCTGAAATTCAGGGCAAGGCCAAAAGCGGGAAAAAACGTGTAAATCCGATCATTGCCGGCACAAGCAGCCCCGATTTGAAGGTCTACCATAAGTCGCAGGACAGCAGTTCCAACGCTTAGGCCAGCTCTGACACTCTCTCGTCTCATTTCTGAGGCGGGAGTTTTTTATTAGTGCATTTGTCTCGATCTTTTTGCGTGAAACTCTCGCCAGCCATTGCGCTTGCAATCGGTGCTAATGCCTTGCTTGTTTACTGTACCACAATCGAGGACGAGCGGCAGAAAGCGGACTATCTCAAGAAAGTATCAAACTATGGACAGTTACGCTACAGGGAAACAATGATCAAGGATGCACGGGACAAGTATTTCATAACGCAAAATGACCTTGATAAGAACCTTGATTTATTCAACTGTCAAAACGGTACTTATAATCTGAGGACGGGCGAATTTAAGCCCCATAGACCGCAGGACTTGCTTTCTAAGGTTTCCAATGTGGTATATGACCCGGAAGCCCGCTCCACACGCTTTGAGCAATTCATATCTGACATTATGCAAGGCGATACAGCAAAAATCAACTATCTGCAAACCATTTTAGGCTATGCGCTGACCGCAGAGACGAACCTTGAAACTTGCTGGATTCTGTACGGCGGGACTACCCGCAACGGAAAGAGTACCCTCATTGAAACTATCGCTTATATGATGGGCAATAGTGGCGGGTATGCTTTGGCAATGCAGCCGCAGACCCTGGCACAGAAACAGAACAAGGATACACGGCAAGCAAGCGGCGATATTGCCCGCCTTGATGGATGCCGTTTCCTCAATGCCTCAGAACCCCCTAAAAGAATGCTTTTTGATGTGGCATTGCTCAAGACCCTGTTAGGACGGGACAGTATCACAGCCCGCCACCTATTCGAGCGGGAATACGAATTTGTTCCACATTTCAAACTTTTTATAAACACCAACTTTCTGCCCCTCATTCAAGATGATAGCTTGTTTTCTTCCGGGCGTATCAATGTGATAACCTTTGACCGTCATTTCTCCCCGCAGGAGCAGGACAGGGGCTTAAAGGACAAGTTCAAAACCCCGGAGAATATCAGCGGTATTTTTAACTGGTGTCTTGAGGGCTTGAAGTGGTACAGGGAGATCGGAGCAGACCCGCCGGAAGCTGTACAAGCCGCCACCGCCGAATACCGGCAAAGCTCTGACAAAATCGGCAATTTCATAGCGGATTGCTTGACCAAGGTTGAGGGCGAGAATTGCGGAGCGGGAGCGGTATATCAACGGTATTCTGCATGGTGTGAGGACAACGGTTTCGGAACTGAAAACAAGGGTAATTTCTTTGATGAATTGAAAAGCAAAGGTATCTTTGCGGCAAGTGGAACTGTCAACGGAAAGACCGTCCGAAATGTTGTAAAAGGCTATGTATTATGACCATTGTGCAAAATGTGCATTTTATATGTGAAGTCTTTTCTATTTGAAATTACAAGGGACTTTACATATAGATTGCACAAAATGCACAGATACCCGAAAGGAGTAAAACTATGACTATTAAACAGGTAAACACAGGCGCACACGGACGCAAGACCCGCTATTTCATCGAGAATGAGGGCGGCGAAACTGTGGCATATTTTGACAATCTTTGCACTGCTGCGTTAGTGCTGCGATATCTGATCGGCGCAACGCTGTCCGATGAGGATACAGACTTAGCATGGGACGCAATGCACGCATTTGACATGAGAAGAGAGGAGAACAGGCGTTGAAACTAATTGATTTTATTCGGCGGTTATTTTTGAAAACTGCCACGAAAAGAGGGGGTGCGGATATTGTCAACGAAGAACAACGAGCAAATCATGGCTGCGCTGATTGCGTGCGG
>SFEX01000083.1 GCA_004557075.1 Clostridiales bacterium
GTCATATTTCTTCCTCCTGTAATTTCCGTAGCAGCGCCTCACCGTCGATATTTGTGAGCGCCGCGAACCAGTCGGAACGGAAGAATGCCTCACAATCCGCTATCATGAGCTTCGCGTCTTCGTTCTTCGGCCGTTTTTTGTGTTTTTTCCTTGCTTCGCGGTAATCCTTTACGGCTTGCAGGATGATCGCGTTTGCGAGGTTTTCCCGGGGGTCGGTCATAAGGACGCCCCCAGATTCGCCTTGACCGCGTCGATGAGCGCGTTCTGCGTCCGCTCCTTTTTGCGGAGCGCCTTCATAACGTCTTCATCAATGGTGCCGGCGGTGATGATGTGGTGGATGATGACAGTATCCTTCTGTCCCTGGCGGTGAAGGCGGGCGTTCGTCTGCTGATACAGTTCAAGGCTCCATGTAAGGCCGAACCATATGAGCGTGGAACCGCCGGACTGGAGATTCAGCCCGTGACCTGCGGAAGCAGGATGGTCCGCGTCATGCTGATACCAGTAGGCGATCAGTACGGGCTTGCCGTTCGCGCCTTCGATAAGGTCTTCCAGGGCGTCGAGTTTGCGGTCATGGATGTAATGGCTGTTTTTATCCTCGTCATAGACCGCGCCGTTCGCCATCTGGAGGAGCTTTCCGGAAAGCACCGCCGCATTCGCTGCATCGATCTCCGTACCCTTTATCTTTGCGACCATATCCTCTTTGAAAGTGTCATATACGGCCTGTTCCTGCTCGTTCATATACACGGGAACGGCGTTTATGACGCATTCCGGCAGAGATCCGTTCCTCCGCTCCGGGAAGAGGCTTGTATCTGAACACCACTTCGCCGTTCCGCTTGTCCGGGATGAAATAGGCATTCCGGTAATGCGTGATGTACCGACCGAGCCGTTTTCCGAGATCTAGCAGACGAAACTGCGCCCACAGATCCATAAGACCGTTGGAGGACGGCGTTCCCGTCAGGCCCACGATGCGCTTTACATGAGGTCTGACCTTCAGAAGGCTTTTGAACCGCTTTGCCTGCCAGGACTTGAAGGACGAAAGCTCATCAATGACGATCATGTCGTAATCGAACGGCAGACCGCTTTTGTTTACGAGCCAGTCCACATTTTCGCGGTTGATGATGTACAGGGATGCTTTCTGCATGAGCGCCGCCTTCCGTTCGGCCTCCGTTCCCACCGCCACGGAGTACGTCAGTCCGGCAAGGTGATCCCATTTCCTTATTTCCGAAGGCCATGTGTCCCGCGCCACTCGCAGCGGGGCAATCACAAGCACTTTCCGTATAAGGAAGCTGTCGAGACACAGATCGAAAAGCGCCGTCAGCGTGATCACGCTTTTTCCGAGACCCATTTCAAGCAGTACCGCCGCTATGGGATGCGACAGGATGAACCGCGTCGCATATGTCTGGTATTCATGGGGTTCGTATCGCATTGAGTACCTCCTCGATCTGTTCTGTTCCGTCCACGCAGAAGACTCTGAAGCCGAGGCTTTCCAACTGTCTCTTCCGTCTGACCTGCAGGGGACGCATTGTTTTGCCGGGGCTTTTCAGTTCCACAAACCCGGCACAGCCTCCGGGGAAGAGAATGATACGGTCCGGCACTCCGTCAAAGCCGGGAGATACGAACTTCAGCGCGATACCTCCCATATTTTTCGCTGTTTTTACGAGTTTTCTCTCGATAGTCTTTTCATTCACTGACTGCCTCCGTCTGTCACAGGTCACAGCAGGCACAACTTTCCCCCTATATTTACTACGCGCGTGTTCGCGCTCACGGTTTCTGCTTCCGGTTTTGTAAAAGCCGTTTTGAATATAAGGGGAAATGGTTGTGTCGTGCATGTTCGTTACGTGCTTCTGACGTACAGACGCTGCCTGCCGTACAGGGGCTGACGCCTGATCCGTTCGGTTCGCTCCCATCCGGGGACCTGGGACATCATGGCGGCTATGGCGTAGCTGTCGGAAGGTTTCAGATCCTCCTTCGACTTGCCGAAGCACTCGCACCATATCTCCGCGTTGCTGACCTCCGCACGGACAGTCTTTCCCTTGTGTTCGGGAGTGCCGAATTCCGTGCCGTTGAGATAGCTCCGGCGGGCGTACAGATCCATATCCTCCCAGCCGTCCGGCAGCGGCGTGTTGAGGTACTCCTCGATGATGCCGACGCGCTCGTCCGCCTCCATAGCGCCGCGCTGCGCCTCTTCCGC
>SFEX01000084.1 GCA_004557075.1 Clostridiales bacterium
CAGCTCACTGATGGTAGCGGGCGAGACCTTGCTGCCCCACAGTGCCTCCGTGATGTCCTCCACCCGGCGCACGGAAACGCCTGCCAGGTACATCTCGATAAGTGCCTCCTCCACGCTGCTTTCCCGGCGGCGATATCGTTCGATGATGGCGGTTTCGAAGGACACGCCCTTGAGCCGCGGCATGTGGAGCGTGACGTCGCCGGAGGTGGTGGTAAGATTCCGGTCATAGTGGCCGCTGCGGTAGCCCTGACGGGCCTCGCTGCGCTCGTAGCGGGCTGCCTGCGTCAGGGACTCTGCCTCTTTCTCCAGCAGCTCGTTCAGGGTTTCCTCCACGCTGCCGCGGACCAATTCCTTGATTTGGCCCTATTACAATAAATTTGGACAGGAAAGCCGGGCAGCCAGTCCGGCTTTCTTTTCATCTCTTGCCTAAGCTACAATAAGGGGAGCAACTGGTTGACGATTTGACCCTTGGGCTTAAAAGCCCGTAATTAAGACTGTCAGCCATCCCCTTATTGCAGCGTTCGATTTGAGCAGGTTGAGCCATAGAGTTCGTGTCACCCAATAGATTGAATCGGCAATGAGAAAAAGATGGATTCCGGTTGCAAATTCGTGTTGGAGGAATGCAAATGAACTCTGTTGGCATCGACATTTCCAAAGGCAGAAGCACGATTGCTGTCATGCGTCCCTTTGGAGAGGTCGTCATCTCGCCCTTTGAAGTCCGTCACACCGACAGCGAACTGAGCGAACTGGCAAGGCAGCTCAAAATCCTGGACGGTGAGACTCGTGTGGTCATGGAGGCCACAGGAAATTACCATGCACCGGTTGCAAAACTGCTCCACGACGCAGGGCTGTATGTTTCCGTCGTCAATGCAAAGCTGGTGCATGACTACGGGAACAACGAATTACGGCGTGTCAAAACCGATAGGAAGGATGCTGTCAAACTGGCTAACTATGGCCTTGACCGCTGGCTCACTTTGACGAGATATGTTCCAGAGGAAGATACCCGGCTGCTGCTGAAGAACTGCTACCGCCAGTACCGGCAGTATTCCAAGGTACAGACGGTTCTGAAGAACAATCTGATTTCGTTGCTGGATACGGTATTTCCTAATGTAAACCGTTTGTTCAGCAGTCCCGCCCGTGAGGATGGAAGCGAGAAATGGGTGGACTTTGTGGCGGAGTTTTGGCATTGCCGCTGTGTCAGCGAGAAATCTGAAAAGGCATTCGCAAACAAATACCAGCGATGGTGCAGGAAGTATGGATATAACTTCAATGAAGCAAAGGCGCACACGATTCACGCCGAAGCCAGCGGACACATTGGTGTCATGCCAATGTCCGAAACGACCAAGCTGCTCGTGGAACAGGCGGTTGCGCAGCTCAGAGCGACTTCTACCGCGCTTGCGGCTCTCAAACACGAAATGCAATATCCCGCTGTCATGGACATGTTCGGCGTAGGCCCGACGCTCGGCCCGCAGCTCATAGCTGAAATCGGAGATGTACGCCGCTTTTATTCCAAGAAAGCGCTCGTAGCCTATGCTGGGCTGGATGCTCCGCCAAATGATTCCGGTGATGTGACCGGCAGACACAAATCCATGAGCAAAATTGGCGCATCGTCTTTACGGCGGACACTGTTCCTTGTCATGACCGTCTACTTGCAGAACGCGCCGCTGGATGAGCCGGTCTACCAGTTCATGGACAAGAAACGCGCCGAGGGTAAGCCCTACCGCGTCTACATGATGGCCTCTGCCAACAAGTTTCTGCGGATCTACTACGCCACTGTAAAAGCCTATTTGGAGTCGTTGGAACACACCGCCTGATCTTCGCCATAAAGCATTGGCTGGCCGCCGTCTCATTTTGAGATGCAAAGCGGCTTGGTTTGGTGCGGCATTTTCTCTGCTCTAAAATTTTTGAATTTCACGCTTGACTTTTTTTAGCAGGTCTTAATTGCTGACTTAGTAAAGTATCAATCATGTTACAGACTTCCTGTTTTTGCGCATCATTGAGCGTTTTATAAAGTTCTGCTAATAGCTGGGTTTGTGCATCCATGTTGCGGCCTCCTTGTAATCCTTCCATGGTGGCTGGTAGTGTTTTCATGCCACGCAGAACCGGCGCGCGGTGGTGGTCTTGGTGAACTGCTGCGCCAGATCGGGAAGCGCCTTTTTCAGCGCGGCGGTGTCGATTCTGGCGGTGGTTACGGCCTTCCATGTGATTTTGTACTCACCTGCATGGACTTCCTCGGCATCGCCCATAGCGGCCTTGATCGCGTCCTTGAGGGCTTCGGCTTCTGCCGCTGCCTCTTCGATGAGGGCTTGCAGCTCCCGCAGCTCGCGGGCCTTGCTTTCCATTTCGTAAATGCACATTGTGTTGTCCTCCTTGTTGATTTGCTGGGGCGGCGATCTCCTGAGTCTCTATCCCTTTGGGAGTTTCTATCAATCTCTTCTGATCGTCAGTTGTGAAGCAGTTG
>SFEX01000085.1 GCA_004557075.1 Clostridiales bacterium
AGTTTACAAAGGGGATTTTGATGAAGAAACCCTGCAGCTCGTTGAAAGGCTGTTGAAGCAAAAGCCTGATTTTAATCGGCAGGCAAATGATACCGCATTAAATATGCAGGCTGATCATAAGGCTTATAAATACGCTGTTGTATATCTCATTTTTGCGTATTTGTACGGCTGCGGTTTTGAGCCTAATATCGAGAAAGCAGAAGAATATGCCGAAAAGTCCGAAGCGCTCGGAGATGAATATGCGGCTGTATGGAAGGCTCGCATTGAAGCCGTGAAAAACGGCCAATAAATGTCGCCGCAGCGGCGACCAAACGATCTACATGATGTGCTATCATTGTGGTGTAAAGGAGGGGCGCATATGAAACCCGAAACGGTGCTTGGAATAAAATACAGAGAAGAACCAAAGGAAAAACTGCAGGAATGGCTAAAGGAATATGCTGCCATTGCGGCGGAGTTTCCGGGTGCGGAGGATTTGGCACAAAGGCTCTCAAAACGCGCCGAAAAAGCCGGTGAGCTCATTACGGAGCGAAATAGGCCGGAGCCGCCCTCATCGTCGCACGATGATATGTATTATATTGAGATGGCAAAGATCATGGACGATATGGACGCATCGTTCGACGGCGATTTTCCGCTGGGAAACGAAGCCGACGCGAGCTTTGCAGGCTGTTATTTTTCGGTTCCCGAACTCGCGGAAATGCAATGCGGACTGCATCATCTGATCGTCGCCGGGAGCTTTAACGGATATAACTTCGATGTGCTGGTACGAAAGGGATTTCTTGCCGAATTATATGAGGACTGGCCGGAGGCGGTACGCTGCTATGAGGGCGTATCGACAAGCAAGAGCGTACAGGAGCGTGAATACGAATGTCGCCGCAAAATGGCGATTGAAGGCAAACGGTGTTATGAAAAGGCGCTTGCATTTATGGAAAGCGGCAAGTGGAGCGAGGTGTTCGCGCCCTTGAGCCGTGCCGCCGATATGGGTAATCCCGACGCCATGGTTGATTTAGCCCTTGCCCGTGTATACGGTCAGTACGGCTGCGCAAAGGATTTGCAGGAAGCCCTCACGCTTCTGCGTGCAGCGGCGAAGAAGGACAACGCCAGGTGCAAGCCGCCGAAGCCAAGGAAATGTGCGAAAAGGCGGCAGGGCTCGGAGATGAAAAGGCAAAAGCGCGGCTTGCAGACGGCTTTGACCTCCGCCCGATCCGTGAAATTTTGCAGGAGCAGATCGACAAAGGCAACATTGACGCCCTTTGGCAGATGGCACAGTTATGCAAAAAGGAAAATGATGAAACCGGTGCCGCCGGGTGGTTTAACAAAGCCATTGAAGCGGGGCAGGTTGACGCTCTGCTGAGCGCGGCAGCGGTTTATCTTGACAAAAACGGCGGCTTTTACAATAAAGAACTGGCAAGACAGTATCTTCGCCGTGCCGCCGACGGCGGAAGTGTTCAGGCGATTATCGCCCTTGCCGATTCGGAGCTTGCAGACACAGATATCCCGTTTTGGCAGCAGGCGGCACAGCTTCGGGATTTGGAATATTCCGAAAAACAGCCAAAGAGAAAAATCAGGGAGCAGCACAAAAAACAGATGGCGTGGTATCGTCTTGCCGCCGAAGCAGGCGATACCGACGCGATGAACGCTCTGAGTATGGCGTATCATCTCGGCTACCCCGAAACCCGTGACGACCGTGAAGCGTTTTTGTGGGCTTCCCGTGCGGCAGATGCGGGCGACGGCTCGGCAATGTATCAGACGGCGTATTTGTATGAAAACGGCTTTGGCACGGACAGGGATATTGACGCGGCACTTCTCCTCTACACCGAAGCCGCCGAACAGGGCGTGCGCTCGGCTATGATAAGGCTTTATGAGATATACACCGACGGCGAGGGACGGGACTAAAGGAGGCGCAAATAAAATGAAACTGAAAATCAAGGAAACGGCTTGGGGAATCAACCGAGTGGCGGGAGGCTACCGTGAAAGAGTTACCGCCGATTTATGTTTCCCCTGTGAAGTCGGGGAGATCCCCGATTTCGGAAAAGGCAAGCGGCATTTTACCGTAGACGAGGTAACAGAAAACAGTATCAGCCTTTCGGTACACTGCGCCGATCCGAAATATAACAAAACATGGACAATAAACAAGGGTGAAGAAATAACCTATCGGCCGCGCTCCTTTGACGGCGGGTATTTCTATGAATTTAAACTGATTTAGGAGGTACGGCTATGAATGCGATTGGAATTAAAATAAAAAAAGCGGACGAAAAGCACGACTGTGGCGCAAGTAAATTCTTCGGTGCGCCGGCGATTCCGGCAGAGTGGCAGGAGCGGTTTTCGGAGGATGTTATCTTCTTTGGACAGATACGGCTTTCGGATATCGCAGAACTCGACACGGAAAACAAACTGCCGCACACGGGATATCTTTATCTTTTCCTCGATGTGGAGATGTACCCCTATCAGGCGATGGCGTATTATTATGACGGCGAGCCGAATGTGGTGATTGACGATTTCAACGAAGCAGAACCGCAGTTTGCTCATTTGAATGAGGATTGGCTCATGAGCTTTGAGCCTGCCGATGAAGCCTCTGACGGGATTCGGCTGTTCGGCGTCCCTTCCTCCGGCTATGAAACGGATGAGGAACTGCTGCTGCAATTTGATCCGCTGGCTGAAAGCACGGGTTTTCTCGACAATATCGACGGCTACGCCTATTTCTTCTTCGGTGAGGGCAAAGACCGCATTGACGGCATCCGCTTTGGCATTGACCGTTCATAAGGGAGCAGTCTATGGAACAGTATTTTACAAAAGGCAGCAGGATTC
>SFEX01000086.1 GCA_004557075.1 Clostridiales bacterium
CGGAGAAGAATATCCTGATTGATTATGGCGTGATTGAAGAGGCGGAGTAATGTCAAAGAGATATGCCAGACAACTACATAGTGCAGATGATTTGATTGCTGCCGTCGAGAAATACGGCTTTCTGCCCTTCTTTCGGAATGAGATTCCCGGCTTCTCCATCGAGGAACTTTGCCCACCTGAGTTATGGTTTACAGATGATGCAGATGGTCCGTGGGAGTGGAAAGGTCCGGCTGCGCGGAGCGGCAAATGTCTTTACGGCAAACTTTTCAACAAGAAGGCGGGCTTTGTGAGCCGTGAATGGATACCGGACTTCGCAAACTTCCGGCGTGACGGCTATGACTTTGGCGCCCGTTGGGATGACGGCTTGGCGTCCTACAAGGACAAGGAGCTTTATGAAGCCATAGCCGGTGAAGGCAGGATGCTTTCCAAACGGCTGAAAGAAGCTCTGAACTACCGCAAGGGCGGCAACACCGGTTTTGAGACGTGCATCACGCGGCTGCAAATGCAGAGCTATGGCTGCATCGCGGATTTCGTCTATATGCAGGACAGATACGGAAGACCTTATGGCTGGGGTGTCGCAGAGTATGCGACGCCGGAAGAACTTTTCGGGTACGACCTTATCACATCTGCATATCAGCGAGACCCGCAGGAATCCAAAGAGCGCATGATGCAGCATCTTTCCTCCATCCTGCCGGGTGCGTCTGCACAGCAGCTTATGAAAATATTGAAAGGATAAAACACCATGAGAAAGAAACTTGTAGCGTATTTTTCTGCGTCCGACGTGACCGCGAAGGTTGCCGAGACGCTGGCAGAGGCAATCGGCGCGGACATCTTTGAGATTGAGCCGAAAGTGCCTTACACGGAAGCTGATCTGAACTGGATGGACAAGAAAGCCCGCAGCACGATTGAGATGAACGATCCTGCCTCCCGTCCTGAGATTGCCGTCAAGCGGGACAACATGAAGGACTACGATACCATCTTTGTGGGCTTCCCGATCTGGTGGTATGTCGCGCCGACGAAGACGATCATCCCGTTTGCAACCTCCGGAGGAAGCGACATTGGCAAGACGAACGAACGCCTTGCGCCGAGCTGCAAAGGCGCAAAGCTGATGGACGGCAAGGTCTTCAAGGGCAGCGTCGGGCATCAGGAGCTTGCGGCGTGGGTTGAAGGACTTGGACTTTAAGGGGCAGACAAATCGGCGTTTGGAGGGGATCTCATGCTTATATTCGTTTTGTGGGTGCTGACATTGCTCTCAACCCTTTTGCATGAATTCGGCCATGCCATCGGTTATATGCTTGCGACAGGAGACAGACATTGGCATATACGAGTCGGATGGGGAAAACGGCTTCTGAACACGAAAGCGTTGACCGTGAATCTGCTTGTTTTTGATGGATTCTTTACCCCGTCGGAAAAGAAGATCGATACAAAAGCAAAGCTAATCATGACTCTCTTGGGAGGTCCTGTCTTTTCTCTCCTGCTGCTCGCAGGACTTTCGGCTCTGAAATTCGGTGGGTTCTCCTTTCAATCAGATTTTTTTGCTGACGGCGTGATTGCATTCTTTTTGAATGCTGCGTTTTCTATCAATCTGTTTATTCTGGTTTTATCCATTGCTCCGTTTCACTATTTTTATGGGGAGATAAAGGGGCTGGAAACAGACGGTCTTCAAATAATCCATGCCATCAAAAGGCGCGGCGAATGAATCCCGGTGCCGGTGCTTTAAGAATTCAACAGCAAAGAAGAAACTCAGCAAAAAGTTGTTGGCGGACGTAGGGGCAGCGGCATTTGTGGGCGCGATTCTGGCGGTCATTCTGATCGCCCGGACACCGATGCCGCTTTGACAGGACGGAGGATTGCATAATGCCGCTTCAAATCGTCAGAAATGACATCACAAAAATGAAGGTGGACGCCATCGTCAACGCTGCCAACGAGTCGCTGCTGGGTGGCGGCGGCGTGGATGGCTGCAACGCTGGGCGGATGTGAAACCGGCAGCGCAAAGATCACCGGAGCAGGAAAGCTGCCTTGCAAGTATGTTATGTCTTTGAAATAAACGAGGCTCTGTTCGCATTTGACCAGAGCATGCTTGGTGCATAAGAGAACGACAAATCGGAAGTTTTAGAGATGATAAATTCTGATTTTATATTGCAGCATACTGCTTTCTCGATATTTCCGCCCTTGCCTTGACCGAGTAGCGTCCGTCGAGCTGCCCGTGTTTCGCCTCAAATTGCTCTATGCATTCTCGTATAAGTACCAATATTTGACTGTTTGCCGAACGCCCTTCAT
>SFEX01000040.1 GCA_004557075.1 Clostridiales bacterium
TCAGCCATTGCCCAGCACCTCCGCTTTCTTCAGCACCGCTTCGTAGTTCGCGGGATCGATCTCACTGAGCCGTTCCGCGCCGAAGCTCTGAATGATCGCTCTGACCTCCGCCGTGTAGCCGTCGCGGCTCTTTTCGGCGAGAACGCCTCTGACCTTTTCAAGCGGTATGCTCTGCTTCTTCTTTGCCAGCTGCGGCTTCGGTTCTTCCTGCGGACTGTCAGCAAGGGACGCGCACAACGCCCTCACGCTGTCCGCAAGTGCGGTCAGATCATCTGCTGTCTTCAGAAGCAGCTCCGTGACGTCAGCCTTCGTTTTCTGTTCGCTCATCATCTTTCACCTCCTCACTGATGGCGATCTCATCGACTCTGTCTCCGGGAATGAGTACGATCACCCTGCGCGTTTCGCCGAGAAGCAGACGCAGAAGACGCTCACGGACGGAGACTTTGCGGACGGCAGCGATACCGCCCGTCTTCGGTTCTTTTGAAACACTGACCTTCAATTTGTGTTTCATGGCATTACCCCTTTCCGAGGACTCTTTACTGCCGTCCTCTACCTGGTAGCCTTGGGAGGAGGTCAAAACTGACGGTTTAAGAAAAAACCAAAAAAGAAAAAAACCCCCGAAGGATTACCTTCGAAGGGCCGGTGTGGGTATGTTCAGTTTATCTCGTTCCAGTATTCAGCATAAACATAGATGAGGGCCCGAAACTGAGGGTGTTTCGCGAAAAAAAGTCCCGGAAGAGAGAAATTCTCCTCCGGGTATACCGTTTCGCCGTTTGTATCCTCATCCCGCCGCCTCCTTCCGTTCGTCGCATCTATCACTCTGATACGGAGAAAAGTCAAGGGGAATAACTATAATCAACTCTTTTTTGTTTACAATGCGCTTTTTAGCTGTTATAATATCGATACGGAGTGAAATATAAACACTCTTATTATGAGTCTCAATTATACATTAAAGGAGTTAACGCCATGTTATGTATTAATAGCACGAAAAATGATAAAGAACTTACGGATCTTATTAGCGCATTGCCTGATGATTCATTTGCTATCGTTGAGCCAAAGCACATAGACGGATCACAGACGATACAAGTTATTATTGAATTAGCAAAAGTTGTTGTTCCATCAGCTATTTCGGCAATAAGCGCATATCTTGTTGCGAAGAAGTCGCAACCAACGGTAAAGATATCTTACAAACCTTCAGATGGACTTGAGGGAGAGATTCAAGCAAAGCTTAATGATAAGAAACTGGATGATAATCAACTCTACACTACGCTTGTTTCAAAACTGTTGAGCAGTTCTCAAGGAGAAGAGCATGAATCTGTCGATTGATCAATACCTTGATAGTACCTATACCCCGCGCAATGATTCGGGTAAGGAAAATAAATTGGATTTTAACTGGGATGTGATCAATCGAAATATTAAGGCAGTACAATCTGATGCTGCAAAAAGAATGGGTTTTGACATCAAAACCAAATACATAAAGGCCTATGATGTTGATTCAACTATAGTATCATTAAATGATGGAAAAGATTTTTACCACATAATCGATCTATCCATGTTCGGATACTTTGATCGTTTCTATCAATGTTTTAAGTACGTCACACCTAATATAGCGGTTTTCTATTATAGATGGCTCAGGTACGATTTATGTTTAGCTCAAAATGATTATGATAGAGCTAATAAATATATGCCTGAGTATCTTTATATTAATGAGTATGAGGCCGATCTCGATTATAAAATGCTAAATTCATCTGATTCTGTTAATGCTTCCATTCAGTGGGATGAATATAGACTTATGTATACTTTTTACTTTCTTCATGAATACATTCATTATTTGCTCAGGAATCCTGTTCGTGAAAGCACTAATGCTTTAACAGAAATAATAGTTGACTCCTATTTATCAAATGGATTGAATCACGCCGGTGATACATTGTTTGATAAAATGAGTTCAATATTTGCAATGCAGTTTAAAAGGAATTGGGAGGGCTCCGAAGATTTTAGAGAGGAAGTAACTTGTGATTTTCAAGCTCTTTTATGTTTGCTTGAATTACCCGGCTTTACCGGAGGATTAGTCACAACACAGGATATTTTTTATGCTGTTGAAAATGCTTTGTATGTCCAGAACATAATATATGTGGCAAAACACATTGATGAGCCTATAACTCTTGCGGATGATTTTGCGTTAAGACGAACCATTATTGCCCATTTTGCGTTTATGCTTGAAGATGGTGAGTTTGCAGAATTACTTAACGCAGCATTAAGTAAATTTAATCGTTTTTATGTAAAAGGCGATTTAAAAACACCTGAGTTGTCATTTGATAAGCAGTCAAACCTTTGGAATATGTTTTGTCATATTTTTACTGCTGATAAAAATGGAGATTACAATTTTCCTAAATTTGTTTAATCATAGTACGAGTATGATAATACAAGACCCCACCGAAGGTTGTTCTCCGATGGGGTTAACTGTCACGCCATATAGAATCCGCCGAGCGCTGTGATGGTCTGCGGTCCCGCCTTGCCGTCGACTGTCAGGCCATTCGCCTTCTGAAAAGCCTTGACCTTGCTGCGGGTGGAACCGAAGTAGTTCCTGTTCTTCACATTGAGGCCTGCAAAGCCGTTCGCCGCGAGGAGCTTCTTCAGCTCGCAGACGTCCTCGCCGATGCGGCCGTACTTCAGCACGCGGGTGAAAATGTACTTCCCCTCGCAGTCGGCGACCTCCGCCTCCGTCCAGAAGGGCGGCCTGCCGTAAGCGTTCCACGTGTTGCCGGTAAGAGGCAGCTTCGCAACGCCCGCGTCACGGCCCTTCGCCTCGATCACGTTGAGCTCGGTATCGACCACGTAGCCGATATGAGTCGCGCGGCCGGTCTTATCGAGCTTGAAAACAAAATCGCCAACTCTGAGCTTGCTCTTTTCTATCTTCACGCACTTGTTGTACATACCGTGTGCGGAAAGATCATACCGAAGCATGCCCTTCACGTTCTGCAGCCAGTACATGCCGAGACCCGAGCAGTCGAAAGCGCGGAGCACGTCGCCGAAGCCCGCGTCACACTGCTTTTGCCAGAAAGCGATCGCTCTGTTGGCGTTTGCCTCAGAGGTCTCCACCTGACGGATCCAGCGTTCATTTACCGCGGGACCGAGCTGGCCCTGGGCTCCCCAGACGTAAACGGAATGGTTCTTTACCTGTTCATTGAGATACTCGATGAATTCCCTGAGATTATTCGTCTTCAGCATCTGCATCATCCTCCTCTGTAATTGCATCATCGTCGTTTGTTACGGGCTCTTCCTCTTTTTCAGCCCGGTTGTGCAGCTGCTCCAGCACGGCCTTCAGCTTTTTGGGGATGGGCAGGCAGAGATGCGCGGCGTTCTCCAGCAGGGAAACGCCTTCGTTGGACATATAGAAGAATATGACCGCCGTCCGGAGCACGGCTCCCGCGCCGATTACGTGGGTGTCGAGAATATGCCCTATCCCCACCAGTGCGAAAATGAGCACCTTCTTGAATATGCCCTTGAAGCCGACTGCCGAGCTCAGCCTTTTATCGACTATCGCGCACATTACGCCCGTGATATAGTCGATCACGACGAAGGCGAGCAGGGCATACAAAAGGCCGTCGCAGCCGCCCAGGAACCATCCGAGCCAGCCGCCGACGGCCGAGAATATCACCTGTACGGTGATCCAGAATTCCTTCATTTCTTTTTCCTCCTTATGAAACCCTCTTGTAGAAATAGCACGTGATGTACGGCTGCATATTGCTGTGCGCCGTTCCGCTGCCCTTCGAACCTGTGCTGCCGGAGAGCGTGACCGTGTGCGTATGCGCTCCACCGCTTCCTGTTGTTGCGGGTCCCGTCGTGCCGTCGTTCGTCAGGTACTTGTAATTACTTCCCGAGCCCGAGCCGACCTTGTAGGTGCCCGCCGCAGCCTGATGCGTATGCGCCGCGGCCTCCGCTGCCGTTGCAGTACCCGATGAAAGCGCATGGTTGTGCGAGGGCATATTGGCGGTCGTGAGCGTGACCGTCTTCGCACCTCCCTCCATCTCGGGATCGCAGAGTTCTCTGTCGTTCGCGTCCACGCCGACGGGAACGCGTCCCTCACCCCACAGCTCCCACATGCCTCCGAGGAAGGTGGTCGCGTTGGCAGGATCCACCGTCATGCGTATAGAGCCCACCGGATAGATGAGATCGCGGAGCCATGTGAGCGAGGAGAACGTGACGTCTCCCTCAAACTCCACGTCCTCATGGAACACCGCGTCCCAGCCCACTTCGAACTTATCCTGCTCGCAGATCTTGCCTATCGCCATGCCGAGGCCGTTGTTCCTGATCGAGAAAATGGTATCCGCCGTGGTGATATCGGCGTAAGCGTAGACCGTTTCGAAGTAGTCGCTGACCTCAACGCGGATATCGTAGGCGTATTGGCTCGAAAGAGAGCCGCCGCATACCACTGTGCTGTTGAAGGCGTATACGCCCGATATGCTCCGGAGAGTCGTGTAGTTCGCCGCGTTCTTCCGCTTGCTCTGTATTGTGATGGAGGCGTCGTTAGCGGAATCGAGCGGGGAGATATTCGCCCTCAGCCTTACCGAAACATAGGTGCCGTTGTGGGATAATACTCCCGAGGAGTTACATCGGAACACCGATGCGATATTTACCGTAGGCGACTTATACGCCATGACTTCATATGAGCCCGTCAGCGTCTTCGTTCTGTTCCGGGAGTCCTTTACCACCACCGTATAGCTCTGGGTACCGCTCTTCGACAGCGCCTCGGTCGTAAAGGAAGCCTCCGTATACGCCGTTCCGTTTATCGTGGTGGTGACTGAAACTATCGTCGAGCCGTATGCCCCCGAAGCGTTTACGGATACGCTCAGCTTCGTCTTGTTCTGAATGTAGGCGTGGAACGATCTCGTGCCGATCAGCGTATTGCCGGAATAGGTATCGCAGTACAGCGTTCCCACCGCAGTGGTAGAATTCGGAGCCTGATTCGCCAGCGTAACAGACGGCCGCCAGCTTACGGAGGTGCTTGAGGTTTTGGAGACTATCGTTCCCGACGACGAGCCTACCTGATAACGCAGAGTATGCGTGAAGCTGTTTGAAGCGGGAGATAGCGTTATAGTGCTCTGTGAGCCCATAGTCAGCGTACCGACGGAAGGGGTTGTCGCTCTGGGTATGGTCGGCAGCGTCACCGTCGCCGATCCCGTTATGAGCTTCAGCGAATTGGCGAAGGAGCAGTCGGCGTTCCATGAGAGCGTGACCGAGCCCGTGCCGTCCGCGTTGTGCTGTATGACGCAGGTGCCATAACCCGCCGCCTCGGTATCCGCGTTATCCGTCATGACCGTCAGAAACTTCGTCCCCTCCGCGCTGCCGTAGTGAGTTTCATATTGCGTGGTGTAGTCGGACGCCGTCGGTATAAGGTCTGTTGCGAAACCGCGCTTCTGCCTCGTATACACTGTGGTGCCATTTGCTTTGACCGTCATTGAGCCTCGGTTCGTCTGATCATAGTTGTTGCAGTAGATGTGATACCCACTTGACGCCGCGACGTTCGCTATAAAGATGTAGAACCGGATCGTCGAGGTGTTGTTCTCCACCGACTGGCTCACGACCTTGTATTCCATCCAGCAGCCGAGCTTGGCCGTCGCCGTGCCCGAGAACGACGCGTTGATAATGCTGTATCCCGAATGTATCGGGGTTGTTCTGTCCGCCATTGCGTTCCTCCCTTCAGAGTTTCGGCATATGAAAAGCACCGCCGGAACAGTGCTTTCGATGTAATTGTATTCAGTTATTTGAGCTCGATAAACGGGGATTTGTTAATCTTACCTACTTCTTCCAAATACGCAGAAAACGGATTGTAGAATTCATTCCGCTCAGCAGCAAGCATAGAGACACAGCAATCACGAAGCAATTACTAAACCTGTGCTTCATTTCCGTGCTCCTTCATAAAATGCTCAGAAGATTACATGATACCTAAACCACATAGCCAATCCTGGAAACACCTATAACTCCGCGTTTTAGCATCGTGATTCCAAGAGTATCAGGCTGAATGGATTCAGCTTCAAACGTATCAAAAGAGAAGGACTCTGGTTCAAAAGTCTCTGCGGAGAAGCTGTCAAAATCAAAAGTTCCCAGCCCCATCTCTTCAATGATGTCTTCTGGTAACTTATAGTCCTGATCGACCAATCCGAATAGTGTTATACCCGTCTCTGTACAGAAGGAAATCGCAGCTTTGTATCCAGTATTATATATGAATGAACCTACGACTGAGCCGACGAAACTGCCAATCATATACCCCACAACTGGAAGCTGATGCAACACAACCTGGCCAACACACCCAAGAACTAAAGCAGAAGAAGAAATAAACATATCGCGGACAAGGTCATTTGCGAGCTCGGTTCTGGATTTCTTGCCGATTGCAACTTGATAAGCGTTTTTCATAGTGTTCATAGTTATAGCCACAATCGTTCCTATGACACCAGGGCTTACTTCTTTCATTACCTCTCCAAGGACTCCTGCTTTACAACAAGCAGTGATCCCTGCTGCGACACTTCCGCGGATGAATCCTTCTGAAGAACCTGACACGGCGGCGAAGCCCACTCTTCTAAAGTGTTCGCCATCTATTTCTCCATTCTTAATCAAGTAGTCGATTGATTTGAAGATCTCCGGGCCCACTTTAAGAACCAGCGAAATAATGGCAGCAGACAATCCAGCTTTAAGAGACGCCTTTACTACCATTTCCAAATTGAGTAACTCCGGGGCAGAAATATCAAAGTCCTCAGCCTTAAATTTTCCTTCTTTAGCCAGTACCGCAAGTTTTTCCGCATCCTCTTTGCTGAGAGGAATAGATTCATTTCCCTCGTTATCTGCAAGTCGGTCCCTTAGAAGATTCAGTGTATCCTGATACCGCTTTACTTGCTCCGGTCGTCTTGCTCCTTCTGTAGCAATCATGCGCTTGAGCCAAATTGTTGCAGCCTCCATTTGATCTTTCGGTATCACCCGAATTTGCCCGGAATAGATCGGGTCATTCAGTACATCCTCGCTGGTATAATGGCGATCTGCAAGGAATTTCTCAAGCCCATCCTTTCCACCTTTGCGCTGATAGACCATGAACCGTTGGAATACACTTATGGCCTGCTGCTTTGCGCTATCTTTACCGGTTGCATAGTATTTCAGACCAAAGTCTTCTCCAAAATTGCTTGAAACGTCAACCGACCCAAATTCTGTACTCCTGTCTACGAACGCCTTATGAGTAGATTCGTTGACGGCAGCATTGACGTTAAATGTTCCTGCGTGCCAGAACTCAGCTATATCACCTTTGAGTTGCTTTGCCGGTGTATGATCCCCGAAGAAAGCGTTTATGCTCTTCTCTAAAGCGGAAATCTCGTCTTCAACTGTACTCACATAAACTGCGCGTGCAGTGCCAACATCGCTACCTTGAAACGCAGCAAGCAACGCACCTGCATTCTTTTGGAAGAATTCATATCCTTCCGCAAATCCATTTGCCATAATTAACCCTCATTGACACCAAGAAAGCTTCCAAGATCATTCAGATAGAAGAGTAGGACAAGACAAGTATATTGTTGATCCTCAATATCTTTGCTTTTTGATGCCGCATTGATATTCTCTGACATCTTGTTTAATGTCTCTTTTCCTTTGTTTGCCGTCTTTTTCAAAGCGACCTTCGCAGATCCAAAGGGAACGAGGAGTTTCTTAATGCCTTTCTTTTCTTGGTTTTCTTCTTCAAATCCTGTAGGCACAGAATCAGGTGTGGTAAGCTCAACAATGACGTCAGGAAGCTGCTCGCTGTCAGGTATTTGTTTTGCTGGAAGCAATCTCGCCAATTCTGGTTGATTTCCTTCGCTTGCTTCATTTGTTGCCAGCTTATAAAAGCCCTCATATTCGGAAAAGGCAAGTGAACGGTCAACAAACATAACTGCCTGTTTACCAAGCCACCCATAATTCATCCCATATTCTGAATACTTTTTCTGCATGTGGTAACGCTTCTCTTTTATCATCTTAGAGTTGCCGATGAAGAGAAGATACTGTTCAGAAGAGATTTGTGCAGCGTTAGATGAATACTCTTTCTCAGTCCAGACTTGTGCAGCTGCAACACCATCTTTAATACCGACGATCTTACCGTCTCTGTCGTCAGTTCCACTAAGCAGTTGAGAAAGGAAATCGCCATAACGACGCAGTTTCTCTTCGCAGACAATAATTAGTTTCTTCATTCTCACTATCTCCTCGACAACAAACTCCGATTTCACGAGCTGATTCTACCACAACCTGCAGGCGATTTCAACAGTTCAATGCGATCACTCCGTCAGCTTGAAATTGAGATTATCCGACTCCGGCATCCACGCGAAGGGGCCGATCTTCATGCCGGTTAGTATCTCGACCGTATTGACGTAAAGCTTGCCCGCGGAAAAATAAGCTATGGCGTTTTCCGTTGAGACGGAATCCTCATCGCCCGTGAAGAAGTAGAGGATATCGTTCTCGAGCTTCAGCTTTATGTTCGAGCTGCTCTCGCCTATGACTATACCGCTCGCGATCATGCGTATAAAGCCGTGTATCGCCTCGAACTGCTGGTTCATGTCGCCGTTGAGGTCTGAAATCTCCGAGGTGGTCTCGTAGAAGTTCATCTCTATCGTTCCCGCCATTACGGAGAGCGTGGTCATGACCGTGCTCTGAAACTGCTCGAAATCGGAGGTGGCGACGTAGTCCTCAAGAGCAGACATGATTATCTGCTGCGCGGACTGAAGTATGCTCGTGTTGTTCGTTATCTGCTGCTGCACTATTTCAACAGCACCGGAATTGGTGACGTAGTCCGCCTCTATGCCCTCTATCCTGTCGATAGCACCGTTGATGCGTCCTGTATTATCCGCAACCAGAGAAGCCCTGCTGTCGCCGATCGTGATCCTTGTCGCCGCCGGATTCTGCAGGGGTATCGTCATTTTCGTCAGAACGAAATACGCCTCGGGGAGCACGTCCACGCAGGAGACGATTATCCTGTCGAGAAAAGAAAACGCCTCGACGTCCGTATTGAGCGCCGCAAGATCCACGGCCGTGAGCTGTATCGTCTCCTTCAGCCTCGCCCCCTGCGCGGCAAGCCACGCCTGCGCTTTGTGCAGAAGGTTCGTCGGCAGCGTGACGTCGTCCCACGTGGTTTGGCTCACAGGAGCATAGATGGTGCCGTAAATCGCCGCGTTCGCCGTATCGATGAGCCTAGGGTCGCCCTCATGCACGTCCGCTATCGTCAGCCTCGCTTCGGTCTCGTAATTGGGATCGATGGCGTTGAGCTTAGCGCCAAGCGGCACACACGCCGTGTACGACTCATCCGCGTCCTTCGTGATCGCAAGCGATAACAGGTTCTCACCGAACTCTATCCTCTGCGTAGCCGTATCGGGCGGATTTTCGAGCCAGTTCAATACGGGCTTTCCCTCACCGTTGAAGGTGACGTAAAGGTAGCCTCCGAACTTGTCGAGCAGCTTTCCCTTCAGCACGTTCCATGTGGAGTCCCAGAGCTCAGAGTAGGGTGAAATATCACCCGATTCCGAAATGGTGCAGGAACCGGCTATAAGCTGCTGACCGCTTTGAACAGAAGCGTTATGACCGTTAAGCAGAAAAGCGAAGAACTGTGCGGGTGTGCCGGTAAACGAATACGGCTCCCTCACGCTGTCGATAAGAAAAGCGATGCAGCCTTCCACAGTGTACTTCCTCGTATTCCCGAGCCCGCGCTCATCCTTGATAACGCGGCCCTGAAATATCTGCACTCCATCCCGGAACACCTTTATCCTGCTCACAAGTTTCGCTATATTCCCCGCCGAGGGATTCGTTTCGGGGACCGTGAATGTCAGCAGCCCCGGTTCGTTCGCGGTCAGGCTCAGCACTGGATTGATCACCGCGTATTCCGGCAGCCGTGGATCGTAGACGAGGAATGAATCGGAGTAAATCGTGCAGATCATAGCCAGCCCTTTCTGAATGAAAATGTTGTAGCGAGGGCGAGATGCGGCAGAACGTGCTGCCCCGCCGATACCGTGACGGAGTGAGTGTCGAGACCGACCGTCCACGAAAGCGTCGCCTCCGCAGTCGTCTTGACCGTAGGCACTAAAGACATCCTGCCGTTCACGAGGTTCGCCCTTCCCGAACCGTTCACGGTAATAGTCGTCTCCACTCCGTCAAGCTTGTACGCGTCCGCGGTCACGGTCACCGATATCTCGCAGTAGCCGTCGTGCTTCGTTATGCCGTTCACGTCGATCCTGCCGTAGTAAACGTAATCGGGATCCTTGTCGAAGGTTATGGGATAGCGCTGGCCGTGATAGAGATTCGTGAACTCGAAGAGCCGCTGTCTGTAATCGCCGACGGCGTACAGGGTAAGGTCTATCACCCTGTCGCCGTATCTTACGTATCCGGACGCCTCCGTCATATCAAGGCTACCGTCCCTGCCCGGGATAGCGACGAAGTCCGTCCGCGCCGGAGGCATCGGTATCTCATACGGAGCGACGATAAAGCCGAAATCTGAAGTGCTCATCCTTCCGAACAGGATATAACTCATGCGTACCTCACTTTCAGGCGCTGCATATCGCCGAGCGCCGCGTCCATCTCGGGAGCGAGCCAGCCGACGACAGCTCCGGTATCCGTCACTATCTGCCTTACGCCCATCTGCGGGAGGTAGGTCTTCATGAGGTCGAGCATCGCCGCAAGGGACACCGTTACGGCGTTCTTCTGCGATACTCCCGCCGTGACGTCAACATCCGCCGCGGCCTTTATGGGATCCAGATCGAAGTCGGTCGGGATGGCGTCGCGCATATCCTTCTCGACTTCGTCCATAGCGTCGATGAAGCCGACTCCTAAGCCCAGACCCATGTTCTCGCCTATGCCGGCGAATACCGTCGAGGGCGAATGTATGCCGAAGAAGCCGAGTATGCCGTCGACGAGGGACGAGGCCCATTCCTTGACCTTGTTCCACAGCCAGGACGCCGCGTTCTTTATGCCCTCCCAAAGACCTTTCAAGAGATTGCCGCCGGCTTCGACGAGCTTGTAGGCAAGTGAGCCTATCGCCTCTACTATGCCCTCGATTATCTGCGGGATCGCCTTGACTATCTCAATAATGATCGTCGGCAGGTTCTCGATAAGGGCGACGAAGAGCTGAACGCCCGCTTCGATTATGAACGGGATATTGTCGATGAGCGTATCGATTATGCCGCCTATGATATCGGGGATCGCGTTCACTATCGTCACGATTATCTCCGGCAGAGCGCCGATTAGCGCGACGAGCAGCTGTATGCCCGCCTGTATGATCTGGGGAATAGCTCCGAGCACCGCCTTTATTATCCCATCGATTATCTTTGGGATAGCTTCCACGATCTTCGTGATTATCGTCGGAAGGGCCTCGACGAGCGTGGTCAGCAGCCTGATTCCCGTATCGATTATCTGCGGTATGGAATCAAGCAGGAAGTTGACTATGCCCATGATGACTTCCGGCAGCGCCTCGATCAGCACGGGGATAGCGTCAAGTATACCCTGCGCCAGCCCCTCGATCAGCTGAAGCGCCGCGCCCATAATCATCGGCAGATTGCCGATAAGCGTCTGCACTATCTGTACGACCACCTCGACTATCTGAGGGATGAGCGACGGCAGAGCGTCGGCGATGCCCTGGACAAGCGTTGCCACAAGCTGCACAGCCGCTTCGATCAGCAGAGGCAGGTTCTCAATGACAGTATTGACGATGGTCATGACCGCCTCGACAGCCGCGGGAATCAGACCCGGAAGCAGGGTCAGAAGCGTGTTCAGTGCCTGGGAAAACAGATCGGTCACCGTGCTGAGCAGCGTGGGAAGAAGCCCCGTTACCGCCTCAAGCAGAGCGTTCAGCGCCGTGGGGAGCGCGGCGATAATGTTTTCAATCACCGGGGTGATGTTTTCCACGACATCATTGAAGGCATCCACCACGTTATTGCAGAGTTCCTGCATATCCGCGTCGGCGTTGCCGAAACCGACCACGAGGTTCTGCACGGCCGCCTGCATGGCGTTGATGGAGCCGGAGATGGTGTGTTCAGCCTCCTTCGCGGTTGTGCCTGTGATGTCCATACTCGTCTGGATCACATGGATCGCCTCGACCACGTCAGCGTAGGAGGAAATGTCGTAATGGATGCCGGAGATGGCTTCCGCGTCAGCAAGCAGACGCTCCATTTCCGTTTTGGTGCCGCCGTAGCCCAGCTTCAGATTGTCCAACATCGTGTAGTTCTGCTTGGCAAAGCCCTGGTAGGCGGCCTGCAGAGTGGACATATCCGACCCCATCTTGTTGGCGTTGTCGGACATATCCGTGATGGCCATATCCGCATACTTGACTGCCTTTTCTGTGTCTCCGCCGAGGGAGGAGATCAGGCTTGCGGAAAAGCTCGTGACCGTCTCCATGTAATCGTTGGCGGACAGGCCGGCCGTCTTATATGCGTTGGAGGCGTATTTCTGCAGTTCAAGGGAGGAATCCTTGAACAGCGTATCGATGCCTCCGACAAGCTGTTCATAGTCTGCGTAGGCCGTAACGACCTCTTTGCCGAGCTTGACCGCAGCCGCGCCGGCCGCGACAACGACAGCACCCATTGCGGCGCCCACAGTCTTGAGAACGGTGCCGAGTCCTTTGAACTTGCTTTCGGACTTTTCGGCGGCATCCCCGGATTCCTCGATCTCTTCGCCCATGTCATCGGCGCTGTCGGCGGTGGAATCCAGTTCCCGCTCCATATCGTTCAGAGCGGCTTCCGCGTTGTTCAGCTGGATCTGCCAGTTCTGCGTCCGGCGGTCGTTTTCACCGAAAGACTCGGCGGCGTTCTGAAGCGCCTGCCGGAGCAGTTCGATCTTCTGCTTCTGTGCCTCGATTTCTTTGTTGAGGACTTCGTTTCGTGCGGACAGCGCTCTGACAGAAGAATCGTTTTTGTCGAACTGGGAGGTCACCAGCTTCATTTCCGAGCCGAGGACCTTGAAGGAGGAGTTGATGTCGGCAAGGGCCTTCTTGAACTCCTTTTCACCCTCAAGACCGATCTTCAGACCGAAATTGTCAGCCATGATCCAACTCCTCCTTTTCCGTTATTACATGATGGAACCGCTTGAGGTTTTGCGCGTGAATGTGATCGTGCCGTCCCGGGAGCCGACCTTGACGGCCGCGATATACACGGGTTTCACGGCAGACGAATTGGAAACCGTCTGGTAGACGGTCTCATAGGTGATGTCACCCGTGACGGCGACATCGATGTATGCCTGGAGTTTTGCTGTCCCACCGCTCGTCGCGGAGGCATACACCACCATCAACGAATTAGCCGGCACTTCGTAGCCGGCTCCCTGCAGGACCGGGGTGCCTGACGCGGAGGAGCCGGGCGGTGTTACGGTTTTGCTGATGAGGGTGTTTGAGCCGTATTTGACCTCCACAAGGACTAAGTTTTTCTCCTCGCTGCCGCCTGTACTTACATCGGCAAGCAGACTCACAATCTCATCGAGCTTGGCGTTGAAACTGACTTCCACGTCGTGATCAAGCAGCCAGTCAACAAGATCCTGCTTCGCGCCGGATATACGTTCGATTTCGCTCTGAATGCTCATGTTTCCTCCTTATATCGCCGCAAGGGCGTCTTCGATGTCCGAGGTGAGACTGACCGTGCCGCCGGAGGTGTATCCGGCGGGGATCGTGACAGAGGCCGCGGTCAGACCATCGATAGAAGCGGTCACGGAGCCGTTGTCCGGCATGGTGCCTTCGATCTTCACACCGTTCACATAGGCGGTCTTTTCCACGAGAATGTTGGCCGCGACTGCGTCCGCGTCGGTCGTGTCCACAAAGTTCGCGGGGATGGCGGCGACTGTCACCTTGGACAGGACCTTGCCGCTGGTCGGCGTGACTGCCTGGGACGCCTTGGTGGGCGTGACGGACTTCTCCTCCGTGGTGATGGATACCTTGCCGCTCCCGGAGTGGTAGCCCTTGGGTATGGTGTAGCTTTTAGTGGTGGTGTTCAGGGTCTTGGTCACCGTGCCGTTGTTCGTCATCGTACCCGTGGTGACCTTGCCGGCAGCGTCCACAAAGACCTTTCCGGTCAGCACATCGTCCGCTCCGGCGGTGACGCTTGAAACATCCTGAAAGGCGTCCGGGATAGCGCCGACTGTGACGTCGGACAGGCCGTAGTAGCCGCTGTCCGGGGTGATAGCCTGCTGTGTCTTCGTAGGGGTTATGGTCTTGGACTGGAGGCTGTAGTTGCCGCCGCCTGCCACGCCGGAGACCGTGCCGGATCCGTTATGGTATCCGGCGGGAATCGTGTAGGTATCGCCCTCCTGGACGGTCGCCGAGACGGCTCCGCGGTTCTCGATGTTCTGCACGGCGCTCGCGCAGGCGTCCAGATTCGCGGCTGCCGGGACAAGCCCCAGGCTGACGAGTTTCGTTCGTATGGTGTTTCTGTCCGTCTGGATACGGGACAGTTCGCTTGAGATGCTCATGGGGTGTTCCTCCTTAGATGGTTTTGAGCAGCACGTCGATGTTGCCGAGAGCGGTCTGAACGGCTGCGGATGTGATCGGCAGCGTATTGTCCGTTTCCGCCGAAGAAGCCACCTCCACAGCGAGTCTTCCGTCGCCGTCCCACATCAAGGCGTGGCCGAGACGAAGGTCGGAAGCGGTGAAGCCTCCGGCTCTGACCTCGCCGTTCAGGCTACCGTCAAGGGAAATGCCGCTCCCGGAAAGAGTGCCTTTCAGAGGAAACTGGTTCTGGGAAAGCGCTCCGTGAAGTACAGCGGTATCATCCATTGGCGGTCAGCTCCTTCCTGTGCAGCAGCTCCTTCGTGGAGATCTGCATGACATTCGTGGCAAGAACGGAAGCGCCTATGAGGACACGCAGCTGAACGAGGGCTGTGCGGTTGTCCGGGAACAGGAGCGTTTCCGCCTGCGACAGCGTAACGCTCACCTGTGTCCCGTCGCCGGAAAGGGTGAGATCGTCGAGCGTTTTGAGGATCGTCACCTTGTCGCAGCGGATACACAGTTCAGCCGCGCTGCAGCGGGAGATATCCTCGTCAAGAGTGACAGTAAGTGTCGGGGTCGTGCCGGGTATCATGTTCATCGTTCATCCCTCCTTTAGATTCCGTCCGGGATGATATCGTCAATGAATCGCTCCCGCTTCGGCTGCGCGCTGCCCGTGTACTGCCTGTGGCATTCCCACAGATCAAGGAGCAGGCCGAAGGGCGTGAGCCACACTTCGTCCTGCGTCAGATGCAGATGGGCAAGGCCGTAGTAAAGAAGCCGGGTAAACAACTCATCGTCGCTTACTCGGCTTCCGTGTTTTTTGGGTCAGGCTCACTTTCCACATTCCGTTTGGTGCCGCGATACAGAGCCTCGGTGATCGCGGCTTTGTATCCGGACAGGTCAGACGGCACGGTGAGCAGTTCGACCTCCTCCTCGGAGAGGAGCGGCTTCGGCTCGTCCCTGTGCCGGAGGTTGTGGATAAGGATCGCCTGGTTGGCGAGGATCGTGATGAGCCAGACCACTTCGGTGATTGCCATCTCGAAGTTCTCGCTCTTCATGAGTTTGTCGCCCAGGTTCTCAAGACCGCCGTAGCGGCCGGCGATCTCCTTGGTCGCTCTGGTTGTGAGGATCAGTTCGTAGTCCTCGCCGCCGATGTTGATGACAGAACTTCTTTCGTTAGCCATGACCGTCCCTCCTTAAGAATCCAGCCCACCGGGCAGGTTGATGGGGTTCAGATTCAGATCGCCCGCCGGTTCATACACTTCACTGTACCATCCGTCGATGACAGACTGGTCGACGCCTTCCGTACCTTCCGTGACCTCGGCTTTCCAGGGATGCTTGCCGAACGCGTCCACCTTGTTCCGGCGCATGATGGTGCCTTCGATGGTGGGCGTGGAGAAGGTGATGGAATCGCCCTTCGTGGCGAGGTTGGTCGCAGGGATGCCGAACTTCACGCGGTAGAGCCAGTAGTAGCGGTATTTGCCGTTGGACTTCTTGGCGCGGAAGCCGACCGCCACAGGATCGCCGCCGTCTTCGGACGCGGAGATCACCACGCCGTTCAGATCGATGGTGGAGCCGGTTAGATCTCCGGCCACAGCAGCGCCGATGTCATCGACGCCCAGGGACAGGGTGCCGGACTTGAACTCCTTGACCACCTCGGCAGCGCCGTCATCCGCGTAGAGGACGGCTTCGTTCAGTTCCACGGAAAGGTCTGCGGTCATCGCCTTGGCAAGCACCTGCGGAGTGCCGTAGGTTTCATTGCCGTTATCGTCTTCCGTGATCTTGGAGTAGAACAGTTTATCAAGACCGATCGTTGCCATGTTTCATTCCTCCGTTTCATAGAATTTGGCCACATCCACCGTGTAAAGGTGGTAGCCCGTATCGGTTTCATATCCGTTGTACCTTCTGTCGGTGATGGTGTAATCGCCGTTCAGAAGGATACGGACGAGTTGTTTTTTGGCGGCTGTATAGCTGCCATTTGTAAAAATGGAAACGCGGACTTCCTGGATCTCCACGCCTGGAAGATTGTCGGCGTGAAGGTCGAAGGTGTCCGCAAGCGGAGTCAACACGATGTACCGCTCCGGGGCCTTGTCCGTCATGGCACCTGTTTCCACGGGAATGCCGAGCGCGGAAAGGTCATTTTTCAGTTCAGACAGCAGACTCATTTTCCGACCTCCTCCTCAAGAGCGCGCTTCATCGCCTCGATACAGGCGGAGCGTGACGCGGACTTGGCGGGTTTGAGGAACGGCTTGGGTGCCTGCCCGTGTCTGCCGTATTCCAGGATATTGGCGATCTTGGCGTTGGAGTCGCCGTCACGGCGCGGTTCAGCGAAGCCGACCTTCACGTTGTGATTGCCGTTTCTGTCGAGCCTGACGCCGGAAGTACCGAGCGCGGCCAGGAGCTGCCCGGTGGACCGGGATCTTTTCTTCGTGCCTCTGCCGATGACGCCCGCGAGATTGGAGCGCACCTTTGCCTCCACGATCTCCGCGCCGGCGTTCAGTACCCGTTCCGCCATGCCGTCCTCGTCTTTCGCGAGGCGAGACAGCTTTTCCAGGAACTCGTCAGGCATTTTGATATCCGCTTTAGCCACGGCTTGCCACCACCTTTCTCGCAAGGATCTCCGTGTACATCCCGCGGCCTTTCACATCCTCCACGGAGATGATGTTGAACCGTTCGCCGTCACAGACGAGCAGCTGCTCCGTGGTGATCTTAAGACCGGGTACAGCCCGGAGCCGGAAAAGGTCGGTGGCGTCGGAGAACGCGGCGAGGTTCGCCCAGCGTTCCGAGCCGTGCCGGCCTTCCCGGTAGACGCGAACGGAGGCGAGGGTCACTTCCCGGTCGGAAGCGAAGCCCTCGTCATCCGTCACTCGACGGTTTTCGACAATAACCGCCATGCGGTTCATCTTTCCGAAGCTCATGTCACACCTTCCAGTCCCGGTCGAGCCGAAGAAGCAGGTTGACCGTGTTCCACACCTGCTGGGCGGCCTGCGGGTTGTCGGCGAAGAAACCGCCCGTTGAACCGTCCCTGGATTCGTAGAAGTGGCTTGCCAGCATGATCACCGCCTGCTCTGTGGTAGGCGGCATCTCATTGCCGGAGTAGTAGCCCTCCCGGATGTGCTGATAACTTTCGGCATAGGAAACGGCCGCGGTGATGTAGCCCTTCAACAGATCATCGTCGGCCGTATGGTCAAGAATAAGGTTTGCCTTGACTTTCTCCAAAAGAGCGTCCATCACCGCGACCTCCTTTCAGATCAGTTGCCGGAGGCGGCGGTGCCCTTGACCTTCAGCAGTTTGACCGCCTCGGGAAGGACCAGCTTGCCGTCCACGCGCTCCTTGGCGACGAAGCCGACCATGCCGTTGCCCGCGAACAGTTCCTTCAGTTCAGCGAAGGAGCGGGTGCCTCTGTCGCCGATGTTATAGTAGGAGAAGTCACCGAAAGCCAGACAGGGCTTGCCGGCTGCGGGTTCGGGGAAATACGGAGAGGTGTAGATCTCGTAGCCCAGGCAGCGGTCAGGCTCGCCCGCCTGCAGAGCGGGCTGCCACAGATACTGACCGTTCTCGTCCTTCAGCTTGCGGAGGGCGGCGACGCACTTGTCGTTGGTCAGGAACACAGCCTTCTTGCGGTAGGGGCGCTTGAGGGAGTACACCAGGTCGATGACGTCATCGGCGGTAACAGACGCTCCGGCAGTGATCTTGCCGACTTCAGCACCGCCCGTAGCGGCCAGGATGCCGAGAGGCTGACCCACGCCGGTACCGTTGATAAAGGCGTCCTCCTCGGCGTTGGACAGAGCCTTGCCGAACTGCTCGATGAGGTAGTTCTCCAGGCGGAAAGCGTTGTCATAGAGAAGCTCTTCGGTGACTTTCACAGCCACGTGCAGCTTGTGGGCGTCGAGGATGATCTGATCGAAGGTGGCGTCACCGAAGGTCAGTGCGCCGCCTTCCTCGATCCACGCCGCAGCGGGCTTGGTGGCGGCGATGTTGATCTTATGCTCGCCGGAAGTGGTGATGCGGGTGCCGAGACGGCGCATCACATTGTCCTCGGTGAGGATGTCGATGAGGCGGGAGTCGTACTCGTCAGGGACGAGGTAGCCGCCGTTGGCGTCGATGCCCTCCTGCAGGACGTTGCTGATCTGACGGAAGTTGGTACGGAGGGCGGTCAGCATCGCCTTTCTGTACTCATCGGAGGCGCGGCCGGTCTTCTGGGGCTTGTCCTCCATGCCGCCGTTCATGGGCTTCGCGGTGATGGGAGTACTGACGGGCTTCGCCATCTCGGCGTCCATAGCCTCCATCGCCTGCAGACGCTCGATCTCGGCGCTGTAGTTTCTGACCTTCTGCTCCATCTCGGCATAGGTCCTGGCGTCGGCCTCGGAAAGCAGTCCGTCCTTGTCGCGGCGGCTCTCCACAAACGCCTTCGCGGCGTTCCAGGCCTGGTTTCTCTTCTCGATCATTTCAAGAGTCTTGTTCATGGTCTTTACCTCCAGTTTTTCATTAGATTGAGCCGCTCCATCAGGGAATCGGCCTTGACCTTGGGCTGTTCGTTCGTTTTGGGTCTGGTTTTGCATTTGGCGGCGATCTTGTCCATCAGGCTGTTCACGACCGCCGTCTCGGAGAACGGCTCTCCGTCATCCGGAGGAACAAGGTCCTCCTCGACAGCGAGAGCTTCCGAGCGTTTCATGATCTCGTCGGCGAAGCCCAGCTCGACGGCGCGGTTCGCGTCCATCCAGGTTTCCGCGTCCATGAGGTGGGACAGCCTGGCGCGGGAAAGCCCGGTCTTGATCTCGTAGGCGTTGATGATGGAATCCTTGACCTCCGAGAGCATGGCGATGGCTTTCTCCATTTCCGCAGCGTCGCCGATAGCGATGGTGGCGGGGTTGTGGATCATCATCATGGACACCGGGGACACCAGCACCTTCGTTCCCGCCATAGCGATGACCGAAGCCGCCGAAGCCGCGATGCCGTCGATCTTGACCGTGACGCTGCCCTTGTAATCCATCAGCATATTGTAGATTTGGGCGGCCGCCACGCAGTCACCGCCGGGCGAGTTGATCCACACCACGATGTCGCCCTCGCCGGCGTTCAGTTCCTCTTTGAAGAGCTGGGGCGTGACGTCATCATCGAACCAGCTTTCCTCGGCGATGGTGCCGTTCAGAAACAGCGTTCTCTCCGTCATCGGGGTCTGATCCGTCTGGTTCGTCACCGTCCTGTTCTTCCACTTCCAGAACTTCTTCATCTGAGTCCTCCTTTCCGGTTTCTGTATTCGCAAAAGCGCCCGCGTCCTTGAGCGGGAGCATATTGCCGTTGATGAG
>SFEX01000041.1 GCA_004557075.1 Clostridiales bacterium
TGTTCGTCATGTGCCAATGCTTATAATCGGGCTGATGCAAAAAAGAAAAAATCTGTCTTAATGCGAATTGACCCTGCGTCAGCAGCCCCAGTGCGAACGCAGTGCGAAGCAATGTACACCTGCGCCTCGCCGGCCCCCGCAAATATTACAAGGCTCGATGGTGGTAGAGCATACTCTGTTGCGTCTACGGAACATTTCCGATAAAGCGTTGCCCAACATTGCTTCTTCTAATTGAGAGCGCGAGTGCAATATAGAATTTTTCCAATATCACCGGTCGGGTTATGGCAAAAGCGATTACCCGAAGCGTAAAAACGAGGAGAAAAAATGGCGAAGAATAAGGATTATAAACCCGAGGACATAGCCTTTCCCGAGCAGGCGATAGTCACCTCCGAGCTTGTCCGGGAGATGAAAACAAGCTATATAGAATACGCGATGAGCGTTATCGTCGGGCGTGCGCTGCCCGATGTGCGCGACGGACTCAAGCCCGTTCACCGCAGAATACTCTACGCGATGTACGAGGACAACCTCACGCACGATAAGCCCTTCCGCAAGTGCGCGACCGCCGTCGGCGACGTGCTCGGCCGCTACCACCCCCACGGCGACGGATCGGTTTACGACGCGCTCGTCAGGCTCGCGCAGGACTTCTCCATGCGCTACCCGCTCATAGACGGCCACGGCAACTTCGGCTCCGTCGACGGTGACCCCCCGGCCGCCTACCGATATACCGAGGCGAGAATGGCCAGAATGGCCGACGAAATGCTGCGCGATATCGACAAGGAGACAGTCGATTTCCAGCCCAACTTCGACGAGCGGCGCAAGGAGCCGCTGGTGCTGCCCTCCCGCTTCCCCAACCTGCTTGTAAACGGTTCGAGCGGCATCGCCGTCGGCATGGCGACAAATATCCCGCCGCACAACCTCACCGAGGTCATAGACGCCTGCGTCTGCGTGCTCGATGATCCCGAGGCCACCATGAGCCAGCTTTTGCAGCACATATCCGGCCCCGACTTCCCGACGCGCGGCATCATCATGGGCCGCAGCGGTATTCGTCAGGCCTACGCCACCGGCCGCGGCAAGATAATCGTGCGCGCGAGAACGGAGTTTGAGGAATTCGGCAAGGACAGAACGCATATAATCGTAACCGAGCTTCCGTATCAGGTCAACAAGCGCCAGCTCATCGCCGCCATTGCGGACAACGTGCGCGATAAGCGCATCGAGGGCATATCCGACCTGCGCGACGAGACTGACCGCAACGGCATGCGCATCGTAATAGAGCTAAAGCGCGACGCAAACCCGCAGATCGTGCTCAACCGTCTGCTCACCCAGACCCAGCTCCAGACCTCATTTTCGATAAACATGCTGGCGCTGGTAAACAACCAGACCCAGCCGAAGATACTGAACCTGCGCCACATCATCGACGAGTACCTCACATTCCAGGAGGAGCTTATCGTGCGCCGCACGAGATACGACCTGCACAAGGCCGAGGAGCGGGCACATCTGTTAGAGGGTCTGCTCATCGCGCAGGACAACATAGACGAAGTCATCCACATCATCCGCAACAGCTACGACGACGCAAAGCAAAACCTCATGCAGCGCTTCGGACTGTCCGACGTGCAGGCGCAGGCGATACTGGATATGCGTCTGAAGGCGCTACAGGGTCTCGACCGCGAAAAGCTTGAGAACGAGTATCGCGAGCTTGAAGAGCGCATTGCGTATTATAAGTCGCTGCTGGCAGACCCCGAGAAGATAAAGGGCGTGCTGCGCGAGGAGCTTATCGCCATCCGCGATAAGTACGGCGACGAGCGCCGCACCGAGATTCAGGACGTCGAGGACGAGATCGACTTTGAAGACCTCATCGACGAGGAGGACTGCGTATACACCCTCACCCACAACGGCTATATAAAGCGCCTGCCCGCAAGCGAGTACCGCGCGCAGGGCCGCGGCGGCAAGGGCGTGCGCGCCATGGCGACGCGCGAGGAGGACTATGTTGAAACGGTGTTCACAGCCTCCACGCACGATAATATTCTGTTCTTCACGAGCATGGGCAAGGTGTATGTCCGCAAGGGCTACCGCATCCCGGAGGCCGGACGCAACGCGCGCGGCTCGAATATTGTCAATATAATCCCACTTGACCCCGGCGAGAAGGTCAGCGCGATGATCGCCGGACGCGGCATCAGCGAGGAGAGCTTCCTTGTGTTCGTTACGCGAAACGGCACGGTCAAGCGCACCATGCAGTCGGCGTTTAAGAACATACGCTCAAACGGCATCCGCGCCCTGACGCTCGACGAGGGCGACGAGCTCATGACCGTTTTGCAGACCTCCGGCGAGGATAAGATCCTCATCGCGACCCGCGAGGGTATGGCGATATGCTTCAAGGAATCGGACGCGCGCGCAATGGGACGCGATGCTGTCGGCGTGCGCGGAATACGCTTACGCGAGGGCGACTTTGTCGTCGGCGCGTCGATTGCGGCCGAGGGCACGGCGCTGCTGTCGATAAGCGAAAACGGCTACGGCAAGCGCACCGACGTCGGCGAGTACAGCGTGCAGAACCGCGGCGGCATGGGTCTTAAAAACTACAACATAACCGAAAAAACCGGCAAGATCGCCGACGTTGCGGTCGTCTCCGGCGACGAGGACCTGCTGGTGATATCCGACGATGGCACGATAATCCGCATGGACGTCGGCAGCATAAGCCTGCTGTCGCGAAGCACGCAGGGCGTGCGCGTCATGCGCGTTTCCGACGGCGCGAAGGTCATATCCATCGCCCCCACCGCCAAGGACGAGGCTGGCGAAGCGGAAGCGGAACCGGTTCAAGGTGAAGATTTAGAATAATCATTATTGCGACAGCCCGGCGGCGGCTGCCGCAGAGCGATTCGTATTCAAATTTCAGTTTGTCGATGCTTCGCCAGCACGACCGTAGAGAATGGATATCTTCGCTATGCTCCATTATTACCGGTCGAGAACCTGTAGTAACGACTATTTAAAGCGTAGCAACGATAGGAAAAAAGGAAAATGGTATGGGTAACAGAAACAGAAAAAAAGAAGGCAACCCCATTGTCGCGATAGCCGTTATATTGATCGTGCTGATAATCAGCGCGGGCGGCGGAGCCGCGATCCCGATCCTTTTGGTGCTGGGCGCTGTGGGCTATAGCGCCTATATCGCCGCGGAGAGGTCGAAGGGTGCGAAAAAAACGGATTCGGATACTGACACCGCTTCTGCCGCTGCGCCGGAGAGCTTCAACCCCAGGAAATTTGCGGACGATGCCAGGCGCAGCATATCGAAAGTGCTCACTCAGGACATGAAAAAGCACGACTTTGACGACTGCGGCGACGACCACGAGCACGTCGAGCCGAGCTACAACATGCCCGCCGACGTCAAGCGCCGCGAGCAGCTCAAGTCCATGCTCAAAAACGGAATTATCGAGAAAGATGAGTACGAAATTCTTATGAGAAAATACGGGCTGTAACTTTGAATGACACCTCATCCGTCGGCTTTGCCGACACCTTCCCCTCAAGGGGAAGGCATGAGGCAAAGTTTTTCCCTTGCCGGTTGATTTTTACTACGCGTAGCAACGGCGGGAAAAGAGCCTTCCCCTTGAGGGGAAGGTGGGTCGCCGCTTGCGGCGAGCCGGATGAGGTGGCGGCTGCTGCCGCAGAGCAATTCGCGTTGAGATTGTTTTTGTCGTTATTGCGACAGCCCGACCGGTTTTATTTCTCAGACCGTAGGGGCGAGCATTGCTCGTCCGCTCCTCGCCGGAGGGGCAATTGCCATTGAGGCTATTCGCATTGAGATTTTAAGTAATCGTTATTGCGGTGTCCCGACCGGTTATATTGGCAATGTTCTATATTGCACTCGCGTGTAGGTCGATTTCCGGAGGTTAACGAGAATGTGATTTTGGCAATATCGCCAACACCGATTTGAATAATGGTTATAACGATAATAGCCAATATTACCGGTCGGGACACCGCAAAAAAGATATTTGCCATTCTCAACGCGAATTGCTTCGCGGCAGCCGCCGCCCGGTCGAGCACCGGCAGAAACGATTATTTGAAGCGCAGCAACGAAAGGTAAAGAATGAAGACTGTAACGATATATACAGACGGCGCCTGCTCCGGGAACCCGGGGCCGGGCGGCTGGGGCGCGATACTGAGCTACAACGGCCGCTCAAAGGAGCTGTCGGGCGGCGAGAGCCAAACGACCAACAACCGAATGGAGCTGACCGGCGTCATCGCCGCGCTGAGCGCGCTCAAGGAACCCTGCATCGTCGAGCTGTACTCCGATTCAAAATACGTCATTGACGCGCTCAGCAAGGGCTGGGCGCTTTCGTGGCGCAAAAACGGCTGGAAAAAAGCCGACAAAAAGCCCGCACTAAACCCCGACCTCTGGGCGGAGCTGTTAAGGCTTGCGGAGATCCACGAGCTGCACTGCCACTGGGTCAAGGGTCACGCGGAAAACGAATTTAACAACCGCTGCGACGAGCTGGCGGTAATGGAGCGTCAGAAATTTGGCTGATACCGTAGGGGCGAGCAGTGCTCGTCCGTGTGCTGGTTTATTTCCAGAGCTTAATAAGAACGCAATTTTAAAATCAGAATGAGCGCCTATTTAGACAATGGAGATATACGACAATTGCCAATGTAAACGGTCGGGCACCGGAAAGTCAATTATTTGAAGCGTAAAAACGAATTGCTTTGCGGCAGTCGCCGCCGGACGACCAATGGTCGCCCCTACAATTGCCATTGAGGCGATTCGCGTTGAGGTTGGCGGTATCGTTTTTGCGTCAGCCCGATTATGAACACTGGAGCATAACGAAAATATCTAAGCTCTAATTAAGTGCGCGAGTGCAAAAGAGATTATCGCCAATGTCACCGGTCGGGTTATGGCAGTAACGACTATTTGAAGCGTAGCAACGACAAGGGAAAAAGGGAACCCCATGCGTGGGTTCCCTACGCCGAAGCTTGCTTCGGCTACCCTCCCGCGCTTTATTAGGCTATGTTCGGGGGCACTGCCCCCCAACCCCCCGCCGCCTTTTGAAAAAGGCGGGCGAAAACTTTAATTGGCACTAATTCAGAACGCGAGTGCAGTAGCGATAATTGCCATTGTCACCGGTCGGGCTTACGCAAAAGCGAATATTTAAAATATAAAAACGGATCAAAAAAATGAGAAATTTCAATGATTCACCGCTGAAAATTTTTATATCTTACATAAAAGACGAAAAACGTCTTTTTTTAATTGACATGAGCTGTTCGGTGCTCGTCGCGGCGATCGACCTCGTGTTCCCGTATGTGTCGAAAAACAGCATGCAGACCTACCTGCCGCAGAATATGTACAAGACGTTTTTCATCGTCATGGCGATATTAGCGGCGGCGTATGTGCTCAAATCGGTGCTGTACTACGTCATAACCGTCGTCGGCCACCGCATGGGCGTGCTCATCGAGGCAAGAATGCGCGAGGATCTGTTTCACCATGTGCAGACATTATCTTTCAATTTCTTCGACTCAAACCGCACGGGCACGCTCATGAGCCGCCTGACAAGCGACCTGTTCGAGATAACCGAGCTTGCCCACCACGGGCCGGAGAACATACTCATCTGCACCCTCACCATCGTCGGCGCAACGGCGCTGATGTTCACCATCAACTGGCGGCTCGCGCTGGTGCTGGTCATAATCTTCCCGCTGTGCCTGTGGTTTACGATGAAAAGCCGCGTCAAAATGCGCGACGCGAACATCGAGGTCAAGCGCAAGACCGGCGTCATCTTCTCCGCGCTCGAAAACGGCGTGTCGGGCATACGCACCGCCAAGGCCTTTGCCAACGAGGAGCTGGAGGAGCGCAAATTTAACGACGCAAACGAGCTCTACCGCGGCGCGAAAACCGATTACTATAAGGCGATGGGTCTTTTCATGAGCGGCATTGAGTTCACCACCGGCATAATGCCCGTGGCCGTAATCGCCGCCGGCGGCTTCTTCGTCATGCAGGGGACGCTTGACTATATCGAGCTCATCACCTTCACGCTGTACGTCAGCACCTTCGTCACGCCCGTGCGCAAGTTAGCGCAGTTTGCCGAGATATACATGCAGGGCACGGCGGGCTACGAGCGCTTCCTCGAGCTGATGCGCACCGAGCCTGAGATCGTGGACGCGCCCGACGCCACGGAGCTTGAGAGCGTGCGCGGCGAGATAGAGTTTAGGGACGTTAACTTCAGCTACGACCGTGTGCAGGTGCTGCACGATATCGCTATCAGGGTCGAGCCGGGCAAATGCCTTGCGCTCATCGGCCCCTCCGGCGGCGGCAAAACCACCATGTGCCAGCTTCTCATGCGCTTTTACGAGCCCGACAGCGGCACGATCAGCGTTGACGGCCGCGATATTGCCGGCATAACGCAAAGCTCGCTGCGCCGGAATATCGGAATGATCCAGCAGGACGTATATATGTTCGCGGGCACGATACGCGAGAATATCCGCTACGGCCGCCCCGACGCAAGCGACGAGGAGATAATCGAGGCCGCGCGCCTTGCCGAGATCCACGACGAGATAATGCAGATGCCCGACGGCTACGACAGCTATATTGGCGAGCGCGGGGTCATGCTCTCCGGCGGCCAGAAACAGCGGCTTTCGATAGCGCGCGTGTTCCTCAAAAACCCGCCCATACTCATATTGGACGAGGCCACCTCCGCCCTCGATACCGTTACCGAGCAGCGCATTCAGGCATCGCTCGACAGACTCAGCCGTGGCCGCACGAGCATCATAATTGCTCACCGTCTATCCACCATCCGCAATGCCGACACGATCGCCGTCATCGAGCACGGCCGCATCGCCGAGCGCGGCAGCCACAGCGAGTTGCTGGCGAAAAATGGAATTTACACAGCTCTCTATCAGACGCAGAAAGGAACCGAAAATGAAAGATGAAACTCTGAAAAAGTTAGTGTTTGCAGCGCTTTTCGCAGCGCTGGCTTGCGTAGCGACGATGGTCATAAAGATACCCACGCCCACCGGCGGGTACATCCATGCGGGCGACGCCGTGGTGCTGCTGTCGGCCTTCATTTTGGGGCCGTGGTGGGGCGCGGCGGCGGCCGGACTCGGCTCCTGCCTTGCCGATCTGCTGTCGGGCTATGCGCTGTACGCGCCCGGCACGTTTGCCGTGAAGTTCCTCGTAGCTTTGGTTGCGGGTCTGCTGCTCGGCGGGAGGTTTATTAAGAACCAGTTTGCAAAATCGCTGGTCGCGGGCATCGTCGGCGAGGTCGTCATGGTGCTGGGCTATCTTGTGTATGAGGCGTTTGTGCTCGGCTACGGCGCTGCCGCGCTCGGCGGCGTGCCGATGAATCTCATCCAGGGCGCGTTCGGCGTAGTTGCCGGTTCGGCACTGTATATCGCCCTGCTCAAGACCAAGTATTTTTCTTTTCGTTTTTAAGCTTTGAGTAATCGCTATTGCCATAACCCGACCGGTGAGATTGGCAATTGTCACTTTTGCACTCGCGCAGTCAATCAGTATGCATAAAAATTTCGGAGGCAATCATTTTGGTTGCCTCCGTTTTTTGTTTATTACTATTGTTTGTAATCGGGCTGACGGCTTATCTCCCAATCGGAGATAAGCTTTTTATGCTTTATAGAATTACTCCATGCCGTTGAGCTTAACGGTCATTGCGGACTTCTTGTGAGCGGCGTTGTTCTTATGGATAAGACCCTTGCCTGCCGCCTTGTCAACTGCCTTGACAGCGACCTTGTAGCTTGCTGCTGCTTCGGCCTTGTCGCCGCCGACAACTGCCGCGTCAAACTTCTTCATAACGGTCTTGAGAGCGGTCTTGTCAGCGCGGTTCTTTGCGCGGAGCTCCTTGGACTTGGCGTCTCTCTTCATTGCGGACTTAATGTTGGGCATTGCGTGCACCTCCTTGTAACTTAGTAACAAAAATCCTCACGGGATTTTCCGGCGAAAACCGCCGGTTTACGCCGGCTATCAGACTGAGCTGATGGTTACTGCCGTTGGGACTGAATAACGTAACGAAACGCGAGTAGACGCTCGCGGGTAATAATTTTACCATCACTCCATTGAAAAATCAAGCTTTTTCTTAAATTTTCAGAGTTTTTTTCGCAACATGTATTACTTGTGCCGCGCGGGGCAAAACTATACAATATATTGATGTGAGAAGGTGCAGTATGCAAAAATCCTATGTCAGAACAGACCTCGCGGCCGAGGCAAGCGCCCGGCTTGAGACCCCCGTAGAGGGCGTTGAATCCGAAGAACTCAGGCTCCACGGCTGCCGTGTGAGCAAGGTCGTCATTAACTCCCCCGCCGGCGCCGAGGCCATCGGCAAGCCCGAGGGTAAATATCTCACCATAGAGATGGAAGAATATGTTAACAGACGGGCGCTGAGCTTTGCCGACTGCGCGAACGCGATATCGGAGCTTCTGCGCTCGTTTGACGCCGTATCCCGCGCTAAGAACTTCATGATCGCCTGCCTCGGCAACCGCGCGGTCACGCCTGACGCTGTTGGCCCCGCGACCGCCGACAGCATCATCGTTACCCGCCACCTCAAATCCTCCATGCCGGAGCAGTTTGCCGGGTTTTCAAGCGTGGCTGTGTTCCGGAGCGGCGTTCTGGGCACGACGGGCGTCGAGAGCGCCCAGGCGGTGAGGTCTATATGCTCCTTAGTTCGCCCCGATTGCGTTATAGCGGTCGATGCGCTTGCCAGCGGCGAGGTCGGGCGGCTGTGCCGAAACATTCAGATTTGCGACACCGGCATTGCTCCGGGCAGCGGCGTCGGCAACGACAGAGCCGCGATAAACTCCGAATACCTCGGCTGCCCTGTGCTTGCGGTCGGATTGCCGACGGTGGTCGATGCCTCGTCGCTCACGGGCGACGACTCGGCCAAGGGGCTGTTCGTCACGCCGAGGAATATCGACGAGCTGGTGAAATCACTCTCCAAGCTCATGGCCTATGGCATTAACCTTGCTGTGCACGATGGATTGACCATCGAGGATGTTGATATGCTAATCGAGTAGGAGCCAATGTTTCACGTGAAACATTGGCAAAGAAAAGTTGAAAATGTTTCACGTGAAACGTTGAAATACGCGCACGGTCTTGCTATAATAGGGGCAAGAGGTGAAACTATGTCCAAGATTATAGCTATTGCGAACCAAAAAGGCGGCGTGGGCAAAACCACGACCTGCGTGAACCTCTGCTGCGCGCTGAAGCTCAAGGGCAAGAAGGTGCTGCTTGTCGACTGCGACCCTCAGGGCAACTCGACCTCCGGCATGGGAGTTGACAAATACTCCGCGCCCGGTACATACGAGCTTCTCATAAAGGGCGCGGACACGCTCGACTGCGTGCGGCAGACCCCCTACGGCGACGTCATACCCGCCAACAAGGAGCTCTCGGGTGCGTCGGTGGAGCTTGTGCGGGCTGATAAGCGCGAATTTGTCCTTAAAAAAGCGCTGCAAATGGTATACAACGACTACGACTACATATTTATCGACTGCCCCCCGTCGCTGGAGCTGCTGACGCTTAACGCGCTCGTCGCTGCCGACAGGGTGATAATCCCCATGCAGTGCGAATATTACGCGCTTGAGGGCATCGCCGATCTGATGACGACAATCAAAATGTGCAATAAGCGACTCAACCCCGGCTTGCGCATACAGGGCATCGTTATGACGATGTACGACTCGCGCACAAACCTCACGCAGCAGGTCGCGTTCGAGCTGAAGGAGTATTTCGGCGCGAAGGTGTATGAGACGGTCATTCCACGCAGCGTCAGGCTGTCCGAGGCGCCCAGCCACGGCAAGCCCGGTGTCGCCTATGACAGGCTCGGCAAGGGAAGCCGCGCTTATATGCATCTCGCGGATGAATTTCTGCTGCGAGAGAAGTATGACAAAAGGAGCTAAAAATGGCAAAGGATAATAAAAAAGGCCTCGGCAGGGGTCTCAGCGAGCTTTTCGGCGACGATATTCTGGACGATAACGCCGAGGGCGAGCTGCTCTACCTGCCGATATCCAAGGTCGAGCCGCGCGCGGAGCAGCCGCGAAGTCGCTTCGACGATGAGAGCTTGCAGGAGCTTGCCGATTCCATCGCGCAGTACGGGCTGATACAGCCGATAACCGTGCGCAGGCGCGACAGCGGCTATTATCAGATAATCGCGGGCGAGCGCCGCTGGCGCGCAAGCCGCATGGCGGGGCTTATCGAGGTGCCGGTTCGCGTTATCGAGGCCGACGATCGCCGCGTCGCGGAGCTTGCGCTCGTTGAAAATCTCCAGCGCGAGGACTTAAACCCCATCGAGGAGGCGCTCGGCTATAAAAGTCTCATCGAGGAATACGGACTCACGCAGGAGGAGGCGTCAAGGAGCGTCGGGCGCTCAAGACCCGCGATTGCCAACGCCATGCGCCTGCTGAGCCTGAGCAAGGCGGTGCTTCCGCTCGTTGAGGAGGGAAAGCTCTCCGCCGGTCACGCGCGGGCGCTGCTGCCGATAAGCGACGAGGCCGAGCAGCTAAAGACCGCGAACGCCATCATCGACGGCGCACTTTCCGTCCGAAAGGCCGAGCAGCTTGTCACAAAGACGCTCAAAAAGCTCAGCGAGCAGCCGCCGGAGCAGGACGCCGCGCAGCAGCTTGTTGTCGATTACATCGCCGAGACCGAGGACTACCTCGGCCGCAGCCTTGGACGCAAAGTCGGCATCGAGCAGAAGCGCAGGGGCGGAAAAATAGTCTTGGAATTTTATGACAGCGACGACCGTGAGGCGCTGATAGCAAATCTCGCCCGCATGGGTCGTACATGGGAAGAAATTATAAACAAATAGTATATATTTTAAGATAAATATAACAAGGAGTAATCAAAATGCTTGATATAAAGTTTGTCCGCGAGAATGCGGAGGCCGTGAAGGAGAACATAAGAAAGAAGTTTCAGGAGGCGAAGCTCCCTCTGGTGGACGAGGTCGTGGAGCTTGATAAGCGCTATCGCGAGGCGCTGACGGAGGCAAACGAGCTGCGCGCGAGCAGAAACGCTCTGTCGAAAAAGGTCGGACAGCTCATGGGTCAGGCGAAGAAGGATCCCTCGGAGCTTGCCGAGGCGGAGGAGGCAAAGGCTCAGGTCAAGGCAAACGCGGAGCGCCTTGCCGAGCTTGAGAAGGCCACCGAGACCATGGGCGAGCGCATAAAGACCATCATGATGACAATCCCGAACATGATCGACCCCTCCGTGCCCATTGGCCCGGACGATAGCTGCAATGTTGAGGTTCAGCGCTTCGGCGAGCCGGTCGTGCCCGAGTTCGACATCCCCTACCACACGGAGATCATGGAGAGCTTCGACGGCATAGACATGGACGCGGCAGGGCGCGTATCCGGCAACGGATTTTACTACCTCATGGGCGATATCGCCCGCCTGCACTCGGCGGTGACGGCTTATGCGCGCGATTTCATGATAAACAAGGGCTTTACCTACTGCATTCCCCCGTTCATGATCCGCTCGAACGTCGTGACGGGCGTCATGAGCTTCGCGGAGATGGACGCGATGATGTACAAGATCGAGGGCGAGGATCTGTATCTTATCGGCACGTCGGAGCACTCGATGATAGGCAAGTTCATCGACCAGATCATCCCCGAGGCGAAGCTGCCGCAGACGCTGACGAGCTACAGCCCGTGCTTCCGCAAGGAAAAGGGCGCGCACGGCATCGAGGAGCGCGGGGTCTACCGCATCCACCAGTTTGAAAAGCAGGAGATGATAGTCGTCTGCAAACCGGAAGACAGCATGGACTGGTACGAAAAGATGTGGCGCTACTCTGTCGAGCTGTTCCGCAGCCTTGAGATACCTGTGCGCCAGCTCGAGTGCTGCTCGGGCGATCTTGCAGACCTCAAGGTCAAGTCATGCGACATCGAGGCGTGGTCGCCGCGGCAGAAGAAGTATTTTGAAGTCTGCTCCTGCTCGAACCTCGGCGACGCTCAGGCGCGCAGACTGCGCATGCGCGTAAAGGGCGAGGACGGCAAGACCTACCTGCCCCACACGCTCAATAACACCGTCGTTGCGCCTCCGCGTATGCTCATCGCTTTTTTGGAGAACCATCTCCAGGCCGACGGCAGCGTGACCGTTCCCGAGGCGCTGCGTCCGTATATGGGCGGCACGGAGCTGCTGATACCGAAAAAGTAAATTTATAACATAGAGAAAGGCGGCGGAAAAATGAAGAAATTTATTTCCGAGTTCAAAGAGTTTATCATGCGCGGCAATGTCCTTGACATGGCGGTCGGCGTTATCATCGCGACTGCGTTCGGCAAGATCACGACGTCACTTGTAAACGATCTGTTCATGCCCTTCATAAGCTGGCTGTTCGGCACGCGCGATATGAGCGCGCTGAACCTGATAGCGCGGCCCGAGATCGTCGAGAACGGCGAGGTGGTGCAGGAGGCGATAGTCATCGGCTTCGGAAGCTTCCTTGCGGTAGTCATCGACTTTATACTTATCGCGTTTGTGGTGTTCCTGCTGCTGAAGTTCTTCAACAAGGCGCGGGACATGACGAAGAAGAAGGAGGAAGAGGTCAAGGAGGAAGCTCCCGCCGCCCCGACCACCGAAGAGCTGCTTGGCGAGATTTTAGAGGAGCTGAAGCGGCGGCCGCCGCATGGCGATTCGCGTGAGGATGTAAAGTAATCTTTATTGCGCTCGTGCGTTCAATCAGTACACATAAAATTTTCGGAGGCAATCGTTTGATTGCCTCCGTTTTTCGTATATTGCCAATCCTATGGCTCCCTCTGACGAGGGAGCTGTCAGCGCAGCTGACTGAGGGAGAGATACGCCGAGAGTAATTACTGCGTCATATCTCTCCCTCCGTCTGAGCTGACGCTCAGCCACCTCCCTCGTCAGAGGGAGGCATAGGGAATGGTAATTACTTTACCGCTCTCACCGGTCGGGCACCGGCAAAAACGACTATTTCCAATTTTAATGCGAATTGCTCAGCGGCAGCCGCCGCCGAATTGCCCCTTCGGCGAGGAGCGCCGCGAGAGGATGAACCAGACAGGCAAAATAACAAACGCGGTGATGAGGCTCAGCGAGGGTATGATATACTGCGATATGAAGCTCAGCTGCGTCTCGTCCGCCGGAATGAGCGCTGCCGCAACGGCCGAGAGCGCGGCGCAGGCGACGATCAGCCAGCGGCCGTTTTTCATGCTGAACATGGGAACGTCGGCTTTTTCGGGCCTAAAGCCGAACACGAGCCGCAGCAGATGCCCCGAAGCGATAAGCAGCAGCGCCAAAAGCGTGAAATCCGACATGACCCACAGCGCCGCGACCAGCGCCTCAATGCGCTCGACGGTGCGAAACAGCGTGACGTCCCTCACCATCGAGAAAAACGGGCTTGAGAACCCCGCCGCGATATCCGCGCCGTAGCTGCCTATTATAGCAGCACAGAACGCCGTCAGAAGCAGGCAGATCGGGACGATCCACAGCGCGAGGCTTTTGAAGCGATCCCGCCGCTGGCACTGATCCTCGAGAACGGCGGTGAAGATGAGCATGCCGGCGTAGATCTCGACGACGACGAGCGAACTGAGAAATAGGTCGGGAGTGTCCGAGCGCGAGATCGGCAGGAGCTTTGACGGCTCGACCTGCGAAAACGCGAAAAACAGCGTCAGGAGCAGCACCGCAACGAGCACAGGTGCAAATATCCGAGCCGCGCGGGGCAGAGCCTTGACCGCGCCAAGCGACGCCACCGCGCCCATGATGAGCATAATGGCGATGAAAAACCACGGCTCGGCCGCGGGGTAGATCGTTGATATAAACCGGTTTGCCGCCGAGCGCAGTATGAAGCCGCCCTCAAATATCATGAACGCGGAGAGGAAAACGAGCGTGAACCCACCGAAGACGCTGCCGCCCGTGCGCAGCACAAGTTCGCCTAAGCCCTCGCCGTCGCGGCGCATTTTCATGAACTGCGACAGCAGCAGAATGAATATGAGCAGTATCGGCAGCGCGATAAGTGGCGCTATCCAGCTTCCGCTTCCGGCAATGCGCGCCGTGGCCTTCGGCAGCAGGCGCGATACCGGCGCGAGGGACGCGGTGAAGCACAGCGCCCTTAGCTGGCGCTCGTCATAGTTATACTTCATGGCCGTCCTCCGGAATATCAAGGTCAAAGCTGCGGCTTATATCGGCCTGCACGCTTACATTATAATATATACCCGGCAAAACGCCGCCGAAGCCCTCGGTCATACCGCGCAGCCTGTGCGGCTCCTGCATCTCGAGGGCGCTGCCAAGCTGGAGAAAGTCGCATCCGGTCTCGACGGACTTGTCGAGAACATAGACAATCCAGCTTTTGATCTCGGCTTCCAGCTCTGCGCTCAGCTCCTCCGGCTTGCGGTTTTGCCGCAGCTCGGCAAGAGCCGCGTCGGCGTCGATTGAAATGTCAAGCCCCTCGAGCCTGCCGCCGACGAGAACGGGCTTTATTTCGCACTTGCACTTATCAAGCTGCACCGTCGCGCCGTCAAGCTCCACGGAAGAGGGACTCGCTTCGCTCCTCAGAATGTTTACGCCCCGGGCCATCTCAAAGGGGATGTGCCCGGCGCTTTTTCCGTCTTTTATAATAATGTAGCCGTCGGGCAGCGTGGTAAGCTCGCCCTCCTCGGCCTCGTAATCCGACTCCTTCGCATCGACACAGCGCACAGCGGATATGAGCGCCGCGCCGTTTGCGTCCATGTTCGCGGCTATTTGCGCTGCCGTGAAAAGGTAGCTGTCGCCGCGCAGCATAAGGTTTCGCTCGATAGAGCGCAGGGCGTTTGTCGCGTCGTAATCGGAGCTGCCCGTGCCCAAAACGAGCTCCGCGGCGCTGCCGCCGGAGACGGCGAATACTGGGATGTTCAGGCGAAATGAGGTGTCGCGCTTAATGTAGTCAAAGTAGTCATTCACGCCGCTCTCGAGCGCGCTTTGGCCGAGCGCAATGTAGTTGACGTGGCCGAAAAACAACTGCTCGCCCGGGCTGTAGTCCTGTATGCTCTCCTGCGCGACGGTCAGCGACTTCGCCTTCGCGGACATGCGCAGTATGGACTGCACGCCGTCTCCGGCGCCGCCGTCGCCCGAGCCGGAGCTTCCGCCGCCGATGCTGCCCGAGGATATGGAAAGGCAGACGCCGTCGTCTGTTTTGTCAATGCCCATTGTCTGTATGACCACGAGCTGCTCTATCTCACGGTAATTTGAATATATGCTGCCGCCCGAGCATCCGCTGAGCGCGATAAGGCTCAGGGCGAGGACGGCGGCGGTGATTTTTTTGATCAAGATCGTTTCCTCCTGTCGGGACAGTTGAGATCAGGCTCGCGCATTTTATCCTCCGAGGGCGGCCTGCGCAGGAAGGTGCGGGCGAGATTATCCGGCCGCCCTCCCGACCATGGCGCGGTGTAGTTTCTGCCGTAGGAGTCGATCGTGCACAGGTACCATACGAATATGCACAGCCCCGCCGCGACTCCGAACAGCCCCCCGCCTATCGCGGCCAGAAGCAGCAGCATACGCGAGAGCCTCAGCGCCGCGCCGAAGTCCTGACTCGGCTGGGCGTAGCCTGCGATGCCAGCCGTAGCAACGACGATGACCGCGATTGGCGATATGACCCGCGCCTCCACCGCCGACTGCCCGACGATCAGAGCGCCGATGATGCTCACAGTGTCGCCGATGGGGTTTGGCAACCGCAGACCGGCCTCCTGGAGCAGCTCGAAGGCGATGAGCATACCCGTCACCTCCATCGCTGTTGAAAACGGTACCTCCTGCTTCGACTGGATTATCGAAAGCAGCAGCTTCGAGGGTATCATCTCCTGGTGGTACATCGCGATCGCAGTGTAGATAGCGGGCAGCGCCAGCGCCAGCAGCACCGCCACCCAGCGCACAAGGCTCAGCGCTGTGGATATCAGATAGTTCTGCGAATCCTCCTGCGGCACGCGCAGATATTCGGGAATGCTGACCGGCACTAAAAACGCGATGGGTATGCCGTCAACGAGCAGGCCGACCCGGCCGTTTAGAAGCTGGCGCGCAAAGCGGTCGGGGCGCTCTGTGTGAATGACCTGCGGGAACATCGAGCGCGGCCTGTCGGCAAGGGCTGCTTCAAGCTCGCCCGTCGCGAGAACGCCGTCAACGTCGATTGCGTCAAGCCTGCGTTCAAGCTCCGCGACCACTCCGGGGTCGGCAACGCCGTCAACGTAGATTATCGCCGCCCGCGTGAGGCTCTTGCGGCCGAGGGTGGTGTTTTTGACTTTCAGCGACGGGTTTGCGATGCGCCGGCGCACGAGCGCTGTGTCGGTGCGCAAAACTTCTGTGAAGCTGTCCTTGCCGCCCTTGAGCGACTTCTCAATGGTCGGCTCGGATATGCTGCGCTGGCTCTGCGGAGAGCGGATCTCGAAGCTCACCGCCTCGGCCGTGCCGTCGAAAACGACCGCGCAGCAGCCCTGGGTAATGTCCGTCACAATATCGTCGAGCGTTTCACGTTTCTTTGCCTGTGCGCTGTAGACAGCGCCGTCCATGAGCCGCTGCGGTGTCGGAGATGAGCCGCCGCGCAGAAGATCGGTGAGCGGGCGCAGCACATCCTTGCTTATATCGCCGCCGTTTGTGACGCCGTCGAGCCAGCAGACGAAAATATTTTCCTCGCCGATAAGCCCGGGTTTTATATTCCTCGTTTCAAAATCGTCGCAGCCGGCAAAAATATCTTCGAGCGTTTTAATGTTTATTGCGCCCTTAAAGCGCGGCTCCTGCCGCGGATGGGGGCCTTCGTCGGATTTTTCCCGACGGAAAAACTTAAATAAATCAGCCATATTGTTATTATGGACAGAGTTAATAAAACACAATATTTAGTGAGCCAAAAATAACCACAAAAAAGTGCGAAAAAATTGTTAAAAAAGTGTTGACAAAGGCGATTTTGAATGGTATATTATTCGAGCACTTCAAAAGAGCGCAGCGTCGATGCGAGGGTTTGAAAAAATCTTAAAAAAAGATAAAAAACACTTGACAAACGCTTTTCAAAGTAGTAAGATAATCAAGCTGCACGCGAGAGCGGCGGCGCGCATTGTACCTTGAAAATTAGATAATGTAAGAACAGCTTATGCAAAATAAGCACCAGAAGAGGGTTCTTTAAGTCAGAAATGACTCAAAAAATTTCTTTGAGA
>SFEX01000016.1 GCA_004557075.1 Clostridiales bacterium
TATTGGCCATTGTCGTTATAACCGTTATTCAAATCGGTGTTGGTGATATTGCCAAAATCACGTTCTCGTTATCCTCCGGAAATTGACCAACATGCGGACGAGCGATGCTCGCCCCTACGGTTCATTGAAAGTCAGCGCCTCGGTCGCAAGCTTAGTCCCAAGACAGAAGCCACTGGAGAACGACTGTTCACAGAGTATGGTTATGTATTCCTCTATACAATTGAAGTATTTTTCAAACAGAGCTTTTCCACTTTCATCAAGGTATTCTTCAAGCCTATCGCCATTGCGCTGTAGTAAATGCTCTATCTGATTTAGCTCTGGGTCGTCCATCCCGGAGCGTGTGAAAGTCTCAAGATCGCCGTGCCAGAGACGGACTATCGTGTTTGTCATGATTATCACCACCTTTATCGCAGAAATAATTATATCGATTGCTATTGAAAATATTAAGGGGATATGATCCCCATATAAAAAACTCGGGCGGTGTTCTGTTATGAACGCCGCACGAGCTTTTTAAATATCCAGTTCTATCGGCTCGTCAAGAGTTTCGGAAACATATTTTCCGTTTTTCTTCCTCTGCCGGACGCACTCGGTCAGCAGATATTCGATCTGACCGTTCACGCTTCGGAAATCATCCTCCGCCCACGCTGCGATCGCGTCATACAGCTTGGGCGAGAGCCGCAGCGGTATCTGCTTTTTCTCCGCCATATCAATACAGACTGCCGGAATTTACGATGGGCTGCGCATCGTGGCTGCCGCAGAGCACGACCAGAAGATTCGAGACCATCGCGGCCTTGCGCTCCTCGTCAAGCTCAACGAGCTGCTTCTCGCTGAGGCGATTGAGCGCCATCTCGACCATGCCGACCGCACCGTCAACTATCATCTTGCGCGCGTCGATTATCGCACTGGCCTGCTGGCGCTGAAGCATGACGGCGGCGATCTCGGGAGCGTAGGCGAGGTATGTTATGCGAGCCTCGATGATCTCAAGACCCGCACCGGCGACCTTTTGCTGGATCTCATTGCGGATACGCTCGGCAACGACTTCGCTTGAGCCGCGCAGGCTGCCCTCGTCGGCTACGCCGTCGCCTGTTGTGTCCACGTTCGGCGCAACGTCATAGGGGTACAGGCGCACAATATTCCTCAGCGCACTGTCGCACTGGAGCGAGAGGTATTCCTTGTAGTTATCCACATCAAAGACCGCCTTTGCGGTATCGACAACGCGCCATGTTACGGCGATGCCTATCTCAATGGGATTGCCCAGACAGTCGTTTATCTTCTGTCGGCTGTTGCTGAGCGTCATGATCTTGAGCGATACTTTTTTGCCGGTGGCTTCGGCGGCGGCAGCGGCTCCGGCTCCCTTAATGGCAGCCGCCATAAGCGCGTTGCCGGAATTTTCGCCGCCAACGTCGCCGCTCTGGCTGAGCTTGGTTTTGGCCGCAGGGTTAACGGCGGTGCAGAAGGGATTTACAAAGTAAAAGCCCGGTTCCTTGAGCGTTCCGACATACTTGCCGAACAGCGTGAGCACAAGCGCCTCCTGCGGCTTGAGAACCTTCAGCCCGCAGAGTGGGATCCAGCCGATGACGAGCCAGATTACGCATATGGCGGTAAGGAAGAACAGCTCGCCGCTGATGCTGAATACCAGCGCAACCGCCGCAAACACATACAGCGCTATGAAAAGCAGCATGAATAGCATGCCGTTTTTCTTGTTGTTGAGAATTATCTCCTGCATAATAAATACCTCGATTTCTTTATGATATCAAAATAATATCATAAAGCGATATATATGTCAATACAGGAAAATTTAAATTTTATCAGTCTACATGTATCTCAGCTTCGGAGTACAGCGCAGCCTTACCTGCGAGCACAATTCTGTCGCCCTCAACGCGGGTGTACAGCACGCCGCCGCGCCGCGATGCCTGATACGCCGTAAGCTCGCACTTGTCGAGCACATTTGACCAATAGGGGATGATGTGGCAGTGGCCGGAGCCGCAGACGGGATCCTCCGCGACGTTGCATTTCGGTGCAAAGCTGCGGGAAACGCAGTCGTAGTCTGCTCCGCGCGCGGTCAGGTGCAGCAGCAGTCCGTCAAGCTGCATGACCTTTGCCTGATCCGGAGCGGCGTTTATTACCTGCTCTGCGCTGTCCATAACGCACAGCAGATCGCGTCCCATGTATGCGGCGCGGGGTCTTGCGCCGATAGCGTCTACCATCGCGTCTGTTACATCAACAAGAGCAAGCTCGTAGGCGGGGAAATCCATCTCAAGCAACTCGCCGTTTTTTACAACGATCAGCTTGCCGCTGAGTGTATCAAAATGCAGCTCACTAAGCTCCGGCTCGTAAAAGCGGAAGAGTGTGTACGCTGTCGCAAGAGTTGCGTGCCCGCACAGATCTATCTCACCGCCGGGAGTGAACCAGCGCAGGTGATAGTTTGCGCCCTCCTTCACGCAGAAAGCGGTCTCGGAGAGATTGTTCTCAATGGTTATGCTCATCATGAGCTCATCCGGCAGCCATTTATCCATCACGCAGACCGCGGCGGGATTGCCGGAGAAAACCTTGTCTGTAAATGCGTCAACAACATATTGTTTCATACTAAATACCTCCTGTGTTTGATGGCCTTATTATAATCCGAATATGATTTGCATACAATAGTATAATTGTGTGCAAAACAATTATCTGAGTAGGTCTCTCAATATTATCAGCGCTTTTTCCAGCTCATCGAGATCCGACGGTGCGCATATCGCAAGCCGGACGCCCTCGACGGGGGGATTCTTACCGACGGCAAAATGCTCTGAGCCGTAAACGCTCACACCGCGGCTGAGCGCCTCCTTTTCAAATTCCGAGCTGCTCATCCCGTCCGGGAGGATAAGCCAGCGGCTCAACGAATGGCGGTCGCCGTTTACCTGATAGCCTTTAAGAATTATGTCAACCAAATCATTGCGTTTTTCAATGCCCTCAGCCCTGCGCTTTAGAAGCTCATCAATCTTTCCGGAGGCGATGAGCCTTGAGCTTAATTCCATCAGCAGTGCGGAGCTGTAAAAATTGATATTGTATAAAGCGAAGCGAAGTGAGGAGTAGAACCTCTGAGGAACGGCTAAATACGCCAGCTTCAGGGCGGGGCTGATGGTTTTTGAAAGGCTCAGGATGAACACGGTGTTATCGGGAGCCTTAGAATATACACTCTCCGAGGCAACGGTAAGCAGCTTGCAGATGCCATCCTCTATCACGATAAGCTCGTGCTCGCGGGCAATTGATGCGATCATTTTGCGGCATTCGGTTGACATAACGTGTGTGGTGGGGTTCTGGTAGTCTGGGACGATGTAAATGCCGCGAATGCCGTCGTTCTTTATGGCGCTGAGCAAACCGTCCTCGCTCATCTCGCCGTTTTTCTGCTCGATAGGTATGAGCTGAACACCGAAGAGCTTTGCGGCGCTTATTACGCCGGGGTAGACCAGCGGATCGACGCCCAGCCTGTCGCCGGGCTTAAACAGTCCGGCAAAGATAGAGGATATCGCGTTCTGACCGCCCTCGGCGGTAAGTATGTTATCCGGAGAAACGGCGCATCCGACTTTCCCGAGCAGCGCACAGGCCGCCTGCCTCTGCCAGTCCTGAACACCGAAGCTGTACTGAAACAGCGACGAGAAATCCTGCTCGCCCATCATCTTTTTAAGCAGCTCTATAAGCTCGCCCTGAACAAGCGTTTCCGGTGTCATTGAGTCGAGCCTTATCAAAGACGTACCGGCTTTCTCCGCTTCGAAAAGATCGGTAAGACCGTTATATGAGACATATGTTCCGCTTCCGACGCTTCCGGTAAGCAGACCCTTTTGCGAGCAGAGCTTGAAAGCCCTTGAAATCGTGCTCAGGTTTATGCCGAGAAAATCTGCAAGCTCGCGCTGAGGAGGAAGCTTTGTCCCCGGAAGCAGCCTTCCGGAGGCTATGTCCCGCTCAAGCTGCTCTGCAAGGCTAAGATATAAGGATGCGCCGTCTCTGCGAAGCTCCGGACGCCACGACATATAATAGTTATCAAAGGAATTTATGGACATGGTATCACCTCTGCGAACAATTATATAATTGTTCGCATAAAAAATCAACGGCGTACCAAGCGGAACGCCGTTGATTTCAAGCTTTTTATCTGCTTTCCATAAGCTCCTTTGCCGAGACCAGCATGTCTGCGGCTTCGGCGCGGGTCAGGACGGAGGATTCGGAGCCAAAGCTGCTGACGACATTGCAGGCAGAGAGATTCGCCGCGGCCTGCGCCGCCCATGAGGGAACGGCGTCGTCTGCGCTGAGATAGCTCACGTCGCTGAGCTTGAGACTGCGGTTGAGCATGACCATGGCCTCGGCGCGGCTTATCTGGGCGTTTGCGTCGAAATACGCGCCGCCGTCTGCATACTTGCCCTTTACGACTCCCGCCTTGACCGCGCTCGATACATATGACTTCTGCCAGTCGGGGATATCGTCATCGTCGGTAAAGCCGGTGCTTATAACTCCGCTTAGCAGGTCAGTGCCGGTGACTTCAAGGCACATGCTCAGAAATTCGCCCCTTGTCATGGTCTGCTCCGGCTCAAAGTAGTATTCTCCGCCGATCTGTTTGCCGATAAACGCGCCGCATTCGGCGAGCTTTACCGCGCTGTAATAGCTTCCGTTGCCGTCCATATCGACGTAGCTGACGCTCTTGTTCTTGACGAGGCGGATAATAACGGTCGCCTCCTGAGAGCTGTTGCCCTCGGAGTCTATGGCCTTGTAGCCGAAGTAGTCCTTGCCCTTTTTGCCGTCGGCAGGGGTGTAGACGAAGCTTCCGTCCTCGCTCAGCTCGATCGTGCCCTTGACGGGCTGGGTGATGATCTCGAAGCTGAGCGTGTCGCCCTCGGGATCGACGGCGGCTAACTGTCCGCCAAAGGATACCTCGCGGAACGTCTCAAATTCAAAGTTTTCCGCAATGGGAGCGGAATTGGCGGCGGCAGCAGGCACAAAGCCCGTGCATATTACACAGCACAGTGCAAGCGCCAGCGCCGAAACAGCGATATGCTTTCTCATATAGAAAAACCTCCGTAAAAATGTGTACGGAGGTATTTTGTGCAGAAAGAGGATTTATATGCGGCTTGAAAAGCTGATTTTCACTGATAATTATCTATAATTAGATAATGCTATTGCATAGGTGCATTTGATTTCAGCAGAATAAAATAATTTAATCTATTCATGCGCTGAGAAATTACCTTTCATAAGCGGCTTTTTTCTCCGCTCGGCTCGTAGTTTGTGGGATTATGCCGAAAATTGTGGGCTTTTGCCAAAATATACCCTTGATTTATTGCGTAAGGAGATGTAAAATGATATCTGTCAGTTGGACTGACAGGTTTAGGGAGGCTTATTATGTCACAGGAGGAGCTGCGGGAGCAGAACAAACAATTAGTCGTTGAAAAAGCGCTTGAGTGTTTTCTTGAGTTCGGTATAGAGAAAACCAAGGTCAGCGAGGTGGCTCGCTGTGCTGGGCTTACCGAGCGAAGTGTATTTCGGTATTTTAAAAAAAAGACCGACCTTGTCCTCGCCGCGTCTTATCTGTATTGGAACAGAGTGATCGAGCATATAGAGAATCAGCTCCCCCCGGACGATGGAAAAAGAACGGGTATTGACGATGTGGCGCAGCTTCTTGTGTGCTATACAAACCTTTTCCTTGAAGATCCCAAGGGCATCCGATTCACTCTCGACGCAGAGCTTGTGTTGGACAATGCCGGCAAGAACCACGAGATAAAAAACCGTCCGCCCGAGCCATATGAGAGCTCGAATGGCCCGGTGGCGCGAGCTATACGAAAGGGGCTTGCGGATGGCTCTATAAGCTCTGAGGTGCCTGTAAAAGAGCTGTATTATAATTCCTACGACGCAATATTGGGACTGATGCAGCGTCTGTCGATAGGCGGAACGCCCAGTGCCCTCGAGCTTGATTATAAGCACCGAATGTCCAGCATATGCACTATGTTCGTGGATGCGTTCAGGGGATAACAATAATGCGAAAAACAACCGCAAAAATATAAAAGAACGATGACCCGTAAATGGGTCTTACGTTTGCACAAAAATGTCAGTCGGACTGACAGAAAACGAAAATATGGAGGTCAGCAAATGGAAGAACTAAAGCATCTTATCTATTTTGAAAGCCTGCTTGAAGATGCGAACAACGAGCTGGTGCGACAGGCGCAGTCCGAAGGCGGCCTTGCCGTGGGTTACACCTGCTTTCATGCGCCGGAGGTGCTGCTCAATCTGGGCAAGTGCTTCTCGGTGAGGCTGCGTGCGCCAAACACCGCGTCAATGGAGCTTGCCACTTACTACATGGCGAACAATAGCTGCGAGTATGCAAGGGCGCTGCTGGAGCGAGCGCTGGAGGGAAACTACAGCTTCCTGTACGGTATGGCGGGAGTGGACGTCTGCGAGGCGAATAACCGCGCCATGGAGAACATGGAGATCATGAAAGTACAGGGGGAAGGCAAGGACGGATTTTTCTGGTGCAATCTGGACGTACCTTACTCCGACGATGAGGACTGCGTGGCTCACACTGTCGAGCAGGTGTCCCGCAAGATACTCAAGCCCATGCACGAAAATTATGGCGTGGATATATCCGATGCCGCCATCCGCGCTGCGGTGGCGGAGCATAACGAGGTGAGCCGCATAATAACCGAGCTTGGGAGCTTTCGCAAGCTTGACAACCCGACCATTACCGGCTACGAGTTTGCCGTCATAGTTCTTGTGACCTACGTCTGCCCCAAGGCGCATATCGTGGAAAAGCTCAGGGAGACTTTGGAGGAAGTGCGGCAAAGAGAGCCGGATAAGGAAAAGTCTTTTCGGGTGCGCGTTGCGGTGGTCGGCTCCGAGATAGACGATCCAAGGCTCATTGAACTTATTGAGGGCTGCGGGGCGCTGGTGGTTGCCGACCGATTCTGCTACGGAAGCTTTCCCGGCAGACAGGAGATACCTTTGCAAGACGGCGAAGACGCGCTTACCCAGGTTTGCCGCTGGTATCTGCAAAACACCGACTGTCCGCGGCAGTGCGCGGCCCACAGGGTACAGCGCAGGTATGACCGGGTGGCAGAGCTTGTGTCGGAGTACAAGGCCGACGGCGTTATATATGAGCAGATGAAATTCTGCACCTACTGGTCATATGAGCGTACGATGGCGAGCCACATAATGCCTGACGAGTACGGGATAAATGTGCTCTCGATAGACAGACCATACATATCCGGCCAGAGCGGGCAGCTCCGAACAAGGGTACAGGCCTTTGTGGAGAGCCTGGAGATAAAGAAACTCAACGCCGGGAACAAAGAAAAACAGGGGAGGTAATGAAGCATGGCGTACGATCCTAAAACAGGCAAGGGAATGGGCAGATTTTATGACGCAAAGCGCCGGGCCTTTCGATTTAGGGAATGGAAAGGCTTTAAAGACACTTTCTACGACTATTTTCGATGGCTCTATCTCTACGGCTTTATGGCGGTTAAGCTTGGCTGCCATCCGATACTGATGATAAAGGCCATGAAGCGCTACCGCTGGCTGGTATCATATCTGACGGCGGCGCACATGGTTGACAGACACACAATGGGGCTGCGCGGCCGGGAGCTGAGATATGCCCACAAACAGTTTTTCTCTGTTCTGCACAACTCCGTCCTGGGTGTGCGCGATATAATTATCAGGGACAGGAATCTGCGTCCCAACAGCAAGAGGGCTGCAAAGCTGAGGGCAAACACGATAATGTTCGATGAGATGACGCCCTCGCTCATAATGATGGGATTCCCCACAGTCAACTGGATAGACATAGCGATGTTCGCTATAGGACTGCCCAGCGAGGTGGATCAGAACGCCACCATATACTATATAGACGCCATTGAGCATTTCGGCCTTGCGCCGGATGTGTGCCCCGAGCCTGCCTCCGAGTGCGGCTGCGCGGTGGTGGATGACTATCCCCGGGTGGGAGACTGCTATGTTACAGGCTCCATGCCATGTGACGGCTCGGTGGAGCAGACGGCGCTTATGACACGCTATTTCCGAGATATAGATATTTTCCAGATAACCCCGCCACAGCGCATAAATGAACCGGAGATACAGGCCTATGCGCTGAAAAACCTGAAAAAATGTATTGCGTTCATTGAAGAGAAGATGAATGTGAAATGGGACTGGGACGCATTTTGGGAAAATGCCAAGGTGTACAACGACATGGCTCAGTGCATGGTGGAAAAATGGGAGGTCAACTGCACCGAATATCCCCAGGTCTGCGGGGCAGCATTGGCTTTGCAGAGAGAATATGAATTTCAGGCCGCCGGCTGCCTGGACAGATTCATGCACAAGACCGATCTGGAGGTCACAAAAATGATGCATAAGGGCTATGAGCTTGACAAGGCAAATGACGCCAACAAGCCAAAGTACCGCTGCATAGTTTGGGCCTGCCCGGCACATTATTACACAAACTTCACCTATTGGACTCAGCACTGCTGGGGTGTCAAGTGTGTGATGGATATGGAATGTATGCTCAGCTATAAGCCCATCACCATCGGAGACGAGGAGCAGGCGCTTTTGGATTTGTCACGCTGCTACCAGCGTATGATGATGCGCTCTCACACAAACGGCGGCTATGTGAACCTGCTGGATGAATGCTGGAAGATGTGCGAGAAATTCAATGTAAACATAGTGATAATGTACGACCATGTATCCTGCAAGAATGTGGGCGGGCTTCACGGCCTGTTTGAGGAACAGGCGCGCGAGCGGGGGATACACCTTATCTGGGTGCCCCATGATGTTATGGATCCGAGAACCGTATCAAGGCGGGAGATGAGAGAGGCGTTTAACCAGTATATGGTCAACGTCCTGCACGCAGAACCCCTCGACCCCACGCTGCTTGATTACGAAGACGCACTAAGCTGGTAAGGAGGAAAATAATATGGAATGGTATTGGATAATACTTATTATTCTGGCCGCGCTTTTCGCGCTGACTTTTACAGCGTATATGACCAATGCGGATATGAAGCTGGTGGAGAAGCTCTATGATTCGCTTATCCGCTATCACGACTCAAAAGATGTTGAAGAAAAGATATAGAATAATAAAGCGCTTGGGCAATGCCCAAGCGCTTTCAGCGTGTCAAAAAAGTCCTATCGGACTTTTTTGCACGCTTCAAAACGCCACGTTTTTTGCAAAATTACATTTCGCAAAAAACCGAGCTAACTCGTCAATATCCAATTCGAGGCGGGCTATGCCCCCTCGAGCTCCCCCATCCTTTATCGGGGATTATGCTTTCATTTATAGTTTTTCGACAGACTGAAAGCGCTTGGGCAATGCCCAAGCGCTTTATTCAACGGTTTCTTTAGTTCCAAATGGCGACCAAACGGCGCAAAATTTACGGCGGCAGCAGGCACAAAGCACAATGCAAGTGCAGAGTAAACAATTATTTGTTGAAAATGCAAAAAAGGACGCCAAGCTTGTATAAAGATTGGCGTCATTTTTTGCTGATGTATAACCGGAACGGGCCGGATAGTGCTTGAGAGGGTACAGACGGCTCAGATCTGCTGCTTATTGAACAGCTCCTTATAGTCTGCCGCCGCAAGAATACCGCAGGCCAAAACGACAACCGTGCAGATGATGGTAACAGGGTTGAGAACGCTTGTGTCGCGGAAGATAAGGACCGTAAAGACGATTGCCCATGCCGCGTATGTGACATTCAGGGCCATGGCCTTGGAGGCGCCGATCTGCGAGATGGCTTTATAGTAGAACAAATAGGATACGGTAGCGAAAAGAGCCGCGAGGGCGATGGTCGGGATGAGCCAGCCGGTTCCGGTCGTAAACAGGGAGACGGTGAATCCCCAGCCCTTCATGATGGGGATAATAACCGCGGCGTAAACGACAGCCGAGGTCGTCTGCCGTATCTGAAGCGCGATCTCATTTGTGACCTCAGGGTCCTGCATACTCTTTGCAAGGATAACGGCTTCGATACCCCAGCCGAAGGCGCACATTAATGAACCGGCAAAACCGAGCCAGAAGTTTGAGATATTTACTTCCGGAGAATAGCTCAGACCATATACGCCCAGCAATGTGAATATCAGAAGGATCCATCTGTACCACTGCATTTTCTCTTTCAGGAAAAAGTAGGCCAGCACGGCGCCGATTGCAGGGAAAATAGCGCTGGCAACAGCGCCGATAGACGCGCCCATGTTGTTTATCGACAGAACATAGCCTGTCATACCGATCGGCCCGCCGATGACGGCGGCAAGGATAACAAAGCGCCCGCTTTTTGTCTTTAATGCTCGCACTACGCCTTTCAGATTTCCCCGGATCGCGTTGTATATACACGCCCATATCGCCGAGAACGCGTCATGTGTAAATGTGCTGACAAAGGGGGCAAGGATAACTGCCTGTTCGGTGGATACGAAGGGGGACATTGCCAAAGCAACTCCGAGGATCAGCGTTTCCAGCGCCCATGTAACACCTGCCAAAATACCTGCAACCATTATTTTTCCTCCTTAAATACTGACTTAGCTGAGCTTTTTATAGGCATCTATGTTTTTCTTCAATCGCGCATACCGCTCGTCGGCGTACTGCTGCATGAAATCTCCGTCATAGGGTACGCGCGTCAGACCCCAAAGGGTCCAGAGATAGTCCACATACAGCTTTGCGGCGATAAAACGCTTCTTTTCCCCGATCGTTGCCTGACGCTCGTAATATGCGGTCAGAAGCGCATTGTCATTTTCTTCTGTGAAGGCGGCCTCAATGGACAGGCAGGAAAGATCCCACATGGCCTCATTCATACCGGAGTATTCCCAGTCGATCAGCCACATTTTTCCGTTGCAGTCCAGCACCCAGTTGGCAACCAGACAGTCATTGTGGCAGGGAACCTTCGGGGCATCGCCCTCGGCGTCAACCGCGGCCTTGATATCCATAATGGTCTTTGTAACATCTTCATAGTCCGAATAAAGTGCAACATGATTATCGCGGATTATTTTTTTGTAGGCTTCGGCCATTTCAAAGACCTCGAACCGCACGCCGGTATCCTCGCCGCAGGTGTGTAGCCTGCGAAAGATTTGCGCGGCCTGACGCAAATTCTCTTCGCGTTTCATTACGCTCTCATCCATCGGCTGAGGATCGGGAATGAATTTCATGACCTTCTTTCCGTCGTCGCCGAAATACAGCAGCTCCGAATCGATGCCCAGCCTGCAGGCAAGCTCGGTGCTTTTTTTCTCATCCTGCCGGTTTATCAGCTCCTCTGTGCCCTCACCGGGGAGCCGGACAAGGTATTTCTCGCCGTCTGCTCTTGTCACCTTGTAGGAATGGTTCGTCATTCCGCCAAGCCGCTGGATATCGCTGTATTCTCCGCTTTGAAAAACCGTTTCCAGAAGCGCCTTAACCTTAGGCAGATCTTCTGCTTCGATAGCTCTAACTAATTCAGCCATGAGCCTTATCTCCCTTCACATATTAAAATCAACATTTTTCCAATGTCCCGCTGCCGTAGGAATATTGATAGTGCTGCGAATCACACTGAAATGCAAATCCGGCAGCCGCATTATTCCCCTGCTTGTAGGATTTTATCTCAACTATCTTTGACTCCGGAACGCCGAGCTTTGCCGCAGCCTTCTTGATGAGCGCCGACCTGGTGTCGTCCCTGTATGTCTCATCAAATTCCCGAAGCTCATCCAAGGTATCAAACTCAAATATCGTGCCCGGGTCATATTTTCGCATCCGCATTTTCAATACATCCAAATGCTCTATATAAATCTTTTCCCAGAGCTTGTCCGCAGTCTGGGGAAGACGGTATTCGGCCTCAAGTATCTCCAAAAACGCCCTGCTGAACTCAGCGCTCCAGAAGGTATGTCCGAGCATATACCAGGCATTTTCTCCGCCGATGGAAACGGAGCTGATGTACCCCTCGGAATCTTCCTGCATGCACCACTCCTCGGTGCGCCCACGGGCGTAAACGGCGGCATAGTAGGAGTCATCCACCTCCCGCTCAAAGGGGTTAGCGGAAAAGAAGTTGTCCGCCGAGCAGACGTAGGAATTGCGAAGAATATCCCTCGCAGCCCAAATGGACGAATTGTTGTTGCGGGACAGGTACTCGGGGTTGTGTATGAGAATGACGCCGAATTTATTGCGCAGATAGTCAAACTGCTCCGCCTTATACCCCGTAACGACGTAGACCTTGGGGACACCGGCATCAATAAGCTGCCTGATCTCCCGCTCGATCAGTATCTCTCCCTTTACGTCGATCATGGCCTTATGTCTTTCATATGACAACGGGGCAAATCTGCTGGAAGTACCCGCCGCCATGATAATTGCGTTATCGACTTGAATCATTTTTGCTCTGCTCCTTTTTGGTGGGGGGTCTCAGCAGTATGTGCTGTCAAGCCTCTTTAAATCGGAATAGGTGTCGATCTCGATCACATCATCAAAGGTACAGCGGCGAATCTCCACCTTATAGCGCTTGAGGAAGTATTCCAGCGGTACCTGATCCCAGAAGCGCTCTTTTCCTCCGGGCATTTCGTAGACCTTTTTGATATCCTCGGCCAGCTTGGCGCCGTCCTCGGCGTTCCAATAGGAGATGCCGAACATGTGAAAGCAGTTTGTACCACCGATGGATACTTTGGTTATCACATTATTCTTTACCTCCAAACACCAGTCATCAGTGCTGTCGGTAGGTACGCCCAGATAATTGGAGGTGTATTGATATTTGGTGATAAGCTCCGGATTGAACAGCACGAGATCCGCTTCAAAAACATAGGCGTTTTGCAGCAGATACCGGGCGACCATAGCAGAGGAGATGTTGTTTGTTTCATTGTAGGCCGGATTTTCTAAAAATTGAACCTGTGGATATTTATATTTCAACTGGTCAAACTGCTCTCCGAGGTATCCCCGGACAATGTATATCTCCTGAATGCCGGCGGCTGTTACGGCATCGAGCAGAGTGTCGATCATCCGCACCCCACGGACGCGAACAAGCGGCTTGGGCGTGTTCAGAGTGATAGGTACCAGGCGGGAACCAAAGCCCGCCGCGATAAATACCGCGCGCCTGACCCGGTAAGGCTCCAGCGCATCATAGCCCGCCGGAGTAATTGCGTTGTTCTCAATGCAGCCGTTTTCCGTCAGAGAGGCAATTACGCGATTGACAGAACCCACGGACATGCCGGTTCCCTCCGCAATTTCCCTCTGGGGCATTCCGCCGCCGGTGCGCTCTAAGTAGGTTAAAACATCAAATTCTTTTCTGCGTAAAATCATTGTCTTTTGCCTCTCTCAAAATATCAGAAAATAGTTTTGGAGAATTTGAAAGTTGTGTTCATAATTTCAGATTATATACAAAATTTTGAACAAGGTCAATAGGCAACAAGAGGAAAATTAACTTTCTTGCCGGCCGGTATTTATTCTTGCAAAATAATGTAACTATGATATAATACAAAATTAGCGGTTTTGTACGTTACTGAAGGGGAGAGCTTTTAAATGCTTTTTGTGTGGTTTTTGCTGTATGGCGGGATATACACAGCGGCGGAAAGTCTTTCTCAAACGCTCGGCACTGCTCATGTTGTGACTGTGCCGGCAATGCTGCTGTATACCGGAGGCTTTGTCTTCCGGCTGTGCCGGACAGGTCGGGCGCATACGGCAGGAATAAAGACAATACCGCTGAAAGACCTGAAAAAATACCTGTTCTTTTTGCCGTTGGGCGCACTTCCCGTATATAACGTTTTGACGGGAAGCGGATGGGAATTGAGCTTCTCTTTAGCGGCTCTGATGCTGTGCGCATCTATAGCTGAGGAGCTGTTTTTCAGAGGCTTTCTGCTGCGCATACTCTTAAAATGGAGCAGGGCAGGGGGCATTGTCGTCTCCGGCGCGGTGTTTGCACTGGCGCATTTTGTGAATCTCAGTCAGGGAGCGGATCTGAGCTATGTGCTGATGCAGACGCTGTGCGCTTTTGCGGCAGGAATTGGCTTTGCGGCGGTTACTGCCGCAAGCGGGAGCGTGCTCCCGTGTATTGTTGCGCATTTTCTCATCAACATATCTGCGGGAAGCGGAACTATGGGACCTGCCGAATGCGGTTTGGGGCTGTGGGTCTGTGCCGCAGTTTATGTGGTATATGGAATTTGGATATACATTAGAAATAATAAATGTGAAGTGAATTGATTTATGAGACTGTATATTGATCCCGGTACGGGAAGCATGCTCTTTACGATACTGCTGGGAGTCATCGGAGCGGGTATTTATTCTGTCAGAATGCTGCTGGTCAAGATCCGTTTTGCGCTCAGCGGCGGAAAAGCAGAAGCAAATGAAAAGAAGATCCCGTTTGTGATTTTTTCCGATGACAGGCGGTACTGGAGAGTTTTTGAGCCGGTTTGCCGGGAGTTTGACAGGCTTGGAAAGGACATCGTTTATTACACGGCCTCCCCGGACGACCCCGCACTGGATAATTCATATGAGCATGTGAAGGCGGAGTTCATCGGCAGCGGGAACAAAGCCTTTGCGCGGCTGGGCTTTTTAAACGCCAGCATCGTTTTGTCCACAACGCCGGGACTGGACGTATACCAGTGGAAGCGCTCCAAGGACGTGCAGTATTATGTGCACATGTATCATGCGGCGAGCGAAGTGACCCTGTACCGCATGTTCGGCACGGATTACTATGATGCGCTGCTGGTTTCGGGGCAATATCAGATACGCGATATCCGCGCGCTTGAGAAAATGCGCGGTCTGCCGCAGAAGGAAATTGTCACAATCGGCATTCCCTATATGGATGATATGGCCGCGAGGCTCGAAGCCGCGGGCCCCGCAGCGGAGCATCCCCGCACGGTTTTGCTGGCGCCATCATGGGGGCCCAGTGCCATTTTCAGCGTGTATGGCGGAAAAATCATTGATGTACTGCTGAAAACGGGCTATCACGTCATTGTACGGCCTCATCCGCAGTCTTTCACTTCCGAAAAAGAGATGATGGACAAGCTCATGAAGGAGTATCCGGAGTCTGAGCAATTGGAGTGGAACAGGGACAATGATAACTTTGAGGTACTGCGCCGCAGTGATATTCTGATATCTGATTTTTCCGGCGTTATCTTTGATTTCACGCTTATCTACGATAAGCCGGTGATCTATACCGATCCTGATTTCGATTTGAGCCCCTATGACGCGTGGTGGCTTGATACGCCGCTGTGGACAGCATCCGCGCTTCCGAGAATCGGATGCCAGTTAACAGAGGATAATATGGCAAATCTGAAAGAGCTGATCGATTCCTGCCTGACAGATCCCCAATATGCTGCCGGACGCCGCAGTGTTAAAGAGGAAACCTGGGAACACTTCGGAGAAGGCGCGCAGCGGGCGGCTGAATATTTGTTAAACAAATATGAGGAATTGACACACACGGAAGAGGATAATTGAAATGTCATTTTTTGCTCTGTTGGAAACATTACTGATCGGGCCTATAAAGCTGATTTTTGAGATAATTTACGAGCTGTCAAGCAGATTCATCGGACATCCCGGCTTGGCGATAATAATGCTGAGCCTTATCATGAACATACTTATCCTCCCGCTGTACCGGCGCGCAGACGCCATGCAGGAGGAGACGCGGGACGTGGAAGCAAAGCTTCATGACGGCGTAGTGCACATTAAAAAGACCTTCTCCGGCGATGAGCGGATGATGATCCTGCAAACCTACTACCGGCAGAACCACTATAAGCCCACGGATGTTTTAAACGGCTCTGTTTCCCTGCTTCTGGAGATCCCGTTTTTTATCGCGGCCTATCAGTTTCTCTCTCATCTCGAAATTTTAAACGGCGTCTCGCTGGGACCGATCAAAGACCTGGGCGCGCCTGACGGCTTGCTGGTCATTGGCGGCATGGCGATCAATGTCCTCCCGATCATCATGACGCTGATTAACTTCATTTCCAGTGCGCTGTACCTGAAGGGCTTTCCCATGAAAACAAAGGTGCAGATTTACGGAATGGCGCTGTTTTTCCTGATTTTCCTCTATGGCTCTCCGGCTTGCCTGGTATTTTATTGGACGCTGAACAATGTGTTTTCTCTTGTGAAAACCATTTTCTATAAGCTGAAAAATCCCCGCAAGGTACTTAGAATACTCACGGCGGCTATCGGACTGCTGCTTCTGGTCTACGGCATTTTTGCCTACCATCCGGTGTCTGTGAGAAGAAAAGCGTTTTTGATCGCAGTTGCTGTCCTGCTTATGCTTCCCACGATCGCCGCAATACTGAGAAGCAAAATGCCTGTCCGGGATAATAAGGTACAGCCGAAGCCAAACCGTAAGGTTTTCCTCCTGAGCGCGGTATTCCTGACGGTTCTTATCGGCCTGCTGATACCCTCTACGTTTATCGCGGCGTCGCCTCAGGAGTTTGTTGATATTACATACTTCCGCAATCCTCTGTGGTATATTGCGAGCACGCTTTGCATGGCGGCCGGTACTTTCCTGGTCTGGATGAATGTAGTCTACTGGGTGGCAAGCCCCAAAGGTAAGACGGCTTTGACTAAGATAATGTGGATACTGTGCGGGGTCATGCTGGTAAACTATATGTTCTTCGGCACAAACCTGGGCATAATTTCCGCGAATCTGCAATATGAGACCGGTCTGGCATTCACTCAGAAGGAACAGCTCATAAACCTTTTGGCGATGACCGCGGTTGTTGCGGTTATGTATATCTGTGTAAACAGGTGGGACCGTTTCAAGGTTGGAGTTCTGCTGACGGCGATCATAGCGCTGGGCGGTATGTCAGTGATGCACATGGTGACTATAAAGGATTCTGTTGATGAAATAGAGCTCAGTAGCAGTGACAGAGTGCCGACCATCCAGCTCAGCAAAACGGGCAAAAACGTTGTCGTTATAATGCTCGACCGTGCGGTCAACGGCTATATTCCGTATTTCTTTAGTGAAAGGCCGGAGTTAGAGAAGCAGTTTGCCGGGTTTACCTATTACGACAACACGATCTCCTTTGGAGAAAAGACCAATTTCGGCGCACCGGCTTTATTTGGGGGATATGAATATACCCCGGTGGAGATAAACAAGAGAGCTTCCGAACCTCTTGTCTCCAAGCACAATGAAGCCTTAAAGGTCATGCCCGTCCTGTTTGCCGAAAACGGCTATGAAGTCACGGTGTGTGATCCCACATATGCAAATTATCAGTGGATACCCGATCTGACGATCTTTGATGACTATCCCGATATAAAAACCTATATTACAAAGGGAAGATTCGGTGATCCCGCACAAAAAGAGCGGGTTATTAAAAACAACGACAGGAATTTCTTCTGCTTTGGCATCCTGAAGTCCATGCCGCTGTTTCTCCAGTCTACGATTTATGACAACGGCCGGTATATTCAGGCAGGACGCCCTTCCAACGAAGTGGTATACTCCACTCAAACCAGAGACGGTATGTCCGTGTCGTCAGGAATAGGCTCGAACTTTATGGATCCTTATAATGTCCTGTGCAGTCTGCCTGTGATGACGGAAATCACGGACAGCGGGGACAATACCTTCATGGTCATGACAAATGACACCACCCATGAGCCGAATCTCCTTCAGGAGCCGGATTATACTCCCGCGATGAACATAGATAATACGGAGTACGACCTCGCGCATACGGACAGATTTACCTGCAACGGCAGAACCCTGAACATGCAAAGTGAGCTGCAGATGATCCATTATCAGACGAATATGGCAGCGATGATCCAGCTTGGCAAGTGGTTTGATTACCTGCGGGAAAACGACGTCTATGACAACACCAGAATCATTATTGTTGCCGACCACGGACAACCGCTGGGAGATTTCGACGAACTGGTCATGGACGATGGCACAAATGACCTGAAAAATGTGGAGGGATATTATCCTCTGCTGCTGGTGAAGGATTTTGACAGCAGGGAATTTACAACGTCCCATGAATTTATGACCAATGCGGATGTCCCAACGCTTGCAACGAAGGATCTCATTTCAAATCCGACAAATCCCTTTACCGGGAACGCGATCAACAGCAATGAGAAGACCGCCCACGATCAGTACATTATCATGTCTATGTTCTGGGATGTTACATCGAACAACGGCAACACATATGCGCCCGCTCCATGGGCCAGCGTCAAAGATGACCTTTGGAATAAAGACAACTGGACATTCTCTGACGAGGAGCAGGTTCTGGCACAGCATGCACTGCCGTAATACTATTCTTTGCTTAGGCTGAAAATATGACAGGAGCTTTCCGTTTTCGGAAAGCTCCTGTTTTGTACAAAATAAACGACCAACCAGAGAAGAATGATTGCTAAGTGATATATCCTTCGGATGTGAAATAGCTACATTTTAATGATATATCGCTTATGCGATATGATATACGCAACGACAAATCAAACGTCCCGAAGGGACACCATACGTTTTCACTATTCACTATTACCTATTACTTCCCCAAAATCGCCCCTAAGAATTTAGTGAAGAGTGAATAGTGAAGAAGTAATAAGTAAAAATCGACAAGCACCATTTAGTGCTTGTCGATTTTTGGTGCGAGAGAGGAGACTTGAACTCCCACGTCGGTTGACACACGCCCCTCAAACGTGCCTGTCTACCTGTTCCAGCACTCTCGCATATCCTTTTTTAAAGGCAAGAGTTATTATAGCAGAGAAACTGAGAATGTCAAGAATTAATTTTAAATTTTTCTTCCTTTCCGATATAAACTGCTGTAAACGCCGCCGTGAGCAGCAGCGCGATGAGCATAAGCACGCCGCCGACACGGGGCGCGACGAGGTAATGGAGGGATAAATACGCATAGTAGCAGTGCAAGGATGCAAGCTCTGCCAGCAGCGGAACGGGGAAGAAGCGCCAATCCCGGAAAGCAAGAACGAGCGCGAGCACGCCGGGGATATAAAAGTACCTGTCGTGCATGTGCGGAAGCAGATAGGGGATACCCATGGCAAGCAGCAGGGCAAAGCCGAGGATCACCGTATCATCAAGCTCTTTGCGCTTTACTGCGGCGATAATGTAAGCCGCGAATACAAGGCAAAATGCCGCCGCGATCAGAAGCTCCGGCCAGATTCCGACGTCCTCTCCCCACTGAAACATGCTCGTCAGGGAGGGGGCGTTGTAATTCATTGCGCTTCCGACGGTTTCGGCCTGAGAGAAATACAGCGTCATCGTCTCCCAAAACGGCCTTCCGGCGATGACGACAGGCAGCATGAACACTGCGTATGCGGCGGGGAAGATAAGAAGCTGGCGCCACTTTATCTTTTTCGCAAGCAGAAGGATGAAAAACACGGGGATGACAAAAACCGCCTGAAGCTTAAAGGCAAGGCAGGACGCGAGCGAGACCATGGCGCCCGCGCCCTTGCCGCTCAGACCGAGATACAGAGCCAAGATTCCGAAAAAGGCGTATATGCTGTCGCACTGGCCCCAGTATGCGCTGTTCAGGACAACGGTGGGGAGGTACAGCACAGCGAAGAATACTCCGAGCAGCCGCGCCTTGCTGTCGGTATAAAGCCCCAGCAGCTTCATGCATGCCCATGCGAACAGCACGTCAAATAAAATCGACAGCAGCTTGATGAGATAAAGCTCCGGGATATCAAAATACGAAAACAGCGCGAGGAAGTACAAATACGGCGGATTGTAATTTCCGATGGGATAGCGCAGTGCGGCAAAGCCGCCGTTATCGCGGAAAAACTGAGTCCACGGTGAGAGGAAGGCTATGTAATCGCCGCTTTCATAATTGCGCAGTGCAGCTCTTATGGCAAGCGCCAGCGCGGTGAGCACGAAAGCGGCGATAAACAGCGTTTTATTTTCAAAAATCTTTTCCCGCTTCAAAAGCAGAAGCGCCAGCGCGAATATTGCAAGCAGACAAACGGCCATAAAAATGTTCATATACTCTCCAAACAGACAAAAAAGCGGCTGCCCGATTATAGCAACCGCCGAAAAATTCAAATTTCACAAAATATTTCTTGACATAGCTATATACATAATGATAAAATAACTTGCTATGTTTCCATATGGCAAAACGCTGGCACCCCAGCGTTTACAATCACAATATACCATCAACCCGGCGTAAATACAACACCGAGGCGGCCAAATTCAACAACTGCCCCGGGCGTTTCAAACTGCGATTAAGGAGTGTGTGCCAATGCCAAAAGATGTTCTCTACGGCAAAACTCTCAGAAAGAGCTTTGCAAGATACGAAGAGATTCAGGACATGCCCAACCTGCTGGAGATCCAGAAAAAGAGCTATAAGTGGTTTCTGGAGACCGGTCTGCGCGAGGTGTTCAGGGATACCGACGCTGTGACCGATTACTCCGGAAATCTTGAGCTGAGCTTCGTCGATTACTCGATGGACGAGAAGCCCAAGTATTCCGAGGAGGAGTGCAAGGCCCGCGATGCGACGTATGCAGCGCCGCTGAAGGTCAGCGTACGCCTGCGCAACCTTGAGACTGAGGAGATCAAGGAGCAGGAGATATTCATGGGCGATTTCCCGCTCATGACCGCCGGCGGCACCTTTATTATAAACGGCGCCGAGCGCGTTATCGTATCTCAGATCGTCCGCTCTCCCGGCGTGTACTATGATAAGACCACCGACCGCAGCATGACAAGCCTTTATGCCGCGACCGTCATCCCTTATCACGGCGCATGGCTGGAGTACGAGACCGACGCAAACGACGTTTTCTATGTCCGCATCGATAAAAACCGCAAGCTGCCCATCACATGGTTCCTCAAGGCCATGGGACGCTACGATGAGACAAAGCCCGAAACATGGCTCTCCTGCACTCCCGACACCATAGTCGGTGCAACCACGAACGAGCGCCTGAAGGAGATTTTTGGCGACGATGAGCGCATAAACGTCACCATCGACAAGGATACCACCACCAGCCGTGACGAGTGCCTGATTGAGATATACCGCAAGCTCCGCCCGGGCGATCCCCCCACTGTTGAGAGCGCCGAGGCGCTGCTTGACAGCCTGTTCTTTGACCGCCGCCGCTATGACATCTCAAATGTCGGACGCTATAAGTTCAATAAGAAGCTTGCTCTGCGTACCCGTATTGTGGGCTTTACGCTGGCAATGCCTGTTGCCGACCCGCGCACGGGCGAGATAATCGCCGACGAGGGCGAAGTCATCTCCCGCGAGAAGGCCGAGCTTATTGACGAAGCCGGAGTAGTGGACGTGTATCTGAACGTTGACGGTAAGACCGTCCGCGTGTTCTCAAACGGCATGGTTCCCCTCGGCAGCATGGTCGATTTCGACCCCGAGGAGCTGGGCATCAAGGAAAAGGTGCGCGGCATCGTGCTCAAATCGCTTATGGAGCAGTACGAGGGCGACGCTCTCAAGGAGGCCATTCTTGAGAATATCGACCTGCTTATACCCAAGCACATCGTCGTTGACGATATGTTTGCCTCCGTAAACTACCTCAACTGCCTTGCTTACGGCATAGGCGAGAAGGACGATATCGACCATCTCGGCAACCGCCGCGTTCGCTGTGTCGGCGAGCTGCTTCAGAACCAGTTCCGCATCGGCTTCTCCCGCATGGAGCGCGTTATCCGCGAGAGAATGACCCTTCAGGATCTGGACATCGTAACGCCGCAGAGCCTCATAAATATCCGCCCTGTCACGGCGGCTATCAAGGAGTTTTTCGGCTCAAGCCCGCTGTCCCAGTTCATGGATCAGACAAACCCGCTCTCCGAACTTACCCATAAGCGCCGTATGTCCGCCCTCGGCCCCGGCGGCCTGAGCCGCGAGCGCGCGTCCTTTGACGTGCGTGACGTTCACTACAGCCACTACGGCCGTCTGTGTCCGATAGAGACTCCTGAAGGCCCCAACATCGGCCTTATCTCCTACCTTGCATCGTATGCAAGAGCCAATGAGTACGGCTTCCTCGTAGCGCCCTTCCAGAAGGTCGAAAAGGGCACCTGCCGCGTGACCGATCAGGTGGACTACCTGACCGCGGACATGGAGGATAACTACATCGTCGCTCCCGCGACCGAGCCGCGCGACGAAAACGGCTGCCTTGTCAATAAGCGTATCACCTGCCGTCACCGCGACGAGATCATCGAGGTCGACCGTGAGCGCGTTGATTATATCGACATCAGCCCGAGAATGATGGTTTCCATTGCAACCGCAATGATCCCCTTCCTCGAAAACGACGACGCAAACCGTGCCCTGATGGGCGCGAACATGCAGCGTCAGGCGGTGCCTCTGATGGTAACTCAGGCTCCTATCGTTGCGACCGGCATCGAGCATAAGTGCGCTGTAGACTCCGGCGTCGTGATCCTTGCCGAGGATGATGGCGAGGTCATACGCTCTGACGCGCAGAACATCACCGTCAGATACGACAGCGGCGATATAAAGAGCTATAAGCTTATAAAGTTTGCCCGTTCCAACCAGGGCACATGCGTAAACCAGAGACCCATCGTGTCTCTCGGCGACCGCGTGAACAAGGGCGATGTTATCGCCGATGGCCCCAGCACCAGCCAGGGCGAGATTTCCCTCGGCAAGAACGTGCTGGTCGGCTTCATGACATGGGAAGGCTACAACTACGAGGACGCTATCCTCATAAATGAACGCCTTGTCATGGAGGACGTTTTCACCTCCATCCATGTTGAGGAATATGAGTGCGATGCGCGTGATACGAAGCTCGGGCCCGAGGAGATCACCCGCGATATCCCCGGTGTCGGCGACGACGCTCTGAAATATCTCGACGAGCGCGGCATAATTACCGTCGGCGCGGAGGTTCGCGCCGGAGATATCCTTGTCGGCAAGGTCACGCCCAAGGGCGAGACCGATCTGACCGCTGAGGAGAGACTGCTTCGCGCGATCTTCGGCGAGAAGGCGAGAGAAGTGCGCGACACCTCGCTTAAAGTACCCCACGGCGAGAGCGGCATAATCGTCGACGTTAAGGTGTTCACCCGCGAAAACGGCGATGAGATGAGCCCCGGTGTCAACGAGGTCGTTCGCGTCTACATTGCGCAGAAGCGCAAGATCTCCGTCGGCGATAAGATGGCCGGACGTCACGGCAACAAGGGCGTTGTATCGCGCATACTGCCGCGCGAGGATATGCCTTATCTGCCCGACGGCACGCCGCTTGATATAGTCCTCAATCCTCTGGGCGTTCCTTCCCGAATGAATATCGGGCAGGTGCTCGAGGTTCACCTCGGCTATGCGGCTCAGGCTTTAGGCTGGAAAGTCGCAACCCCGATTTTCAACGGCGCGAACGAGGAGACCATACGCGATACCCTGCGTCAGGCGGGACTTCGCGAGGACGGCAAGAGCGAGCTGTACGACGGCCGCACCGGCAAGAAATTTGATAACGACGTAACTGTCGGCTGGGTGTACTTCCTGAAGCTGCACCACCTTGTCGACGATAAGATCCATGCCCGCAGCACCGGCCCCTACAGCCTTGTAACTCAGCAGCCTCTCGGCGGCAAGGCTCAGTTCGGCGGCCAGCGCTTCGGAGAAATGGAAGTATGGGCTCTCGAGGCCTACGGCGCGGCGTATACTCTTCAGGAGATCCTGACCGTCAAGTCCGACGATGTTACGGGCCGCGTCCGCACCTATGAGAGCATTGTCAAGGGCAACAACATCCCGCAGCCGGGCGTACCGGAATCGTTCAAGGTTCTTGTCAAGGAGCTGCAGTCGCTGTGTCTTGATATCCGCGTTCTCGATAAGGACGGACAGGAGATAGAGCTCAAGGACGACGATGACGACGAGTTTGTTCCCAAGATGAAAGACGATATGTTTGAAACCTTCGACAGCGACTCCGATATAGAATCCGAGGGCTACAGCATCGAGGACATCCCCGAGAGCGACGATGACGATTTCGGTTTCGACACATCCGATGACTACAGTGAGGAGGATGAATAATAATGAGCTACACACCCTTTGACGCCATAAAAATAGGAATTGCCTCCCCTGAAATGATACTCTCATGGTCCTCCGGAGAGGTCACAAAGCCCGAGACTATAAACTACCGCACCCTGAAGCCCGAGCGCGACGGACTTTTCTGCGAGCGCATTTTCGGGCCCACCAAGGACTGGGAGTGCCACTGCGGAAAGTACAAAAAGATCAGCTACAAGGGCAAGATCTGCGACCGTTGCGGCGTTGAAGTAACAAAGAGCAAGGTACGCCGTGAGCGCATGGGTCATATCGAGCTTGCCGCCCCCGTATCACATATCTGGTACTTTAAGGGCATACCCAGCCGCATGGGACTTCTGCTCGACCTCACCCCGAGGATACTTGAAAAGGTTCTGTACTTTGCAAATTATATAGTTACCGATCCCGGCTTCACCCCGCTGGAGAAATGCCAGATACTCACCGAGAAAGAGTATCGGGATATGCGTGAGAAGTACGAGGATGACTTTGACGCAGGCATGGGCGCCGAGGCTATAAAGAAGCTTTTGCAGCAGATAGACTGCGAGCAGCTTTCCGCCGAGCTTAAAGAGGAGCTTGCCAACGCCTCCGGCCAGAAGAAGGCAAAGCTTGTCAAGCGTCTTGAGGTCGTCGAGGCATTCCGCCAGAGCGGCAACAAGCCCGAGTGGATGATAATTGACATTCTGCCCGTTATCCCGCCCGAGATCCGCCCCATGGTTCAGCTCGACGGCGGCAGATTTGCCACCAGCGACCTCAACGACCTGTACCGCCGTGTCATAAACCGCAATAACCGCCTGAAAAGACTCATCCAGCTTAACGCGCCGGATATCATAGTCCGCAACGAAAAGCGCATGCTTCAGGAGGCTGTTGACGCACTTATCGACAACGGCCGCCGCGGCAGAGCGGTCACGGGCGCAAACTCCCGCGCTCTCAAGTCCCTTTCCGATATGCTCAAGGGCAAGCAGGGACGTTTCCGCCAGAACCTGCTGGGCAAGCGTGTCGACTATTCCGGACGTTCCGTTATCGTTGTCGGCCCCGACCTCAAGATATACCAGTGCGGCGTTCCCAAGGAAATGGCAATCGAGCTGTTCCGCCCCTTCGTCATGAAGAAGCTGGTTGAGGACGGCGTTGCGAACAATATAAAATCCGCAAAGAAGATGGTCGATAAGCAGCGCACCGAGGTTTGGGACGCGCTCGAAGTCGTCATCAAGGAGCACCCCGTTCTGCTCAACCGCGCGCCTACCCTGCACCGTTTAGGTATTCAGGCGTTTGAGCCGATCCTCGTTGAGGGACGCGCGCTCAAGCTGCACCCGCTGGTGTGTACCGCGTACAACGCCGACTTCGACGGCGACCAGATGGCTATCCACGTTCCTCTGTCGGCTGAGGCTCAGGCCGAGGCGAGAATACTCATGCTCTCTGCCAATAACCTCCTCCGTCCCCAGGACGGACACCCTGTCACCGTTCCGACTCAGGATATGATCCTCGGCTCGTACTACCTCACCATGAAGCGCATCGGCAAGGCCGAAAAGGGCGCTGAGAGAGTGCTTATTGCTGAAGCCGGAGATACGGACTTTGTTAAGGACGAGATCGTTGACGGCGATGATTACGTCGCGGCCGAGGAAGCGGTAAAGGCAGCCGGCGGAAATCCCCCGAAATATAAGCCTGTTCTGCGCTACCGCGACCCCAACGAGGCGATCATGGCGTACAGCCAGGGCGAGGTCGGACTTCACGCTCCCATACTTGTTCGCGTTACCAAGGTCATCGACGGCGTTGAGAGAAGCAAGATCATCGAGAGCACCGTCGGTCGCATTATCTTCAATGAAAACATCCCGCAGGATCTTGGCTATGTTGACCGCAGTGATCCGGAGCATGCCTTCGACCACGAGATAAGCTTCCAGGTCGGCAAGAAGCAGCTCGGCGATATTATCGACCGCTGCATCAAAAAGCACGATTTCACCATTTCCGCCGAGGTGCTTGACAGCATCAAGGCAATGGGCTATAAATACTCCACCCGCGGCGCTATCACTATCTCCATCGCGGATATGACCGTCCCCGAGGCGAAGAAGACCCTCATAAACGAGACTGAGGAGAAGGTCATCGCAATCGAGCGCCAGTTCAAGCGCGGCTTTATAACCGACGATGAGCGCTACCGCCTTGTCGTTTCCGAGTGGGAAAAGACCACGAAGGATGTAACGAACGCGCTCCAGAACTGCCTTGACACCTATAACCCCATCTACATGATGGCAAACTCAGGCGCCCGTGGTTCAATGAACCAGATCCGTCAGCTTGCCGGTATGCGCGGCCTGATGGCCAACACCTCCGGTAAGACCATCGAGATCCCCATCAAGGCAAACTTCCGTGAGGGTCTGTCCGTTCTGGAGTACTTCATCTCCTCCCGAGGCGCACGAAAGGGTCTTGCCGATACCGCACTGCGTACCGCAGACTCCGGCTACCTCACCCGTCGAATGGTCGATGTCTGCCAGGACGTCATCATCCGCGAGCCCGATTGCGGCACGACCGACGGCGTATGGGCTTCCGCAGTCTATGATAAGGGACAGATGGTTCAGTCCTTTGGCATCAGCATTCACGGCAGATTCCCCGCCGTTCCGATATGCGACCCCGCAACCGGCGAGGTTCTCTTCGACACAGACCATATGCTCATGCCGGATGATGCCGATGTGCTCGAGGCACACGGCATTGACAGAGTGCTCATCCGCAGCGTCCTCTCCTGCGAGGCACGCACCGGCGTGTGCGCAAAGTGCTACGGCATAAACCTTGCTATCGGCCAGCCCGTAAGCGCGGGCGAGGCTGTCGGCGTCATTGCCGCGCAGTCCATCGGCGAGCCCGGTACTCAGCTTACCATGCGTACCTTCCACACCGGCGGCGTCGCCGGCGATGATATCACCCAGGGTCTTCCCCGTGTTGAGGAGCTGTTTGAGGCGCGCAAGCCCAAGAAAATGGCTGTCCTGTCCGAGATCTCCGGCACAGTCTCCATTGAGGAGACGAAGAAGGGCGCGCTGTTTGCAATCAGCGTCGTCAACGAGGCCGAGGGCGACACGAGGGTATACACGGTTCCGCACTCGGCAGGCATACTTGTCAAGGCCGGTGCGCACGTCGACAAGGGTCAGGAGCTGACCAGCGGCGCGCTCAGTCCGCACGATGTTCTGCGTATACGCGGCATAGACGACGATGAGTTCGGCCGTCCCGGTGTCCGCACCTATATCATCCAGGAGGTTCAGAAGGTCTACCGTCAGCAGGGCGTTGATATCAACGATAAGCATATCGAGATCATTGTGCGTCAGATGATGCGCAAGGTCAGGATAGAGGATGCGGGAAGCACCGAGCTTCTGCCCGGCTCCACCATTGATATCGGCGAGCTGAAAGCCGCAAACCGCAAGATCGACGAGAGAATCGCGGCAGGCGAGGAGGGACTTTCCAAGGCGACCTATACCCAGCTTCTCATGGGTATCACAAAGGCGTCGCTGGCAACCGAGAGCTTCCTGTCTGCGGCATCCTTCCAGGAGACCACAAAGGTTCTCACCGAGGCCGCCATCAAGGGCAAGGTCGATCACCTTGTCGGCCTGAAGGAGAACGTCATCATCGGCAAGCTCATCCCCGCAGGCTCCGGACTTGCGATGTACCGCGACTTCGAGGAAAAGACCGACGAGAGCGTAGCCTCCGAGGCCGAGAGCTTCGTTGACCTCTCCGCACTTGTCGGAAGAACCAACGCACTTTAATAAAATAGAAGACTGCTGCATATTCATGCAGCAGTCTTTTTATGTGGCCTGTTGGTATTATTAGCCAAAACGGTCGGCAGCAGATTGTAGTAACTGACAAAAATATACTGCTGTCATTGACTGATAGAAATTACCATGTTATTATGAAATCAATAGGAAATACGAGTGATAATTATGGGGATTTAATATGTGAGGGGTGAATCCGATGAACAGAAGAATAACAGCGTTTATTCTCGTGATATTGCTTGCTGCCGTACTTCTTGCCGCGGCGCTGTATTTTCTGCTGCCGGTAAAGCTTGTTGACGCGAATGCTGCTGAGCATGTGGTTGTCACCGCCTCGGGCGAGAGCATAGCGCTTGATGGCGAGGAACTTTCCGAGGTCACGGCTCTTCTTGAGCAGACCAAAGCACGCCGCTGCTTTGCTCCGGCGCAGCTTTATTACGACGATGCAGCGTTAGAGCTTAGCGTTGTAACAGATGACGTAGCGCTGCATATCGTGCTCGGCGAGAAAAGCTATGCATATTTCTCCGCTGACGATACGATATGGTATTCCATCATCTCCGCCGGGCAGCTTAGAGACAATATTGAGAAAGCACTTTCATAAGAATAAGCTTCCGTTCCGAGTGGAACGGAAGCTTTTATCGTGATTTCGATATTTCAAAGACAATTTCAACATCATTGACATATAGTCTCGATTTGCCAAGAATGCCTGTAGTTTTGACATAAGTGCCTCCCGAGCCGCCCTTGAGGGATATAACCTGCGGCCCTATGATATTAAGCCCCTTGCCGCAGCGCAGACTGACCGGCTCCTGCCAGTACGGGGTGAGATTTCCGCAGTCATCGAGCGCGCGTATCCTCACGGCGGCAACGTCGTAGGTATCGCCCTCAAAAAGCTTCGTGCTGCTTACGGATACATCCAGATGCACCTGCTGCCCCGGCTTTTTGATGACGGATTTTACGACCGCACCGTCCTTTACCGCGTCAAAGCGCCAGACCGTTGCCTCGCCGCCCCAGTTGCTCACATATTTGCCGTAAAGCTCGTAGCCGTCGGAGAATCTCAGACCGTTGAAAAGCATGAGCTTTGCAAATTTTGCGATTATTTTCGGCGGCAGAGCGCTCGGCCCGAACTTCGCTATCGCGTTAAGACAGTCTTTAAGATCGCCCGCGACCTTGGCGGGATAATGCTCCTGCGTTTCGAGCATAGAGCCGATAAAGTCGTCTATAATGACCGGGGGATGGGGCAGCGCCGGGTATTCGCTGCGGGCAGGGAAGAATTCTTTTACGAACACACCGTTTTTGTAAAGATTAACGCTGTCGGCGTTGGTGAAAACATATACCCTGCCGAGATCTCCGGCGGGGTGCTCGCCTATATCCATGGACGACGACACCTCGCAGCATGGCACGCTGTCGCTCTGGCTTGCGTATACCGCAGCGGCAAGCTTGGGATTGCGGAACATATCCAGCACGCCGTGATAGCATATGCCGTCGCCGCTGCCGAAATCCTGATGTGTGTTGTAGTCGAACATGCACCATGGGAAGATACCGCAGATATCGTCGGCAGCGTACATCGCGTCGAGAACCTTAGCGTGACGCAGCGCGTGGCTGAGTCGGTGGCGCTCGTCGTCAAAAGCTTTGGTGGGGAACATATGCCCGTTGCATTCTGAGACTAAATAGGGCTTGTTTTTCTTCGATGTGACCGCGCTTTTAGGCTTGAGACCGGCGTTTTCGCCGCTGTGGGAGAAGTCATTGAAGGCGTATACGTCTTCAAGAAGATGGCTCTTTTCAATGTACCGCACGCCGCTTGTCTGGCGGCTGCCGTCTATATCGTGCGCTGTTTTGTTCATTAGGCGGTACAGCTCGTCGCAGTCCTGCGACTCGTTTATTCGGACTCCCCAGAGAATGATAGACGGGTGATGCATATACTGGCGAACCATCTCGTCGGTGTTGGCGACGGCCTGCTTTTTCCATTCGTCGTCGCCTATGTGCTGCCAGCCGGGAATCTCGGTAAAGACCAAAAGCCCCAGCTCATCGCAACGGTCTATGAAGTGCTGCGACTGTGGATAGTGCGAGGTCCTGACGGCGTTGACGCCAAGCTCGTGCTTGAGGATATCCGCGTCAAGCTCCTGCATGGAGGCGGGCATCGCGTAGCCTACATACGGGTAGGACTGATGGCGGTTAAGCCCGCGCAGCTTTAGCTTCTCACCGTTGAGATAAAAGCCGTCGTTTTCAAACCTTGCGGTTCTGAAGCCGAAGCGGAGGGATTTTTCGTCGATTACGATATCGCCCTCGCAGGCGGTGACGCGGGCGGTATACAGCACCGGCGAGTCGGGCGTCCACAGGCGGCTGTCGGGCACGCTTATCGTAACATCTCTGCCGCAGCCGGAGGCAACAATGCTGCCGTTTTCGGCAATAATATTTGTGATGACGGAGCTGCCCCCACTTTTTATCCTGAGGCGAACCTCGTGAAGATCGGTATTTTCAAGGAGAATCTCCTCAATATATCCGCACTTGCGCACCTCGAGTGATACCTCGCGGTACAGTCCGCCGTAGCACAGGTAGTCTATAACAAAGCCGAAGGGCGGGATGTTGAGGCTCTCGCGCGTATCGAGCCTGACATCTATAGTGTTTTCAGCGCCGAATTTGACCTGCTCTGTGATATCTACGGTAAAGGCGGTGTAGCCGCAGGCGTGCTGCCCGGCTTTAACGCCGTTGCAGAACACCTCGGCCAAGTGCGCCGCGCCGTCAAAGCGCAGCAGCAGACGCAGGCCGTTCCACTTCTCCGGAGCAAAAAAACGCTTCCTGTAGCCGCAGACCATTTGATAGTCTGTGCAGTCAATGTAGTTGTACGGGATCTCGCAGGCGGTGTGCGGCAGCCGCACAATGACTGCGTCGTCAAAGCCGCTGTCAAAATCCTTTGTGAAAAGCCATCCGTTATTGAAAGGAATATTCATCGCTCAGGCTCCTTACTCTTTTATTATGGCAATTTTATCATACTCTGCCGCATTTGCAAATAATTATTGCGCTTGAGCGGCAATTCCGTTATAATATGAACGAATTTTTGTATGGGAGTATGAATAATGGATAAGCTGCTGAACACTAAACTGTTCCTCCTGGATATGGACGGCACTCTCTACCTCGGCGACGAGGTTTTCGATGGCGCGATAGATTTTATCAATACCATAAAGGCAACCGGCAGGGAGTATATATACCTGACAAATAACTCCTCCCGAGCGGGCGTTGACTATGTCGAAAGACTGCGCAAGTTAGGCTTCCCCTGCGAGATGGAGAATGTGTTCACCTCCGGCATGGCGACCGCAATGTACTTAAACAACAAATTCCCCGGCGCTGCGGTCTACCCGGTGGGAACTCCGGCGTTTCTAAACGAGCTTGAAAGCTACGGCGTCAGGCTTGAGGACAGCGAGGATGTCAAGGTCGTCTGCGTCGGCTTTGACACAACGCTTACATATGAAAAGCTCGATAAAGCGGTGCATTACCTGCGCCGCGGTGCCGCGTTCGTTGCGGCAAACCCGGACTGGGTGTGCCCCATGCCGGAGGACGAGGTACTGCCCGACTGCGGCAGCATCTGCGCCCTGCTGACCGCTGCGTCCGGCGTTGAGCCGGAGTTTATCGGCAAGCCGAACAGGAATATGGTTGACATAATATCCAGCAAGACCGGCGTTCCGAACGAGAATATATGCTGCGTGGGCGACAGGCTTTATACCGACATTGCCGTTGCGCAGAACGCGGGCGCTGTGTCGGTTTGCGTGCTGTCGGGCGAGAGCAGCGAAGACGATATAGCGGCCTCCGAGCGAAAGCCCGATTACGTTCTCAAGGACGTTGCGGAGATCGCAAGGATACTTAAAGAAAACTAAACTAATATCCCCTTTGCGGAAAACCGCAAAGGGGATATTTGCATATTTCCGTAGCGCCCTTGCTTTGGCAGTGTATGCCAAGTAAGAGTTGACATGACATAACAATTACTGTAACATGTAATTATAGCCATGATTGCAACTATTAAACAGGGAATTAACACCAAAATACCCAGAAATGAGGCTTTGGCGCAGCGTATGAACGTGAAAAGAAACAAGGAGATACCAATGAACAGTTAAAACTGTGAGGGTTTGAGCTAAATGACGATAAGTAATGCAAAAATTCTTGAGCTTAATTAAGGAGGTAGATGATGAAAAAACTAACTAAACTGTTGTGCTTCGTTCTTGCGATAAGCATGCTCCTTTGCATACCGGCATTGGCAGATAGAACAAATTCTTATCTTGAAGAATCAGGTAAACTTGGAGACGATGTCTATTACAGCTATGACAAAGACGCAGGGACGGTAAGGATATACGGCAGCGGCCCCATGTGGCATTTCACAGATGATGCCCCTAAGGCGCTTCCGGAAGATGATCCTCTTTACGACTATTTCAAAATCACCCCCTTCTGCTACGGAAAGCTCAACAGCGTTATTATTGAAGAAGGCGTGACGAGCTTGGGCGATAGACTGTTTTGGGCTTGTGAAGTAACTCAGGTTCAGGTCGCTGCCAGCGTGAAAACATTTGAACGCTGGGCTGTTTTAGGGAGCGGAATAAAATCAGTATATTTTTATGGTGATGCACCTGACACAACTGACCCCTTCGGCAAGCGAGATGCAGCAAGAATTGGCGACGGTTGTACGACAATATATCATCTTGCCGATGCAAAAGGTTGGGATAAATTTGACTGCCAAAAGTGGGTCGATAACATATCAGTTTCAGCGGCAGATCAAGTCAAGACCTTCTGCGGAGCGCCGTACAGCGATGTTGCGGGCGACGCATGGTGCGCGGATGCCGTTTTCGAGATGTGGCGCTGCGGCCTGATGAACGGCACGTCACTTGATGTTTTCTCCCCCAATGCGAGCCTTACCCGCGGCATGATGGCGACGATACTCTACCGCATGGCCGGTGAGCCGGAATACACCGGCGGCGCGGGCAGCGACAAGTTCGCGGATGTCGGTGAAGGCAGATTCTGTGACAAGGCGATAGGCTGGGCGAGTGCAAACGGCATTGTATTTGGTTACGAAGACGGCAGCTTCAAGCCCGACAGGGCGCTGAATCGTCAGGAGCTTGCGGCACTGCTGTACCGCTATGACTGGAAGTTCACCGAACATGAAGTTGACAAAAATGGGCTCTCCCTCGACGCATCGACGGCAGCCGACTGGGACACTGTGAGCAGCTTTGCAAAGGAAGCGATGCAGTGGGCAGTGGATAAGGGCATCATATACGGAACGGACAGCACAAAGCTTGTCCTGGCTCCCTTTGGAACAGCGACCCGCGCCCAGATAGCGGTCATGCTGAGCCGCTATTTGACAACCTGATACACGCAAAAAAATACGGCCTGCGGAATTTCTTCCGCAGGCCTGTTCATTTTTTTATCAGCCGTATACCCACGCATTGGGAAGATAGCGGCACTGGATCTGAGGATTTGAGCATTTGGTGATATATTCGCCTCTGTACCAGATAACGGCGCTCGTTCCGCCGTCAAGGTTCATGGCCTGATATGCGTCGTAACGCACCATTATGTCGGTGCATTCGGGAAGTCCCACGCCGAGCGAGCGGCCGACGAGCCTGCCCTCGATAACGAGCATGAGTATTTCGCCGTGGCGTGTCTGGCCGAGGACGGCTCTGGGCTGGATTGAGGTAAAGCCGGACATTTCATCGACAAGCACCTTGCCGTCGATTATGAGTGCGGGGCTGAACTCAACGGCGTCCGTTGTGCCGCTTCCGACATCGTTGTATGCGTCGGTGATGTACAGCCTGTCGTCGCTGTGCAGCTCTATGCGTTTTTTGCCGTAGCCGTAGTGCGTGCCGTATTCTCTGCCATCGCACATGGTATAGCCGGCCAGGTCTCCGCCGGAGCCGACGCCGTTTTCGTCGATAAATCCGCTGCCGGTTATACCGATAACGCCGTCGTTATTCTTGACAAGATCCTCAAGGTATTCGCCGTAGGCGCCTATATGGCTTGAGAGACAGCAGCGCAGAAGCGAGGGATCCTTTGCGATAGCAAGAACGCCCTGATAGCCCGAGCCCTTGACGCGGACGATGAGCAGCTTGTTTTCGGCATCGACCGCAAGCACCTGATCGCCCTTTGTCGTCTCGATAGAAGTACCGTCATCGTCAATGCCGGCTTCGTTTATGTAGATCTTATCCCAGCCCTTTTTCGTGACATCGGGATGCGCCTTGACGTACTGCTCAAAAGAAGTCTCGTCCAGCTCACTGAAGAGTTTGAAGAAATCCTTTTTGCTCTCAAGCTCCTTGTCGGCCTTGCTGTCCTTGCTGTCTGTCCACTTGCTGATTATCCCCGCTTGGTCGTTCTCGGCATCCGTGACACGCCCCATGACCTCATCTATCATATCCTGCGGGAAGAAAAGCTCCGCCATCCAATGATGGCTGAGTGTGGACATGGCGGTCTCAATATATGCCTCGCGGAGATTTTTGATGGCCGGGATGTTTGTATAGACAACAAAGGTATATAAACCCGCCAGCAGAGCGATTATGCAAGCGAAAGTTATGAGCACTCTGCGGAGCTTATGCGGTTTTTTCGCCTTCTTTGCGGGCTTGGCCTTTGCTTTTTCTTTGGGCTTGACGGCGACTGCGGCGGAGCTTTTTGCCTCGCGTGCGGGCTGAGCTTTTGAGGATGAATGTCTGCCGCCGGAAGATGAACCGAACAGTTTTATTTTCACGCGCCTCCTTTGAAGCGATATAAACGAATATTGCTCTATATAATAACACAATTTATACGTTATTCCAATACGATTGTTCCCAATAATTTTTGAACTTTTTGCAAAGAAACTTCAGTGGGAAAAGCGGCACGATTTTGCATTAAGTAAAAATTCATCGACTTTTTCAAGGCAAAAATCGCTCAGTACCGATTGACAGAGGTATTGCCGGTAAAGTAGAATAATGTCAGAAATAAAGGGAGGATGCATAAATGCAGAAAAATAAGATCAGCATACCAAAAAAGACAGTTATCGCAATAATATCGGCAATTCTGGCAGTTTTGATACTGACATCATTTATCTCAATCATCCCCGCCGGACATACGGGCGTTGTATCCGTTTTCGGTCAGGTAAGCGAAAAGGTGCTCCAGGAGGGAATGAATTTCAAGCTCCCCTGGCAGAAAGTGACGAAGATGGATAACCGCGTAGTCAAGCTCGAGGTCAGCACCGAAGCGTTTTCAAGCGACCTCCAGACGGTAAACACGACCCTTGCTGTCAACTACCGTCTCGATACCAGCAAATCCTACTATGTGTATAAGAACATCGGCATCAAGTATGAGGATACCCTCGTGACCCCGGCCGTGAACGAGGTGCTCAAGGCGATCATTGCAAAGTACACAGCCGAGGAATCCATAACAAACCGCAGTCTCATCTCATCCGCGCTCATCACCGGACTCAACAGTAAGCTGTCGGCCAGCGGCCTGTTTGTAACGGACGTAAATATTATAGACTTTGATTTCAGCGAGACCTACATATCCGCAATCGAGGCAAAGCAGGTCGCGCAGCAGACGTATGAAAAGGCAAAAACCGAGCAGAATCAGCTTACCATGGAGAAGGAGGCCGAGGCCGAGCGCCAGGTAATCGCGGCAAACGCGTCTCTTGAGGTCTCCAAGATAGAAGCGGAAGCGGTCGAGTTTGCCGGACAGAAGGAAGCGGCGGCAAACAAGGCCATAGCCTCGTCTCTGACGACTCAGCTCATCGACTATTACAAGGTACAGCAGTGGGACGGCAAGCTGCCCACCGTTACCGACGGCACGCCCTTTATCTCAATGCAGATCCCCGGATAAATGCAGCTGCAATAAAGCTACAGCATAACATGATGCTGTAGCTTTATTATATAAATGTAACGAAAATTTGACAAATCAGGGAAAAGTGATATATATTATCCTCTATGGAAAAAATAACGTCGAGAAAAAACAGAATAATCACCCACCTACGGGCTGCCGCAAGCGACAGAGCCTACAGAGAAGGCTGCCGCGAATTTATATGCGACGGGGAAAAGACCCTACGCGAGGCACTGGAATACAAAGCGCGGATAAAGTGCGTGCTGTGGAAGGAAAAAGAGGGGGATATTCAGCTTCCCGAGGATGTTCAGCAGTATTGTGCGCCGTCGGAGCTTTTTGAGTACGCATCGCCCCTGAAATCAAGCGCGGGCCCTGCCTTTACCGTGCAAATGCCCGACAGGGACGCAGAGCGCAGGATCGAGCGGGCGATAGTCCTTGAAAATCTTCAGGACCCGGGAAATGTCGGCACCGTCATAAGAACGGCAAACGCCTTTGACATTGACGCCGTGATACTTGTAGGAGCCTGCGCCGATCTGTATAATCCCAAAACCGTGCGGGCGAGCATGGGCGCCATATTCCGCCAGAGCGTGCTGGAGACGGATATACGCGGCCTTGAGGCGCTTATGGAGCGCCACAGACTTCCGCTTTTCGGCGCTGCACTCAGCGACAGAGCCGAGGATCTTCGCAATGTAGAGCTGCACAGGTCGGCAGTCGCTATAGGCAGCGAGGGCAGGGGACTGTCAAGGGAGCTGCTTAATATCTGCGGCGGCGAGATTATAATTCCGATGAGCCCCGATTCCGAGTCTCTCAACGCGGCGGTGGCGGCGTCGGTGATAATGTGGGAAATGTCGAGGTAGTATATGTCCGATGTTAAGTATTGGCTGTGGCTGTCCACGGCCCCGCGCATAGGGCCAAGGGCGATCGATGCGCTGCTCAGGCACTACGGCAGCCCCGAGGAGATGTTCTTCGCACCGCGTGGCGAGATAAGCCGTCTGCTTCCGCGCAGAATAGAGGGCGCGGAAGAGCTGGAGCGGCGCGATCTTGACGCGGCGAACAGGATAATGGAAAAGTGCGACAATCAGGGGATCAGAGTTCTAACTCTTGCCGATGACGATTATCCGGACAGGCTGAAGAATATATTCTCCCCGCCTGCCGTACTGTATGTAAAGGGCAAGCTTCCTGATATCGATAATGAGGCGGCGATAGCCGTCATCGGCACGCGCAAAGCGTCTGTATACGGCATCAAGATGGGCAGGAAGATAGGCTACGAAATAGCAAAGTGCGGCGGTCTGGTGATATCCGGGCTTACGATTGGTATTGACTCGGCGGCTGCCGAGGGAGCACTGCTTGCCGACGCAAGCTGCGTAGGCGTGCTCGGCCTCCCGCATGAGCTGGATAAAAGCCGCTTTTCAAGGGATATTCTCATGCGCGGCGCGCTTGTGAGCGAATATGCCCCGGGAACAAAGCCGCACAGTTCGTTTTTCAGGGCGAGAAATCGCATAAGCAGCGGACTTTCGCTCGGCGTTGTCGCTGTTGAGGCTCCGATAAGGAGCGGAACGCGGCTGTTTGTTGATGAGGCCGCCAGTCAGGGCAAGGAGATATTTGCTGTCCCGGGAAATGCCGATTCCAATAACTGCGCGGGCACGAACGCCATGCTGAAAGAGGGTGCAAAGCCCGTAACGGACGGCTGGGAGGTAATCAGCGAGTTTGCCCAGCTCTACCCGGACAAGATAAAGAAAGTGCCTCTCGAGATGCCGCAGGTATGGCCGAGAAGCCCCGAAAACAGGGCGTCTGAGGAGCCTGACGCAGAAAAAAGAACAAAAAAAGTCATTGACAAGCCCGATAACACGGCTTATATTGACTTGAAGAAACAATTGGATGGCCTGAGTCCGAGCCAGCTTAAGATAATCGGCGTTATGGACAGGGCCTCGATGCATGTTGACGACATCATTAATCTAAGCGGCTTTAAGCCGTCGAAGGTTCTTGCCGACCTTACGCTGCTGCAAATAAAGGGCTATGTAAGGCAGGAGGGCGGCAAGCACTTTACATTAAATATAAGGAAATGAGGAAACCGAATGGCCAGCGCAAAAAAGAATTTGGTAATCGTGGAATCTCCGGCAAAGGCTAAGACCATCGAGAAATACCTCGGTGAAGATTATAAAGTCGTGGCCTCCATGGGACATCTGCGCGATCTGCCAAAGAGCACCCTCGGTATTGACATAGAGAACGATTTCGAGCCGAAATATATCCCCGTTAAGGATCACAAGGAGGTTATAGACAGCCTCAAGAAGCTGAGCAAAAGCTCGGGCACGGTCTATCTCGCGACCGACCCGGACCGCGAGGGCGAGGCGATATCGTGGCACCTCAAGGAGCTGCTCAATCTGTCGGATGACAGGGCAAGACGCGTTACCTTCAACGAGATAACAAAAAAGGTGGTTACCGAGAGCATCCGGAACCCGAGAGATATCGACAGCGACCTTGTCGATGCCCAGCAGGCGAGAAGACTGCTTGACCGCCTCGTGGGCTATAAGCTGTCGCCGCTGCTGTGGAAGAAAATAAGGCGCGGCCTCTCGGCGGGACGCGTCCAGTCCGTTGCGACAAGAATGGTCGTGGACAGGGAAAACGAAATAAGAAGCTTTAAAAGCGACGAGTATTGGCTGCTCGACGCGATCTTAGGCGTTGATAATGGCGACGCCGACTTTACCGCGCGCTTTTACGGCAGGGGCGATAAGAAGCTCGAGCTGCACTCCGAGGCAGAGGTAAACGAGGTCATAGCCGCAACGGAGGATAAGCCCTTTACCGTCAAAACCGTCAAGCGCGGCAAAAAGCACCGCAGCCCGTCGCCTCCGTTCATAACCTCCACTCTCCAGCAGGAATCCTCCCGCAGACTCGGCATGACGCCCCGGCGCACCATGTCCGTCGCCCAGCAGCTTTATGAGGGCGTTGACATTGAGGGTCTTGGAACGGTGGGTCTTATAACCTACATGAGAACAGATTCCCTGCGCCTGTCCGATGAGGCGCTCATGGCGGCGAAAAATTATATCATCGAGCATTATGGCAAGGAGTATTACCACGGCTCCTTCCGCGTGTATAAAACAAAATCCGGCGCTCAGGACGCGCACGAGGCCATACGCCCGACCAATATTGAGCTGAGCCCCGACCGTGTCCGCAAGAACCTGACACCTGAGCAGTACAGGCTCTACCGCCTGATATGGGGTCGCTTCACCGCCTGCCAGATGGCAAACTCCGTCTATGACAACGTCGTCGTTGACGTGGAGTCGAACGATTATATCTTCCGGGCAAACTACTCGGAGATGAAATTCCCCGGCTACACCGCCGTGTACGAGGAGAGCAAGGACGAGGAGCCGAGCGAGCTTAGAAGCAAATTGCCGAACCTTGAAGAGGGAGAGCGGGTGTATCTTGAGAAGATGCTGCCCGAGCAGCAGTTTACCCAGCCGCCCGCTCGCTATACCGAGGCAACCCTCATCCGCGCGATGGAGGAAAAGGGCATTGGCCGCCCCTCAACCTACGCTCCGACGATATCCACAATCACCTCACACGAGTATGTCGTCAAGGACGGCAAGTATCTGAAGCCGACAAATCTCGGCGAGGTTGTCACCGCGCTTATGATGGAGCGCTTCCCCGACATCGTTGATCTCAAGTTTACAAACCACATGGAGGAGAGCCTTGATGACGTCGAGAGCGGCAAGCGCTATTGGAAAGAGCTTATCCGCGAGTTCTACGGAGAGTTCAGCACCGAGCTTGAGGACGCGGAAAAGGCTTTAGAAGGCGTGCGCATCAAGGTGCCCGACGAGCTGAGCGATGAGCGATGCGATATCTGCGGCAGGCAGATGGTCGTCAAATCCGGCCGCTTCGGCAGATTCCTCGCCTGCCCTGCGTATCCCGAGTGCAGCTTCACAAAGCCGCTTGTCATTGAGATGCCCGGCAAGTGCCCCGCCTGCGGAAGCAGGATACTAAAGCGTACCTCTAAGAAGGGCAATACCTATTACGCGTGCGAGCGCGGCCCGGAGTGTCCGTGGCGCGGAACGGCCGCCGACGGCAGCGAGATAAAGGGCTTCATGACCTGGTATGTGCCGACAAAGGACAATTGCCCGAGCTGCGGCAAGACGCTTTTTAAGCCCGGCGGCAAGGGCAGGATGAAGGCATTCTGCATAAACGAAAACTGCAAAGACTTCGTGCCGGAGGATAAGCGCGGCTATAAGAAAAAGCCGGCTTCGTCAAAGAGCAAAACAACAAAGAAAAGCAAGGAATAAATATATGAAAGAAGTCACTGTCCTCGGCGCGGGTCTCGCCGGGAGCGAATGCGCGTGGCAGCTTGCAAAGCGCGGGATAAAGGTCAGGCTTTATGAGATGAAGCCTGTGAAGATGACGCCTGCGCACAAGTCGCCGTATTTTGCGGAGCTTGTGTGCTCAAACTCCCTGCGCAGCGACGAGCTGTCAAATGCCGTGGGTCTGCTGAAAGCGGAAATGCGGAAGATGGGTTCTCTTATCATGGAAAGCGCCGATAAAAACCGCGTTGCGGCGGGCGGAGCCCTCGCGGTGGACAGGGAGGGCTTTGCGCGGTATATAACAGAGAAGCTCACAGAGTGCGATAATATTGAGATAATATCCGAGGAGGCAACCGACTTCCCGGACGGTGAGCTCGTCGTCGCGACAGGCCCTCTGACAAGCGACGCTCTGGCCGAAAAGCTCGAGACCTTATGCGACAGCGCCGGTCTGCACTTTTACGATGCTGTTGCGCCCATTGTAACGCTTGACAGCGTGGATATGGACAGCGCCTTTTTCGCCTCGCGCTATGACAAGGGCACAGCGGATTATGTAAACTGCCCTATGGACGAGAGCGAGTATAAAGCCTTCAGGAAGGAGCTTTGCAGCGCCAAAGAAGCCGCCGTTCACGGCTTTGACGACGGCGGAGTGTTTGAAGGCTGCATGCCGGTCGAGGTCATGGCGAGACGAGGCGAGGACACCCTGCGCTACGGACCGTTAAAGCCCGTGGGACTTAAAGATCCCAGAACGGGCAGGGAAAACTACGCCGTTGTGCAGCTTAGGCGCGATAACGCCGACGGAACGATATACAACATGGTCGGCTTTCAGACCCATCTCACATGGGGCGAGCAGAAGCGCGTGTTTTCCATGATACCGGCGCTGAAAAACGCCGAATTTGTCCGCTACGGCGTTATGCACCGCAATACTTATCTCAACAGCCCGCGCCTGCTTGACAAATACTATCGTCTCAAGGCCGAGCCGCGCATAAGCTTTGCCGGACAGATGACGGGGGTCGAGGGCTATGTTGAGTCTGCCGCGTCGGGCATGCTTGTCGGCATCGAGACCGCCGCGCGGCTTTTGGAGCTTCCGCCCGCTGATTTCCCGCAGGAGACGGCGATCGGCGCGCTCGGACTGTATATTTCCGGCGGCAGCGTCGGGGACTTCCAGCCTATGAACATAAACTTCGGAATCATCACGCCGCTGGGCTACCGTGTCAAGGGCAAGCGAAATAAAAATGCCGAGATTTCCGCAAGAAGTCTCGCGATCATAGACGAAATAATGAAAAAGGAGGTCTTCGGCTATGAAAATAATAGTTGACGCGATGGGCGGCGATAACGCACCCGAAGCTATTGTAAAGGGTGCAGTTGACGCAAGGGACAAGCTCGGGGTTGACATAACATTGGTCGGCCGCAAGGAAGATATCGAGCGCTGCCTCGGCGATACCGACAGAAAAGGCATTGAAATTGTCGATGCCCGCGAGGTCGTCACTATGGACGACGATCCCAGCACGGCGACCCGCCGCAAGAAGGACTCCTCCATGACGGTCGCGCTGAACATGGTAAAAAACGGCCATGGCGATGCCGTGGTGTCGGCAGGCTCAACAGGCGCGCTTCTGACCGGCGCAACGCTGATTGTTAAGCGCATACGCGGTGTGCGCCGCGCGGCCATGGCGCCGCTGCTTCCCAGCAGCGAAAACGGATTTCTGCTCATCGACTGCGGCGCGAACGCGGAGTGTACGCCGGAATATCTGCTCCAGTTTGCCTACATGGGTGGATTTTACGCAAAATGCATAATGGGTCTTGATAATCCCCGCGTCGGCCTTCTCAACATTGGCGTTGAGGACAGCAAGGGCGGCGAGCTTCAGCATGGGGCATTCAAGCTCCTGAGCGAAGCTGCGGCGCGCGGTCAGATAAACTTTGTCGGCAATGTGGAAGCGAGCAGCATGCTTTTCGGCGGCGCCGATGTTATTGTGACGGACGGATTTTCGGGCAATATTGCGCTCAAAACGGCTGAGGGCGTTGCAAAATGGCTGTTTACGGAGATAAAAACCGTGTTCAAGAGCAGCGCAAAGAATATGCTCGCGGCGGCGATGGTCAAAAAGGACGTCAAGGCGATAAGCTATAAAATGGACCCCAACAGGGTCGGCGGAACCGCTCTGCTCGGTATCTCAAAGCCCGTTATAAAGGCGCACGGCTCATCGAATGACGAGGCGTTCTTTGCCGCCATTGCTCAGGCGAAGGCGTTTGTCGAAGCGGATATAATCGGCGATATCGTCAAGAACATAGATAACATGAAAATTTCGGAAGAAGCGTAATTCAAGTGAAGGAACTGGAAAGAAAATTAGGTTACCAATTCAATAATAAGGCGCTGCTCATAAACGCGCTGACCCACAGCTCTTACGCCAACGAGAACAGGGACGAGGGCGTGCCCAGCAACGAGCGCCTTGAGTTTTTGGGCGACTCGGTTTTGGGCTTTGCCGCGGCAAAGCATTTGTACGCTGTCGAGCCGGCAATGCCCGAGGGCAGGATGACACGCCTGCGCGCCGAGCTCGTGTGCGAGCAGAGCCTGCACGGCGTGGCTCAGGATTTAGGTTTAGGCGAGTACCTGCGCATGGGTCACGGCGAGGAGAGAAACGGCGGCAGGCAGAGAATATCCATCCTTGCCGACGCTGTTGAGGCCGTAATAGCTGCGATCTTCCTTGACGGCGGCATCGAGCCTGCCGAGCGCTTTGTCGAGCGCATGGTGCTAAGCCCCGAGAGCGTTGAGGCTCACCATGCCTCGGATTATAAGACCGAGCTCCAGGAGCTTGTCCAGCAGAGACCCGATCAGCTCCTGCGGTATATTGCCGCCGGTGAATCGGGGCCTGACCATGACAAGCTGTTTATGTCCGACGTCAGTCTCAACGGAGAGGTAATCGGCAGAGGCAGCGGAAAAACGAAGAAGGAAGCGGAGCAGGCAGCCGCCCGCGAGGCTTTGAGAAAACTCACAAAATGAAAGCGAAAAACAGTATAGTACCGGTTTTCGTGCCCCACCTGGGCTGTCCGAACGACTGCGTGTTCTGCAATCAGCGCAGAATATCCGGCCATGTATCGCCCGCGGACGCGGAAACCGTCAAAAACGCAATAGAGCAAGCCGCCGCCTTGACCCCTCCGGGGACAAAGCGGCAATTGGCGTTTTATGGAGGCAGCTTCACGGCCATCCCGGCAGGGCAGCAGATAGAGCTTTTTGAGGCGGCAGCGCCGTATCTTGCCGACGGAACCATAAGCTCCATCCGCCTTTCGACAAGGCCCGACGCAATAGACGGCGCGGTGCTCGCGAGGCTTAAAAAGTACGGGGTCACCGTCGTCGAGCTGGGCGCGCAGTCGATGTGCGACGAGGTGCTGCTGCTGAGTGGCAGAGGCCATACGGCGGGCGATGTCGAGGAAGCGTCGCATCTTGTAAAAGCCGCAGGCTTCGGGCTGATTTTGCAGATGATGACGGGGCTTCCGGGCGATACCGACGAGCGAAGCCTTGAGACGGCGCGGCGCATAATCGCGCTGAGGCCGGACGGCGTGCGCGTATATCCCACGGTCATCGTGCGCGATACGGCTCTGTACGATCTCTGGAAGGCGGGAAGATATACCGAGCACACGGTCGAGGACGCTGTGCGCGTGTGCGCGAAGATAGCGCAGGAGTTTGACGATGCGAATATTCCGATAATCCGCATGGGTCTTAATCCGACTGAGGATCTCTCCGGCGGGGATGCTGTCGGCGGGGCGTATCACCCTGCGCTGGGCGAGCTTGTGCGCTCAAGGATGATGCTCAATAAGGCGCTGGAGCTGCTCGGCTCAGTGCCCGATGGCAGCAGCGTCGTTTTGGGCGTCAACAAATCGGACGTGTCAAAAATGGTCGGGCAGCACCGTTGCAACATAAACGCTATGAAAACGCAGCTCGGCCTGAAATCCGTCAAAATTCGTGAAGCAGATGTAAAAACCGGCGAGATCAGCGTTATTAGTGTTGATTAACTGTAAGGAAAATCAAATGGATGATTACTCTATGATGAGTATAAGGTTCAATAAGCCAGTTGGTACAGTATGATTTAATTGCTTGAAATGACAGAACCCTCGTGGTATAATAAAATGTCATGTTGGATTCTTGAAAAAGTAGCAACTTTGGAAGCATTGAAAAATCAAGATTTATGATGTTATAAGGAGATATACGACATACATGTATCTCAAAGCACTCGAACTGTAAAAATTCATTTGACGGATTAAAAAATGTAGCAATATCAATGCTTTGCAGCATTACCTGCTGATGAATTATTGAAGTTTTACACCACTTTTACACCATTTGGCCAAGGAACCCAATATGGATAATAACGAGAAGGTTGCCTGATAATCGAGGAGACCTTCTCTTGATACATATTAATTCTTTACCAGACGAGCTAAGATGACACGTAAGGCGATTTACAAAAATGGTAGTGATAACACCATATAGCCAATAACATATACGCTTACACAGGCACTTATTACTAAATAACAAGAACGAGCGGAGCACATATGTGCTCCGCTTTTTTAGTTTTGCCGTATTTTCAAATAAAATAGCATTAAAATAACATTCTTGGTGAATTATAAAACGATTGTAGACAAAAAGCTTATTATTGTTTATATTGGTAGATAAGACACGGAAAAAATACTAATATAAGTCCAATGGTATGAAGTCAAGTAGGTGATGCAAGAAAAACTTAAAGGGAAATCAAGCAAAAGCACCATATAGGAGGCAAAAAGGCAACAGCAA
>SFEX01000042.1 GCA_004557075.1 Clostridiales bacterium
CGCTGATTATCGGCGCATTTTTTTGAGCCTGTTCAAGCATGCAATGCAGGAGTATTCCGAAAAAAAGCTGCTTTACTATTTCGGAGGCGAGGCAATGAAGAAGAATTACTGCTGGGCGGTGAATCTGCCGGGCGCGAAGTTTTCGGGCGATACGGTGACGCTTTCAAAGAGCGAGCTGACGCTGCGCTTTTCGACGCCTGACGCAGCGGTATTTTCGGATTTCTACAATGCGCTGAACGCGATCAGGGGAAAGGCGTACTCTCATAACGGCGTCACAATGTGCATAAAGGACATCTTTATGCCGCCGATGAATCGGGTAACGTCAGGCACGATAACGGCGCACATGATTTCGCCGCTCGTTCTGCGGGAACACGACGCGAAAACGAATAAGGACGTCTATTTTACCGCAGAGTCGGAGGACTTCGAGATAAGGCTGCGCGATACCGTGCGTAACCGCCTTAACGATTTCTGTGAGGATGCAGCGCTTGCCGACACGCTTGAGGTGCTCGACGTTTCGCGGGCAAGGCGCACGGTTATAAGGTATTACGGTATGAAATTCCATGCGACGATAGGCGACATCGTTCTGCGCGGAGATCCAAAGCTTCTTGAATGGATGCGGCTTATAGGGATAGGCTCGCACTGTTCGGCTGGCTTCGGCATGTTCAACGCTGTGGAAAGGCGGTGCGATAATGGCTAAAGGAGCAGAGAAAAAGAATGCTGTCGTCGAGCCGCCCGAGATAATTAAGCTGCGCATGAGTCACGCGCTTTATAATGCGTCGATGCTCGGGTTTTATAAGGTGCTCGTTCATAAAGCGAAAAGCGACAACGACGATGAGGCGCAGAGTATGCTGAACGAGGATCATGGCATGGAGCTTTGGTTCCCGCCGCGCCTGCTTCAGGGGATAGAGGAGGCGTGGATAGACGAGATGATAGACGAGTTCGGCAAGGCGACGAAATGCAGTGATATGCTAGACAGGTATGAGGCGCTGCGCGGTGCCGTGCAGCGCGGCGAGGGCGACGTAAAAGCCGCGCGAGAGCTTTTTGGTGCAGTTAAGGACAAGATGAAGTCGGCGAGTTATAAAAGCGCCGCAGAGATTTGCGCCGCTGCAGGCGATACATATAATGCGTCTGAAGCTCTGAAAGCGGTTGAAAAGCCTTCAAAGGCAGATGCAGAGACATTATTTAACGCACTTAAGCTCGTGATTGAATACATCGAGAGAAACAAGCGCGTTTTTATGATGAAGGATATAGCGTACGCCGTTATAAACAAATACTGGCAAAACGTTGCCTTCTTGAACAGGCAGACTACGAAAATCGATATGCAGAAATGTATATTCGATACGTTTGTTGAGCCTGCTTTGAGGGCAGCCGCCGAGCCGCAGAAGAAAGAGTACGAATGCTTTGAATGCGGGCGAACTATAGGCAAAAAAAACATGATGTTTGCTACGGCTTGGCTTTGCGACTTCGGCATCGATGAGACGCGCAAAAGTTCGAACTATCGGGATTTTCGGCCTGATGACCGGGCATGCCCGATTTGCGCGCTTTGCTATTCATGTATGCCGCTTGGATTTCAGGTGATAGGCGCGCAGGGCTTTTTTATCAATAACAACGAAAGCTTTGCGATGCTCAAGAGTGCGAACAGCAGCGACGGCGAGACCGTTAAGGTTGGCACGGGCAGTCCGAGCGATTTCCGAAGGCATATTGCGAGGAAATATTTATCTATATGCAGCGCGAAGCAGGCGAACAAGCAGCTAAGCTCGATACAGGCGATAATTCGAAAGCAGGAATCGAACAACACCCCGGAGTATGTCATACAGATATTGTCGGGGCCGCAGATGAGGGCGCTTACGGAATGTAAGAACGAGTTTGATAAGCTGACGAACGCATATATAACCGAGGGAAAAACAATAAGAAGCGTATTTGATGAGGCGCTTAATAACCTTATGCTTATGAGAAGTCAGAACAGCCTGATTTTCAAGCTGCTTGGCACGCGTCTTGCAAACGGGGAAAGGCTTTACGATGCGAGGGCGCTTTTAAAGATTCAAGCGTATTCAAAAGGAGGATGTGATATGAAGAAAAAAGATGCAGGATACTTCAGTCGTACGGACATGGCTATGCTCGAGGGAAGCCGCGTCAGGGCTATGTTCGACGCTTCCGAGGGAGACATCGACAACAAGCTTCGCGGATATATTTATAAGCTCTTAAACTGTGCGAAGGGCGACGACAGGGAGGGCTTTATGGATACCGTCGCAAGGTTTTATATCGGAATGGGACGAGCAATGCCTTCCGAAATGCTCTCAAAGATGTTTCAAGGCCAGGAAGCGTTCGTTACGCTCGCGCAGGCATACATAATCGGCCTTGGCGGAGGATGGGGCAGCAATGAAAAAGGACAGGATAAAGAATGAACAATGTATTTGAAAAGGAGATAACAATGAAAAATTTCGGCTTAACGGCGACAATGGTATTTGAGGCGGAGAGCGCTAATTACGGCGAAGGCTTCGGCAATATATCCGTGCTTAAAAAGATGAGCCGCAGGAACGGCGAGACGTATACATACATATCGCGCCAGGCGCTGCGCTACAGTATAGTCGGGCAGTGCGGCTGGGACAGTACGCCGGTTGGCGCTCCCAAAGATTCAAAAAAGAATTCCGACGATGAATCAGAAGGTAAATCAAGCGGAACAACGGATAAGTCTGTCGTTCAGTTCTCCCCGGACGCGACGATAAAGGACTATCCCGAAATCGACTTTTTCGGATACATGAAGACGGTGAAGGGCTCGAACGCCGCGACACGCGCCGCCGTGGCAAGGCTGAGCAACGCGGTGTCGCTTGAGCCGTATCGCGCGGACACTGATTTTCTGACTAATATGGGGCTTGCTAAGCGCGCGGGGCAGCAGAACTCCATTGCGCAAAGGGAAATACATCATTCGCTTTATGCATACACGATAACGATAGACCTCGATAAGGTGGGCATCGACGGAGATATTGCGGTATCGAATGAGGAGAAGGCGAAGCGCGTGAGAGAGCTGCTCGACGCGATAGCGCACCTTTACAGAGACATCGCGGGAAGGCGCGAGAGCCTTGCGCCTGTTTTTGCGGTCGGCGGCGTGTTTGAGAGGCGCAACCCGTATTTTGAGAATAACGTGATTGTGAAAAACGGTGCGCTGGATGTCGGCAGAATAGCGGAGATAATCAAAGACGATCCCGATTGCGGTAAAAACTGTATTTGCGGCGTGCGCGTTGGGGCGTTCAGGAACGAAGATGAGATAAAGAATGAGCTTAACGCCGTCACGGTCGGCGAATTTTTCCGCGAGCTTACGTCACGCGCAGAGGCGGCGTACAATGAATAACGAAACGGCAGTAAAGCTGAAGCTGACCCAAACAACGGCGTCATATAGGCGGCCGGGCAGCTTTGTTGTGCGCGAAAGTTATCCGCTGCCGCCGTATTCGACGGTGATAGGCTTTGTTCACGCGGCGTGCGGCTTCACGGAATATGTGCCCATGCGCGTCAGTGTTCGCGGCGTTTCAGCGGGCGGAGTGTCCGAACCGTATACGCACTATTCGTTTAGCGCGGGCGGAGGCTATGAGGAGGGCCGTCACAACGTAAAAATATGCGATGCTGAAAAAACATACGGCATAATGCGTGGACTTTCGCATGTCGAGATGCTGTGTGACGTCGAGCTTTGCCTGCACATAATGCCGGAAAACGCCTCTATGACGGACGCTATATTTGATGGACTGAGGCATCCGATGGAATTTCCGACGATAGGCAGGCGGGAAGATCTCGTAAGGATAGACAGCGTGAAAAAGGTACGCATAGACAACCGTACGGCGAAGGAGCTGTACGACGAATATATCGAACCGTTCGCCAAATACGGTGCTTACATACCGCTTGATGAGGCGAATCGCATGGGGCAGACGGGCGGCACGCGGTATAGACTGAACAAGGTGTTTATGCGCGATGAAAAGGACGGCGTGCGCAAATGGTCTGAGCGTGTCGAGGCGGTGTATGTCGGCGCAGGCACGGAGTTTAACGCCGATGAATCGTGCGCCGTATATGTCGATGAGGACGGGGAAATTGTTTTCCCCGTATGATGGCAATGCGGGAGGGCCTCTTCCTCCCGCAGTCGAATTTTTGAAGTATAAATGATATACTACGCAAAATCAAGGCCTATAGAGACTATACAAGAGCATACGGGACGGCTGCTTGCGCTGCTTTCAAAGCTTAAAGAGCTGTATCCAGGAATGCTCGACGAAAAGCATTGGCAGATGCTGTATATTGCCTGCAAATACCACGATTGGGGGAAGCGAAACGTTGAGTTCCAGAACAAGATTCGCGCTGCGATAGGCGAAGCGCCCTTGCTTCGTCAAGGCGAATCGCGCAGCGAGATACCGCATGGTTTTCTGAGTCCTGCGGCGCTGCCGTACGAAAAGCTAAAGGAGACGTTCAGCGAGGAAGATATAGGCATTCTGTGCGCTGCCATCTTTCACCATCACGAGCGAAATCAGGAGTCTGCGAGCGATATACGCAGATACATATGCGAAGAGCTTTCGGAGCTTTGCGAGCGCGAGAACGGCCATAAACCTTATACGGGCTATATTAAAAATGCGAAGAGATATAGGGAAGAAAACAGCGGCGAATGCGTAAGGCTTTGCAACGACAGGGATTATATCATGATGCAGGGCCTGCTCAACCGTCTTGACTATGCTGCGAGCGCGCATCTTGATGAAGCTGAAATAAGCCCACTTGACGACGGCAAGACATATTCGCAAAAAACGGTCAGTATGCTGGCGCAATATGAGAGCATGTCGCCCGTACAGGCGTATCTTGACAAGCACCGCTTGGAAAACACCGTAGTGATAGCTGCTACGGGCAGCGGTAAGACGGAGGCGGCGCTTATATGGGGCGACGGCAGGAAGATGTTTTATACGCTTCCGCTGAAAACAGCAATAAACAGCATGTTCAGGCGCATAAGGGATGGGGGTATAGGCTTTGAACCTTGCGCTATCCTTCATTCGGACGCGCTCGGCGTTTATGCCGCAGATGAGGAGGCCAAGGCCGCGGAAGATATGGAGAACGCGCATAAGGGGCGCTCTGCCATCGAGCTGTACGCTTCCGCAAGGCAGCTTTGCAGTCCGCTGACGGTATGTACAATCGACCAGCTATTTACGTTCGTTTTCCGTTCGCGAGGCAGCGAAATGCGTATGGCGACGCTTGCATATTCAGCCGTGGTTATAGACGAGATACAGTCGTATTCTCCAGACGTGATTGCGGCGCTTATAGTGGGCGTAAAGACAATTGCGCGCCTCGGTGGAAAATTCCTTATTATGACGGCAACGCTGCCGAAGCTTCTGCTTGAAAAGGATATGCTTGGAGGACTTGTGGGGAGCGTGCCGCCGCCGTTCCATACGAGGCTGACAAAGCGGCACAGGGTGAAGCTTGTTAAGGACGCGAGCTCGTTTGATTACGAAGAGATAGCAAGGCAGGGCGGCGAGAAGCGCGTTCTTGTAGTATGCAACACCGTTGGCCGAGCGCAAAAAACATATGAACGGCTTGTTGAAACATGCGGCGACGGCGTAAGGCTGCTTCACAGCGCTTTCATACGGAAAGACAGGAAGCGGCTTGAGGAGGAGATAATGCGTTTTGCACCGAACCGCGCCGATAGGCCGAGGCAGGCGGGCATATGGGTGGCGACGCAGGTCGTAGAGGCGAGCCTTGACGTGGACTTTGATGTGCTTTTTACTGACATGTGCGCCATAGAATCGCTCCTTCAGCGGATGGGGCGCGTATATAGAGGGCGAGAGCCAAAGCATGACGAGCCGAACGTCATCGTATACGACATGCGAAGCGGCGTTGGCAGCGATAGCGTAATATTACCTCAGATATACGATTTGTCGCTTGATGCGCTCGAAAAATACGACGGGATGATGCTTGAGGAGAGCGACGAGCGGGATATGAAGCAGGAGCTTATGGATCGCGTGTATGATCCGCAGACAATGCCGTGTATAAAGAAGGGCGATTATTACAAGGAGATTAATAAGCGGGTGAGGCAGCTTACCGATATAATTCCCCATTTGCAAGATATGAAGGACGAGAAGTATAAACTCAGAGACATCGATTCAAAGGTGTTTGTGCCCGAAAAGGTATATGACGAGCTTTGCGCGTGCGGCAAGGTAGCTGAGTGGAAGCGCATAATCAAGGAATGCGGCGAAAGAGGCGACAGGGAAGAGCGCGCAAGGATACAGGATGAAATATGCGATTATACGCTAAGCCTTAGCTATTATAAAAATCTCCCATACTATACGCAGGACGCCGACAAGTTTTACCCCGGCAGCGGTATAACACTCGTACACTGCGAATACGACGAAAAGCGAGGATTTATACGGCAGACAAAGAAAGAGTACGAAAGGAACGACGAGAGCAATATCTTGTGAGGTGCGAATGTCTGAGGAATCGGGTCGAGAGATTACGGGTATGATGGTGTATTACGCCAAGGTGTGTGAAAGAAAGCTTTGGCTTTTTACGCATTATATAGAGCTTGAGGACGAAAGCGAGCTTGTGGCGATAGGCGCTGCCATAGATGAAAACAGCTTCAGGCGCGAGCAGCACAATATAAGCATGCTGCCGGGCATAAGCGCCGATTTTATAGGTGCGAACGGGATAGTGCATGAGGTGAAAAAGGGGAAGAGTATACCCGAGGCCGACAGGGCGCAGCTCCTGTTTTATCTCTACAGGCTTGACAAAGCTGGATTTCCTGAGACGAAAGGGATACTTCATTACATGGAAAACCACTCGACGGAGGAGGTGCGCCTTACCGCAGAAGCGAGGAAAGAGATAGAAGGAATTATGGACAAAATCCATGAATGCATGGCGAGTGCGGAACCGCCGCCGTATGTAAAGAAAAGAATGTGCCTAAAGTGCGCGTATTATGAGCTTTGCGCAATATGAAGGAGGAAGGAAAATGAAGCAATCGTACTACTTTTTCAGCAGCGGAGTGCTTTCGCGCAAGGACAATACGCTTAGACTGACAACGGAGGATGGGCACACAAGCGATATACCTATAGAACGCGTTGCAGACATATTCTGTTTCGGCGAGATAAGCGTTAATTCAAAACTTTTGTCTATGCTCAGCAAATACGGCATATGCCTCCACTTCTTTAATTTCTTTGAGAATTATATCGGCACATACTATCCGCGTGAATCACTGATCTCGGGCGATCTGCATGTCAAGCAGGCTGCGGCGTATATCGACAGCGACAAGCGATTGTCGATAGCAAAAGGATTCCTTACATCGGGCGTATACAATATGACGAGAAACCTGCGCTACTATTCCGAGCGCGGCAAGCAAACGGCAGCGGTTGCCGATGAAATAAAAAGTCTTATACCCGGACTTGAGCGGGCAAACGACATAAACGAGCTAATGGGCGCCGAGGGGAATATAAGGCGGGCGTATTACTCGTGTTGGAACGAAATAATGCCTGCGGCGCAGTTTGAATCACGCGTCAGGAACCCGCCGGACAATATGGTTAATTCGCTTATATCGTTTTGCAACATGCTCGTATACTCGACGTGCGTATCCGAGCTTTACGCAACGCAGCTTGACCCGTCTATAGGCTTCCTTCATTCGCCCGGACAGCGCAGATTTTCGCTAAGCCTTGACCTCGCGGAGGTGTTCAAGCCGCTTCTTGCAGACAGACTCATTTTTTCACTAGTAAACAAGCGAATGATAGACGAAAGCGCGTTTGCAAAGGACAGCAATTCCATGTTGCTCAAAGATGATTTCCGCAAGATAATAGTTTCGGAATATGATAAAATATTGAAGAGGACAATAAAGCATCGTGCGCTTGGCCGCGAGGTGTCGTACAGACGGCTGATAAGGCTTGACGCTTACAAGCTCGTCAAGACGCTTTTGGGAGAGCAGAGCTTTCAGGGCTTTCGCATATGGTGGTAGAGCGCCGTCTTGACGTTCGAAAACAGCACCTTGATAAGGTAATATTGAGATCTTGCTTACATTGTGCAGCGCAGGGGGGGAGCGTATGTATGTGATATTGATTTACGATATAGCGGACGAAGGCGCTGGCGCACGGATATCGCGAAACATATTTAAAATTTGCAAGCGATACCTTTCGCATGTGCAGAAATCCGTGTTTGAAGGAGAAATATCGGAGAGCCAGCTTGTGGAGCTTCGGCTTAGCATAAAGTCTTTCATAAGAACCGATTTGGATTCCGTCATCTTATTTACGGGCAACAATCCTAAATGGCTGAAAAAGCAATTCTGGGGGATTGAGGATGACGCGACGAGCAATATGCTTTAATCTAAGTCATGCGGTTCGGCGATGCGAAAGCGAGGCATGCATTGGAGGGAGCGCTTACCGATGTGCATGCCGCATTTTTGCTTAATTCAAACGTCTGTCGACATTTCTCGCCGTAGTCATGGCGGGGCATCGACAGATGACAAAAAGCGTGATATAATGATATAAAAGCTGTTGTGCGTCAGCGTAATCCTTCACTGATTGGTGTTTTTCGTCTCAGCGACAGAATCGACAGAGAAAGTACAAGAAACGCGGCATTTGCACTTAACAGCGTCTTAATCTCACCATAGTGGATTGTAAATTCACCATAGTGGATTGTAAATACGAGATTGACGAGCGAGATGTAAAGATGGCGGCTTACGTCTTAATCTCACCATAGTGGATTGTAAATTAAACGCAGAAAGGAACAAACGATGAAATGGATTGGTCTTAATCTCACCATAGTGGATTGTAAATCCTCATGCATTAAAGCGCTATATTTCGCTGTTTTGTCTTAATCTCACCATAGTGGATTGTAAATAACTGGATGGTAAATATGTGCGACCGTCCACAACGGCGTCTTAATCTCACCATAGTGGATTGTAAATTTCTCATTTCTTTGATAATGCGGACGGCTTCGTAGGTCTTAATCTCACCATAGTGGATTGTAAATGTCGAAGGTTTAAGCACAGGAGGTAACGCTATGGAGTCTTAATCTCACCATAGTGGATTGTAAATGAATCAAATTGAAATGGCCGCAAAAATCGGAGTGTCGTCTTAATCTCACCATAGTGGATTGTAAATAAAGCTCATGCAGTATTCTACGGACGGTTCGTTTATCGTCTTAATCTCACCATAGTGGATTGTAAATACTTAGTAAGTGCGCTTACCGTGACTGTTATCTCTGGTCTTAATCTCACCATAGTGGATTGTAAATTTCGGCTTCCATCATAGAAGGATACGACTTATATACTCGTCTTAATCTCACCATAGTGGATTGTAAATTAAATAGCCGCTAAATGCGCAAGCTGTAACGGAGTGGTCTTAATCTCACCATAGTGGATTGTAAATTAATGAATGACAACATGGACGATGAGTCGTTTAGGGGTCTTAATCTCACCATAGTGGATTGTAAATTTTGAGTTTGATAAGCTCAACACGGTGGAGGACTTTGTCTTAATCTCACCATAGTGGATTGTAAATCAATTCTGAAAGTGAATTTCGAGCGGCTGCTGCTGGCGTCTTAATCTCACCATAGTGGATTGTAAATATTGAGCTTGCGGACGTGATAATCCGCATTCTTGACGTCTTAATCTCACCATAGTGGATTGTAAATTATCGAGGAAAACGTTGTTTCCTTGCTGCCGTTGTGTCTTAATCTCACCATAGTGGATTGTAAATGTGCCGGAGGAGCTGCTGCCCTGAAGGGGCGCGTGTCTTAATCTCACCATAGTGGATTGTAAATGTGTAAACTATGGCATCAACGGCAAGCCGGAGCGCGTCTTAATCTCACCATAGTGGATTGTAAATCAAAAAACAGCCGAAAAATCAGCTATATATGATGACGTCTTAATCTCACCATAGTGGATTGTAAATCAATTCTGAAAGTGAATTTCGAGCGGCTGCTGCTGGCGTCTTAATCTCACCATAGTGGATTGTAAATATCAATTCTCGACTATCCGCGCTTCGAATTTCAACGTCTTAATCTCACCATAGTGGATTGTAAATTGCAGCGGCAAAACTACGTTTGTACGCGAGAGCAGTCTTAATCTCACCATAGTGGATTGTAAATGTTATATGTATTAAAACGCTGCTTATAATTATATTGTCTTAATCTCACCATAGTGGATTGTAAATATCTTCATGTAGAAGGTGAGCGTTCCCTCGACCAGGTCTTAATCTCACCATTGCACTTGTCAACAAAAACTGGACACAGGAATGAGAGTTTTAGACTTGTAAAATCGTAAAGTTGTACTCTCATCACCGCCACCCTTGACATCGCTGTGAGAATCGCAGGACAAGCGGTGCCGACGGCG
>SFEX01000043.1 GCA_004557075.1 Clostridiales bacterium
AGTTGTATACAATCATCTTGCACTCCTGTATACCTTCTTCCTATTGACACGATGCTCGCCCCTACGGGTGCGGTGTAATTGAGAGCGCGAGTGCAAAAAAGAATTTTGCCAAGCTCACCGGTCGGGCACCGGCAAAAGCGATTATTTGAAGCATAAAAACGGTTTAAAAAAGGAGAGGAGATGGACACTGAAAAATGCAAAATACTGCTGAGCATAATTAAAAACGGAAAAATGTCGGCTGCGGCGGAGGAGTTAGGCTATACCCCGGCGGGGATAAGCCGCGCGGTGGAGGCCATGGAGACGTCGGCGGGCTTTCGGATACTGCGGCGCGGGAAAAAGGGCGTGAGCCTGACCCGCGAGGGCGAAGCGCTGCTGCCTATGGTGCGCGAGCTTGCCTACTGGGGAGAGCGCTATGAGCAGGAGGTGCGCAAGCTCTGCGGGCTTGATACCGGCAGCATCGCCGTGGGCACATCATACCCGAAATACTACCCATGGCTTACAAAGGTCATCGGTGGCTTTCACGAGCGCTATCCGGGGATAAGCGTCGAGATATGCTCCGGCACAAGCCGAGAGCTGGCGGATAAAATGTCCGAGCGTGAGCTTGACTTTGCCGTCATAAGCCGCAGGGATGGCAGCTTTCGCAGCGTGACGGTCAGGGAGGACGAACTTGTGGCGCTGCTGCCGCCGGAGCATCCTATGGCAAACGAGAAAAGCGTCCCGGCGGAGATCTTTGAGCGGGAGCCGTATATCGAGATCCACACCGGACAGGAGACGGACAACTCCCACTGTTTTGAAAGCCGGGGCATAAGCCCCAATATAAAATTTTCAACGCCCGACAGCTTTGTCGCGTGGAGAATGGTAAAGGCGGGGCTTGGCGTCACGCTGGTAAACAGGGTGATAAGCGAGGAGCTGGGAGCGGGCGTGGCCTGCGTCCCGCTCGGACCGCCCGAAAAGGCGGAGATATGCGCCATACTGCCAGAGCGGGAGCTGATATCCCCCGCAGCGGAGAGCTTTGCCGCCTACGCGGCAAATTATATTGAAGAGCTGAAAAAGCTTTGATTTTTTGTTGACAAATTCGCGGAATTGGAATATTATCATTTTTGAGAATAATAAAGCATAAGACGAGCATACGAACTCGTTTTATGCTTAAGGAGACGGTGGGCTTGAAAATCACAACGGTGATGAGCACGGCGCGGCTGCGTATTCTTGAATATCTCATAAACCACGGCGACGGTACGGCGGCTGAGATGTCCGCGGAGCTGAGCGATATACCGACAGCGAGCCTTTACCGGCACATAAAGGCGCTCGATGCCGACGGCTGGATAGAGGTAAAATCCGAGACGAAAAAGCGCGGCGCGACAGAGCGGCGATATAAGCTGAGCACAGCGCGCGTTAATGACAGCGGCGGTGGAGTTGTTCAGCAGGGGCTGCTGGAGCTGTCGGGGGAGTTCAGGCGCTATTTCGAGGGGGATGACCCCGATCCCGAGCGGGATATGCTCGGCTTTTCGATGATGGCGCTGATGCTGTCGGACGAGGAGCTTGCCTCGTTTTATGGCGAGCTGGGAGCTCTTGCGGAAAAATACATGGGCAGAGCGCCCGACGGAGTGCGCAAGCCGAGGAAAATAACGGTGATATCTTCACCGATACAGGAGGAGCAATAATGCTTAAAATCTGCAATTTTACCAAGTGCTACGACGGCAGGGCCGTGGTCGATGACCTGAGCCTTGAGGTCGGCGCGGGCGATATCTACGCCTTCATCGGGCATAACGGCGCGGGCAAGACCACGACCATCAAGGCCGCCTGCGGCATACTGCAATTTGACGGCGGAGATATTTTCATCGACGGCATGTCCGTCAGGGAAAAACCCATCGAGTGCAAGAAGATCATTGCCTATATACCCGATAATCCCGAGCTGTACGACTATCTTTCCGGCATCAAGTACCTCAACTTCGTGGCGGATATCTACGGCGTGGGCAAGGCAGAGCGCGAAGAGCGCATACGCAAATACGCTGATCTTTTCGGGCTTACAGACGACCTTGCGCAGCCTGTGTCGGCGTATTCGCACGGCATGAAGCAGAAGCTTGCCATCATCTCGGCGTGGATACACGAGCCGAAGCTCATCATCATGGATGAACCTTTTGTCGGCCTTGACCCGGTCGCGGCGCACACCCTCAAGACCATGATGCGCGAGCACTGCGACAGGGGCGGAGCCATATTCTTCTCGACGCATGTACTCGAGGTCGCGGAGAAGCTGTGCGACAAGGTCGCGATAATAAAAAACGGCAAGCTCGTCACCAGCGGCGATATGGAGACAGTCAAGGGCGATACCTCGCTCGAGAGCGTGTTCCTCGAACTGGAGGGCAGCGATGTTTAAAGCTCTGTTAAGAATTAAGCTCGCCTCGCTTCCGAGCATGCTCACAGGCGGCGCAAAGCGCGGCAAAAAGAGAGGCAAGGGCATGGCGGTGCTCTACGCGCTGCTTATGGTCTACGTCATCGGCGTATTCTGCTGGATGTTCGCCGGAATGTTCTCCATGCTTGCCGAGCCTCTGCACGATGCGGGACTGTCGTGGCTCTACTTTCTTATGACGCTCATACTCGCATTTACGCTTATGGTGATATTCAGCGTGTTCACGGCGAAAAGCCAGCTTTACGAGGCAAAGGACAACGACCTGCTGCTGTCGATGCCCATTCCGCCATCGGCGATACTGGCAAGCCGCATGATGCTGCTGCTGGGGCTGAATTTAGTGTTCGGGCTTATAATCGTCGTGCCCTCGCTTATTGAGTGGTACGCCGTAGTGCCGTTCTCACTGTCGGGACTTGCGAGCTTCCTGCTGACGTTTATAGCGCTCGTGTTTTTCGCAATGTCCATATCCGCTCTGTTTGGCTGGCTCATAAGCCTGCTCACCTCAAAAATGCGCAACAAGACGCTGTTTGAGACGGTGCTGTCGCTGGCGTTCCTCGGCGGGTACTTCTACCTGTGCGGCAAGATGGGCGATGTAATCGAAAACGTGCTCATGAGCAGCATGGGACTTGCCGATACCCTCGGCAATATCGCAATACTTAAATGCATCGGCCTTGCCGCCGCCGGCGAGAGCCTGACAAAGCTTCTGCTGACGCTCGTTGTGCTGATTATACCTTTTATAATTGTGTACGCCGTGCTTGCGCGCACCTTTATAAAGACAGCGACGGCAAAGCGAGGCGCGGCAAAGATAAAGTATGTAGACCGCGGGCAAAAGGTATCCTCCATGCACTCTGCGCTTTTTAAGCGAGAGGCCGCGCGCTTTTTCTCAAGCTCGACCTGCATTATAAATAACGGCCTTGGCGCTGTGTTCATGATCGTGGCTGCGGTTGCGCTCGTGATATATAAAAATGAGGTGAGCGGGTTCATCGCAATGTTCGGCGACGCCGGGGATATCGTCATGTGCATTGTCGCGGTATTCGGCGCGATGATGGCGGGCCTTGTCCTGCCGACAAGCTCATCGGTGTCGCTTGAGGGCAGGAGTCTGTGGCTTGTCCGCTCCATGCCCGTGAGCACCCGCGAGGTGCTCGATACGAAGCTCAAATTCAGCCTTACAATTTATGTCCCGCCGGTCATATTGCTCATGGCGGCCGCCGGATATGTGCTGCGGCCGGGCGCGCTCATGCTGCTGGCGTCAACGGTGTTCTCGCTGCTGCTCCTGTTTGTCATGGCGCAGATCGGCCTTATCGAAAATATCCGCCACCCCAACCTCAACTGGACGACCGAAACGCAGGCGGTGAAAAGCGGCGTATCCGTGATGATATCCATGCTGCTCGACTACGGCCTCATCGCAGCGCTGGCCTTCGGAGGGTATGAGCTGCTTAAAAACGGCCTTGCCCCCGCGCTCGTCATGGCGATAGCCGCAGCGCTGATGCTGATTTTGTGCCTTGTTCTGCGCTCTCTCCTGCACGGCAGGGTCGCCGCGCGCTTTGAAAATCTGTAAAATCACGATATCTGTTAAAATCGCGGCAATTGTTCACTGAATGTTCACAATTGCCGCGACAATTTATGTATAATATGTTAACAAGAGCTATCTATATATTTTGGCGCAAGTGTCGCTACACGGGGCATATGGAACCGCCCGTTTGGTAATCAGCAACAAAACCATCAAGTGCTTGCAGAAAAATTTTTAGAAATTTGTCATTTCTTCTTTACTATTTTGACATCTTGTGTTACAATGCCAAATACAATGTCAAAAGACGAACAAACTATGTGACTAAGTAATATTTTTATAAAAAACATGGGAGGATTCATATGAAACGAGTATTACTTATGATCTGCAGCATCGTTCTGGTTCTCGCTTGCATATTCGGCCTCTTCGCCTGCGTCGCAGGTGTCAGAGACATCCTGAATATCAACGAGTATAAGAACGCTGACGCAGCGTTCGCAAGAGAAAATCTCAAGGTCGCAATGGACGGTATCAACCAGCTCAAGGAGAATGAGGAAACTTATCTCACCGGCGTTGGCACCTACACCAGTGGTCTTGGCGAGTTGGCAGCGGGCAGAAACGAGCTCGCAGCAGGCGCGGCAAAGCTCGCGGCAGGCGAGCAGGCTCTGGCAGAGGGCCAGGCGACCATCGACGCCAACACTCAGGCATACAACGAAGGCAAGGCTATGCTTGAGAAGATCGATCCCCTGATGCCCTATCTCAACCAGTATGTCCAGTTCCGTGACGGTTATCTCAGCCAGCTTCCCGGATTCTCTTCCGCTCAGGCGTGGTTTGTATCCGTCGTGCGTCCTATCGGCGCTCAGCTCGGTCTGACCATTCCCGACGACGTGACCGACTTCCCCGCATACATGCAGAACATGGTTGCCGAAGGCAAGGCAAAGCTCAAGGAGTATGAGGACGGTCTTGCAGCTCTTGCAGCAGGCAAGGAAGAGCTTGCAAAGGGCAGACAGGATTACGCGGCAGGTCAGGCTAAGCTTGCGGCGGGTCAGGCTCAGCTTGCAGACGGCGATCGTCAGCTTTCCGTATTTGAGGAAGGTGAGCTCACTCTGGCTGACGGCGGCATGCAGCTTTTCGAGGGCATGCAGCCCTGCTTCAGCTACTATGGCGGCAGACAGACTGTTAAGTCTCTCCCCGAGTACCTTGCAGCCGAGTTCGGCGTCGCGGTTCCCGAGGATCTGATCGTTGTCACCGACGGCGTTGCAGCCGTCAATCCCGAAGCATATGAAACTCTCTGCAATGACGTTCTTGCAAGCATGTACAAGGTTGACGAGAACGGCAATGTCGTTGAGAAGCGCGGCTTCAAGATGCTTGATCTTGATAAGTGCGTGACCCTCTGCGATATGGGCGAGCAGTACCTGCAGGATCAGGAAGCCGATATCAAGAGCGAAGTTTTCGTCCGCATAGGCGTCTATGCCGCTGAAGCTATCGCATGCATCCTCGGCATCATCGCCGGCATCATCGGCCTGATCGCGGCCATCAACGGCAGCAAGAAGACCGGCCTTGGCTGCGGCATCGCAAGCGCAGTTCTGGCAGTTGCGGCTCTGGTCGTTGGCCTGTTCACTCACTTCGGCGACTACGTCTACACCGTGCGTCTTGACGAGGCGGGCAAGTATGTAGGCGAGACGGCGGCGAAGCTCGACTTCACTCCCGTCCAGCAGTACAGCGGCTCTCTCCAGGAAACCGCTCTCATCATCATGGCAGTCGTCACCGTCCTGTTCGTAGTCTTCGCTGCTCTGGCAAAGGCATCTGCCAAGAATAAGGCAGCGGCAGCGGCGGCAGCAGCCGACGAGGAAGCCGTATACGCGGCAGCGGCTCTGGCAGCGGCAGAAGCAGTTGCAGCCGAGAAGGAAAACACCGAGGCTCCCGTAGTCGAGGCAGCTCCCGAGGCAGCAGCCGACGAGGAAACCGTAAAAGAGTAAAATATAAACAGCCGAACAGGGAGCGCTCTCTCGCGCTCCAAAGGCTGAACGCCCGTGGGTCTGCACCCACGGGCGTTTTTGTTTACCATTTATTAGATGTAAACAATCTTTAAAATCGCTTGAACGGAGCGGGTGCATGGTTTATAATAACGAACAGCGCGCGCCGCACTAATTAGGTTGATGCCGTAGGGGCGAGCATCGCTCGTCCGTTTCTTAACTCATGCAGTGCAGCAAAATAGGGCACTATTTTCAAAGTTTGCGTCCTCGTTAACCTCTGGAAATCGACCAACATGCGGACGAGCGATGCTCGCCCCTACAGGCGCGGTGTTAAACATTGCCGCTTCTAATTAAATGCGCGAGTGCAATAACGACTACTGCCGGTCACTATGGTCGGGCTGACGCAAAAGCGTATATTTAAAATGTAAAAACGAATTGAAACCCCAGGGAGGTAATGATGAAAAAACGTGTACTGAGCCTTGTTCTGGCGCTGACGATGGTGCTTACGCTGCTGCCCCTTCAGGCGCTGGCGGTGACAATAAACGATGATGATGTTTTCCTGAAACAGAGTGGAAGCGGAAAATGTACGCTGACGTCGGCGGTCATGATGCTCCGCCGCCGCGCCATCATCGACGGTAACGCCGACTGGAAAAGCATAACCGAAACTACGATTTATAATGATGCATGGATGCCCAATGTTGGGCTCAATAACTCGTTCAGCTATATGGGCATGGATGTGAGCTGCGCCTATTTTTCCTCCGGCGAGAATAAAAAAGCAAAGCTTATAGAGCTGCTCGGTAAGCAGCCCGAGGGCATCGAGATATATGACAAGGGCATTCCCCACGCCGTGCTGCTGACCGATTACGACAGCGCTACCGACACCTTCTACTGCGCAGACCCCGCCGGGGAGGCGCGCAGGATAAAGCTCTCCGAGAGCTGGAACGCCAAAAACCGCGGCGGCACGCAGGACGGCGTTATAAATAACCTGTACAAATACTGGTACATAACAAACAAAGAAGGCGGCGGCCCGGGCCTTGTGACCGTGAGCTTCAACGCAAACGGCGGCACCTGCGACACCGCAAGAGACTATGTCACCGCGAGCGGAACGCTCAGCTCCCTGCCCACGGCCACCCGCGACGGATACCGCTTCCTCGGCTGGTTCACAGCGGCCGAGGGCGGCACCAAGGTAGATACCTCGACCAAAATCACGGCCGACATGACCGTCTACGCCCAGTGGAAGGACGCGACCGTGCGTGGCACCTGCGGCCCGAATCTGAGCTGGAGCTATAACGAGGATATCGGCACGCTCGCCATCTCCGGCAAAGGAGAAATGACCGACTGGGTATCCGGCGCCGCACCGTGGTATGAGTACCGCGATACCATAACCCGCGTCGAGCTCGGCTCCGGCATTAAAAATATCGGCAGCAACGCGTTCAAGGATCTCACAAAGCTCAAAGCGGTCGTCATAAAGTCCGAGCTTCAGAAGATCGGCGACAGCGCGTTTGAAAACTGCTCTGCGCTCACCTCGCTCGAGGGCATCGACGGTGTGCAGATCATCGGCGCGAGCGCGTTTAAAAACTGCGTAGCGCTTGCGGAGGTGGGCATCCCCGACGGCTGCGTGAATGTCGGCGCCTACGCCTTCAGCGGCACGGCAATAAAGAGCATCCATGTCCCGTCAAGCACGCAGATACTCGGCGAGGGCGTGTTCTCCGGCTGCACGGCGCTGAGCTATGCCGAGCTGCCTGCGGGTCTCGCGGTTTTAAAATCAAACAGCTTCTCCGGCTGCACGAGCCTTGCCGCGGCCATCTTCTACGGCGATGACAGCTACGGCGGCTCCGAGATGCGCATCGAGAGCAATGCGTTTTCCGGCTGCACAAAGCTTCAAGAGCTGAGCGTTTACAGCAGAGCCGAAAGCCTGCACATTGCGTCAAATGCCCTACGCGGCTGCGTGAATATCAAGTCCGTATCGCTCGACTGCCGCAGCCTGAGCCTCGATAACAACGCCTTCCCCTCCGGCGCGAACATAAATTACGTCATGATATCCGGCGAGTACGGCTCCGTTGCAAGCCGCGCCTTTTCCGGCGTTACCGCGACCATAGTTTACCCCCAGAACGGGACAAAATGGAGCAACATGGTCGGCAGCAATTTCGGCGGCACCCTGACCTGGGAGGGCTATGACAACCACGTTCACGGCTATACCGCCAAGGTTACGGCGCCGACCTGCTCCGAGCAGGGCTACACCACCTATACCTGCACCGGCTGCGGCGAGAGCTTTGTCGACACCTACGTTCCCATGCTGGGACATCACTTTGAAAACGGCGTTTGCACGCGCTGCGGAAAGGAAAATCCCTTCACAGATATCAACGCCGAGGGCAGACATAAGCCCTTCACCGACGCTATACTCTGGGCGGCCGAGCAGGGAATAACGACCGGCTACGGCGACGGCGTTTTTGCCCCTGATAAGGACTGCTCGAGAGCACAGGTCGTGACCTTCCTCTGGCGCGCAGCGGGCTCTCCCGAGCCTGAGAGCAGCGTCAATCCCTTTGACGACGTAAACGAAACCGACCAGCGCCCGTAT
>SFEX01000017.1 GCA_004557075.1 Clostridiales bacterium
GAGGGTCCACCCGTTCCCATTCCGAACACGGAAGTTAAGCTCACCAGTGCCGACAATACTTGTCTGGAGACGGACCGGGAAGATAGGTCAATGCCAACACTAAAGGGTTTGGCGCAAGTCAGGCCCTTTGTTTTTGCCTCCTTAGCTCAACAGGTAGAGCATGCGGCTGTTAACCGCAGGGTCGTAGGTTCGAATCCTACAGGGGGCGCCAAGATGGTATTGCCGTCACAAAAGTGGCGGCAATACCGACATAAGGGCCTTTAGCTCAGTTGGTTAGAGCAACCGGCTCATAACCGGTCGGTCTGGGGTTCGAGTCCCTGAAGGCCCACCATTTTTAGGGGAATAGCTCAGCTGGTAGAGCGGCGGTCTCCAAAACCGTAGGCCGAGGGTTCGAAGCCTTCTTCCCCTGCCAAAGCCCTAAAGGCGTAAGCCTTTGGGGCTTTACTTATTACTTATTCACTATTCACTTTTCACTAAGGACGCTTTTTGGGCTTGAAGTAATAAGTAATAGTGAAGAGTGAATAGGTGCTTTGATTGTGAAATGCCTGCGGGCGTGGGTGGATTATATTGTTGTTTCATGTTTTCGGTTCTCAGGGTGAGAGACGAGCTTTCGGTGGCTCGGCATTTATGGAGTTGCTATTTTGCAGGCTGCCGATTGGAACAAGAGCGAAGAAGCTCGTAGCTACCCGAAGCATTAAAGGCTGGCAGGACGATTCGCTGTATGTAAGTGACGATGACATTGATCTGTTTTATCGGGAATACGGCCACATTTTCAACAGTGGTGTATACGGCAATTTGAAAAGTGGGACTGTCGATATTTTCGGCGTAAATTATTACGCGCCGCATTTGATCGATTCAATAATAGAAAGCACATTCCAGTGCAAACCAACAGACTATGAGATTCTTATACGATGGCTAAACAAGGCCAAAGAGTATAACGGATTCTACATTTTAGGTATATAAGCTGAATGTCGAATATTTGACTTCGCCTTTATACAACAAACAAGGTGCTGCCCTTAGTTGGCAGCACCTTATTTTTATTTTCGCAATCCTTTTGCAATAGCTATCAAATTGTCTAACTGTTCATCAGTTAGTCCTCTTGCAACCGAATATAGTTCATTGGCTTTTGAGGGGTTCTTTGTTTCAATATCAAAGAAGTCTTTTGGGGTGATACCAAGATATTCACAAATGTAAAAGATGCCTGAAAGCGATGGCATTGATTTACCGCTTTCTATGTTGTTGATATAACCGGGATTTTGCCCCATTGATAAACTCATATCGCGGGCGGATACGCCCTTTTCTTCTCTTAGTCTTGCTAAACGCAAAGAGAAATCTCCTTCGGTCATCTTATCTCACTACCTTTATACAAAAACAAGGTGCCGCTTACTTGGTCAGCACCTTAATTTTATTTTCGCAATCCTTTTGCAAGCGCAATTAGATTATCAAGCTGTTCGCTATTCAATGATTTAGCAATCTCCAGCAGCTCATTCGCTTTCGTAGGATTGGTTGACTTGGTATCAAAGAAGTCCCTTGGTTCTATACCAAGGTAATCGCAGATATAAAAGAAAGCCATCATTGAGGGCAGATTTACCCCGTTCTCAATGTTGTTGATATATCCAGCGCTTTGACCAATCGACAGGCTCATGTCTCTTGCCGAAACACCTTTGTTTATGCGAAGTTCGGTTAGCCTTTTGACAAAATCTTCTTTTTCCATAGTCTCACAACCTTTACGCATATAATTGTACTATATATGGTCTGCATGCATATCCTGTTAATTCATCAATATTTGTTGACATATCCAATATAATTAGATAAAATACAAATAGACATATATTTTGATTAGATGTGATTTGATGAAAGACAAGACCTGTTGTTTTACAGGACACAGAAGAATACCGCCGGAGGATTTTGAAGAAATCTCACGGCGGCTTGAAGCGACGCTTATTCAGCTGATCGAAAAAGGCTATGTGTATTTTGGCGCGGGCGGTGCGTTGGGCTTTGACACGATTGCGGCGCAAACGGTATTGAAACTCAAAACTGCATATCCGAATATTAAGCTGATTCTTGTACTGCCGTGTGAAAGTCAAGCTGAGCATTGGCAAAAAGAAGATAGAACGATATATGAGAATATAAAAGCAAATGCAGACAAGATTGTCTATACTTCAAAAGCATATTTCAAAGGATGTATGTATAAGAGAAACCGCCATCTTGTTGACAACAGCAGCAGTTGTATCTGCTATCTGACGAAGGAAACTGGAGGAACAGCATATACCGTTAATTACGCGGAGAATAAAATGCTGACTGTATATAATGTTGCCGAAAAGTAAAAGAGCAGGTCTTGTATCGATTTTTAGCACTTCACAGCAAAAATCCGCATGGTTTTTAAACCATGCGGATTTTTTACGTTCCTAAATATAAATTTTATATTCTCATTCCTCGGTCACGGCGAAGAAGCAGTCCTGAGTCTCGATCTCGGAGTAGAGAATGGCGCGGTCTGCGGAGAAGTCGTAGACCTTTATTACGTCGCACATCGGATCGTCGGGCTTCGCGTTCATGAGCTCGGCATAGCGGTTTTCATAGCCGTCAAACATATCCTCATTGAAGCTGCACCCTTCCTCGCCCTGATATACCGCAGCGTAGAATGTTCCGGCCTCAACGAGATCCTGGAAGAAGTGGCTGCCGTAGCTCAGCTCAGGCCGCAGGCCGTGGGAGTTGTAAGCAAGCTCGCACATGCAGTCAAAGTGGGATATCTCCATAAAGTTAACGGGAACGCCGAGGCTCGGCGTGGTCGTACCCCAACGGCCGGGACCCATGAGTATCGTGCTCTGATCGCGCAGGAGAAGATTGAGCTGGCCTATCTTGCGCGCGACGAGGTACTTCTGCTGCTCTGTGAGCGAGAGATACGGCTCGACCTTGACAAACACGCAGTAGCGGATCGGCAGGCACACGTTGCCGCCCATGAAGTTGCCGTTTATGCGGAAGAAGAAATCGCGAACCTTGGGCATAACCCCGGCCTTGTCGATGCCGCGCGTTTGCAGGGGACGGCATTGCAGCAGGTTTACGCGGAACTGACCGTCCTGCTCGAAGTTGCAGGCAAATTCAATGTCAACGGGGTAGTTGTATTTGCTGCTCAGCAGCGCCATGACCTCTGTCATGGTGTCGGTAAACGCGGTGCTTTTTATTAGCTTGCGAAAGTTGAGAATGTCGGGGACAGGCTCGCCGTAAAGACCGATCTCGCGGTAGCGCGCGGCCGTTGGAGCGTCAGGCTCCATGAACAGGCTCGGGTCTGTCTTGAGATCCTTCTTGTCGATGCTGTCGGCGTTTATGGTCACAAAATTGTTTGACTCAAGGTCGATAACGTCCATTTTGTGCTGCGAATACTTGTACTCATCGCCGTAGGCCACCATAGGCGGCGCGGCGGGATTATCCATATTCAGCAGCCTTGCGTAGTCGTCGGCCTCGCGGTCGACCGCACGGGTGCCCATGCCGAAAACAAGGCGGAGCATACCCTTGTTGTCAAGCTTTTTCATTGCGCTGTTTATGTACAGATTCTTTGAGTGCCCCACGCCCGCGATATGCGGGTAGTAGTAATTGCCGTGGCAGTCGCCGCATACGCGCATGACGAGAAGCGCCATCTGCTCATCGCGGTCGAGAAGATTGCGGTCTGCGCGGTACTTTATCGCGTCGTAGCTCACGGTGCTGGCGTAAACGGTGCGCACAGCCTCCTCGAAGACCTTGTAGCGCTCCTCAAGGCTGCCCTGATTGGGACAGAACACGCTTTCGTACTTGCCCGCGAAGGCGTTGCCGAAGCCGTCCTCGAGCAGGGAGCTGGAGCGAACGATGATAGGGGACTGGCCGAAATACTCCAGCATGGAGAGGAACTGCTCCGTTATGCCGGGCATGAATATACCGTTCAGGAGCTTTTCGCGTATGTTAGGAGCGCATTCAAAGTAGTCCTCGACGTCTACCATGCGCGTGCGCTGCGACCAGACGCCGTTCTGCACGGCGTAGGTGTAGAAAACGTCGGCGCCTATGAAGTAGGAGTCGTGCGGCTCCATGCGCTCTGCGTACAGCTCCGGCGCCTCGTCGCGGATGACGTTTCGCGCAAGCAGCATGCCCGCCGCTTTACCACCGATGCAGCCGGTGCCGATCTCGCGGTTTTTGATGTCCATAAGATCTCTGGTGCTGAAATACTTGCGGCAGAGCTCAAGACGCGTTGGCTCGCTGCCGAGCAGACAGCGCAGAATATTTTCTTTAAGGCGCTTGCCCTCCTCATCGACAGGCTCGCTGCCGTCCTTTGGCACGGAGTCGAACATGCTGTCCCAGCAGTCGCGTCTCTCGCCGGTCTGGGTGAACTTCTCGAATATGGCGTAGTTGCCCGCGCTTGAGGTGACGGTCTGGCATGAGCTGCCGCTTATCCTCAGCGGGAAATACATATTCTTCGTGTGCCTGCCGTCGACCTTGACGGGCTGGATATATGTGCATCTGTCGTGGGTGAGAGTGTTTATGAGCAGCGGGGTGGCGCGGCGTATGCGCGATACCGTCTCGTAGGTGTGACTGCGGTAGTTTATCGACTGGTAGGCGATATCATCCTGCTCCCGGAGGAAGGGGTTTATGAGCAGGAAGAAGTTTGAGATCATTAGGTCGGAAAACCAATATTTTTGCAGCTCGGAAAGGCAATCGAAGATGAAAAACACATTTTTGCCCTCGGCGCTGATTATGCGGTGAACCTGCACTGCGAAGGTCTCAAAGCCGACATGCGGGTCGAGGTCGTACTGTTTGACGTTGGCGCCGGCTTTTATCAGAGCTTCCGTATCCATGATCTCGTCATGGTCGCCGAAGCGTATGTAAACGAACCTCTTGCCGGTGCGGGCGAGCGTGGTCACGAGCTTGGTGGCCGCGAACATATAGTCGCCGACATGGTCAATCTGCCAGATAACGGTATCGCCCGGGCGCAGGAAATCTATCGCCTCGTCAAGCCCGTCGATTCCGGTGCTGATGCGTGCAAGTTCTTCCATTTTGACTCTCTCCTTTTAACTCTTGATTTTTTATGATTTGAAATTATAGCATAGCCGCTCCGAAAAATCTACGCCACAGCGGTGTTTATTAAATCACACAGCCTTTTAATCCGCTTTTACATTTTAAGAGCTCGCTTTTGCGTCGGCCCGACCGGTTTTTCCTTTTCGTTTTTAAGCTTTAAGTATTTGCTTTTTCAGGTGCCCGACCGGTAAGATTGGCGATAATCTTTTTTGCACTCGCGCGTTTTTCGAGCAGTTTCCGCATTTCAAACAGTCGCTTTTGCGTCAGCCCGACCGGTGCCATTGTCAATAGATACTATCCTTAGAGGATGCTAACTCCTACTATAATACTCGGAATTATAAACAAAAATCTGCGTTAGTTACGACTAACAAATTGTGCATAGCGCTGAAAGTGCCTATCAGCCCTTGACTTGGGCGTAAAAGATGGTATTATGGCATCGAAGTTAGTGAAAACTAACTACTTTTTAAGCGATTATGTTAGCTATAACTAACGGGTAAAAAGGGAGGATGAACATGATGCCACTGACACTTGCGGGCGTAGGTGATGAAAATACCGTCAAGAGGATAGGCGGAAAGAAAGACGTGCGCAAACACCTTGAAAACCTTGGCTTTGTGGCCGGGAGCAGCGTTACTATAATAAATACCTTAGGCGATAACGTCATCGTCAGGGTCAAGGAAGCAAGAGTTGCGATAAGCGCGGAAATGGCGCAGAAAATATATGTGTGAGGTGAAGCAATGAAAACTTTGCGAGACGTTAAGGTCGGCGAGAGCGCCACAGTAAAAAAGCTCCACGGCGAGGGCGCGACTAAGCGCCGGATCATGGACATGGGTATCACAAAGGGTACGAATATCAAGGTGCGCAAGCTTGCTCCGCTCGGAGACCCGCTTGAGCTTACCGTGCGGGGCTATGAGCTGTCTCTGCGCAAGGCGGATGCTGAAATGATAGAGGTGGAATGATGAAAAATGAGATCAAAATTGCCCTTGCCGGCAATCCAAACTGCGGCAAGACGACGCTTTTCAATGCCCTGACCGGCTCTGCGCAGTTTGTGGGAAACTGGCCGGGCGTTACCGTTGAAAAGAAGGCGGGCAAGCTCAAACGCCACGACGGCGTGACGATAGTTGACCTCCCGGGCATATACTCCCTCTCCCCGTACACGCTTGAGGAGGTCGTTGCACGAAACTTCCTCATAGGCGAGCGCCCCGACGCGATACTGAACATAATCGACGGCACTAACCTTGAGCGAAATCTCTATCTTACCACCCAGCTCACAGAGCTTGGCATTCCCGTCGTGGTCGCCATAAACATGATCGACGTTGTTAAGAAAAACGGAGATGTTATCAACATCCGTGAGCTGTCGCGTGAGCTTGGCTGCAAGGTGCTGGAGATCTCGGCGCTAAAGGGCGACGGAGTAGCGGCCGCGGCGGAAGCCGCGGTCGAGGCCGCCGGAAGCGCAAAGACCGTACCGATGCACACCTTCTCCGGTGTTGTGGAGCACGCACTTGCTCACATTGAGGAGGTCACTGTACATAACCTGCCCGAGGAGCAGCAGCGCTGGTACGCCATCAAGCTCTTTGAGCGCGACGAAAAGGTTATGGAAGCTTTGAAGCTTGACGCGCAGACCCTCAAGCACATAGAACAGGACATCGCCGCCGCGGAAAACGAGTGCGATGACGATGCCGAGAGCATAATTACAAACGAACGCTACCTCTACATTGCCTCTCTTATGAAAGCCTGCTACAAAAAGAAAAGCGCAGGCAAGCTCTCGGCGTCGGATAAAATAGACAAGGCCGTTACCAATCGCTTTGCAGCCCTCCCGATTTTTGCCGCCGTAATGTTCCTTGTCTACTGGATAGCCATGGGGCCGTTCGGCAGCTTTCTGACCGACTGGACAAACGATGTTTTCGGCGCTGAAATACTTCAGGGCAACGCGGCGGCGCTTATGGAGAGCTGGGGCGCGGCGGACTGGCTCAGCGGCCTCGTGGTCGACGGCATCATCGGTGGCGTCGGCGCGGTGCTTGGCTTCGTTCCTCAGCTCCTTGTTCTGTTCCTCATGCTGTGCATACTCGAGGACGTAGGCTATATGGCCCGCGTAGCCTTCATCATGGACAGGATATTCCGCAAATTCGGCCTGTCCGGCAAGAGCTTCATACCCATGCTGGTCGGCACCGGCTGCGGAGTTCCGGGCGTTATGGCCTCGCGCACCATCGAGAATGAGCGCGACAGGCGCATGACTATCATGACTACCTGCTTTATACCCTGTGGCGCGAAAATGCCTATAGTCGGCATGCTTGCCGGAGCGCTGTTCGGCGGCAGCGGCTTAGTTGCGGTGTCCGCGTATTTCATCGGCGTTGCGGCGATCATAATCTCCGGAATAATGCTGAAAAAGACCAGACCATTTACCGGCGAGCCCGCGCCCTTTGTCATGGAGCTTCCGGCGTATCATGTGCCCGCTGTGGGAAACGTCCTGCGCGGCACATGGGAGCGCGGCTGGAGCTTCATCAAAAAGGCGGGCACGATAATCCTGCTATCTGCGATAGTCCTCTGGTTCTTACAGGGTTTCGGCATCGTTGACGGCAGATTCACGATGGTCGAGGACAATAACTCGTCGCTGCTTGCGACGATAGGCCGCGCGATAGCCTTTATCTTCACCCCGCTCGGCTTCGGCGACTGGCAGTCAACGGTTGCGACCGTGACCGGACTTATCGCCAAGGAAAACGTGGTAACCACCTTCGGCGTGGTGTTCCATGTAGCAGGTGAGGTCGCGGAGGATACCCCGGCGCTGCTGAGTGCGGTCGCTGCTCATTACACCGCGCTTTCCGCGTACAGCTTCATGATCTTCAACCTCCTGTGCGCACCCTGCTTTGCCGCTATGGGCGCTATCAAGAGGGAAATGAATAACGCAAAATGGACATGGGCTGCCATAGGCTACATGTGCGTATTCGCCTATGCTGTCTCCCTCATCGTATATCAGTTCGGCGCGTGGTTTATAGGCTCCGGCTCCGTCATCGGAACGATCTTCGCTGTAGCTTTGCTTGCTTTCATCTTATATATGCTGTTTCGCCCCTATAAGACGAGCGAAAAGCTCAAATCCGCAGCGTATGCGGCATAAAAAATCCGGAGGAATACTATGATAAGCTGGATAAGTCAAAACATTGCGAACATAGTGATATGCTTCGTGCTGATACTCGTGGTGTCGCTTGCCGTTGCGGTGCTTGTCAGAAACAAAAGGAAGGGAAAATCCTCCTGCGGCTGCAACTGCTCGGGCTGCGCAATGTCGGGCGCCTGTCACAGTAAAAAATAGCGTAAGCGGCTGGAAACAGCCGCTTACAATTTTATGAGTATAATCCGCCGCAATATTCAAATGATAGGAGTATGGATAATATGAGTGACGAGCTTATAGTCAGCCAGTGCTCGCCGACGCTGGCGGGACTGAAAACGGGGAATATGTTCTCGGTAGAGTTCACATCAAAAGAGGAGACCATTGAAAGAATACGCGGCCTCAATCTCAGACTTGTGCCACACGGCCTTTGCATGCTCCCTCTGCGTTTTACAGAGAAGCGGGTGCTCGTTTATATGTACAGTCCCGAGCGGCTGTGCGCGGATCTTGAGCAGCCGCAGGTGCGCGAGCTTCTGAGCAGCTTCGGCTACGACCTCAGCTCCGCCGGAGGCTGCATAGCCCGGCTTCGCAGGCGAATGGGCGAGGGAGGCGAATTTCCGCACGAGGTCGGCCTGTTTCTCGGATACCCTGCCGAGGATGTGCGCGGCTTTATCGAAAACAGGGCGGCTGATTGCAAATGCGTCGGCTTCTGGAAGGTATACGGAGATGTGGATGCGGCTAAAATGAAGTTTGAGCGCTTTGAGAAATGCACCCGCGATAACTGCGGCAGGCTGCGCCGCGGATGCAGCCTCGAACAGCTCATCTCACAGTGAAACGGTGGAAGGCATGAATAAAATTGCAATAGTTTATTGGAGCGGCACGGGCAACACCGCGGCCATGGCGGAAAAAATCAGAAAGGGCGCCGAGGAGAAGGGCGCTAACGTGCAGGTGTACAAGTCCGGAGAGTTTGAGCCGGAAATGCTGGACGCGTTCGACGTCGTTGCCTTCGGCTGTCCGGCGATGGGCGCAGAGTCGCTTGAGGACGTGGAATTTAAGCCTGTGTTTGATTCGTGTGCAGTCCGGCTTGAAAATAAAAAGATAGCGCTGTTCGGCTCATATGGCTGGGGAAGCGGCAAATGGCTGGAGCGCTGGGAGGATGACTGCCGCGACTGCGGCGCTGACATAGTTGCCGACAGCCTGGCCTGCTGTGGCTTTCCGGAGGGCGAAGCCGCCGAGAACTGCTACGCCCTCGGCGAGAAGCTTGCAAGCGTATAATAAGAATTATCCCCCGCTTTCAAAAATTGAAGTGACCCCAAAAAGTTAGACAATAATTAAGAGCAAAAATTGTTCAAGCAGCCGAAAGGGCTTGTTGCCTGTGAAGAGCAGGCGGCAAGCCCTTAAGCTTTGCCTTGATGCGGTGGTTGTTGTAGTAATCGAGATATTCAACAAGTTCTTGTTTGAAGTGATCCATAGATTGGAAGGATAAGCTTACAAAGCTCGTTATAGTCATAAGCTATCTCGCAGTGTGGGCGGCCTCGCTGATAGCGTTCTGGCTGTTTATGGATCCGACCGGCGCGTTAGGATACAGTTTAATGTTCCAGTGGTTCCTGTTCCCGATCACGACTTTTATACTTTCACTGCTGATAGGAAGAAATAATTGTTGGGGCAAATGGAAATGGATTTCGCCGGTGATTTTCGGCCTTATGTTTATGCTTTCCGACTATGCTACTTTCAAAATAGCGAATGTTATTGCCAACGGCAGCGCACTGATAGAGCCTGAGTTTAGACTGCTTCTGCACGGAACGGCCGTTTCCCTTGTTGCCCTTGCAATAGGCGCGATATTTTACAAATGCAGCCCTAAAAAAGAACAGCTTAATACATAAAAAATTCCCGCCCGTAGGCGGGAATTTTTTGGTTTAGTATGCTGCTATTTCTTTTAATGTGAGGTCGCGGCCTGATATCGGCGCGAGCTTTTTGCCGCCGCAGTCGGGGCAGACGAGCTTTTCAACATCCGCCACAAACTCGCTGCCGCAGTCGAGGCAGCGTGCCATTCCCGGCAGAGTTTCAACGATCATCTCGGTCTGCGCGTATGGCGTGCCGTCAATGACTGCCTCCCAGCAATCGCTGAGAAAATGCGGTACGACACCCGATAGCGTGCCGACCTCGACTGTGATGCTGCTGACGCCGTCGCAGCCTTCCTCTTTCACTGCCTTATCGACCATTTTGAGCAGTGCGTCGCAAATTCCAAGCTCGTGCATTACTTCGTTACGGCCTTCTTGATTATGCCGCCGGTACGCTTGACAAGACCCTCGGCGACCTTGATGGGCATGCTCTCGAAGTTTCCTGCGTGGATGTTGCGCACCTTCTTGAGTTTGATGGCGTCAAATTTGCACTTGGTGGTGCACAGGCCGCAGCCGATGCAGAGATATTCATCGACCTTGGTAGCGCCGCAGCCGAGGCAGCGCGCCGTCTCCTTGCGCACCTGCTCCTCTGTGAAGGTAACGCGGGCGTCGGAGAAGGTCTTTGCCTTGGCCTCGTTGTAGCCGGGCATCTGACGGTGCTCATGGTCGAAGCTGGAAACGTCGATAAGAGCGTGCTCTTTGTTGAGCGACTTGTAGACCCTGCGGTCGCGTCCCATGGTGAGGGTCTGCCCCTCGTGAACGGCGCGGTGCAGGCTTATTGCGCCCTCCTTGCCGGCTGCGATAGCGTCGATGGCAAACTTGGGACCTGTGTAGCAGTCGCCGCCGACAAAAATGTCGGACTGGGCGGTCTGATATGTAAGCTCGTCTGCGATTGCAAGACCCTTCTTCGTGGTCTTGAGTTCACCGACGTCAAGCTCGCCCCAATCGACGACCTGACCGATAGCGCCGATGACACTGTCGACCTTGATGGTCTCAAACTTGCCGGTGCCGACGGGTTTGCGGCGACACTTTTCGTCGGGTTCGCCAAGCTCCATGATCTCAACCTTGAGACCGGCAACCTTGCCGTTTTTGCCCTCTATCTCAACGGGAGCGCTCAAGAAGCGGAACTTAACGCCCTCTGCCATTGCCTCCTTGACCTCCTCGGGGTCTGCGGGCATTTCGGCCTCGGAACGGCGGTAGACTATGTAGGTGTTGTCAGCGCCGAGACGGACAGCGCTGCGGCATACGTCCATTGCGACGTTGCCGCCGCCGATGACGGCGCAGTTTTTGCCGATCGCGGGCTTGTTGCCGAGGTTTACTTCACGCAGGAAGTCAACGCCGCCGTAAACGCCCTCAAGCTCCTCACCGGTGATGCCGAGCGGGGCGGATTTCTGCGCGCCGATGGCAAGATAGAAGCCCTTGTAGCCCTCTTCGCGAAGCTTGGCGATGGTGACGTCCTTGCCGACCTCAACGCCGCACTTAAACTCAACGCCCATCTCCTTGAGAATGTCGATCTCAGCGTTCAGGACGTCCTTTTCAAGACGGAAGTTAGGGATACCGAGCGTGAGCATGCCGCCGGGAACGGGGTTTTTATCGAACACGGTCACGGGGTAGCCCTTCTGCGCCAGATAGTATGCACAGCTCATACCGGCGGGGCCTGCGCCGATGACGGCGATCTTCTGGGGGTAGGGACGGCCTATCTGGTTTACCATCTTGGGCACATAGCGGGTCTTTTCGTTGAGGTCATGGTCGGCGATAAAGCGCTTTACCTCGTCGATAGCGACGGCCTCGTCAACGCTTGCGCGGGTACATTCGGCCTCGCAGCGCTTGTTGCAGATACGTCCGCAGACGGCGGGGAAGGGGTTCTCGGTCTTGATAAGCTCAAGAGCCTCGGTGTATCTGCCCTGAGCGGCCAGCTTCAGATAGCCCTGAACGGGGATGTGAGCGGGGCAGGCGGTCTTGCAGGGCGCGGTGCCGGTGGGCATAACGTCCTCACGGTTTTCGCGGTAGTTGACGTTCCATACGTCCTTTGAATAGATGACGTCGGTCATCTTCTTGTACTCGGGGGTGGAGAGATCATCGGTGGAGCAGAGCTTCTGGCCGAGCCTGAGCGCGTTGCCGGGGCAGACCTCGACGCACTGTGCGCAGGCGACGCACTTTGCCTCGTCGATCTCGGCGACGAAGTTTGAGCGTATTGCGTCTCTCGCGCCGAACATGAGGCCGACGCGCAGACCGAAGCATGCGCAGGAGCAGCAGTTGCAGATAGCGGCGCTGTCGCCTGCTTCCTCGATGTTGGGGATATCGTGCATCAGGCCGTTGTCCTCTGCGCGCTTTATGATCTCAAGTGCCTCTTCCTTGGTAATCTGTCTTGCTCGGCCTGAGCGTATGTAGTGCTCTGCGCCCTTGCCCATCTGAATGCACATATCCTCGTCCAAATGTCCGCAGCCGTCGCCGATAGCGGTGCGAGATGCGCGGCAGGAGCAGGGGGATACGGAGAAAGTATCGTACTTATCAAGGTAATATGAAAGCTTTTCAAATTCGGCGGTGTCGGGGTTATCCTCAATTGCGCTCTGAACGGGGATGACGCGCATGAGTCCGTAGCCGTCGGGGAGGAAAGAGCCCATGGTGGCGGCGAGGTTTCTGGTGTATTCCTCGAATGCGCGGTTTACCTCGGGGTGTGCGGCGGAAAGCTCGGTGTTGTTTACCATCATCTCAAGGATGCCGGGGGCGAAGATCTGCATGTAGTATACATCCTGACCGGCCTCGGCGCTGTAGGTGCGGCGGAAAACGCCGTAGTAGACGAGGTTATCCAGCAGCGGCTGTATCTCCTCAACGGTTTTGCCGACCTTCTTGGCAAGGTAACCTGCGGTGCGGTCCTTGCGCAGACCGGCGGCGATGGCGATATCCGCCTCGTCGTCGCTGACGATATTCGCCATGCTGTAGTATTCCGGCGCGTTCTCGTCGATTTTGGTCATGATACCCGTCACGCTGGCGATTATTCGCGCAAGCTTGACGATCTTGGGTCTGAGTTGTGCCATGTTGTTCTCCCTTCATACATTTAAAATTTATAGCTGCTGTTTAAACGACATATTAAATTGCTCATCGAGCCCGTTTTTAAGCTCAAGGCAGGCCGCATCACTATCGCCTTTTTCAAGGCAGTCCACGAAATAGCTCAGTCTGTCGATAGCCCTCCCCGCACCGTAATTGCGAAGATACTTTTCCCACAGAACTAAGCTGACGCTTTTGACTGCGTTGAAGGTGAGCGGGATGATGGCGCTGCGGCTCATGCGTGCGAGGGCGTTGTGAAAGTCGAAAAAGCGCTCGGCAAGTCCGGCATAGCTCATGCGCTCGTCCGAAACGTAATCGCCGATGCCGACTATCATCTCACGCAGAGTTTTGATGTCCTCATCGGTGTGCAGCGCTGCAAAGCGCTCCATGGCAAGCCCCTCCATGGCGTAGCGCATGTCGAACATACCGCGAATTATATCGGGGCCGATGTTATAGTTGCTGTATTTTGCAACGGCGTTGAAGGTCTCAAGATTGCCGGTGACCATATAGTCGGCGATAAAGACGCCGCTCTGGGGCTTGATGGTGACAAAGCCCATTCGAGCAAGCTCCTGAAGCCCGCTGTGAACGACGGTTTTGCCGATGCCCATCTGCTCTGCGAGCGAACGCTCGGGCGGAAGCCTTTCGCCGACTTTGAGCTTGCCGGAGATAATAAGCTCCGCCATTTTGCTTATAAAAAGATCCTTCAGTGTCGGAGCCGACAGTTTTTCAAAATTTTCCACGGGCATACCCCTTAGCTTAAAATTGGTGCGACCAGAACCAAAGCGCTTGCAGGCTATGGATTTTCAACAGATATTAGGGAAATTTACTGGCAATAAGTACAAAAATCATGGTATCGGATAATGTGGTGTTGACAAAATATCCGAAAGTGTTTTATTGTTAACATAGTGTGTAGACCAATTTTATTACACCGGCCGCAGATTGTCAACACATTTTTGATAATTATGTCGCCGGTGGAAGCTTTTACTGAGGGAGGAGTAAAAATGTCAGGAAAAAACATAACCGATAATCTTGATATTTACAACGTGCCGGTAGAAGGGCCGGTAAGACAGAAAATTCTTGACCTTGTGCAGAAGATAACCGACCGCATGGGTAAGGTTCAGCCGGGCGATCCGGAGTATTACGGCTTTGACAAGCGCGTTACGGACGAGATGGCGGATGTCACGCTGAAGATGAAGCTTCGCACGCCGTATAGATTTGCCCAGCTTCGGAAGATGAATCCCGAGCTTTCGGAGGAGAAGCTCAGGGAGCTTTTGGATAAGCTTCTTTACGAGGGCGTTTTAGAGTTTAACAGGGAAAACCCCGAGAGGGAGCTTCAGTACGTTCTGCCGCTGTTTGTTGTCGGCAGCGCGGAGTATTCCAACATGGGTTGGGACAGACTCCATAAATACCCCGAGACCGCGCGCTTTTTCGAGCGTATGACCATTCTGCCTCTTACCAAGATAACGCATATGGTGCCCCCCGGCGGCGCGGGTATCGGTATGCACGTCCTGCCTGTTGAGAAGGCGATCCCCGCCGAGCAGCAGTCGCTTGATATAGAGCATATTTCGCATTGGCTGAATAAATACGATAAATATGCCGCGACGCCCTGCTCCTGCCGCATGGGCAGAGCTATACTGGGCGAGGGCTGCGGCGACGACCCGGAGAACTGGTGCATTGCCGTCGGAGATATGGCGGAGTATACGGTCGAGACACAGAAGGGCGGCCACTACATAAGCTATGAAGAAGCGCTGGAAATTCTCCAGAAAGCGGAGGATAACGGCTTTGTCCACCAGATAACCAATATCGACGGCGAGAATAAGATACTCGGCATTTGCAACTGCAATGTCAATATCTGCAACGCGCTGCGCACCTCGCAGCTATTCAATACCCCCAACATGTCGCGCTCTGCGTATGTTGCGCGCGTGAATGCCGAGGACTGCGTTGCCTGCGGCCGCTGCGTTGAATACTGCCCTGCGGGCGCTGTCAAGCTCGGCCAGAAGCTGTGCACCAAGGACGGCCCCGTTGAATATCCCAAGCACGAGCTTCCCAGCGATACCAAGTGGGGGCCCGAGAAGTTTGACTTCAACTACCGCGATAATAACCGCATAAACTGCTACGATACCGGCACCTCCCCCTGCAAGACCGCCTGCCCCGCGCATATCGCAGTTCAGGGCTATCTGAAAATGGCCGCTCAGGGCAGATATACAGAAGCGCTGGCGCTCATAAAGAAGGCAAATCCCCTGCCGGCAGTGTGCGGCGCAATATGCAACCGCCGCTGCGAGGACGCCTGCACCAGAGGCAGTGTTGACCGTGCCGTCGCTATAGACGAGGTAAAGAAGTTCATAGCAAAGCGCGATCTTGACGCCGAGACCCGCTACATCCCGCCCATAGTAAAGCCCAAGTACGACGGCTTCTTTGAGGAAAAGATCGCCGTCATCGGAGCGGGCCCTGCCGGTCTTAGCTGCGCGTTCTTCCTTGCGGAGATGGGCTACTGCAACGTAACCGTGTTTGATAAAAACGCCGTTCCCGGCGGTATGCTCGCCACGGGAATACCGTCGTTCAGGCTTGAGAAGGATATCATAAACGCTGAGATCGACGTCATAAAGGCCATGGGCGTTGAGTTTAAGTGCGGCGTCGAGGTCGGCAAGGACGTCACTATCGCCGAGCTTCGCGAGCAGGGCTATAAGGGCTTCTTCGTCGCCATCGGCGCGCAGAAGGCAGCTCCTCTCGGCGTCACCGGCGAGGAACTCCGCGGCGTTTACGGCGGCGTTGACTTCCTGCGCGAGGTAAACCTCGGCGGCAAGCCCACCGTCGGCAAGAGCTGCACCGTCATCGGCGGCGGCAACGTCGCAATGGACGTTGTGCGCACGGCCATTCGTCTCGGCGCGGAGAATGCCTATATAGTCTACCGCCGTTCCGAGGCCGAAATGCCCGCCGACAAGGCGGAAATAGCCGAGGCAATGGAAGAGGGCGTGCAGTTCCGCTTCCTGAACGCTCCCGTTGAGATCGAGGGCAAAAACGGCAAGGTCACAGGGCTCAAGGTCGAGATCATGGAGCTTGGCGAGCCCGACGAAAAGGGTCGCCGCAAGCCCGTCGGCACAGGCAAGTTTGAGACTATCAAGGTCGACAGCGTCATCGGCGCCATCGGTCAGGCGATAGACTGGGGCGGACTTGACACCGGCGCAATGCTCAAGGGCAAGAAGGGCACTGCCGAGGCAGATTCGCTTACACTCCAGACTGCCGAGCCCGACATCTTTGTCGGCGGCGATGTGTACACAGGCCCGAAGTTTGCTATCGACGCTATCGCGGCGGGCCGCGAGGGCGCGATAAGCCTGCACCGCTATGTGCAGCCCGGCACCGTTCTGGATATTGGCCGCAACCGCCGCGACTTCATTGAGCTTGACAAGGATAATCTCGCTCTGACGACCGACTGCTTTGACGCTCCCGCGCGTCAGGAGCCGGGACACGACAAGAAAAAGGCAAAGACCTTCAGCGACGACCGCATGCCGTTTACCGAGGAGCAGGTCAAGGCCGAGACGAGCCGTTGCCTCGGCTGCGGAGCATCGGTGGTCGATGAGAACAAGTGCATCGGCTGTGGCATCTGCACCACAAAGTGCGAATTTGACGCGATAAAGCTCTACCGCGAGCACCCCGAGTGCAGCAAAATGGTCAAGAGCGAGGACAAGATGAAGTACATCCTGCCGTATGCGGCAAAGCAAGCGGCCAGAATCAAAATCAAGGATATCAAAGCAAAATTCAGCAAATAAAAAATTAAAAAATACAGCAAGCTGATTTTCAGCTTGCTGTATTTTTGTGTTTTGTGGGTCAAGTTAATCTTGCGGGTCATACTCGGGCGGCTTTTCGGGTATGACCCGCTCCACACGCTTCCGGTATGGAGTGAAGGAAAGGATTACGGCTAAACTATGTTGTACTTTTTGAGCAGATCAACCACAACATTGTTGGTAAGCGGCTCCTTGACGAGACCCAGCAGGGGGAGAATGCTGGGCAGCAGGAATTCCGTGGGCTTTTTGCCGTCCAGCAGTTTGCTGGTGGCGTAAAGCAGGTCGCGTATATCGTACACGCTGCCCCAAACCTCGGGAACGCCGCGGTCAATATTGCAGAGGGTGTATACGGCTTCCATACCGGTGCGGATTGAATACTCGGTGGTGAATACGGTATCGCGAGGAGTCTCGCAGAACTGACCGACGAATGCGAGATTCACAGAGCCCTCGGGAACGACCAGAGGACGGTCGCCCTCGGCTCTGGGCATGAAGAAGGTGGTGACATAAGGCATCATGCAGGGTGTGGTGTTGCACGCATTGGCTGCGAGATCCATGATCTGATCCTCGGGAATGCCAATGTGATACAGCCACTCTGCGGCAAGCTCTATGCCGGTACAGTCGCACATGGGCTTCTTGATGAAGTCGCCCTCGTCGTGCCAGCAGTTGAGGCCGTAGACCCAGATCAGGCAATGATCCTCGGGCTGCTCCTGGAACTGCCCCTGACGGTTGATTGTCCAGCTCATGAGCCAGCTCGAGTCGCGGCAGGTGACTATGCCGCCGGTAACGACCTTGCCGGAGAGCGGATCTCTCTTGCAGATCTTCTGGATAGCGTCAAGAATCTGCTTATTCGCGGTGTCGACCGTCCAGGACTCCCAGCTTGTTTTCTCAATGTCGCAGAAGAACTTGTCGGGATTGCCGAAAGCGGGATCCTGAGCCGCGAGCTTTTTCCAAAGCTCAATGGAGGGGCCTTCGCCGTTTTTGACGGTGACCACGGGGGCGTGATCGTTATCGCCGTAGGCTGAGCCGTCGCCCTGTGCGCCGTTTGTTACGATAACAAGATCGTTCTCTGTAAGATCAACGACGTGATCAACGCCGCTCTGGGTGTAAAAGAGCTTTTTGGCGACTTTCCTTTCGGGAGTGCAGTCGCACTGAATGTCGGTGACCGAGGTGTCAAATAGGACCTTTCCGCCGTGGTCGGTTATGTACTTGCACATCGGCAGAATCATGGACTCGTACTGATTGTAGCGCGTGAAGCGGAGAGCCGACAGATCGGGCAGACCGTCAATGTGGTGGATGTAGCGCTGGAGGTAGAGCTTCATCTCAAGAGCGCTGTGCCATTTCTCAAAAGCGAACATGGTCTGCCAGTATGTCCAGAAGTTGGTGTCATAGAAATCGTCGTCGAATATATCGTCGATGGTTTTGTCCTCAAGGGACTTGTTGGTGCTCATAAAGAGCTTGAGAAGCTGCGTTGCGGCCGAGGGATTAAGACCATACTTCCTGTCGGTATGCGCGTCCTGTCCCTGTTTTTCGGTGACGCGGCAGAGGGAGAAGTTGGGGTCTTCCTTGTTCAGATGATAGTATTCGGAGAACACTGTCTCGCCGGGATTGACTATCGAGGGGATGGATTTGAACAGATCCCACATGCATTCAAAATGGTTATCCATTTCGCGTCCGCCGCGCATGATGAAGCCCTTGGTGGCGTCATAGATGCCGTCGCATGAGCCGCCGGCGAGGGGAAGATGCTCGTAGAGAGTGATGTGATCGCCGGGCATCTGCGCGTCGCGGATGAGGAAGCATGCCGCCGCAAGTCCCGCAAGTCCTGTGCCGACTATGTGTGCATACTTGTTGTCGATCCCTTCGGGCTTCTTGGGCGATGCAAATGCCTCATAGTTACCGCTGCTGTAATACATTTTTTTTACCTCCTGATATAGTTTTTTGTATTTTTACGGGCATCATGCCCGCGATTTACTGTTAAAAGTATTATCTTCGATATATTCTATCGCTCTTATCGGACAGGCAAGGAAGCACCTTCCGCAGCCTGTGCAGAGAAGCTTATCTATAACAGGAGGATGCTCGGAGGCGTCTATGCATTTTTCCGGGCATCTTGAGCGGCAGCCGCCGCAATGGGCGCAGCGGGATGAGATGATATACATTGAATGCTACCTTCCGGCAATTGATTCGAGCCCCTCTCGGTCGATTATGATTATGCTGCCTCGCCGGGTCTGGATAAGACCCATGTCGCGCAGGCTGTCAAGCTCCCGGCTTATAACCACGCGTGTTGAGCCGAGATGATTTGCGATCTCCTCATGAGTGGTTTTCACAATGTCGTGCATCGCACCGTTTTTTTTGCTTGCGCCTATTATGTATCGGGCTATGCAGCCCCGGAGCGTATTGAAAAACATATACGCAATGTTGTTGATTATTTTCTGGGCGTTTTTGGCGGCGTTTCTGTAAACAAACTGCGCCATTTTCGGCACCTTATAAGCTATCTTCGAGAGCACGTCTTCGCTCAGAAACGCCATAGCGGATTTTTCCGTGGCCTCAAGCAGAGGAACAACGTCAAACTCTCCCGCCTCGTCCACAGTCATGATGCTGAAAACCTCTCCCTTGTTGAGGCGAAACAGTGTGATCTCCCTACCGGCTTCGGATGACAGAAAAACGCGGATAGAACCGCTGAGTATGAAGATCATGCCGTTTTTCTTCGCCCTGTTAAGCAGGATGCGCTCGTTGCTCACATAAGTGCGGGTTACGAGATTATCCCTGATAAGCTCTTTGCTTTCTTCAGGCAGCTCTTCCCAGAAGGGAATGCAGTCGGTTATATTAAAATTACTCATTTTGTATTAACATATTTGTCGGCTCAACTGATGTTAGCGACACTAACATCAGTGAATAAAAAAATTTATCGTTCCTGCTTTCGTTTAGATTTTATCAAATACTTAATGCTTTTCCGCAACTTTTGTTACATAATCGAATAAATGACAAAATATATTTAAAATTTTGTATAATTGCCATAGAATTAACCCTCGCTTTTTATGTAATTAGCAACAAGCTCTTTTGTGAATTTGATAGTGTCAAGGGGATCGACCTCCTGAAATATGCCGGTGTAAATACTTGTGCCGGTGTAGACGTTGTGTACGATCTGATACACCTGATAAATATTTATGTCCGATCTTACCGATCCGTCGGCCACTCCGTCGTTAAGCGCCTTGAGCAGAGGGATTGGGATCTCCTTGTCAAAATACCGCCAGAATATGTGCTCCATATCCTGACTGTGGGATATGCTGAAGGACGAGGTATGGGAAAACATCTCGCGGGTGTATCTGAACCACTGGGGAAATTCGCTGTATATGGAGATATACAGATCCATGCACGCAATGAATCTGTCATATCCGGCGTCCATATCTGCTGTGATGTCGTGGTAACGCCTCATAAAGTCGTCGTAAAAAATAACAAGTGCATCATGCCACACTTCAGCAATGAGCTTATCCTTGCTGCCAAAATATCGATATACCGACATGGGCGCAAGCTCAGCCTCGGCGGCAATTCTGTTTATCGACACCGAGGCTATGCCCTCGTCAAGAAAAAGCCTCTGCGCCGTTTTAATGACCCTGTTCCTATTCTGTATGCGCTCCTCACTTTGAGTCATATGCACACCTCCTTTGCATTACTGTTTCTACAATACTACAAAAGTGTATAATAAGGCAAGCGGTAAACATATGCGTTCTGAACAAAGAGAGCGCGGCTGCGAAGAAAACCTGTTAATTTCTAAGCAAAATGCCGTTAATTTGTATTGTAATTCCGGGGTATGTTATGATATACTATACGAAGCATATGGCTTATGTATCAGAAATATACTCTGTAGAAGGAGAAAGGAGTTACATATGGCAAGAGAAAAGATTGCAGCACTCGGCAAGAAAATGACCGACCGAATCCCACAGAAGCTCGGTCTGGCAAAAATCACCGAGGAAGATCCCGAATACTACGGCCTTGCGTGCGTAGTAAGCGACGAGGAGGCGGACGTCGCCCTGGCTATGGGCCTTCGCAAGCCGACCACACCGGAGAAGATCGCGGCAAAAATGGGCAAGGATGTCGCCTATGTCCGGAAAATCATGGACGGTCTGGCTGTTAAGGGCGTTCTGGAGTACAACTATGACACTCCCGACGGAAGCCGTCAGTACGTTCTGCCTATCTTCGTTCCCGGCGCGGCGGAGCTCATGAACATGAACCTCGAACAGGTCACGGAGCATCCCCAGATAGCCAGATTCTTTGAGCGTATGGCATATCTGCCGCTGACCAAGATCACCCCGATGGTACCTCCCGGAGGCAACGGCATCGGCATGCACGTCGTTCCCGTTGAGAAGGCAATTCCCGCAACCAATGAATCTGTTGATCTTGAGCATCTGTCCCACTGGCTCAAGAAGTATGAGGGTCAGCTCGGCGTCGGCTACTGCTCCTGCCGTAACGCAATGCGCCTTGTTGAGGAAGGCTGCGGCGAGCTTCAGGAGGAATGTTGCATTGCTGTCGGCACCTTTGCAAGATACTGCACCGAGACCGGCAAGGGCCGTGACATCACCTATGAAGAGGCAATGCATATCCTCCAGCGTGCAGAGGAAAACGGCTATGTCCACCAGATAACCAACATCGACGGTGAGGATAAGATCTTTGCCATCTGCAACTGTGCTCTTGGTTCCTGCTTCGCCCTGCGCACCTCCCAGCTTTTCAATACCCCCAATATGTCCGCCTCCGCATACCGCGCACACGTCGATAAGGAAAAGTGCGTCGCCTGCGGCAAGTGCGTTGAGGTCTGCCCCGCCGGCGCTGCCAAGCTCGGCCAGAAGCTCTGCACCAAGGACGGTCCTGTAGAATATCCCAAGCAGCCTCTGCCCGATGACAATCACTGGGGCGAGCACATGTGGAATGTCGACTATAAGAACACAAACCAGCAAAACTGCCACGAGAGCGGCACCGCTCCCTGTAAGGCATCCTGCCCTGCGCACATCGCCGTTCAGGGCTATATCAAGATGGCAGCCCAGGGCCGCTACCTTGACGCTCTCAAGCTTATAAAGCAGGATAACCCGTTCCCCGCAGTCTGCGGCAGCATCTGCAACCGCCGCTGTGAGGATGCCTGCACCCGCGGCAAGATCGACCGTGCAGTCGCAATCGACGAGATCAAGAAGTTCATCGCCGAGAAGGAACTGAGCGAGAAGACCCGCTACATCCCTGAAAAGCGCCGTCATAAGATCCCCGACGTTGACTACGTTGATAAGATCGCCGTTATCGGCGCAGGTCCTGCCGGTATGAGCTGCGCATACTATCTCGCAGAGATGGGCTACGCGAACGTTACCGTGTTTGACCGCAACAAGATCCCCGGCGGTATGCTCACTCTCGGCATCCCCAGCTTCCGCCTCGACCGCAAGGTCATCAACGCCGAGATCGACGTCCTCAAGAAGATGGGCGTTAAGTTCAAGTGCGGCGTTGAGGTCGGCAAGGATATCACCATCGCCGAGCTGCGCAAGCAGGGCTACAAGGGCTTCTTCGTCGCCATCGGCGCACAGCATAGCTCTAAGCTTGGCATCGTAGGCGAAGACCTCACCGGCGTTTACGGCGGCGTTGACTTCCTGCGTGAAGTAAACCTCGGCAATAAGCCCGTAATAGGCAAGAAGGTCGCAGTCGTCGGCGGCGGCAACGTCGCAATGGACGTCGTGCGCACAGCCGTCCGTCTCGGCGCAGAGGAGGCATATATTGTCTACCGCCGCTCCGAGGAGGAGATGCCCGCAGATAAGGAAGAAGTCGCAGAAGCACTCGCAGAAGGCGTAAAGTTCTGCTACCTCAATGCTCCTGTTGAGATCACCGGCACCGCAGCCGGCAAGGTCAACGGCCTCAAGGTCGAGATCATGGAGCTTGGTGAGCCCGATGAGAAGGGTCGCCGCAAGCCCGTCGGCACCGGTAAGTTCAAGACCATCAAGGTCAACTCCGTTATTGCCGCCGTCGGTCAGACCATCGACTGGGGCGATCTCGATGTCGGAGCGCTCAAGACCTCCGGCAAGGGCACCGCAATGGCAGACCCCGTCACCCTCCAGACCGCAGAGCCCGACATCTTTGTCGGCGGCGATGTTTACACCGGCCCGAAGTTCGCTATCGACGCTATCGCGGCAGGTCGTGAGGGCGCAATAAGCCTGCACCGCTTTGTTCAGGATAATCAGAGCCTTACCCTCGCAAGAAATCCGAGAGATTTCTACGAGCTGGATAAGGACAATGTCGTTATCGACCTCAACTGCTTCGACGCACCTGTACGCCAGGAGGTCAAGCACGATCCGCGCAAGGCAAAGACCATGAAGAACGACCGCATCACCTTCACCGAGGAGCAGGTCAAGGCCGAGGCTTCCCGCTGCTTAGGCTGCGGCGTCAGCATTGTCGACCAGAACAAGTGCATCGGCTGCGGTCTGTGCACCACCCGCTGCGAGTTTGACGCGATCCATCTGCACCGCGATCATCCCGAGGCAACGAAGATGATCAGGACCGACGACAAGATCCCGCCTCTGGCAGTATATGCCGCAAAGCGCGCAGCAAAAATCCACATCAAGGATCTCAAGGCAAAATTTTCAAAGTAATCATCGGAGGATAGATCCATGCATGAGCTTGGAACAGTGTTTTATGTCATCAAGGAAGTAGAGAAGCTCTGCGACGAGAATAAGCTGACGAAGGTCGGCAGCGTGACGCTGCAGATCGGCGAGGTCAGCGGAATAATCCCTGAGTATATCGTCGACTGCTGGAACTGGGCTATAAAGGAGTCCAAGTACATGCAGGAGGCGGAGCTCAAGGTCGAGAAGCTGGAAGCTGTGACCTTCTGCGAGGACTGCAAACAGACCTATCCGACGGTGAAATACGCCAAGGTGTGCCCATATTGCAAGAGCGAGAACACATATCTCGTGACGGGCAATGAGTACATCATAAAAGAAATTGAGGCCATGTAGCCTCAGCTAAAGCAAACAAAATATGCAGGCTCAACTGAGCCTGCATATTTTTACACTTATAAAAAGCGGAAGCCCGTGAAGGCTTCCGCTTTTTGTTTTTCGTTACATCTGGCAGTAGCGTGCCAGAATGGCGGCCATGTGGCCTCGGCTTGCGTTGTTATTGGGACGGAAAGAGCCATCCTCGTAGCCGTTTACAACGCCGTTGCGAGTCGCCCAAAGCACCGCGCTGCGGTAGGGGACAGCGATATCAGCCGAATCAGTGAAGGTGAGAACACCGCTGAGAGCGGGAGAGCCTTCGTAACGGTACAGCATGGTGACAAGCTGTGCGCGGGTGATGTTTCTGGTCGGCTCGAAGCTCGTCTCCGTAACGCCGTTTGTGATGCCGCTGTTATATGCCCAGACTATCGCGTCATATGCCCAGTAGCTCTTGTCAACATCCGTGAAAGGCTCGCTCATACCCTCAACGGAGGGGCTGCCCTCCATGCGGTAGAGCACGGTGGCGAACATTGCGCGCGTCATGTTGGTGGTGGGGGCGAAGGTGTCGCCGGTCATGCCGTTCATAAGCCCCTGCTTCCATACATATTCGACCTCGCTGCGGCACCAGTAATCCTCGGGAACGTCCTTGAACGGGAAGGGAACATACTCGCCGCAGACCGTGCACTGTATGCCGTCAAAGCTGTGTCCCTTCGCGGGAACGGCCTCGGATACTGCCAGAACCTCACCGCATACGCTGCAATGGCTGCCTTCGGTGCAGCCTGCCTCGGTGCAGGTGGGCTCTTTCGCCTCGACATCAACGACCTTAGTGTGACCGGTGGAGGGGATCTCCTTCTGAGCCTCAAGAACCTCGCCGCATACACTGCAAACGATCTCGGCGGTCAGACCGGTTTCGGTGCAGGTTGGCTCTACTGCCGCCTTGCCCTCAACGGGAGCATGTCCCTTGGCGGGGATCACTATGTCCTTGGCGTTGGTCTGGGTGATGCATTCTTCGTCGAGGAAAAGTTTGCCGCAGGTGGCGCATTCGTAATATGCGATATGACCGTCCTCGGTGCAGGTGGGCTCAAGACCACGCACGCTCCTGAGCGTGTTGTGGGTGCAGTCGCTGAACGGGGTAACGGTGAGGGTGACCTCGTCGGACACATAAAACACCTTGTCGCTGAGATTATAGATAACGCAGACAAACTTTCTGCCATCGTCTCTCATAGTGGTGTTCTGCACGGTGAAGGTATCGCCGTTGCCGAGAGACTTGCCGGCTATGCGGGCGATAAGGCTAATAATGTCGATGTTCTCAAAGTTTATGTCATTGAGATTCGTAAGATCGTCAGGCTCGAGCCACATATACTTGTAGGTCTTGCCCGCAAGCTGATCGAGAAGGCTGAGGTTTACCTTGACCTTGAATACGGCGTTCTCGGTCTCGGTAACGGTGACATTGTCAGGCCCCGTAACGTCCAGCTCACTGCCGAAAAGACCCGCGATGACCTTCAAAATCTGATAAGGCTCGAGGTTTGCTATGATGGAGCTGATGTCCACATCACCGGCGATAAGCGCCTTTATGACGGCGACGAGCTGGTTGATGTCAAGCTTATCGAGAATGGGCTTGAGAGCCTCGTTATCGCCGATAATGGCAGTGATGAGAGCAACAAGCTGCTCGGTGTCAAGATTTTCGATAATGGAGCCGATATCCTGATCGCCTGCGATAAGTCCCTTTATGACGGCAACGAGCTGATTGATGTCGAGCTTGTCAAGAATGGGCTTGAGAGCCTCGTTATCGCCGATAAGGCCGGTAATAAGAGCAACAAGCTGCTCGGTGTCAAGGTTTTCAATAATGGAGCCGATATCCTGATCGCCTGCGATAAGTCCTTTTATGACGGCAACGAGCTGATTGATGTCGAGCTTGTCAAGAATGGGCTTGAGAGTCTCGTTATCGCCGATAAGGCCGGTGATAAGAGCAACAAGCTGCTCGGTGTCGAGCTTTTCAAGCAACGAACCGATATCAGTGTCGCCCCCGATAAGTCCCTTTATGACGGCGACAAGCTCGTTTATATCGAGCTTATCCAGAACGGGGCCGATATCGACCTTGTCCTTAATCAGCGCGGCTATGAGTTGCGCCAACTGATTATAATCGAGCTTATCAAGGATGCTGCCGAGATCTGGGGAGTTAGTGTCCCCGTTTATTATCTTCTCAACAGCCGCAATGATCTCCTCCATGTCGATGCTTCCGGTTTCCCCCGAAGCGGCAGCGTCGGCAAGAGCGCCGACAGGCAGCAGTGAGAATACAAGCACCAGTGCCATCAGCATGCTTATAATGCGTCTTTTCATTGTAGACCTCCTTTGTCTCCATTGACGTGATTGGTGTCAATTTACCACAAAAATTATACAATTTATTTACAACCGCAGCAAGACATTTGAGAGAACATATTACAAAATTAGCATATTGTACAGACTTGGGAGCAAAATTTTGTGAAAATTTTTGGCTATGTTAGGTTCTAAAAGAGCTATACTCGGCATAGCCAGCGCAAAGTAAAAAACTCGGAGACATGTGTCTCCGAGCTTTTTTCATCAGCAGCCGGCCTTTCGGCCTATTGCCGAGCCGTATTTTACTATTGCCTCTTTGTCGCTTAATGTAGCGTCAAAAACCTCCTGCGGTATATCGACTGTACCCTCCTTAAACAGAAGAACGATGGTGGAGCCGCCAAACTCAAAGAAGCCCTTTTCCTCGCCGCGATGGATAATGCAGGCCTCGTGGTGGTTGCATATCCTGCCGACAAGGCAGGCACCGACCTCGATCTGAGTGACAGTGCCGAAGTTTTTTGTGTTCAGAACCGTATATTCGCGCGTGTTCTGCACGAATACGGGCTGCTTTCGCACAACGATGGGCTGCACCGGGTGATAGCGCCCGGGAATACGGTGGTTGCCGCTTTTGAAGCCGTCGTCGATATAGCAGTAGCGATGGTAGTTTTCAACGCCCAGCCTCAGCACAAGGCAGGTGCCGTTGAGGTACTCGCCCGCGATACTGCTGCCGCCGACGAGATCTTCAATATTATAATAGCTGTCTTTTATGGAGAACACCGAATCGCCGCTGATCCTGTATGCCGACATATAGCCGTCGCAGGGCGATATCAGCGTGTCCGGGTCGCGGTCTATCGGCCGCGCCTCGGGCTTTATGCTTCGCGTGAAGAAGTCGTTGAAGGAGCGGTAGCTGCGCTGGGCGTATTCGTTCATGTCGATATTGTTTGAGCGCACGAAACCCTCAATGCGCTTTACCGAGAGCGCAGAGTCCATATATAAGCCGCCAAGCGCGGTTATGAAGGGCCTTGTCATTATGCTGCGCGCGGGCTTGCCGAGCCTTGTGCAGTAGCAGTATTTAAGACCCAGAGTCATTCTTTTGCTTGCCATTGTTTTCCCCTTGCTTAATTTTGCTCCTGATGAAGAGCACTAAAATAAGTATGCCGCAGAACAGGAAGGTGCTGTAGAAGCTTATGCCGCGGCTGAGCAGCTCAACGCTCACCGGATCGGCCACAATGTGCTTCAATCCGCCGAGAAGGATGAAGTCGGCAACGCCGACGGCGCCCGGCACGGGCACAGCGTTCGAGCCGAGAACCGCGAGAGCCTGCGCCGAAAAGGCGTCGAAAGCCTTTGAAAGCATCCCGCCGACGCTCATATACACGCAGACGGCGACTAAAATTACCGAAAGCCGCTGAGCGAAATTGCACAGGAATACCTTTATGAGCAGCCGTGTCTCGCTTTTAAGGAGCAGGCCGCATTCCTTGTACTGCTTTATGATGCCCAAGAGCTTTTCGTATTGCTGATCGTAATTTTTAACTATGCGCAGCTTGCACAGCAGCTTGAGACACCAGCGGCACACAGAGAGCACGACGGCGTCGTTAAAAATGCACAGCAGAAAGATGATTATGAATATGATCTGTATAACAGTGCCGAGGGCAATAAAAATTTTCGGTGCTGCCGGCATATTAAGAAGCATATGCGGCTTTATAATGATGCAGATGCCGCTGATTATCAGAATCGACACCGTATACATCACGAGATTGAGCAGCAGCGCTATCGCCGCTACTGCGGCGGGTATGCCGCGGCGCATCATAACCAGCAGGGCGGCCGGCTGACCGCCCGCAGCGGATGGGGTTATGTCGGAAAAATATATATCCGTTGCGGAGAACAGGATGGCGCTTCCGGCGGAAAAGGGGTGCGAGAAGAACGTGCAGGTGCACTGAAGCCCAAGCCCCTCAAAATAAACAAAACCGAAGGCACACAGAAAAGCGGCGGTGATCCACAGCGGATCGGTCTTGCCGAGGAAGCGTATGAAGCAAGGCCATGAAAATCCTTTCGAGCCGGAGGTGATGACAAGCACCGTTCCGACGGAGATGACTATAAGCAATATGAGCCAAAGCAGATTCTTGAGTGTCTTATTCATACATTTCATGTGCGTTTATTGTCCGCACACCGACAAAACTGTGTGGTTTTAATTAGTACAGTCAGTATACACTTATGCCATAGCTTTGTCAAGGGAAAGCATAAGTATATGAAAGCGATATACCTAAACATACGACAAAGAATATTGACAAAACGAAAGCCCGGGAATATAATGCCTCCATTATTCATATGACAAGCATATGGATTAAAAACAAAAACGAAAGGTGGAACTACTATGAAAAAAGTGACTGAAATGTTTGGCTCAATGGTTTTTAACGACTCTGTTATGCAGGCTCGTTTGCCTAAAGAGGTCTACAAGCAGGTTCAGCAGTCCATCAAATTTGGCGCAAGGCTCGACAGCGAGACCGCTAATATTGTAGCGAACGCCATGAAGGACTGGGCAATAGAGAAGGGCGTGACCCACTTCACCCATTGGTTCCAGCCTATGACCGGTATAACCGCCGAGAAGCACGAGAGCTTTGTCTCGCCTGTGGGCGGCGGCAGAGTGATAATGGAGTTTTCCGGCAAAGAGCTTATTCAGGGCGAGCCGGACGCGTCAAGCTTCCCCACGGGCGGCCTGCGCGCGACCTTTGAGGCAAGGGGATACACCGCGTGGGACCCCACCTCATATGCATTTATAAAGGACGGCGTTCTCTGCATCCCGACCGCGTTCTGCTCCTATGGCGGTGAGGCTCTGGATAAAAAGACCCCGCTGCTGCGCTCGATGGAGGCCATAAACCGCCAGGGTCTTCGCGTGCTGAAGCTCTTCGGCAACCGCGACGTGACCGCCGTGCGAACTACCGTCGGCCCCGAGCAGGAATATTTTCTCATAGATAAAAATGTGTACGAAAAGCGCAGGGATCTGATGTACACGGGACGCACGCTTTTCGGCGCCATGCCGCCCAAGGGTCAGGAGCTTGACGACCACTATTTCGGCACGATAAAGCCCCGCGTGGCTGCGTTCATGCAGGAGCTGGACGAGGAGCTTTGGAAGCTCGGCGTTCTGGCAAAGACCGAGCACAACGAGGTCGCGCCCTCGCAGCATGAGCTTGCGCCGATATATACGACAACGAATATCGCGGCTGACCACAATCAGATAACCATGGAGCTCATGCAGAAGATCGCGCGGAAGTATGACATGGTCTGCCTGCTGCACGAGAAGCCCTTTGCCGGAGTAAACGGCAGCGGCAAGCACAATAACTGGTCGATGACGACGAATACGGGTGTAAACCTCCTTGAGCCGGGCGAAACACCGTATGAAAACGCGCAGTTTCTGCTCATGCTCTGCGCTGTTATCCAGGCCGTTGACGACTATCAGGACATGCTGAGGGTGTCCGTCGCGAGCGCGGCAAACGACCACCGCTTGGGCGGGGACGAGGCGCCCCCCGCGATAATCTCGGTGTTCCTCGGCGAAGAGCTTGAGGAAATACTCGAGGCAATCGAGAAGGATGAGCCCTATGGCGGCAAGGTCAAGGAGCAGATCAAGGTCGGCGTCCACGCTCTGCCCAAATTCCCCAAGGACTCGACCGACCGCAACCGCACATCGCCCTTTGCCTTTACCGGCAATAAGTTCGAGTTCCGCATGCTCGGCTCGTCTGTCTCCATATCCGGCGCAAACGTCGTCCTGAACACCGCAGTTGCCGAGTCGCTGAGGCAGTATGCCGACGCGCTCGAGGGCTCGGAGAACTTTGAAAATGACCTGCACGAGCTTATTCGCAGCGTTATACGCGACCACAAGCGCATAATTTTCAGCGGCAACGGCTACGACGAGAACTGGGTGAAGGAGGCCGAGGCTCGCGGGCTGCTGAATCTGCCCACGACGCCGGACTGCGTGCCCTGCTACCTCGATATAAAGAATGTCGAGCTGTTTGCAAGGCACAGGGTCTACTCCGAAATCGAGCTTGCCGCCCGCTATAAAATGAAGCTGGATACATACTGCAAGGTCAATCGCATAGAGGCGCTGACTATGCAGAGCATGGTCTGGCAGGATATCATACCCGTAGCGGGAGCATATTCAAAAGAGCTGGCCGATACTGCGGTTGCGAAAAAGTCGCTCGGCATAGAATGCGGACTTGAAACGGAGCTTGCGGCAAAAATCAGCCGCCTCATGGCGGATGCGGCGCAGGGAGTCAGAACTCTCAAGGATGCGCTGGACAGCCTTGATGATATCGGCGATAACTATACCCGCGCAGTCGCCTGCCGCGATAGGGTGCTCACGGCGATGAATGAGCTGAGACTGACGGTGGACGAGCTGGAAAGCTGCACCGCCGAAAAATATTGGCCGTACCCGAGCTACGGTGATATACTTTTCAGCGTAAGATAACATAATACATAATGTAAAAGCCGCCCGGACAGGCGGCTTTTATGCTTGCATATTTTTAACAGCAGTGATAATATTCCATATAAAGCGAAAGGAGACATGAAATTGGAACTGAACAAAAGAAGCGTAAAACGAATTTTGCTTATAATCACCTTTACGGTGCTGCTTATATGGGGCGTTTATAATCATAAGCAGCTTGGGGAGATACTCCTCGGCATATATTCCCTGATATCTCCGTTCGTTATCGGCCTGTGCATAGCCTATATCGTCAATGTGCTGCTGCGCCCGATCGAGAATTTGTGGATGAAGCTTCTGAACAAGCGAAAGGGCAAGTGGCCGGAAAAGCTCAAGCGTCCGCTTTGCCTGCTTTTGACTATACTGCTGGTCATAGGAATAATACTTGCTATCGTTCTCATCATCATGCCCGAGCTGCGGGATTCTGTCGCGTCGCTTATTGACATGATACCCTCCTACGCTGAAGAGGTGCAGCGCTGGTGGGTTTCGCTCTCGACATTCCTTGATAAATACAACGTCGACCTGCCGGAGTTTGACTTCAAGCCGGATAAGCTTATCGATATACTCAAAGACGGCGGAACAGTGCTGTTTAACACAACCGCCTCTGTCGCCGGTTCAATCGTCACGGCGGTTATGAATTTCATCATTGCCTTTGCGTTCTCAATCTATGTTCTTGCCCAGAAGGAGACGCTCAAGCGCCAGTCTATGAAGGTGCTCACGGCGGTCATGAAGCCGGAAAAGCTGGATAAGCTGCTGAATCTCCTGCGCCTCGCGAATAAGACGTTTACAAACTTCATAACAGGCCAGCTTACAGAGGCCGTGATAATCGGCGCGCTGTGCTTTATCGGAATGACGATCTTCAGAATGCCGTATGCCCCCGCCATATCGGTGCTTGTCGGCTTTACCGCGCTCATTCCCGTGTTCGGCGCATTTATCGGAACGGCTGTCGGCGCGTTCCTCATCCTGCTTGTGAAGCCGATTCAGGCGGTTTGGTTTGTTATCTTTATCATTGTGCTTCAGCAGTTTGAGGGGAATCTCATCTATCCCAAGGTCGTTGGCAAATCCGTCGGCCTGCCCGGCATATGGGTGCTTGTCGCCGTCACCGTTGGCGGCAACGCAATGGGCGTTATGGGCATGCTTATAAGCGTGCCGCTGTGCTCGGTGCTTTATGCCGTCTCCCGCGAGGCTGTGAATAACAAGCTTAAAATGAAAAGAATCAAATCATAGCTAACGATAAAAAATCCGCAGCGCATTTGCGCTGCGGATTTTTTGTTGTGAATTTACGATTACTTGTACATTTCGATGAGACGCTGCAGATGCTCGTAGCGAGCCTTTGCGTTATCCTCGGATGCAACGAACAGAGTCTCGGCTCTGTCGGGGAACTCGCGGGTCAGGCGGCTGTAGCGAGCCTCGTTCATGAGGAACTCACGGTAGCCGTCCTTAGGCTCCTTGGAGTCAAGCGTGAACTTGCCGGTCTCGGCTGCGGGATTGTAGCGGAACAGGTTCCAGTAGCCGCACTCGACGGCCTTCTTCATCTCGCCCTGGCAGTTAGTCATGCCGCCCTTGATCGAGTGCATCTCGCAGGGAGCGTAGGCAATGATAAGGGAGGGACCGTGGTATGCCTCGGCCTCTCTGATGGCCTTGAGGGTCTGGATCATGTTTGCGCCCATTGCTATCTGCGCAACGTACACATAGCCGTAGGTCATGGCGATCTCAGCCAGAGACTTGGACTTGAGCTCCTTGCCGGCTGCCGCGAACTGAGCGACCTGGCCGATGTTGGAAGCCTTGGAGGCCTGACCGCCGGTGTTGGAGTAGACCTCGGTGTTGAATACGAAGATGTTGACGTCTTCGCCGGAAGCAAGAACGTGATCGACGCCGCCGAAGCCGATGTCGAATGCCCAGCCGTCGCCGCCGAAGATCCAGCAGCTCTTCTTGTTCAGGTAGGACTTCTTGGAGAGGATCTCGGCGCGGGTATCGCAGCCGCAGTCGAGCTTCTCAAGCGCTTCAACAAGAGCCTTGGAAGCGGCCTGGTTTGCCTCGGTGTCGTTGTAGGTCTCAAGCCACTTCGCGGCCTCAGGAACCTTGTCGGCAATGGTCTCGACCTTAGCCTTGAGGTCGTCGCGGATCTTCTTCTGGCCGAGGTACATGCCAAGGCCGTGCTCGGCGTTATCCTCAAACAGGGAATTTGCCCAAGCGGGGCCCTTGCCCTCCTTGTTGACGGTGTAGGGGCTGGTAGCAGCCGGGCCGCCCCAGATGGAGCTGCATCCGGTGGCGTTAGAGATCATCATGTGATCACCAAAGAGCTGGGTCACGAGACGTGCATAGCTGGTCTCGGCGCAGCCTGCGCAGGAGCCGGAGAACTCAAGATAGGGCTGCTTGAACTGGCTGCCGATAACGGTGTCGTTCTGAACCTCGGGCTTCTCGCTGACCTTGGAGACCATGTAGTCGAATACAGGCTGCTTGTCGGCCTGACTCTCGAGACCGGTCATCTTCAGGGACTTGGTCGGGCAGACGCTTACGCAGACGCCGCAGCCCATGCAGTCCATGGGGGAGATAGCCAGAGTGTACTTGTAAAGCCCCTTGCCCTTGCCGGCGCGGAAATCGACGAGCTGTGCGCCCTCGGGAGCAGCGGCAGCCTCAGCCTCGCTGAGCGCGAACGGACGGATGGTCGCGTGCGGGCAGACGAAGGAGCACTGGTTGCACTGTGCGCAGGTATCGGCGGTCCAGACGGGAACAAAGGCGGACACGCCGCGCTTCTCGTAAGCGGAGGCGCCGAGCTCGAAGGTGCCGTCGGCGTGGTTTACAAAAGCAGATACCGGGAGGGAATCGCCGTCCATCTTGTCA
>SFEX01000018.1 GCA_004557075.1 Clostridiales bacterium
GCCTTTTCTTGTTATCCAGCCCTCCGGCTGTATCGGTTGAGCAAAAGTCCGCGTGGGATTGATGTGGTATCTTTAACTTTGGGAAACTCCGCGCTCCCATTTGGAGACGGATTTGTCGCTCATGCTCAATTTCTCCGCAAGCTGTTTTTGCGTCAGCCCCGCTTCTTTTCTCTTTCCCGCGATGTATTTTCCCGTTTTGATAACATCCATTCTATCATCTCCCTCCTAAGCCAATAATAAGCGATAACGGGATAAATGAACAGCCCTTGAAAGTAGAATACAGCGAATTGACAGGTTTGGGGATGAAAAAACCCGTTTTCTATAAGGCTATGCTTATGGTATAAGCATGACAAGCGTTCCGGCCACAATGCCGGCAAGGCCGATGGCGCCTCTCCTGGACAGCTTTTCGTGAAAGACCACATAGGAAAAGGCGACAGTCACAAGTATGCTCAGCTTGTCGATAGGAACAACGACGCTGGCAAGGCCGTCCTGCAGGGCTTTATAATAGCACAGCCATGACGCGCCTGTGGCAAGGCCGGAGAGGCAGATAAATCCAAGCTCGCCTTTCGGAACTTCCCGCAGGGTATGTTGCTTTCCCGTGGCAAACACCATGACCCACGCCATGATAAGCACCACACCCGTGCGGATGGCCGTGCCCAAATTGGATTCCACGCCGGAAATGCCAACTTTACCGAGGATAGAGGTGAGGCTTGCAAACACGGCGGAACCAAGAGCATAGAAAAGCCAGCTTTTGCTCTTTGCCTGTTGGGTGTTCACATCCTTCTTTTCAATCATCAGGAACGTGCCTGCGGCAATCAAGACAACGCCGACGGCTTTCTGCCAGTTTACCGCCTCGTTCAGAAAGATGAATGCCAGCAGGATAGTCAGAATGGTGCTGGATTTATCAATGGGTACTACCTTGTTGATATCGCCAAGCTGCAATGCCTTGAAATAGCACAACCATGATGCCCCGGTAGCAAGGCCCGACAGGACAAGAAAAAGAAGCGTCCTCCCGCCGATAGCGCCTATCTGACCCTGTGAGCCCACGACAAACACCATGAGCCACGAAAAGATCAGCACCACGATGGTACGAATCGCAGTGGCAACCGTGGAATCTGTTTTTCGGATGCCGCACTTTGCCAAAATCGAAGTAACACCCGCAAAGAACGCAGAGCCAAACGCAAAAGCAACCCACATATATATCACCCCCTGAACCGATACCCTGCTCCCCACACCGTTTCAATGTAGTGGGGATTTGAAGGGTCCTTTTCCAGCTTCTCACGCAGCCGGTTAATATGTACCGCGACGGTGGCGTTATCGCCCATGGCCTCTAACCGCCACCACCCTTTCGGTTTCAGTATAGCATGAGGCCGGACGGCAGGTATAAACTGCATATAAACTATGCACGGTTACTTGCCGTTGGAAACCTTACGGTGATCGTTGTGCATTCATCCGGCACGCTGTGCAGCTTGATTTTCGCATCGTGGAGCCGGGCGGCGTGCTTTACAATAGAAAGCCCCAAGCCCGTGCCGCCGATCTCCTTGGAGCGGCTTTTATCCACACGATAAAAGCGCTCGAAAATACGCTGCTGGTGCTCCGGAGGAATGCCTATCCCCGTATCGGCAACTGAGAGCAGAATCTCATTATCTCCGTTTTCTACCGTCACGCGGACCGTGCCGCCCTTTCGGTTATATTTGATGGCATTATCGCAGAGGTTATAGACAATGCTCTCAAGAAGCTGCGGAATTCCGTATATAACAGCGCTTTCGCCGCAAAGCTCCATTTTAATATCCGCTTTTTCGGCTTCCGAAGCGAGAGATTCCGTTACAGCGCCGGCAAGAGCAAACAGATCTGTGTCCTCCCGCTTCATATCATCAGCTCCCTCGTCCAGATGTGAGAGCTTGATGATATCCTCAACCAGCCGAATCATACGCTTTGATTCTGCATATATCTGAGCGGAAAAGCCCTGAACGTCTTCGGCTTTTACGATGCCGTTTGATATAAGCTCTGCGTATCCCGAAATCGTTTGCAGCGGCGTTTTCAGCTCGTGGGACACATTGGCGGTAAATTCCCGCCGCATTTGCTCCGCGCATTCTTTTTCGGTGATATCCAGCAGCAGCAGAACAAGGCCATAGATCTGATTATCCTCCACAACGGGGTTTGCGCTTACCCGATAAGTGCCGCCATGCAGCGACATGATCTTTTCGGCGTAGCTGCCGCGCTCTGCCGCGTCAAGAAGCGCGGACAATTCCGGAGCGCGGTTTATGGACAGAATGTTTTTCCCGGCTGCCGCGAGATCCGTTTGCAAAAGCGCCTCCGCCGCAGGATTTATGCTGAGTATAAAGCCTTTGCTGTCCAGAAGAACAATGCCCTCTGCCATGCCTTTTGTCAGCGTTTCAAATTCGTTTTGCTTTTGCCTGAGCTGGCTTTTCTGGTTGCGTATCTGCCGCTGCTGCATATCAATTCGGTGGAGCAGCGGATTTAATTCATCATATCCTTCGTTGCTCAGCGGCTCGTCCAAATTCAAATCGTTCAGCGGCTTTACGATTTTCTTGGACAGACGGGACGCCAGAACAATAGACAATACGATCGCAACGGCAAATATCACACAAATTGGCTGGAGCATACCCAGCGTCAATACAAGCAGCGAATTTTGCGTCACCGAAATTCGCAGCACCGTCCCGTCGGGCAGTCGTTTTGCGCTGTAAAGATACCGCTCTGTAAGCGTGGAAGAGTAACGGGAACTGTCCCCATAGCCCTCTGCAAGAGCCTGCTTCACTTCCTCGCGCTCAAAGTGGTTTTCCATCTGTCCGGCTTCGGAGGCGCTGTCATAAAGTACGCTGCCGTCAGTACCTATCCATGTGATGCGGTATTTCTTTTCATCAAGTCCGTTAAAGTAATCGATCCCCTCATTCAAGACCCCCTGGGAGGCAAAATCGAGCTGCGCCCGCATCTGACTTTGCTGAACGGAGGAAAAATAGTCGTAGAGAACCGTCATAAACAGCAGTACGGAGGAGAGAAACACGCAAATTGCAACGGCAAGAATATTGCGGAAAATTCGTTTTGTCATATCTTTTTCTCCATACGATAACCCACACCGCGTACCGTTTCAATATATGCGCCGCACTGCCCGAGCTTTGCCCGAAGCGTTCCGATATGCACATCTACCGTCCGGCTCTCGCCGGCGTAGTCCGACCCCCAAATGCGGTCGAAGAGCTGGTCGCGGGTAAATACCTGCCCGGGGTTTTCCATAAACAAGCGGAGCATTTCGTATTCTTTCAGGGTAAGCTCCGTTCGCTTTCCACTTACCAACACGGTATGATGATCCTTGTTCATTTCCAAGCTCCCCATACGCAGGATCTGCGAGGAAGCTTTTGCGCCCGCTCTGCGGAGCACGGCCTTTACGCGGGACACCATTTCCATCATGCCGAAGGGCTTGGCGAGATAGTCGTCCGCGCCCAAATCGAGGCCGATCACCTTGTCATACTCCGTTCCTTTGGCCGTAGCCATAATGACGGGAATATCCGATGTCACAGGATTCCGGCGCAGCTTTTGAAGGATGGCGATGCCGTCTTCGCCGGGCAGCATAATGTCCAGCATAATAAGCTCCGGGCGTTCCTTTTTAAGCGCTGAAAAAAGAGCCGTCCCGTCCTCCATTCCGCACGCTTCAAACCCTGCGGAATTCAAAGTATAGATCATAAGGTCACGGATCGCGCGATCATCTTCTACACAAAAAATCATAGCAAGTGCTCCTTAATTGTCTCCTATTTCGCCTGTCAGAGCGTATTTCATTCTGTATTCATCGAATCTCACGCGGAAATCCTCACTGTCAAGACGCATGGCGCGTAGGGATTCGTGGATATTCATATTATTGTCTGCAATGTCCATCACACAGCCCGCGATATTGGAGCAGTGATCCGAAACACGCTCTAAATTCGTTAAGATGTCCGACCATACAAATCCAACCTCAACGGAACACTTTCCGTCCTGCAAACGCAGAATATGGCAGGTTCGCATTTGCTCTTTCAGAATATCAATGACCTGCTCCAGTGGTTCAACGCTTTGCGCAGTTGCAACATCGTTATGGAGAAAGGCCGCGAGCGACAGCTCCAGAATCTCGCGGATGGCCGCCGACAGCACATCGTATTCCCGCCGTGCGTCTTTTGTCAGGGAAAGCCCCTTGCTTTTCAGCTCCTCAAAGGATTCCAAAAGGTTGACACTGTGATCCGCAATTCGCTCAAAGTCCCCGATGATCTTCAGAAGCTCCGCCGCCTCTGCGCTGTCTGATTCGCTGATCTGCCTTGCGCTCAGATGCACGAGATAGGTGCTCAAAATGTCCTCGTAATGGTCTGTAAGCGCCTCTCTATCCCTGATTTTTTGCGCCGTGTCAGGAGAATAGCCGTCCGCAAGAGAGAGGGCGTCCTTCAGAGCGCTCACCGAAGTGTCCGCCATATCGGCGGCAATACTGCGGCATCTTTCGAGGGCGATCGACGGCGTACTGAGAAGCCGCTCATCTAATTCCGTTTTTGCTTCGATCTCCGAGTGGTCGGGAATGAGCCTGCACACCAGCCTTTCGAGCAGACCGCTCATCGGCAGCATCAGCGCCGTGCAGAACACATTAAACGCCGTGTGCGCAACCGCAATACCAAATAAAGACGCAGACTCACCCAGCAAAGCAGGGGAGAAGACCGCCTTTACAAGGCAGAACACCGACAGCCATACTGCGGTTCCAATGACATTAAAGGATAAATGCACCATTGCCGCGCGCTTTGCGTTTTTGTTTGTGCCCACGGAGGACAGCATAGCGGTAATACAGGTTCCGATGTTCTGACCCATAATGATGGGAATGGCGGCGCCATAGGATACCTGCCCTGTGGCGGCAAGCGCCTGCAAAATTCCAACGGAGGCGGAGCTGGATTGAATGACCGCCGTGAGCAGGGCACCGGCGAGCACACCCATAAACGGATTCGTAAACAGCAGGAAGAGATTTTGAAACGCCGGTACATCGCCAAGACCCTTGACCGCGCCCGACATCGTTTCCATCCCGAACATCAGCGTTGCAAACCCCAGCAGAATCATTCCGGTATCTTTCTTCTTTGAGCTGTTGCAAAACATATAGAATATGACGCCGATAAGCGCGAGGACCGGCACAAAGGACGAGGGCTTGAGCAGCTTTACAAATACATTGCCGCTGTCGATACCGGCAAGGCTTAAAATCCACGCCGTCACGGTCGTTCCCACGTTTGCGCCCATGATGACGTTGATGGCCTGACGCAGGGTCATCAGCCCGGAATTTACAAAGCCCACGACCATGACCGTGGTTGCCGAGGAGCTTTGGATAACCGCAGTCACGCCAAGACCCGTTAAAAGTCCGGCGATTCTTCCGGTCGTCAGTTTACCGAGAACGGTTCGCAGTCTGCCTCCGGCCCGGCGCTCCAAAGCCTGTCCCATTATGTTCATGCCGAACAGGAACAGGCTCAGGCCGCCTATCATAGTCAGAATATTGAATATGTCCATTCTTCATTTTACCTCCGCTTTCTTATCTGATGCCAGAATATCAGTCCTGTGTCAAATCCGTTATCAGGGTTTTGTAAAATCGGTGTAAAGTGGAGGGAAAACTCACAAAATCATATCATAAAACAACGCAAAATTCAATTTCATGCCACATAGCTAAAAAAGAGTTTAGCCGCAAAGGGTAAATTATTCTTTTTTATGACCAGTAATGGAGAAAATTACCCATTTTGCAATCTCAACAGCATGATCGCCCATCCGCTCAAAATATTTGGCTATCATTAGAAGATCGAGGATCTTTTCTCCGTTTGATTCGGGACTACCGAACTGTTCAATTAAGTCTGTTTTGATTTCGTCAAAAAGTCCATCCACAACATCGTCATAAGCAATCACTGCATTTGAAAGGTCTACATCTTTCTTAACAAAAGCATCAATGCTGTCGGTTACCATTTTGATCGTAGCTCTCGCCATATCCTGGATATGAGCTGTATTGTCTGATGCCGTTATATTTGCCATAGTCACAATTTCCGCTATGTCGCCGGAATTGTCTCCGATGCGCTCCATATCCGTTACCATTTTCAGCGCAGAGGATATCACACGCAGATCCTTTGCCACAGGCTGCTGCTGTAAAAGCAGCTTCATGCACATTGCCTCAATGTCTCGTTCTTTTTGGCCTATCTCAGCGGACAATTCGGGAACCCGGCCTGCAAGCTTGATGTTTCCCTCCGCAAGAGCTTTAGACGCCATAGCTATTGCACTCTCACAAAGAGCGCCCATTTGAATTAATTCTTTATTCAGCAGCTCCAGTTGCTCGTCAAATTTTGACCTCATTTATCCGAACCTCCCTGTAATGTAATCCTCCGTGCGTTTGTCCTTCGGCTGTGAGAACATTTCTTCCGTTTGGGAAAACTCAATTAAATCTCCCAGCAGGAAGAAGGCCGTGTTGTCCGAAATGCGGACTGCCTGCTGCATATTGTGCGTCACGATCACAATCGTATACTTTTCTTTGAGCTTCATTGCCAGCTCCTCTATGTGAGAGGTGGAGATCGGATCGAGCGCCGAAGTCGGCTCGTCCATCAACAGCACCTGCGGCTCTACTGCCAGCGCACGGGCAATGCAAAGGCGCTGCTGCTGACCGCCGGAAAGTCCCAAAGCGTTCCTTTTCAGCCTGTCCTTTACTTCCTCCCAGATAGCCGCGTCACGGAGAGAACGCTCCACAATATCGTCCAGCTTTATTTTACTCCGTACTCCGTGAGTTCGGGGACCATAGGCAATATTGTCGTAAATGCTCATGGGAAACGGATTCGGCTTTTGAAATACCATGCCGATATTTTTCCGAAGCTCGCTTACATCGACAGATGGATCGTAAATATTCTGTCCACCCCACAACACCTGACCGGTGATCTTTACATCGGGAACCAGGTCGTTCATCCTGTTCAATGTCTTCAAAAATGTGGATTTCCCGCATCCTGATGGGCCGATCAGCGCGGTAATGCTTTTTTCGGGAATATCCATATTGATATTTTTGAGCGCCTGACTTTTTCCGTACCAGAGGCACAGGTCATTTGCTGTTATGATAGGCTTCATATACTTCTCCTTTTTCCCCAATATCGGCTGACAAACGCGGCGGCAGAATTGATGATCAGCGTCATAATCATTAAGATAGCGGCAATAGCGAAGGCGACTCCAAATTCGCCCTGCTCCTTGGCGTAAACATATAAAGCGACTGTCAGCGTGCAGCCCGAGCTGCCGAGCCCGTCAAAAAATCCGTTTAAGGCATGGGCGAAGCCCGCTGTAAAGAGCAGTGCCGCTGATTCTCCGAGAATTCTTCCCACAGAAAGAATGCATCCCGTGATCACGCCATCCACACATCCGGGAAGCACCACGGTGCGAATTACCCGCCATTTGCCCGCGCCGAGGCCGAACGCGCCCTCACGCAAGCTTGCCGGAACGGTTTTCAGGCTTTCCTGGGTGGTACGCATAACGGTCGGCAAATTCATGATAACAAGAGTGAGAGCGCCGGCTAAAAGGGACGTTTTCAAATTCAGGAACTGACAGAAAAACAGCATTCCCACAAGTCCGTATATAATAGACGGAATGCCCGACAGGGTTTCCAACGCGTACTCGATCATGCCGACAAGCTTCTTGCTTTTTGCGTACTCTGTAAGATAAATCGCCGCCCCTACGCCGAGCGGGATCACGACCAGTAAAGCGGCGATAATGATGTACAGCGTATTCAGAATATCCGGCAGAATACCGATTTTCCCCGAGAGATAGCTCGGCTTTGTTGAAATCAGCTCCCATGTGGTATGCGGAATTCCTTTTACAAGGATATATCCGACCAAAAACAGCGTAAGCGCAGCCGTAATTCCCACGGAAAGCCACATCAGGAGTTTCATTATAAAGATATAGCTTTTTCTTTTCCCTCTCATATCAGCCCTCCTTATCCCGCTTCAAAAAGAAATTGAGCGCTGCATTTATCAGCATGATAAATAAAAACAGCACCAGCGCGATAGAAAACAGCGCTTGCCGCTGCAAGCCGGCGGAATAGGACATCTCGGAAGCGATCGCCGTTGTAAGAAACCGCACGCTGCCGAATAGCGATGGCATATTCGCTACATTTCCGGCAACCATCATCACCGCCATAGCTTCACCGATGGCCCGTCCTACGCCCAGCACGATCGCCGCCGCAATTCCGCTTTTCGCTGCGGGCACGGAAATACGGAAACAGGTTTCAACAGGTGTTGCGCCAAGCGCCAAAGATGCGTCCTCATATTCCTTTGGAACAGCTTCCAGAGCCGTAATAGATACTTTAATGATAGATGGAAGGATTATGATTGCCAATACGATGATCGCCGCGAGGAGACTTGCACCGTCCGGCAGGTGAAACAGCTTTCGCACCGCAGGGACAAGTACAATCATTCCCACAAGACCGTATACGACCGATGGAATTCCTGCAAGCAAGCTAACCGCAGACTCCATGACGGTTTTTATTTGCTTCGGTGCAAGCTTTGCCAGATACACGGCGGTCATAAATCCGACCGGCACGCCTATGAGTATTGCGCCTGCCGTTCCGTAAACGCTGGTCAGAATAAACGGCGCAATTCCATAAGAGGGTTCCGCGGCCGTCGAAGCCCATTCTTTTCCGAAAAGGAACTGAAAAAGCCCTATTTCACGGATAGCCGGGATACCGGACAGAACAAGGTAAACCGTGATCAACAGAACGAATCCCACTGTAACAAGACCAAGTACAAGGAAGACGCTGTGCATCATATTTTCAAACAATCTTTTTTTCTTCATCACTGAATGCCTTTCAATGAGTGAAAAGCGGCGGCTTCCTGCCGCCGCTTACTTCACTTATTTTACCGGTACGGCTCCCGCGGTTTTAATTACTTCCGAAGCGTCTGCCGAAGTAATGTAGTCGAAAAATTTTTGCGCTGCGTCAGACAGCTTGCTGTCGGTTTTCGTAACCAGTACGAAGTTACGCTGCACGAGATAACTTCCGTCTTTGATCGTAGTTTCGCTCGGTGCTATGCCGCCGACCTTGAGCGCTTTCACGCTGTCCTTTACGGAAGCAAGGGAAGCATAGCCGATGGCGGCAGGATTTCCGGCAACTGTGGTTATGACATCGCCTGTGGAGGTCAGTTCCTGACGATACTTGCATTTTTCGGCAGTTTTCGTAATGGACTCAAAGCCGTCGCGGGTGCCGCTTCCGGCTTCTCTGCCAATCAGCACAATCTCAGCATCGTTTCCGCCGACTTCATTCCAGTTTTTGATCTCACCGGTATAGATTTTTGCGATATCTTTAAGTGTAAGATCGGAAACGGGATTTTCAGGATTTACAATAATCGCGATTCCGTCATAGGCAAGAACTGTTCCGGTAAGCCCCGCAGCTATTTCCTCATCCTTCAGATCACGGCTGGAAAGACCGATATCGCAGCGTCCTTCGGCCACCGCCGTAATACCCGAACCGGAGCCGGTAGGGTTATATGTAACGGTAATACCTTCGTTGTCCGCTTCAAACGTTTCTTTCAGCGCTCCAATTACCTTCTCCATAGATGTAGAGCCGTCTGTTGTCACTGTCCCTGTCATCTCCTGTTTTCCGCATCCTGCAAACATGGATACTGCACAAAGCGCTGCAAGTGCCAATGCAACTATTTTTCTCGCTTTCATAATTAAAATCTCCTTTGATTTTTTATAACCTTTTCGATTACGGCTTCATTATACCGACCGAATATCAAATCCGTTATCATGGCACTGTAAAATCTGCGTTAAATTGATTTTTACCCAGACATAAAGAAAACCCCCGGAAAATCGCGATTTTCCGGGGGTTTGAACTGTTTTGATTCGATTTTGCTTGTTCGTTAACGCTTTGAGAACTGAGGTGCGCGACGGGCTGCTTTGAGACCGTACTTCTTACGCTCTTTCATTCTCGGGTCGCGGGTCAGGAAGCCTGCGGCCTTGAGTGCGGGACGGTAGCTCTCGTCAACCAGAAGCAGTGCTCTGGAGATGCCGTGGCGGATAGCGCCGGCCTGACCGGAAACGCCGCCGCCGTGAACGGTGGCCTCAACATCGACCTTGCCGACGGTGCCGGTGGTGACCAGGGGCTGACGAACGATGAGCTTCAGGGTCTCAAGACCGAAGTAATCGTCGATATCACGGCCGTTGATGGTGATGGCGCCGGTGCCGTTGGGGATGAGGTGAACGCGAGCGACAGACTGCTTTCTGCGTCCGGTACCGTACATATAGGGTCTCTTGCACTTATAAGTTGCCATATTCTCTTCCTCCTATCAACGATCCCAAACTTCGGGCTTCTGAGCGGCATGGGTGTGCTCGGGGCCTGCGAAGATGCGCAGACGCTTGAGCTGCCACTGTGCGATGGTGTTCTTCTGGAGCATACCGCGAACTGCAAGGCGCATTGCCAGCTCGGGGCGCTTTTCCATCAGGTGCTTGTACTGAGTCTCCTTCAGACCGCCGACCCAACCGGAGTGAGTGCGGTAGTACTTCTGCTCCAGCTTCTTGCCGGTGAGGACTGCGTCCTTGGCGTTGATGATGATGACGTAGTCGCCGCAGTCAACATGGGGGGTATAGGTGGTCTTGAGCTTGCCGCGCAGAAGATCGGCGGCTGTAGCAGCGGTCTTGCCGAGGGGCTTGCCTGCTGCGTCAAGGACATACCATTTTCTATCAACGGTTTCCTTGGTAAGCATGGTTGTGGACATATTTGTGCCTCCAAATAAAATAAATAATATCTTTGACTTTTTAACGGGGCGCTATTAAAATAATAAAAGCGTGCTTTATTTTTATACCACAGCGGCGCGGCAGTGTCAACAGCAATTTTAATTCTCGTTTCAAAAACTCGCAAATACTCGATAAATCTTTCAAAATCTCGCGGAAACTGAATTTCATTTTTAAGAATACAGGAAACAGCCATGGACATAAGAGCATTAAACGAATTTTCCGGCATTATCCGCAAGGCGGTAGACGACTATAATATGATAGACGAGGGTGATAAAATCGCCGTCGGCGTCTCCGGCGGGAAGGACAGCCTGCTGCTTCTTCTTGCGCTGCGGCACCTGCAAAGCTACTATCCCAAGCACTTTGAGCTTGAGGCGATAACGATAGAGTTAGGCTTCGAGGGTATGGATTTCACGCCCGTCAGGGAGCTGTGCGCAGAGCTTGAGATACCGTACACCTGCCTTAAAACCGACATCAAGGAGATAGTCTTTGACGTGCGAAAAGAGGATAACCCCTGCTCGCTGTGCGCCAAGATGCGACGGGGCGCGCTCAACGACGCGATAAGGCAGCGCGGGATAAAAAAGCTCGCGCTGGGTCATCACTTCGACGACGCGGTGGAGACGTTTCTGATGAGCCTGCTGTTCGAGGGCAGGCTGAGCTGCTTCCGCCCTGTGACATATATGGACCGCAGCGGCGTCACACAGATACGCCCGATGGTGTACGCCGGAGAGGGGAAGATAGCAAACCTCGCCGCCGCGCTGGAGCTGCCGATAGTGGAAAACCCATGTCCGCAGGATAAGACCAGCAAGCGGCACGAGATAAAGCAGCTCATAAAAACCATGAGCGAGAGCTACCCGGACATGAAAAGCAAGGTTTTCGGCGCGATGCAGCGCCTGCCGCTGCCCGGCTGGGCGCCTGCTGACGCAGAGTCAATTCGCACTAAGGCTTAAAAGAATCGTTTTTGCCATAACCCGACCGGTAGCGCCGTTTGTGGTCGTTATTGCACTCGCGCTCTAAATTAGAATATATAAAAATTCGGAGGCAATCATTTTGACTGCCTCCGTTTTCTGTTATTCATATCAAAATAGAACGGCAGAGTTTAAAGCCCGATCAAGCCTTCCCATTGAGGGGAAGGTGTCGGCTTTGCCGACGGATGAGGTGTTTTTAGCGCGTTCTTCTATCCGTTAATTGACCGCGCGAGTGCAAAAGAGAATTTTGTCAGTCTCTACGGTCGGGCTGACGCAAAAACGATTTCTTAAAGCTTGAAAACGAATCGGCTCTGCGGCAGCCGCCGCCCGGTCGGGCACCGGCAGAAAAGACTACATGAAGCGTAACAATCGAATTAAAAAAGTCCGCTGATTGTGCCGTTTTCATCGACGTCGATCTTTTCCGCTGCAGGCACGCGCGGCAGACCGGGCATCGTGAGGATATCGCCGGTGAGCACAACGATAAAGCCTGCTCCGGCGGAGACCTTAACGTTCTTCACCGTCACGGTGAAGCCCTCGGGCGCACCGAGCTTCTTCGGGTCGTCGGAGAAGCTGTACTGCGTTTTTGCGACGCAAACGGGCAGAGCGCCGAAGCCCAGCTCCTCAAGCTGCTGTATCTGCTTCTTTGCCGCGGGGAGTATGCTCACGTCCTTGCCGCCGTAAATTCTGCGGACAATGGCGGAAATTTTCTCCTCGATGCTCATGTTTAGGCTGTAAGAGAAGTGAAAATCGCTCTTTTCCTCCTCGCACAGACGCACGACCTCTCGCGCCAGAGCCTCGCCGCCGCGGCCGCCCTCGGCCCACACGGTGGACAGGCAGACGTTGACGCCAAGCTCCCTGCATTTTGCGATGATGAAATCTATTTCGGCGTCCGTGTCCGTCGGGAAGCGGTTTACTGCCACAACGCAGGGCAGACCGTAGACATTTTTAATGTTTCCGACGTGGCGCAGCAGGTTGGGGATGCCCTTTTCCAGCGCGGCGAGATCCTCGCTGCCAAGCTCATTCTTGGCAAGACCGCCGTGCATCTTGAGTGCGCGCACGGTCGCAACGACAACGACGGCGCTGGGCTGAAGCCCCGCCATGCGGCATTTGATATCGAGGAATTTTTCCGCGCCGAGGTCTGCGCCGAAGCCGGCCTCGGTGACGGTGTAATCGCCCATTTTCAGCGCCATTTTCGTCGCCATGACCGAGTTGCAGCCATGGGCGATGTTGGCAAAGGGCCCGCCGTGGACAAAGGCGGGGGTGCCCTCAAGGGTCTGGACGAGGTTTGGCTTTATCGCGTCTTTAAGAAGCGCGGCCATAGCGCCGACGGCCTTGAGGTCGGCTGCGGTGACGGGCTTATCGTCGAAGCTGTAGCCGACGATGATGCGGCCAAGGCGCTCTTTAAGGTCGGTGATGGAGCTTGCAAGGCAGAGTATCGCCATTATCTCGGAGGCGACGGTTATATCGAAGCCGTCCTCGCGCGGCACGCCGTTTGCTTTGCCGCCCATGCCGTCAACGATGAAGCGAAGCTGCCTGTCGTTCATATCGACGCAGCGCTTCCACGTGATCTTGCGAACGTCGATGCCGAGGGCGTTGCCCTGCTGGATGTGGTTATCCAGCATAGCCGCCAGCAGGTTGTTGGCAGCGCCGATGGCGTGGAAATCGCCGGTAAAGTGCAGGTTTATATCCTCCATGGGCACGACCTGAGCATAGCCGCCGCCGGCAGCTCCGCCCTTGACGCCGAACACGGGGCCGAGCGAAGGCTCGCGCAGAGCAACTGTGACGTCCTTGCCGATGCGGCGCAGACCGTCGGCAAGACCTATCGTCGTCGTGGTCTTGCCCTCGCCCGCCGGGGTGGGGGTGATGGCGGTCACGAGAACGAGCTTGCCGTCGGGTTTATCGGTCTCTTTAAGAAGCGCGGGGTCTATCTTCGCCTTGTATCTGCCGTACTGCTCGATGTATTTTTCATCGACGTGGGCAGTGCGCGCTATATCGTTTATGTGCTGCATTTTGCAGCTCTGGGCAATTTCAATATCGGACTTATACTCCATGCTTAACCCTCCTTAAAATACCGCACGGCGGATTCAAACATATGAATGTCGTAGTTGCCGGGGACGTTCCTGTAAAGGCCGTCAGCCCAGCGCTCGGCATGACCCATTTTGCCGAATACCCTGCCGTCGGGAGAGCAGATGCCCTCTATCGCGTAGGCCGAGCCGTTGGGGTTATACTCGATATCGCCGGTGGCATTGCCGCTCAAGTCAACGTATTGAGTTGCGATCTGGCCGTTGGCGGCGAGAGAGCGAATAAGCTCCTCGGAGGCGATGAAGCGACCCTCGCCGTGGGATATGGGCACGCTGTATATCTCGCCGACCTGCGTCGCGGCAAGCCAGGGGGATTTGTTCGAGGCTATGCGGGTGCGGACTATCTTCGACTGGTGGCGGGCGATGGTGTTGTAGCTCAGGGTCGGGCAGCTCTCGTCGGTGTCGATGATCTTGCCATAGGGCACCAGACCGAGCTTTATAAGCGCCTGGAAGCCGTTGCATATGCCACACATGAGACCGTCGCGGCGCTCAAGCAGCTCCGTTACGCCCTCTCTGACGGCTGCGCTGCGGAAGAAAGCGGTTATGAACTTACCGCTGCCGTCCGGCTCGTCTCCGCCGGAGAAGCCGCCGGGGATGAATATCATCTGGCTGTCCTTTAATTTGCCAGCAAACTCATCCACGCTGCGCGCGATATCGTCGGCGCTGAGGTTTTTGACAACGATGATCTCCGCCTCCGCGCCCGCATCGCGCATGGCCTTTGCCGAGTCAAATTCGCAGTTAGTGCCGGGGAAGGCGGGGATGAGCACCTTAGGACGGGCGACTTTCAGCGCGGGAGCAACGCGCGTATCACTGCTGAAGCCGAAGTTCTCCATGGGCGCGTCTGCTGTCTGAACCTTGCAGGGGTATACGCTCTCAAGCTTGCCCTCGTATGCGCTCTGAAGCTTTGCAAGCTCCACGCTCTCGCCGCCGAGGGATATAGCGCCGTTATCGGTAACGCGGCCTATGGCGCGCTCTGCGCCGCAGTCGGGCACCTCAAGGATGAAGCTGCCGTAGCTGTACGAAAACAGCTCGTCGGTATTTACGCTGTCATTAAGCTCCGCTCCGAAGCCGTTGCCGAAGCACATTTTCATTATCGCTTCGCCCGCGCCGCCCATGCCGGGAGTGTAGCAGGCGATAGCCCTGCCCGAGCGCAGATATTCCGTCACACGCGCGAAAATCGCAAGTAGGGAGTCGGTCTTGGGCAGACCGCTTTCGTCAAGCTCCGGACGCAGCCAGACTATGCTGCTTCCGGCTTTTTTAAATTCGGGAGATACTATGCTGCCGACCTTTTCCGTGGTTACGGCAAAGGAGACGAGCGTGGGGGGCACGTCTAAATCCTCAAAGCTGCCGCTCATGGAGTCCTTGCCGCCTACCGCGCCTATGCGAAGCTGCATCTGCGCCTTGAACGCGCCGAGCAGCGCGGAAAGAGGCTTGCCCCAGCGCGCGGGATCCTTGCCCAGACGCTCAAAATACTCCTGGAAGGTCAGGTAAACATCTTTAAACTCAGCGCCCGTGGAAACTAACTTTGAAACAGACTCGATGACGGCAAGATATGCGCCGTGATACGGGCTTTTTTCGGTGATAAAGGGGTTATAGCCCCAGGACATCAGCGAGCAGTCGTCGGTATGCTTTTTCTCAACGGAAATTTTCTGCACCATTGCTTGGATTGGCGTGAGCTGATATTTCCCGCCGAAGGGCATGAGCACGGTGCCGGCGCCTATGGTGGAGTCAAAGCGCTCGGAAAGTCCGCGCTTTGAGCAGCAGTTGAGATCCTCGGCGGTTTTGAGCAGGTTCTCCGCAAAGCCGCCGGAAACGGACTTTTTGAGAAGCTCAGCCTTGCCGGTGATGGCATTTATGTGCTTGGGCGCGCCGTTTGAGTCGAGGAAGGCGCGGCTTATATCGACAATGTATTTGCCGTTCCACTTCATTTTGAGGCACGGCTCGGCCTTTACGTCGGCGACGGGCACAGCCTGCAAATTCTCCTGCGCTGCAAGCTCGAGGAAGCGCTTACAGTCGGCGGCTTCCACAACGACCGCCATTCGCTCCTGCGATTCGCTTATTGCAAGCTCCGTGCCGTCAAGACCCTCGTATTTCTTGGGTACCGCGTTCAGATCAATGTCAAGTCCTGCGGCAAGCTCGCCTATCGCGACCGATACGCCGCCCGCGCCGAAGTCGTTGCAGCGGCGGATAAGGCGGCAGGCCTCGGGATTTCTGAACAGACGCTGGAGCTTGCGCTCCTCAGGCGCATTGCCTTTCTGAACCTCCGCACCGCAGCTCTCGAGAGACTCGACGGTGTGAGCCTTGGAGGAGCCTGTTGCTCCGCCGCAGCCGTCGCGCCCTGTCGAGCCGCCGAGCAGTATAACTACGTCGCCCGCCTCCGGGCGCTCGCGCCTGACATTTTCGGCGGGAGCGGCGGCGATTACTGCGCCTATCTCCATGCGCTTTGCAGCGTAGCCGGGGTGGTATAATTCGTCCACGATGCCGGTGGCGAGGCCGATCTGGTTGCCGTAGGAGGCATAGCCCGCGGCGGCGGTCGTGACTATCTTGCGCTGGGGCAGCTTTCCGCTTATCGTCTCAGCGATCGGGGTCAGGGGGTCGGCAGCACCGGTGACGCGCATCGCGCCATAGACATAGGCTCTGCCGGACAGGGGATCGCGTATTGCGCCGCCGATGCAGGTGGCAGCGCCGCCGAAAGGCTCGATCTCGGTGGGGTGGTTGTGAGTTTCGTTTTTAAACAGCAGCAGCCACGGCTCGGTAACACCGTCGACACTGACGTCTATCTTCACCGTGCAGGCGTTTACCTCCTCGGACTCATCGAGCCTGTCAAGCTCGCCCGAGGCTCGAAGGCTCTTCACCGCGAGCGTGGCGATATCCATAAGGCACACGGGCTTTGTGCGGTTTAAGGCGCGGCGTGTGTCGAGATATTCCTCGTAGGCGCTCTGGAGCAGCTTATCCTCAAACTTCACATCGTCAATTTCGGTCAGGAAGGTGGTGTGGCGGCAGTGATCCGACCAGTAGGTGTCGATAACCTTTATCTCGGTGACGGTCGGCTCGCGTCCCACGCTTTTAAAATAATCGCGGCAGAGCTGAAGATCGTCAACGTCCATGGCAAGGCCGTTTTCTTTAACAAAGCTCTCAAGCCCGGCTCTGTCAAGGCCGGTGAAGCCGTCCAGAGTCTCGACCGTCTCCGGAATGTCGTACTTGACGGCGAGGGTATCGGGCTTTGCACTTGATGCCTCTCTCGCCTCCACGGGGTTTATTACGTATTTTTTTATCGCCTCAAGCTCGGCATCGCGAACATTGCCGCCGAGGATGTATACCTTTGCCGTGCGCACAGTGGGGCGCTCGCCCTGGGAGATTATCTGTATGCACTGCGCGGCGGAGTCGGCGCGCTGGTCGTACTGGCCGGGAAGATACTCCACGGCAAAGCTGATGCCATTGCTGTCGAGCGTTTCGGATATATTATCGAGCTGAGGCTCGGAGAACACGGTTTTTTTCGCGTACTCGAACAGCTCCGGTGCGATGTTTTCAACGTCATAGCGGTTTATTATGCGCAGGCTCTCAAGGCTTCTTATCCCGAGCAGACCGCGCAGCTCGGATAAAAGCGCGCTTGCCTCGTTTGCAAATTCGGGCTTTTTCTCAACGAATAATCTGTAAACCATGTTATGCCTCCAATGCTCTCTTGCCGATGTCGCGGCGGTAGTAGGCGTTTGCAAAGCTTATCTTTTCCACATCGGCGTAGGCTTTTTCTATCGCTTCGGGCAGGGTGGCGGCAAGCTCTGTCACGCCGAGAACGCGTCCTCCTGAGCTGAGCAGCTTCCCGCCGTCGAGCTTTGCTCCCGCGACATAGACCCTGTCGCGAAGCTGCTCGGGTATGCTTATCTCAAAGCCCTTTTCATAGCTGAGGGGATAGCCCTTTGACGCCATTATGACGCAGCAGGCGCTGCCCTTGGAGAACTTAACGTCAAGCTCCGAGAGCCTGCCCTCAGTCACGGCCTGCATGGTCTCAAGCAGGTCGCTTTCCATCAGCGGCAGCACGACCTGAGTTTCCGGGTCGCCGAAGCGGCAGTTGTACTCGATGACCTTGGGGCCGTCGCGGGTAATCATAAGCCCGAAGTACAGACAGCCGCGAAACTGTCTGCCCTCGGCGTTCATGGCTTTGATGGTGGGCAGGAAAATCTCGTCCATGCAGCGCTTTGCGACATCCTCTGTGTAGTAGGGGTTCGGCGCAACGGTGCCCATGCCGCCGGTATTAAGACCGGTGTCGCCGTCTCCAGCGCGCTTGTGATCCATGGAGGACACCATGGGAACGACGACGCTGCCGTCTGTAAAGCTCAGAACCGATACCTCGGGACCCTCTAAAAATTCCTCGATGACGATCTCGTCGCCGCTCGAGCCGAATTTTTTATCCTGCATTATCGTGAGTACGGCGTCTCGTGCCTCCTCGCGGGTGTTTGCGATGATAACGCCCTTGCCGAGCGCAAGGCCGTCGGCCTTGATGACCGTGGGCAGGGGCGCGCTCTCAAGATAGCGAAGCGCCTTGTCCATATCGTCAAAGACCTCGTATGCCGCGGTGGGGATGCCGTATTTTTTCATAAGGTTTTTGGAGAAAACCTTGCTGCCCTCGATTATGGCAGCATTCGCCCTCGGGCCGAAGCAGGGGATCCCGCGTGCTTCGAGCGCGTCAACGCAGCCAAGAACCAGAGGATCGTCCGGCGCGACCACCGCGTAGTCTATTTTGTTTTCAACAGCAAAGTTAACTATGCCGTCGATGTCCGTCGCGGCAATGGGGATGCAGACCGCGTCCGCCGCGATACCGCCGTTGCCGGGCAGGGCGAATATATCCGTAACAGTTTTGTTTTCCCTGATTTTTTTGATTATGGCGTGCTCTCTTCCGCCGCCGCCGACTACAAGTATTTTCATGGCGTCACCTCAATGATGGAACAGGCGCATGCCGGTGAAGGCCATGACCATTCCGTGTTTGTCGCAGCAGTCTATAACAAGATCGTCGCGTATAGAGCCGCCGGGCTGGGCGATGTATTTAACGCCGCTGAGCCTTGCGCGCTCAATGTTATCGAAGAAGGGGAAGAATGCATCCGAGCCGAGAGAGACGCCGTCTATCGTGTCAAGATAGCTGCGCATTTCCTCTGCGGTCAGAGGCTCGGGCCGCTCTGTGAAGAAGCGCTGCCATACGCCGTCGGCGCAGACGTCCTCCTCGTTTCTGTTGATGTAGCCGTCTATCACGTTGTCGCGGTCGGCGCGGCCGAGGCTGTCCTTAAACGGCAGGGCGAGCACCTTGGGGTGACGGCGCAGGAACCATGTGTCGGCCTTTGTGCCGGCAAGGCGGGTGCAGTGGATGCGCGACTGCTGGCCGGCGCCGACACCGATGGCCTGACCGTCGTAGGCGTAGCATACGGAGTTTGACTGGGTGTATTTCAGGGTTATGAGTGCGATTATAAGATCGCGCTTTGCGCTATCGGGCAGCTCCTTGTTGGCGGTAACTATGTTATCCAGCAGCGCGTAATTGATATCAAAATTATTTCTGCCCTGCTCAAAGGTGATGCCGAAAACCTGCTTGCGCTCGCGCTCGGCGGGCACATAATCGGGGTCGATCTTCACGATGTTGTAAGCGCCCTTGCGCTTTGATTTGAGTATCTCCAGCGCCTCCGGCTCATAGCCCGGTGCGATAACGCCGTCGGAGACCTCGCGCTTTAGCAGAAGCGCGGTCGTCTTGTCGCACACATCCGACAGCGCGACCCAGTCGCCGAAAGAGCACATGCGGTCGGTGCCGCGTGCGCGCGCGTAGGCGCAGGCGAGGAGAGAGTCGTCCAAGCCCTCGATGTCATCTACAAAGCATGCCTTTTTGAGATCGTCGGGCAGTACGGTGCCGATGGCGGCGGAGGTAGGGGAGACGTGCTTGAAGGATGCGGCGGCCGGCATGCCGAGCGCGGCCTTCAGCTCCTTTACAAGCTGCCAGCTATTGAATGCGTCGAGAAAGTTTATATATCCGGGTCTGCCGCAAAGAATTTCAATGGGCAGCTCGGAGCCGTTCTCCATGAATATCTTAGCGGGCTTCTGATTGGGGTTGCAGCCGTATTTAAGTTCAAATTCAGTCATGCTTTTTCCCTCACTTATTCTTATTCACGAGGCGCTTTTCCTCGATACCTGTCTCAATATCCGTGTACATGACAAAAAGCGATATCCTGTTGTCCTTATCGAGAGCCGACCAGAGCTTTTCCGCAAACTCGTCTATGCTGTCGGGAATGGCGACGCGCTCAGGCTCGCCGCAGAAGGTGGGCAGGGGCTTCCCGTCGCCGATGTAGGTGTGGATGAAGTGTCCGAGGCCGGGCATAGCGGGATAGTCGAAGGTGTAGCGGTTACAGGCGCTGCCCTCGGGGTCCGCGCTTTTTAAAATGCTCATGGAGTATTCAAAATCGCCCTCGCCGAAAGTGAGCATACCGCTGATGCGCGGCGTGAGATTCGGCGCGTCCGGCTCAAAGCAGCGGCTTTTGAGGCTCTCGGCGAAGCCGAGGCCGTTTTTTAAGCCCTCGTATATCGTGTCGGTCTGATCGCCGTTTGTGACGATGAGCTTATTTTCAAACCTGCGCATGGCGGCGTAGATTATGAGGCTCGGATCCTCGACCATGGAGGGGTCAAACGGCTCTGTGTACAGTGCGCCGCCGCGCTCTGTGAATACTCTGTTGCGGCTGTTTGCGCTTCTGCCCATGATGAAATAGGCGCTCACGGCTTTCTTGCCGTCCGGACTTTTGCCTATGACGATGCCGCGCCCGACGTAGGAATTATCCTTAATAAGCTCCGCTATATCGTTAATTTCATATACGTCCATCTTTTATCATCTCCGCACAAATTTTTTCCGCCGCAGCGGGCAGTATCTTCCACTCCGCAGCGTGCATTACCCGCCTTTGTAGGGCCTCCGGCGTGTCGCCGTCGCGCACGCGCACGGCCTTTTGCATGATTATTTCGCCGCCGTCGGGTATTTCGTTTACAAAATGAACCGTCGCGCCCGTGACCTTGACGCCCTTTTTGAGTGCAGCCTCATGGACGTGCAGTCCGTAAAAGCCCTCACCGCAGAACGAGGGTATGAGCGATGGGTGAACATTTATTATGCGGCGCTCGAAGCGGCGCGTAAAGTCTGCGCTGAGAATGCTCATGAATCCGGCAAGGACTATGAGGTCGATGCCGTACTCATCGAGCGCTTCCGCAATGCGGCGCTCAAACTCAGCCGCCGAGCCGCAGTCCTTTTTCGTGATGACGCGGGTGTCGATACCGGCGTCACGAGCCCGGTTCAGCGCGTAGGCGTCAGAGCGGTTGGATATAGTCAGGACTATGCGCCCGCTTTTTAGTATCCCGCTGCGCTGCGCGTCTATAAGCGCCTGAAGATTCGTGCCGCCGCCGGAGACGAGCACCGCTATATTGGCTTTTTTATCAGGCATTGACTTTCTCCTTTTTTATCTCGCGCTCTGTTATAAACAGCAGAATGCTGCCTAAAGCATTGCCAAAGAGAACTATCCATATAAAGCCGAAAGCCTCAAGCGAAACGATGCCGGAGGCTGCAAAGTAAAACATATCGGCTATGGAGTGCTCAAAGCCCGAGAGGATAAACGCGGGGATTCCCAGCAGCACTCCGATGACGGAGCCTTTATCGCGGTATACCGCCACAGCGAGGTATACGAGCATCCCGCAGAATATTGCGCGGATGAAGGTCTGCGCGGTAGTCTGCTCAAGCTTTGCCGTGCACAGCGCCAGCGCGTTGTCCGCAACTGACGGAGTTGCGCAGCGCAGAGCGTATGCCGTTATAACGCAGCCTATGAGGTTTCCCAAAAGGCAGGCGAAAAGAAGCTGAACATCGGCCTTCGTGTGGCTGCCGGGGATATAGCCGACCTTGCCCGTGAACAGGGCGTAGCCGCGCATACATATAAATGTAAGTCCCACGCAGAACATCAGCGCGCCGATGTACTTGGAGTCGCAGCTTAGAAACACTGCGCCGCCGAGGGAGACGAGCAATCCTGCGGCCATGCCGCTTAAAATATCCCTCAGCATAGCTTTATCTTGTCCTGACCGCGCACTATGCGGCCAATGGTGTAAGCGTCCTCGCCCTGTGCGCGCAGAATTTCAAGCGCAAGGGGCGCGTCCTCGGCGGACACTACGATACTCATGCCGACGCCCATGTTGAAGGTGTTGAACATATCGCGCTCGGATATGCCGCCCGTCTTTGCGATGAGCTTGAATATCGGCAGCACGCGTACTGCGCTTTTGTCTATCTCGGCGCACAGACCGTCGGGTATCGAGCGGGGGATGTTCTCGTAAAAGCCGCCGCCGGTTATGTGGGATATACCCTTGACCTTGACCTTTTTCAGAAGCTCGAGCACGGGCTTTACATATATTTTCGTCGGGGTCAGCAACGTCTCGCCGAGGCTTTTTCCGTCAAGCTCAGGCAGGGGCTTTTTCAGGTCTGCGTTCTCAACGTCGAAAACCTTGCGCACGAGCGAGAAGCCGTTGGAGTGAACGCCGGAGGAGGGCAGGGCGATGATAACGTCGCCCTCGTCCATTTTGCCGTTGTCGATTATTTTGTTTTTGTCTACTATGCCGGTGCAGTAACCGGCAAGGTCGTATTCGTCCTCGGGGTAGAAGCCGGGCATCTCGGCGGTCTCGCCGCCTATGAGCGCCGCGCCGGACTGCACGCAGCCCTCGCATACGCCGGAGACGATGCTCTCAATGCGCTCGGGTATGTTCTTGCCGCAGGCGATATAGTCAAGGAAAAACAGGGGCTTTGCGCCGCAGCAGATGATATCGTTGACGCACATGGCAACGCAGTCGATGCCGACGGTATCGTGCTTGTCCATTAAAAACGCAAGCTTCAGCTTTGTGCCGACGCCGTCGGTTCCGGAGACGAGCACGGGCTTTGCAATGCCCTCGAGATCAAGCTCAAACAGGCCGCCGAAGCCGCCAACGTCGGAGCATACTCCCGCCGTCATCGTGCGGGCGATGTGGCTTTTCATAAGCTCCACCGCCCTGTAGCCGGCCGTTATATCCACGCCGGCGGCGGCGTAGCTGAGAGACTTGGAATTTTCGATCATAGCGTTTACTCCTTCCCGTTCCAGCAGTAGGTGCACAGCTTGCAGGGCTCAAGGCCGATGGCCTCGTATACGCCCTCTATGGTCTGAAATTCAAGTGATGCAAGATGCAGCTTTTTGCATATAGCGTCGCGCAGAGACTTGCCGCGCTCGGAAGAGCGGTCGCAGTATTCATCGATGTGCTCAAGCCCCTCCTCGCCCTCAAGCTCGACAATGGTTGCGCGGGTTATCAGCTCCATGTCGCTGGTGGCGCGGGAGAAGTTGAGATACTTGCAGCCGTACATGATCGGCGGGCAGGCCGAGCGGATGTGCACGGAGGCTGCGCCGTTTTCGTACAGGAACTCGACCGTCTCCCGAAGCTGAGTGCCGCGGACGATGGAGTCGTCCACGAACAGCAGGTTCTTGCCCTCGATAAGCTCATGCACGGGGATCTGCTTCATTTTGGCGACACGGCTGCGGTCGGCCTGCTTTGCGGACATAAAGCTGCGCGGCCATGTCGGGGTATATTTAATGAAAGGTCTTGCAAAGGGATGATGGCTGTGGTTTGCGTAGCCGATGGCGTGGGGAGTGCCGGAATCGGGCACGCCGGCGACGTAGTCTATATCGTTTATAAACTCACTGTCGCAGTCGTTTTCGGAGAGTATCTCGCCGTTGCGGTAGCGCATCGTTTCAACGTTCACGCCCTCGTAGCTCGAGGTCGGGTAGCCGTAATATGTCCACAAAAACGAGCATACGCGCATCTCCTTGCCGGGAGCCTTGAGCTGCTTTAATTTATCTGCCGTCAGCTCGACGATCTCGCCGGGGCCAAGCTCCCGCTCGTCTGCGTAACCGAGCTTTTTGTAGGCAAATGCCTCGAAGGACACGCAGTAGCCGTCCTCGGACTTGCCGATTGCGACGGGGAGCCTGCCCAGCCTGTCTCGGGCGGCGATGATGCTGCCGTAGCCGGTGAGGATGAGTATGGACGCCGTGCCCTCGATGACCTTCTGCGCAAAGCTTATGCCCTCGACGAAGCTGCTCTTCTGGTTTATGAGCGCCGCGACAAGCTCTGTAGTGTTGACGCGGCCGCCGGTCATGGCGCCGAAGTGTCCGCCGGAGAAGGACAGATACTGCGCGATGAGCGCTTCGGCGTTGTTGATAACGCCGACTATGCAGATGGCATAGGTGCCGAGGTTAGAGCGTATCAGCAGCGGCTGAGGGTCGGTATCGTTTATGCCGCCGATGGCGGCGGTGCCGCGCATCTCGTCGAATATGTGCTCAAACTTTGTCCTGAACGGTGAATTTTCAATATTGTGTATGTTGCGCTGCAGGCCGATAACGCTGTCATAAGCAGCCATGCCGCCGCTGCGGGTGCCGAGGTGAGAGTGATAGTCCGTTCCGAAGAAAACGTCGCTCGTCACGTCCTTTTTTCCGACTGCTCCGAAAAAGCCTCCCATGGTAGTCTCCTTAAATCAAAAAATCAGTTCTTCTCAAAAAACAGCTTGGAGAGGGTCATAGGATCGACATACTCTCCATCCTTGTATACGCGCATGTTGCCGGATGCTATCTCGTCAATGAGCATGACAGAGCCGTCAGCGTCGTAGCCAAACTCAAACTTGATGTCGTAGAGTACAAGACCCTTCTCAAGCAGGTCGTCCGCTACGATCTTGGTGATCTTCTGGGTCATGGCCTTGATGTCGTCGTACTGCTTGCCGCTCATAACGCCGAGGTCGATAAGGCCGTCGCGGGTGACGAGGGGATCGCCCTTCTCGTCGTTTTTGAAGGTCGTCTCAACGTATGCGGGCAGGTCTGCGCCAAGCTCTATGTAATCGCTGTAGCGGCGGTAGAAGCTGCCGACTGCCTTGTGGCGGCAGATGACCTCAAGACCCTTGCCGAATACCTTTGCGGGGAGGACCTCCATGGTGGTGTTCTCAAGGTCGGCGGAGACATAGTGGGTCTTTATTCCGGCGGCGTTTATCTTCTCAAAGAAATATATGGACATACGGAGATTTACATCGCCCACGCCCTCGATGGTCAGGCCGACGGAGTTTTCGCCCGGGTCAAACACGCCGTCCTTGCCGGTGCAGTCGTCCTTGAACTTGAGCAGGTAGTTTCCGTTTTCCAGTGCGTAAACGTTCTTTGTCTTTCCGGTGTAAACGAGTTCCATGATAAAATCTCCTTTTTATTTATTGTTAATTTCTTTGGATAGCTTTTCATCCTTGGCAAGGACCGCCGCCCTGCCCTCGGCACGCTTTGCATCGAGCTTTTTGGCAAGCTCGGCGTCTTCTACCGCCAAAATCTGGGCGGCAAGCAGAGCGGCATTGACAGCCCCGTCGATCGCTACAGTCGCCACGGGTATACCGGAGGGCATCTGCACGGTGGACAGAAGGGCGTCAATGCCGTCAAGATATTTTGATTTGCAGGGTATCCCTATAACGGGAAGGGTTGTGTTTGCGGCTATGGCGCCTGCAAGGTGCGCTGCCATGCCTGCGGCGGCGATTATAGCGCCGAAGCCGTTTTCGCGGGCGTGCAGCGCAAAATCGCGCGCCTCGTCGGGCGTTCTGTGCGCCGAATAGACGTGCACCTCGCAAGGCACGCCAAGCTCATTTAGCGTGTCGATCGCTTTTTTGACCACGGGCAGGTCGCTGTCGCTGCCCATGACGATTCCAATCTTTTTCATCATGCTCCTCCTCAATAATGCGTCGAGATCGGAAAGCCGCCGCAAAAAACTAAAGAGCGCACTTAGCTCATAAGACTAAGTGCACCCAGACGGTCGGCATTAAAACTGCTCGCCCCCTGTTTCCCCGTGGTGCTCCACGAAATTCCGTCAGTTGCAGGGAGTGTTTGCTTTTGAGCCTATTTAATTATAATTTATCGGCTTTGTCAACGGATTCCGCGCATTTTTCAATTATTTAACGATTTGCAATAAAAACGGGCAAAACCCGACGAAATTTTTGTCTGTCAGGTATAGTTGACAGGGGCTCTTAATTTTTAAGTCGGTACGAGATGCCGGCAAGATTGCTTATATATGCCGTGCGGGTCAAATGCACCCTCACGCGCGCCCCGCTGTCTTGCCGTGCCCGGCAAGATTTTTTTGTGAGGTGAGATGTATGAGCAAGATAACATTCTTCACAGATAATTCGATCTCGCTGTCAGACTTTGGCTTCGTGCCCTCCGATTCATGTGAATATGCTGTTTTTCCCGGCTTTTGTGATGTGCATGTGCATTTCAGAGAGCCGGGATTTTCATATAAGGAGACTATTGCGACAGGCTCCGCAGCAGCCGCCGCCGGAGGCTATACAACAGTTTGCACGATGCCGAATTTAAACCCCGTACCGGACAGCGTGCAAAACCTTGAGCGCCAGCTCGAGCTTATCCGCGCCGGGGCGAGCATTCAGGTTATCCCCTACGGCGCGATAAGCCGGGGCGAAAACGGCGAAAAGCTTTCGGATATGGAGGGCATGGCGGACGCTGTCTGCGCGTTTTCCGACGACGGCCGGGGCGTGCAGAGCGAAGCGCTCATGCGCGACGCTATGCTCAAGGCGCGCTCTCTCGGGAAAATCATCGCCGCCCACTGCGAGGATAACAGCCGGCTTTTCGGCGGATATATCCACGACGGCGCATACGCGGCCCGACACGGGCATAGGGGGATATCCTCGGCCAGCGAGTATAAGCAGATAGAGCGCGATTTGCGCCTTGCCGCCGAGACCGGCTGCGCCTACCACGTCTGCCATATCTCAACAAAAGAGAGCGTTGAGCTTATACGCCGAGCCAAGGCCGCCGGGCTTGATGTTAGCTGCGAGACGGCGCCGCATTATCTCGTGCTCTGCGATGACGATCTGCAAGAGGACGGCAGATTCAAGATGAACCCGCCCCTGCGCTCAAGAGACGACCGCGCCGCGCTTATCGAGGGCATACGCGACGGCACGATAGACATGATAGCAACAGACCACGCGCCGCACTCACGCGAGGAGAAATCCCACGGGCTTGAGAAAAGTCTGATGGGCGTTGTCGGACTTGAGACGGCGTTTCCCGTGCTGTACACGGAGCTTGTGCAAAAGGGCGTTATAAGCCTTGAAAAGCTCGTGCAGCTCATGAGCCTTGCTCCGCGCCGCCGCTTCGGGCTTGCGCCAAACGGCTTTACGGTGTTTGAGCTCGGCAAAGAGCATGATATAGACCCCACGCGCTTTAAAAGCATGGGCAGGGCAACTCCGTTCGACGGGCGCAGAGTGCTTGCAAGATGCGTCCTGACGGTATCGGAGAGCAAAACAGTATACAATATTCCGGAGGATAAAAAGCAATGAAAAGAACGGACATCAAAAAGGTAATGATAATCGGCTCCGGCCCCATCGTCATCGGCCAGGCCGCCGAGTTTGACTATGCCGGTACTCAGGCATGCCTTGCCTTGAAGGAGGAGGGCTACGAGGTGCTTCTGTGCAACTCAAACCCCGCGACGATAATGACCGACACCACCATAGCCGACAAGGTATATATGGAGCCGCTCACGCTTGAATATATTGCAAAAATACTGCGCTATGAGCGCCCGGACGCGATAATCCCCGGCATCGGCGGCCAGACAGGTCTTAACATGGCGATGCAGCTTGAGAAAAAGGGAATACTGCGCGAGTGTCAGGTGGAGCTTTTGGGCACCTCCAGCCGCAGCATAGAGATGGCCGAGGACAGGGAGCTTTTCAAGGAGCTGTGCCAGAGCATAGGCGAGCCGACGATACCGTCGGAGATAACCTATTCCGTCGATGAGGCAAAGGCTGCGGCGGAACGCATCGGCTACCCCGTCGTGCTGCGCCCGGCGTTTACCTTAGGCGGCACAGGCGGCGGTTTTGCAAACGACGAGGCCGAGCTTGAGGAGATAGGACACAACGCGTTCACTCTCTCCCCGGTGCATCAGGTGCTTGTTGAAAAGAGCGTCAAGGGCTTCAAGGAGATAGAGTTTGAAATGATGCGCGACGGCGAGGACAAGGTCATCACCATCTGCGGCATGGAAAACGTGGACCCCGTCGGCGTACACACGGGCGACAGCATCGTTGTCGCGCCCATCATGACCCTGAACGATCATGACCTTAATATGCTAAACGACAGCGCCATACGCCTCATCCGCGCCCTGCAAATCGAGGGTGGCTGCAATGTGCAGTTTGCGCTCAATCCCGAAAGCTCGGAGTATTATCTCATCGAGGTAAACCCCCGTGTGTCGCGCTCCTCGGCTTTAGCGTCCAAGGCCAGCGGCTACCCCATAGCCAAGGTCACGGCGAAAATCGCCGTAGGCATGAGCCTTGACGAGATAGCCATTGCCAACACCACCGCCGCAACCGCACCTGTGCTCGACTACGTCGTCGCGAAGCTGCCGCGCTTCCCCTTCGATAAGTTCGCCACGGCATCAAATGACCTCGGCACTCAGATGAAGGCCACGGGCGAGGTTATGGGTATAGGCTCAAACCTTGAGGAGTGCATGCTCAAGGCCGTGCGCTCGCTCGAGATCGGCGCCTGCCACTTCCGGCTTGCAAAGTTTGACGATATGAGCGAATCAGAGCTCATGGAGTATATAAGCCGCTTCAGGGACGACAATATATTTGCGATAGCCCAGCTCCTGCGCCTCGGTACGGATGTTGAGACGATACACGACGTGACGAAGATAACCTCCTACTTCCTCGAGTCTGTCAAGAAGATAGTGGACATGGAGAGCGTAGTCGCCGCCGCGCCCTTTGACATTGAGATCCTTACCGAAGCAAAGAAAATGGGCTTTGGCGATAAGTATATCGCCTCGCTCTGGAATGCCGACGAGACGGCTGTATTCAACTTCCGCCGCGAAAACGGCCTGATGCCGGTCTACCGCATGGCCGATACCCTGCACACGGGCGCGTATATCCCGTATTTCTACTCATCCTATACGGGTGAAAACCGCTCCGTCGTAACCGACAGGGAGAAGATAATCGTCCTCGGCGCGGGACCGATACGCATAGGTCAGGGCGTTGAGTTTGACTACTCGAGCGTTCACGCCGTCATGACGATAAAAAAAGCCGGCTACGAGGCCATAATCATAAACAACAATCCCGAGACGGTATCGACCGACTACACCTGCTCGGACAAGCTGTATTTCGAGCCGCTCACGCCCGAGGATGTGTCTAATATCATAGCGACGGAAAAGCCCATCGGCGTTATAGCGTCCTTAGGCGGCCAGACGGCGATAAACCTTGCCGAGCCTCTGCATAAGCGCGGGGTGAAGATCATCGGCACCGACTGCGAGGCGATAGACAGGGCGGAAAACCGCGACCTGTTTGAAAAGCTGCTTGAGGAGCTGCATATCCCCCAGCCGCGCGGCAGCGCCGTCACGAACGTCGAGGACGGCGTGAAAGCGGCGGCGGAGATCGGCTACCCCGTTTTGGTCAGACCGAGCTTCGTGCTCGGCGGCAGGGCTATGCAGATAGTCGCAAACGAGGAGCAGCTTCGCCAGTACCTCAGGACTGCCGTCGATATCGACAGCGACCGTCCGGTGCTTGTCGATAAATATGTCGAAGGGCGCGAGGTCGAGGTCGACGCCGTTTGCGACGGCACCGACGTGTTCGTGCCGGGAATCATGGAGCTTGTCGAGCGCACGGGCGTTCACTCCGGCGACTCTATAAGCGTCTACCCCAGCTTCTCGCTCAACTGGAACGTGCGCAGCACAATTTTGGAATACACCCGCCGTTTAGGACTTGGCATAGGCATAAAGGGACTTTACAACATTCAGTTTATCGTCGATAAGAGCAACAATGTGTACATCATCGAGGTAAACCCGCGCTCGTCGCGCACAGTGCCCTTCCTGTCGAAATCCACAGGCTACAGCCTTGCCGATATCGGCACCATGGTCATTCTTGGCAAGAGCCTCAGAGAGCAGGGGATAAACACGCCCTATCCCGGCGACAAGGAAAAGTGGTATGTCAAGGTTCCCGCGTTCTCGTTCTCGAAGCTCAGGGGTATGGACGCCTACCTGTCTCCGGAGATGAAATCCACCGGCGAGGCCATAGGCTACGACAAAAAGCTAAACCGCGCTCTGTACAAGGCTTTGCAGGCCTCCGGAATGCAGGTCGTAAACTACGGTACGCTCTTTGCGACCATTGCAGACAAGGATAAGGAGGAGTCACTGCCGCTTATCCGACGCTTCTATAATCTCGGCTTCAATATCGAGGCCACGAGCGGCACGGCCGCGTTCCTGAAAATGCACGGCATCCGCACCAGAGTGCGCAAAAAGCTCTCCGAGGGCAGCAGCGAGATAATCGACTCCATACGTCAGGGGCATATAAGCTATGTGCTCAACACCAGAGACTACAGCTCCGTTTCATCCGCCTCCGACGGACTGGAGATCCGCCGCTGCGCAACCGAAAATGGCGTTACGATATTCACCTCCCTTGACACCGTCCGCGTGCTGCTGGATGTGCTCGAGGAGATAACGATGGAGATATCCACGATAGATTCATGAAGGAAGTCTTATTTACCGTAAAAGAAAATGCCGCCATAGCGCCGGGCGTTTTTAAAATGCGCCTTGAGGGCGATACATCAGCCGTCACAAGGCCGGGACAGTTTGTGAGCATAAGCGTCGAGAGCTTTTTCCTGCGCCGTCCGTTTTCGGTGTGCGACAGGGATAGGGGAAGCCTTACGGTGTGCTACCGCGTCACGGGAGGCGGAACGGAGAAAATGAGCTCTTTAGGGCGCGGCGAGCGCCTGAGCGCCCTGACCGGCCTCGGCAACGGCTTTGACACGGAAAAAGCCGGCGACAGACCGCTGCTCATAGGCGGCGGCATGGGCGCAACGCCGCTGCTGTATCTCGCCAGAGCGCTTGTAGCTGAGGGCAAAAGCGTCACGGCGGTGCTGGGCTTTAAAACCAAAGCCGAGAGTATACTTATCTCCGAGCTTGAAAAGGCCGGCGCGAGAGTGCTCGTCTGCACCGAGGATGGCTCCCTTGGCGAAAAGGGGATTGTGACGGAGCTTATGGCGCGCACAGACTACAGCTATTTTTACGCCTGCGGCCCCGAGGCAATGCTCAGAGCCGTGGAGAAATCAGCCGTCAGCGGCGGCGAAATGTCGCTTGAAGCAGCGCTCGGCTGCGGCTTCGGCGCGTGCATGGGATGCAGCATCGAGACGATATCCGGCGCAAAGCGCGTGTGCAGGGACGGACCTGTGTTTGAAAGGGGAGAAGTGATATGGACACAAAAGTGAGCCTGTCCGGCCTTACGCTTTCAAACCCCGTCATTCCCGCCTCCGGCACCTTCGGCTACGGCAGGGAGTTTGCGGAGCTTTACGATATAAACTGCCTCGGCTCGTTTGCGTTCAAGGGAACGACGCTCTCACCCCGTTTCGGAAATCCCCAGCCGAGGATAGCCGAATGCTGCGGCGGGATGCTAAACGCCGTCGGGCTGCAAAACCCCGGCATCGACCATGTCATAGCGCATGAATTGCAGGAGATAAAGACATATTTTCAAAAGCCCGTCATCGCCAACGTCAGCGGCTTTTCGATAGACGAGTATGTTGCCTGCTGCTCAAAGCTCGATGACTGCGATAACGTAGGTATAATCGAGGTAAACATTAGCTGCCCGAACGTGCATAACGGCGGCATGAGCTTTGGAACGCAGCCTGAGTCGGCATCAGAGGTCACAAGAGCGGTAAAGTCGGTAACGAAAAAGCCCGTTTACATGAAGCTCAGCCCCAATGTAACGGATATTGTGAGCATAGCCCGAGCCTGCGAGAGCGCGGGAGCCGACGGCATAAGCATGATAAACACCCTCATGGGCATGAGGATAGATCTCAAAACCCGCTGTCCGGTGCTCGCGAACACAACGGGAGGGCTGTCCGGCCCTGCGGTGTTCCCCGTTGCGCTGCGTATGGTGTATCAGGTGTATGAGGCGGTGGACATCCCGATAATCGGCATGGGCGGGGTAAGCTCGGCCGGGGACGTGATAGAGATGATGCTCGCCGGAGCGAGCGCCGTGGGCATGGGAGCGGCAAATCTTAAAGACCCCTTTGCCTGCAAAAAAGCGGTCGAGGCTCTGCCGGAAGCCATGGAAAAGTATGAAATAAACAGTCTCAAAGACATTATAGGAGGTGCCCACCGTGGGTAAGGACGTAATTGTTGCCTGCGATTTCGCAAGCCGGCAGCAGACAATGGAGTTTTTAGATAAATTTCAGGGCGCAAAGCCATTTGTGAAGATAGGCATGGAGCTTTTCTATGCCGAGGGGCCGCAGATAGTGCGGGATATCAAGGCGCGGGGACACAAAATTTTCCTCGATCTGAAGCTGCACGATATCCCCAACACCGTGATGAAGGCCATGCGCGTGCTGTCGGAGCTGGATGTTGATATGTGCAACGTCCACGCCGCCGGTACAAGGGCGATGATGGAGGCCGCGATCAAAGGTCTTACACGAGCCGACGGCAGCCGCCCGATGCTCATCGCCGTGACGCAGCTTACCTCCACCGATCAGGAGAGCATGGAGCGCGACCTGCTGATTGAAAGACCCATTGACGAGGTCGTGATGCACTACGCAAAGACAGCCGCCGACGCCGGACTTGACGGCGTTGTGTGCTCGCCGCTCGAGGCGGGAAAGGTGCACTCGCACTGCGGGCAGGGCTTTGTGACGGTGACGCCCGGCGTGCGCTTTGCAGGCGGCGATACCGGCGATCAGAAGCGCGTTATGACCCCGGCTCAGGCAAAGAAAGCCGGCTCTGACTACATCGTCGTCGGCAGACCGATCACGGCGGCTCCCGACCCCGTTGCTGCGTATGAGCGCTGCGTTGTGGAATTTGTTGATTGAGGTGAAAGATATGACCGATATACAGAAGCTTATAGCACAGGATCTTTTGAAAATAAAAGCGGTGTTTTTCCGCCCGGACGAGCCGTTCACATGGGCAAGCGGCATTAAAAGCCCGGTCTACTGCGATAACCGCCTGACCCTCACGGCGCCCGAGGTGCGTAATCATGTTGAGAACGCTTTAGCCGAGACGATACGCCGCGAGTACCCGGAGGCGGAAGTGCTTATGGGCACCTCCACCGCCGGTATCGCCCACGCCGCCATCACCGCGCATATAATGGATCTGCCCATGGGCTATGTGCGCTCCGGCGCAAAGGACCACGGCCGCAAAAACCAGATAGAGGGCAGGCTCGAAAAGGGACAGAAGGTCGTCGTTGTGGAAGATCTCATATCCACGGGCGGCAGCGTCATCGAAGTCGTGAATATTCTGCGCGAGGCGGGAGCCGAGGTCTTGGGCGTTGTGAGCATTTTCACCTACGGCATGAGCAAGGGCCTTGAGCGCCTTGCGGCGGCAGAGGTCAAGAATATAAGCCTCACAAACTTCGACGTGATCGCGCAGATCGCCGCCGAGGAGAACTATATCAGACCCGAGGATATTGCGCGGCTGCTTGCTTTCCGCAATAACCCCTCCGACGAAAGCTGGATAGTCAAATGAAAAATGTTATCAACATTCTCGACCTCACGGTCGAGGAGATAGACGAGCTTGTCGCCCTTGCCGACGATATAATCGCCTGTCCCGAAAAATATCAGGAGGCCTGCAAGCACAAGATACTGGCGACGCTGTTTTTCGAGCCGTCAACGCGCACAAGGCTTAGCTTTGAGTCTGCGATGCTGGGTCTTGGCGGCAGCGTGCTGGGCTTTTCGGAGGCAGGCTCCAGCTCCGCCGCGAAGGGCGAGAGCATTGCCGACACCGTGGCTGTAGTCAGCAGCTATGCCGATATAATCGCAATGCGCCACCCGAAGGAGGGAGCGCCGCTCGTCGCGTCCATGCACTCGGCCGTGCCTGTAATAAACGCCGGTGACGGCGGGCACTATCACCCCACGCAGACCCTTACAGACCTGCTCACCATCCACCATGAAAAGGGACGCTTTGATAATCTCACCATCGGCCTGTGCGGCGATCTGAAGTTCGGCCGAACCGTCCACTCCCTGATCGAGGCAATGTCGCGCTACGAGGGCGTGAAATTCGTGCTCATCTCCCCGGAGGAGCTGAAGCTGCCGAGCTTTGTCAAGCAGGAGTATATCAAGGATAAGCACATTGAATATTGCCAGAGCACATCGCTCGATGACGTCATCGGCGAGCTTGATATCCTGTATATGACCCGAGTTCAGCGCGAGCGCTTTTTCAACGAGGAGGACTATCTGCGCCTCAAGGACAGCTACATTCTCACGGCGGAGAAAATGCGCCTTGCAAGGCCGGATATGATAGTTATGCACCCGTTGCCGAGGGTAAACGAGATATCCACCGCCGTTGACAGTGACCCCCGCGCCTGCTATTTCCGTCAGGCAAGGTACGGCAGGTATATCCGCATGGCGCTTATCATGAAGCTTCTGGGGGTGAGAGCGTGAATATTGACAGCATAAAAAACGGCGTTGTCATCGACCACATAAGCGCGGGCAAAGCCATGGAGCTTTACGGCATATTAGGGCTTGACTCGCTCGATTGCTCCGTGGCGGTCATAAAAAACGCGCCGAGCGGTAAGATGGGGAAGAAGGATATAATAAAGATTGACGCCGATATCGACATGGATTTTGACGTCATCGGATACATCAGCCCGAACGCGACCGTCAATGTCATAAAAAACGGCGAAACGGTCGAGAAAAAGCATATCGCCCTGCCGCGCAGACTGACGAATATAATTAAATGTAAAAACCCCCGCTGCATCACAACGACCGAGCAGGAGATCGAGCACATTTTCGTGCTGACAAACAGCGGCTACCGCTGCCTGTACTGCGATACAAAAGCCGACAGATAAATTCAAAATTTCACCGTCCGTGATTTTATCATGGACGGTTTTTTCTTCTTTTTGTGAAAAAATTTTCCCTTGCCCCGCATAAATAATTTGCCACGGACTGCAAATAATAGCATGGCAGAAACTTGTACAAAAAAGGAGAAAGAAATACATGAAGGCTACAGGAATTGTGAGAAGAATCGACGACTTAGGCAGGGTCGTCATACCCAAGGAGATCCGCCGCACCATGCGCATCCGCGAGGGCGACCCGCTGGAGATATTCACAGACCGCGACGGCGAGGTCATATTTAAAAAATACTCACCCATTGGCGAGCTGAGCGATTTCGCGTCGCAAATCTGCGAGAGCCTGCACAAGTCCACAAACGGCATCGCCGCCGTGTGCGACCGCGACAGCATAATTGCGATATCCGGCGGGGCAAAGCGCGAGCTTATGGATAAGCGCGTATCAAGCAGCCTTGAGCGCATCATGGAAGGCCGTAGCGTCTACCGCCACGAGGGCGGGAGCATGATGCAGGTCATAGACGGCGACGAGCACTACGGCGTATCGGTCGCAGCCCCCATTATAAGCGAGGGTGATATCCTCGGCTGCGTGCTGTTCATATCCCAGGGCGGCGCCGCCGGAAGCGACGTCGAGCTCAAGCTTGCACAGACCGTCGCGTCCTTCCTCGGAAAACAAATGGAGAGCTGAATCGAGAGCAAGGCAGAGGAAGAAACCTCTGCCTTTACTATATAATGTGTATTGCGGTTGCTTATTTTGGGAAGGCATGTTAAAATACATAATTATAGCTAAAATGGTGAGGTATACATATGGGCAAAATAAAAGGGGAATCCGAGCTAACATTCTTTGAAGCGGCCAGCATTATAGTCGGCCACGGCGTCGGCGCGGGCATCCTGTCGGTGCCGTATCTCGCGTCTCACAACAGCTTCCGTGAGACTGTCGGCATACTGCTGCTGGGCTATGTGGTCGCGCTCGTGCTGCACTTTATCATCGCGGAGCTGAGCTATAACAACGACGGCGCGCAGTTTGTCAAGTGCCTTGACGCGGAGCTGTTCTCCGGTAAGATAAAAACCATTTTCACTTGGACGGCATTTATACTTTTAGGTGTGTCGGTCATCGTGAACGTCAGCGCGTTTCTTACCGGCGCGGCGGCGGTGTTCAGAAGCTGGTTGGGGCTGCCGGATATCGCCGGTATGCTCATTTTCTACGCGCTGGGTGCGGGTGTTGTGTTTGTCGGCATGAAGCTTGTCGGCATCTGCGAAAAGATAGCCGTCGGCTCCATGATCGGCGTTGTCGGCATTCTTCTTGTCGCAACTTTGCTCAGGGAGACGAGCGCACTGCCGTCAGGCTGGCGCGGTCTTAACAACGCTCTGGCGCTGTTTGGTATGATATCGTTTTCGCTCTCGGCGGTCATGAGCACTCCGCAGGTGGTAAAGGGACTCAAGGGCGACGCAAAGCGCATAAGAGCCGCCATCGCAGTCGGACTTGCGATAAACGCGGGACTTATTTTCATCATCACGATCATGACCCTGCTCGGAGCGGGCGGGGATATCACCGAGGACGGAGCTCTTGTCGATCTCTCCCGCCATTTGGGCGGCTGGGTCAGCATCGTCGGCTATGTGTTTACACTGCTGGCGCTCGCAACCTCGTTCTGGGCAAACACGCTTAACCTGCGCGACATTGTCGGCGAGCAGACGAGCTGGAGCAAGAATATAAGCTGGCTTGCAGCCTCCGCGCCCTGCCTGCTGCTGGCGCTGTTCGGGATAAGCAGCTTTGTCGGCTTCACGCGCTTTGCAAGCGTTATCCAGGTCGTGACCGGCATCGGCATCATCATAGCCTATAACCTCTCGCGCAAGCGCACGGGCACGTCCCCGATCTGCGGAAAGCTCGGCTCGCTCATGTTCCAGATACTCGTCATCGCCTTTTCGCTGCTCTCAAGCGTGGGGGCGCTGCTTCCGGTGAGCTGATATGAATAATAAAAAGATGCTTTTGGCGGCGCTTGCGGCAAGCCCTGTCTATGTCGCGGCGGATATATACAGATTCACGTTTCTCAGACGCCGCTCGCTTTTAAGCACTGCGCTTTTTGACAGGAAGACCCACGAGGAGGGCTACTATACCTACCGCGACGGCGCGGCGGAGCGGCTGCGCTCCTGCGTGCGCCTGTGCTACACGATAAGATCCGAGCGCGGCGAGCGGCTCCAGGGCTTTTACTTCCCCTGCGGCGCGAAATTCAGCAGGAAGATCGCGTTTATCGTCCATGGCTACCACTCCGAGCACATTGAAACCGCAGGCATGCTCTTTGAATATTACCACAGCCGCGGATTTGACGTCTTCGCGCCGGATAATACCGCCTCCGGCAAAAGCGGCGGCAGGGTTTTCGGCTATGACGTGTTCGAGAGCGCCGACTGCCTGAGATGGCTGAGCTTTCTCAAGTCCGAGTTCGGCAGCAATATTCAGATTATCATGCACGGCTTTTCCCTCGGCGGCGCGACGGTGCTCAAAATGAGCGACAGGGTGCCGGATACGGTCAAATTCACCGTTTCCGACAGCGGATTTATAGACGCCCGGGAGCTTTTAAAGCGCCGGCTCGGGCCGCTGTACAAGAGCATGTACGAGCTTAACAAGCTCATCGGCGGCTACGACCTTGCCGACAGCAATGTGAGCGAGAATGTCAAAAACTCAAGGACGCCCATGCTCATCGTCCACGGTAAGGACGACCCCACGGTGCCGTTTTCGATGGCGCCGCGCATATACGAGCTTTGCCCGGGGGAGAAGGACTTTCTGTATACGGACAAAGCGAAGCACATCGAGACAATGTATGCCGCACCCGAGGCGTACACGAAAAAGTTAGACGACTTTATTAAGAGATTTATAAAATAAACTTCGGAGATACAAAATGGATTACACTCAGGCGCTTGAATATATAAACGGCGTGTCGTGGCGCAGCTCCAAGCTCGGACTCGAGCGCGTAAACGAGCTGCTTAGCAGCTTAGGAAACCCGCAGTCGGAGCTGAGATTTGTCCACGTCGCCGGTACAAACGGCAAGGGCAGCATATGCGCGATGCTCGCATCAATCCTCAAAAAGGCCGGACTGAAAACGGGACTGTTCATATCGCCGTATCTGCGCAGCTTTAATGAGAGAATGCAGATAAACGGCAAAATGATCGAAGACAGTGAGGTCGCAGCGCTGGTGGAGGAGATAAAACCCGCCGCCGACGCGATGGACGATCACCCCACGGAGTTTGAGATGATGACAGCCGCGGCTCTGCTGTGGTTTTCGCGGCAGCACTGCGATATCGTGGTGCTCGAGGTGGGGCTCGGCGGCAGATACGACGCCACCAACGCCATACCCTGCCCCGACTGCTGCGTTATCGCGAACATCGGCCTTGACCACACGGCGATCCTCGGCGACAGCCTTGAGCAGATAGCCTATGAGAAGGCCGGAATCATCAAAGACGGCGCGGCGGTCGTGCTGTACCAGCAGTACGGCGAGACCATGGAGATAATCCGCGAAGTCTGCTATGAGCGCGGCGCGGAGCTGACGGTGCCCGATTTTGATGATATCGTGCCGGAGTTTGACAGCCGCGACGGGCAGGTTTTCTCCTACAAGGGCGAAGCTTATGCTCTGTCGCTGCTCGGTGCGCATCAGCTCCGCAACGCAGCCGTCGTTTTAGAGGCGGTCGAGGTTCTGCGCAGTCAGGGCTGGAGCATAGAGCATGAGGCGGTTGAGGCAGGGCTCTACTCTGTATCGTGGCCTGCGAGGTTTGAGATAGTCCACGCCGACGAGCCGTGGTTTGTGGTAGACGGAGGGCACAACCCGCAGTGCGCGGCAGCGCTTGCCGAGAGCATCGAGCAGTATTTTCCCGATTGCAGGCGCGTGCTGCTCATGGGCGTGCTCAAGGATAAGGACTACCGCCGAATCGTTGATATACTTGCCCCGCTGTTTGACGCGTATGTCTGCGTCACGCCGGATAACGAGAGGGCGCTCGACGCTTCGGAGCTTGCCGGGCTGTTTAAGGAATACGGCAAAGAGGTACAGGTGTGCGGAAGCATCCATGAGGGCGTTGATACCGCGCGGGATATCGCGCTGGAGCTTGACGGCATGGTCTGCGCCTGCGGATCGCTGTATATCTGCGGCGAGGTCAGAGCATGCTTCGGCCTGAAATGAGGTGAGGCGTTGAGAATCATGGGTATAGATTTCGGCGACGCGAGAACGGGCCTTGCCGTCTCGGACGAGATGAACATCCTCGTCGGCGACGCGTGGACGCTCGAGCAGCGAAAACCGGAGCTTGTCGCGGAGGAGATAGCGGCGCAGGCAAAAAAGCGCTGCGTGCAGCGCCTTGTGCTCGGCCTTCCTAAGAATATGGACGGCAGCGAGGGGCCGAGGGCGGAAAAATGCCGCGAATTTGCGCAGCTTTTGTCCACAAAGACCGAACTTCCAATAGTTATGTGGGATGAGCGGCGCAGCAGCATCGAGGCTCACGCCATACTCCACGCAAACGGCAAAAAGGAGAAAAAGCACCGCAAAACCGTTGACGCGGTGGCCGCGAGCCTGATACTTGAAGGCTACCTCGGAACGCTGAAGTAAACGAAAAAACCGCAGGAGAACCTGCGGTTTTTTCGCTTGCGAATATTTTATTTTCCGACGCAGAAGCGCTCAAAAATGCGGTTTGTAACATCCTCGCGAACCGTGCGGCCTGTAAGCTCGCCGAGGGCGGACATGGCCTCCTCAAGCTCTGTGAGTACGATATCGGGAGTGCAGCCGGAGTTAATATCGCGGCGGGAGACGTAAAGCGCGTCGAGAGCGCGCTGCACGGCCTCGGCCTGTCGAGCGTTCGTCAGTATCTCGCCCGCCGGGGCATCCGGCATCGGGAACATTCGCTTTACCTCTTCGCCCAAGCTGTCAAGCCCCTCGCCTGTGACGGAACTAAGCTCGACCGTGGGAATGATTGTTTCGGGCAGATGCGCGGCTATGCCGAGGTCTGATTTTGAGATGACCGCAATGCCGTGGGGCGCGCGCTCCGCTTCGTTCAGCAGCCGCTCGTCATCCTCTGTGAACCCGACGCTGCCGTCAAAAACGGCAATGACAAGCTCCGCGTTTTCCATTGCCTTGCGCGAGCGCATCACGCCGAGGCGTTCGATCTCGTCTGTGGTATCGCGCAAACCGGCGGTGTCGGTCATGCGCAGCAGCACGCCGCCTAAGCGAAGCTTTTCCTCTATGGTGTCGCGCGTGGTACCGGGGATATCGGTCACGATGGCTCTGTCATATCCCAACAGCGCGTTTAAAAGCGAGCTTTTCCCCGCGTTCGGCCTGCCGACGATGGCGGCGGTGATGCCGCCCTGCATTATCCTGCCACTGGCGTAGCTTGCGGCGAGCTTTTCCAGCGTTGCTATCGCTGCCGCTATATCGTCCGCGTAGCGCTCCATGAGAAAATCCTCGATATCCTCGTCGGGATAATCGAGCACCGCGTGATAGTGGGAGCTGATGTCGGTAAGCGTGCCGTATATAGCCTCGATCTTTCGGGATATCGCGCCGCCGAGCTGACCGGCCGCGTTTTTGGCGGCCTCGGCTGTCTCCGCGTCGATTATATCCGCGACTGCCTCCGCGCTTGTGAGATCCATCCTGCCGTTTAAAAACGCGCGCTTTGTAAACTCCCCGGCTCGCGCCTGCCTTGCGCCGAGTGCGAACACCGCGTCGAGCGCGGCGCGCAGCACGGCGGGGGAGCCGTGGCACTGAAACTCTGCGGTGTTCTCGCCCGTGTAGCTGTTCGGTGCGCGGCTTACGGTGCAAAGGCAGATATCTATTACCTGGCCGCCTGCATCCGTCAGACTGCCGTAAACAAGCTTTCTGTCAGGGTAAGAGCTAAGCTCCCTGCCTGACGCGGGGCGGAAAAGAGCGTTTGCAATGTCGATCGCCATATCGCCGGACAGACGCAGAATGCCTATTGCGGATACCTGCATGCCGGTTGCAATGGCGGCTATCGTGTCGGACATGGTTTACCTCCTTTAAAATGAAAAAACGGGCGGCCTTTGAGACCGCCCGTTTTTAAAATTTTAACTTACTTGTTCAGTCTTGCCGCGCGGGCAGCCTTTTCGTCGAGATCCTCGGAGATATAGTAGCTCAGGGAGAGAAGACTGTCGGAAAAATGGATGTTTTCAACGATGGTGCTGCTCTCGGGCTCGGTAAGCTCGACATTGGTGAAGTTCCAGATCGCGTTTATGCCGTGCCTTGTGAGAAGCTCGGTCGTGGAAATGGCGTGAGCCTTGGGAACGCAGAGTACCGCAGCGTCAACCTTGTTCTCGGAAAGGTACTGAGGCAGAGTCTTGACGTCGAGAATGGGAACGCCCTGATAGTCGGTGCCGATTATCTCGGGCTTGATATCGAATGCGGCCTTGAGATCAAAGCCCCAGGCTTTGAAAGAGAAGTTGCACATAAGTGCCTGGCCGAGGTTGCCGACGCCGATGAGGATAGCGGTAAAGCCCCTGTCCATACCAAGGATGGAGGCTATCTCGGCGCGGAGAGCGGTTACCTTATAGCCGTAACCCTGCTGACCGAACTCACCGAAGCAGCTGAAGTCCTGACGTATCTGGGAGGGCGTGAGGCCAAGCTGACGGCCAAGCTCGCCGGAGGAAATGCGGCTTATGCCGGCCTCCGTAAGCTCGTCGAGCTTTCTGAGATATCTCGGCAGGCGGCGGATTACATTGTTGGAAACTTTTACGCGCTTCATATTAAAACACTCCTTAAAAGGCGCAGGTATGACGGAATACTACTGTACTGCTTTTGATTTAGCAATTATAACACATGTTTTTTGCTGTTTCAAGTAGTAAATTATCATAAAATGGAACAAAATCATCAAAAAATTGAATAATTTCGTGTTGAAAATTGGGTGCTGATTTGGATTGATGTTTTGCGCGGAATATGATATTTTAACATAGGCGAGATACACAGGAGAGTGATAGACTATGCGAATGAGAAAAAAACCAAACCTTATCCCCCGCATGGAAAAATGCGAGAGGGTGCAGATAAAGCAGCCCGAGGCGCTCAGAGGCAAATGGCGCGCCATGTTTCCGGCCTATGACGAGCTGTGGCTTGAAATAGGCTGCGGCAAGGGCAGATTTACGCTCGGCACGGCGCAGGCAGAGCCGAAAAACATGCTGATCGCTATCGAACGCGTCGAGGACGCGATGGTGACGGCTATGGAGCGGGTATGTGACGCCGGTGTAGGAAATGTGCGCTTTATCTCCCGCGATGCGCTGAAGCTCAGGGAGATATTCTCCGCCGGCGAGATAAGCCGGATATTCATAAATTTCTGCGACCCGTGGCCGAAAAGCCGCGACGCAAAACACAGGCTCACGGCGCCGGGGTTTTTGCGGATGTACGCGGACCTGCTGCCGCCCGGCGGGCAGATACATTTTAAAACGGACAATCTGCCGCTGTTTGAGTGGTCGGTTGAACAACTAAAAAATGAGGGCTGGGAAATAAGCGAGCTCACAAACGATCTGCACGGCGAGGGCGAGTGCGGCGTAATGACAGATTACGAGGCCAAATTTCACGCGCAGGGCGTTAAGATAAACCGCCTTGTCGCGGAAAAAACGGAAAACACCAAGGACGGAGCGTCGGGAGAGCCTGCGCGCCTGCGCAATGCGGCGCTGTCCGACGCGAGGGGAGCGGAGAAATGAGATATATAAGCTGGAACGTAAACGGTCTTAGAGCCGTCGTAAAGAAGGGCTTTGAGGATATCTTCTGGGCCCTGGACGCGGATTTTTTCTGCATTCAGGAGACGAAATTGCAGGCCGGGCAGATAAGCCTTGACCTGCCGGGCTATGAGAGCTACTGGAGCTATGCCGAGAAAAAGGGATATTCCGGAACTGCGGTCTTTACAAAGCATACCCCTTTATCCGTGAAATATAACATCCCCGGCCACGAGGACGAGGGCAGGGCGCTGACGCTTGAGTATGAGGATTTCTTCCTCGTGTGCGTCTACACGCCCAATTCGCAGGATGCTCTCCGCCGCATAGATTACCGCATGAGCTGGGAGGACGATTTCAGAGCGTACCTGTGCAACCTGGACGCGCAAAAGCCCGTCATAGTGTGCGGCGATATGAACGTCGCCCACGAGGAGATAGACCTGAAAAATCCCGCGACAAATCACTTTAACCCGGGCTTTTCCGATGAAGAGCGCGGCAAATTTACGGAGCTTTTGGATGCGGGCTTCACAGACTCGTTCCGCTTCCTCTACCCCGATAAGGAGGGCGCGTACTCGTGGTGGAGCTACCGCGCCGCCGCGAGAGAGCGCAACGTCGGCTGGCGTATTGACTATTTTGTCGTGTCCGACAGGCTGAGGGAGAAGATAAAGGACGCCTACATACTGCCGGAGATCATGGGCTCGGATCACTGCCCGGTGGGGCTTGACGTGACATGGTAAGCATAGGAAATGTCGAGATAAAAGGCAGGCTGTGCCTTGCACCCATGGCGGGCGTGAGCGATTTTGCCTTCAGAACGATATGTACAGAGCTTGGCGCCGCCATGACGACGACCGAGATGGTCAGCGCAAAGGCGCTGGTGTATAAGGACGAGAAAACAAAGGGGCTGCTGTATAACCCCGGCCTTCATCCGAGCGCTGCTCAGATATTCGGGCACGAGCCGGAGATCATGGCCGAGGCCGCGCCCATGGCGCTGGAGTATTCCGGCGCAGAGATATTAGATATCAACATGGGCTGTCCGGTGGGGAAGATAGTAAAAAGCGGCGACGGCTCGGCGCTGATGAAAGACCCCGGGCTTGCCGCAAGAATAGTCGAGGCGGTCGTTAAGGCCGTTGACGTGCCCGTGACGGTGAAATTTCGCAAGGGCTTTGACGGCGGCAGCGTCAACGCCGTGGAGTTTGCGCGGCTCATGCAGCAGGCGGGAGCCTCCGCAATTGCCGTTCACGGCAGGACGCGGGCGCAGATGTATTCCGGCAGAGCCGACTGGGATATTATAAGAGATGTGAAAAAAGCGGTGGATATACCCGTCATCGCAAACGGCGATATTTTCTCCGCCGAGGACGCTGAGCACATTTTGCGCTACACGGGCTGCGAGCTTGCAATGGTAGGGCGCGGCAGCTTCGGCGACCCGTGGATATTCGAGCAGTCAAACGCCCTGCTTGAGGGGCGCGGCATTCCGGAGCTGCCCCCGCTTTCAGAGCGCATAGAGCTTGCCGTGCGCCAGACGGAGATGTACGCCGAGCGCTTCGGGGAGCGGCTTGCCTGCCTTGAGGCGCGGCATCAGATACCGTGGTATCTCAAGGGCGTCGCCCACGCGGGGTACTATAAGCAGCTTCTTGTGCGCGTGGAGAGCCTCGATGAGCTGCACAGGATAGAAAAAGGCATAAAGAGAGATTTGAAATGACTGAATTTTTTGAAAATGGGGTAATACGCAGCGTTCTCGACGGCAATATAAACGACTTTGAGCAGCTCGTTACCGCGTATGAGAAAAATGTATACAACCTTGCGCTGCGAATGGTCGGAGACCCGGACGACGCGGCGGATATCACGCAGGAGACCTTCATAAAGGCATACCGCGCCCTCGGCAGCTTCAGGGGCGACAGCAAGTTTTCATCGTGGATCTACCGCATAGCCTCAAACGTGTGCCTTGATTTCCTGCGCAGCCGCTCGCGCAGAGCGCAGGTGCCGCTGAGCTTTGAAAACGAGGACGCGGAGGGGGAGATAGAGCTTCCCGATATGAGCCAAAACCCTGAGGAAGTGCTCATGAAAAAACTCAGCATGGAGGCGGTGCGGCGCGGGATGGAAAAGCTCCCGCCCAAGCAGCGGCAAATACTTGTACTGCGCGAGCTGTGCGGCCTGAGCTATGCCGAGCTTGCGCAGACGCTGAGCGTTGAGGAGGGCACGGTCAAATCGCGCATTTTCCGCGCCAGAAAGCGGCTGTGCGCCATACTTCTCGGCGATGGGAACATTTCGGACGACGCTGCGTCAATATCAGGGAAAGGAGATGCGGAAGAGTGAGAGACTGCGAGTATTACAGGGAAAAAATAAGCTGCCTCATAGACGATGAGCTGAGCGAGCAGGACACTGCGGAGCTTATGGAGCATATCGCCGATTGCCCTGAGTGCAAAGCGCTGTATGATGCGTTTTCCGCCGTATCCTCCGCTGCGTCAGAGAGCATGGTAGAGCCGCCGGAGCATATCGCTCCCGCCGTCATGCGTGAGGTGAACGCGATTGCCGCGAAGAGAAAGCGCGGCGTGTGGATAAAAAGCCTCTCGGCTGCCGCGTGCATCGCGCTCGTGGTGTTCGTCGGGGCAAGAGCCGGACTGCTTAACGACCCCGGCGTCGATAAAGCCGCAAATGAATCGGAAACCAATATTGCCGACGATGATGCGCTTAAAGGAGTCAACGGGGAGTATGGAGACATGTATCGCGGCGAAGATAACGCTGAGGCGGAGAAAAGCTTTGACGGTGTTGCTACCCTTGACATAGACGCGCAGAGCGCGTATTTTGCCTCGGCCTATGGGGATATGTACTATGTTGAGGACAGCGCCGAGCTTGAAAAGCTCAAGAGCCTTATGGCGCCGCTTACCGATATAAAGCGAGCTCCCGAGGGCGAGCCGGACTATAACCTTGTCTTTGACTGCGGCGAGAATGTTGTCGTAATGGAGATATACATTGAGGACGACGTTGTGTTTGCCGATTCCGGCGACGGCCCGTATGTCGTGACGGGTACCCCGGAGGAGATAAAGGCGTATCTGAAATAAGCGGCGGCAGCCGCCGCACGGTAGGGCTGACGCAATAATGATTAATTGAAGCGTAGAAACGAAATAAAAACGCCATGCAGCCTGACTGCATGGCGTTCATTTTAATTATTCCACAGAGTCGGGGGATATACGCCGCTGCCGTGCAGGCGCATGAGCGTCTCGACGGCACCGGGCTTGTCCTCCTTATAGGTGAGCCCGAACCAGCGGTCGTTTGTGTTGAGAACGGATATGCCAATCTTCCCCGAGGCGGTCAGATCGTCCATCATGGTCGGCAGCAGGCACTCGGCCTTCATGTCGCCCTCCGGCAGCGCCGCGAGGAAAGCGGAAAAATACCGCTCCATGACCGGCAGGATATCCTGATGATAGCCCCAGAGATTCATCGACACGAAGGTGTCCGGCTCAAGCTCGACGCCGACTTCGGAAGCGGAGGTGTCGCGTATGCTGCCGTCGGGCATGAGCTTTATCTTGTACGTCTCCGTGACCTTGCAGAGCTCCCCTTCTCTTACAGAGCATACGCCGCGGGTGACCGTTCCGAACGGGCTGACGGTGTTTTTGAGCCGGTAGGCGACCATGGTCGCCTCGTTTGCGCCATGCAGATTCTCAAGCTCGGCGCTCATGGCCTCAAACGCGCTTCTGCCGTAATAGTCGTCGGCGTTCATGACGGCAAAGGGCGATTTGATGACGTCCTTGGCGCATATAACGGCATGGACGGTGCCGAGCGGCTTTACGCGCGCGCTCAGCTCGGGGCGGCTGCCGGTAAAGCGGTCGATGGTCTGGAGCGCGTAGTCGATTTTGATGCCGGTGCTCTTTTCGATGCGATCGCCAAAAAGCTCTTTGACGTCCCCGAGAATTTCGGGCTTGACTATCAGAACGAGCTTGTTAAAGCCTGCCGCGAGCGCGTCATATATGGCGTATTCCATAAGGATCTCGCCGTCCGGCCCGAGCCGCTCCATCTGCTTTACGCCGCCGTAGCGCGAGCCAAGCCCCGCCGCCATGACAACAAGAGTCTTATCCATAGTGTGGCCTCCCTGATTATATTTGTGTGTTTAATTTCTATTTAATTGAACGGCGCTCATAGGTATCGGTGCGGAAAAGCTCGCTCTCGGGCGCGGCCTTGAGCCAGGCAAGGTATACCTCCGGCCAGTGCTGCTGCATGAGAGCGGAGTGCTCGGCGTTGTGGTATGCGTCCACGAGCAGAGTCACAAGCTGCTGGTAGTAGTAATCCTGCGTGCCGCCCGTGAACCTTGTGGCGGTCATCTTTTTGGCGTAGCGAAGCATTATGCCGAGACAGGTAGCGACTATCTCCGTCGCGGGCGCGGTGTCGCCGCTCTTTCGCTTGGCGAGCGTTGCGCCTATGTGCTGCACCTTTTCAATTGGGCTGAGCTCGTGCCAGTTTTCGATAAGGAAGCACAGGCTGTCCGACATCTCCTCATTGCCCGACAGCAGGAAGCGGAAGAAGCTGCGCAGCTCGACCACGCTGCCGGATACCTTGCTTCTCAGGTAGTCCATGAAAAGCCGCTGATAGCCCTCATCGCGGAACTTTTCCGGACTTGACAGCAGGTCGTCGGAATAGTCGAAAAGCAGGTCGAGCGCCTTCTCCTGATCGTCGATGGGCGTATACTCCGCCTCGACCTTTATCTGCCGCATTATCCCCGCAAACTCGGCGCGCATCGCCTCGAGCAGCCGCTCGTATTCCTCGTCTCCGCGCCTTGCCCTGCAAGGAAGCCAGAGGTCTGTACCATAACGGCGCAACCCCCATGTGCGCATGGGCATACGGGGCACGATATCCATCTCCGATACGATATTGAAAATGTTGTCGGTAAACCCGGCTGCGCGGTCATAGACCGTGAGGGGCGACGCGAAGGTATAGACGAAAATGTTATCCTTCTTCATCCCGCTCTCAAAGCTGAGCCTTGCGCCGAGCAGGTTTGACACCGCTCCGCCGCGGCTGAAGCCGCATACCCAAAGTTTGACCTTGTCTTTGTCGAACCCGCGCCTGTCGATATAGTTTGTAAGCGCGTCGTAAACGCCGTCGGCGGCGGCCTTGAAGCCGTAGGCAAAGTCGGGGCAGCTCTCCTCAACAACGTGGGAGTTGCTCACCCATTCGCCGCCGTAGCGGTGGCTGCGGATAACGACCGGGATGAGGAAATAATCCCCCGGCAGCCGCTTTGCGGCAAAAATATAGCCGCAGGTATCGTCGCAGGGCTTCTGCTTGCCGTATTTTTTGCTCTCGATGGTGCGGTCGTCGAAGCCAATGCTGTGAAGCAGGCGGCGGATGTATCCGTCGCCCTCGTTCTTCGTTGTAAATGCGCTCATCGTCATGCCGAGGCTCATGAGCGCAAGGCTATGGCTGTATGAGCAGGCAGAGCCTGCGAAAAGAGAGTCTGAATATTCAAAAGGCAGGGTACTTATAACGTCGCTGTCATGGATGTTTGATATGAGCAGGCTGACCGGTACCGTACCCTCAAACGGCGTGCCGTTTGTGCCGTCAAAATAAAATTTCAAATCGGTCATATAACGCCTCCGGGAAATGTTTTCTAAGTAGAAGTAGTATATATTCTTTTTCTTTTTTAAGCAAGTGTTAAAAAATCCGCATTCCACATGCGAGGTACTTGACAAGCGTATACGGCGAGCGTATATTAACTGTACGGTTTAAAACCACACAGACCACACGGTCTGGCGAGGGAACATTTCTCACCCGCAGACGTATATTCAGCAAGGAGGCTTTAAAATGAAGGAAAAAACAAAAAGCGTATTGGGCATAGCCGTGCCGGTGCTTATGGTGCTGGTGCTGCTGCTCAACGCGGTTATGCTTTATAAGATCGGCAATATGGACGAGAGACTGTCGAACGCTCTGAACGAGAGCGAGGACGTCGCGCAGGAAAACGGCGTTATCATCGGCGGCGAGTACGAGATAAAGGCGACGACGAATATTTCCGACGCGTATAAGTCTGGCAGTACGTCGGGGCTTTCGGACAAGGACAAGGAGACCCTTGATATGGCGTCGGCGGTGCTCGACGAGATAGTCGAAGACGGCATGAGCGATTTTGAAAAGGAGCTTGCAGTCTACGACTGGATGACGCGCAATCTCGAGTTTGACAGCGGTTCGCTGCTTGTTGTGCCCAACACTCAGGCCGACTGCGACAATCCCTACGGCGTGCTGAAATACCACAATGCCGTATGCGTGGGCTACGCCACGACCTTCAGACTTTTCATGCAGATGCTCGATATCGACTGTATGGTCGTGCACGATTCCGACCTGTGCCATTCATGGGACCTTGTAAAGCTCGACGGGGACTGGTACCACACCGATATCTACTCCGATTCCGGCAGCGGCAACTATGCGCATTTTAACCTCAACGACAGCGCCCAGATGAGCAGTTGGAACTGGAACACCGACTTCTTCCCTGCGGCGGAGGGCTATAAATACAATAACGCTTATATGAACAGAATCGAGTGCGAGGATATCTACGCTCTGCCTGCGTCACTGCGCGAGGCGCTGGACAATATGCAGTCGGTGGCGGCGTTCAGCTTCGGACAGGAGATCGGCGACAGCGAGGCGCAGATTGTCAGCGCGATGATGGAGAGCGTAGTCTCCGTTCTTGACAGCACGGGCTATAACGGCGCACAGTACATGGAATGGAACTGGCTCCAGACCGATGATGGCTATGTGCTCTGCGTGTACATATACGGCTTTGAGCCGGATGAGCCGGGTGTAGACCTTACGGACGATGAGTATGAGAAGATAGAGCAGGCCATAAGCTCCGCTTTCGGGGATATAGATTCGGGTGAGGAGGATGAGCCTTACTTTGAAGACTAAAATCATAAGCATGCTCTGCGCCCTCGCGCTGTGCCTGCCGCTGTGCGCCTGCGGCGAAAAAGACAGCGATATCAGCATGTACGAGCTTGAGAAAACCATGCTTGCAGCCGACAGCGGGCTTCCCGAGATGCTTTGTGTCGGAAATTGGGAAGAAAATGGTGAAAAAACATTTTCATATTTGTCGAATTTGGATTATAATAAGGTTCAGGACTATTTCCTGGCCTACGCCTCCGACGGCATGGCGTATGAGATCGCGGTTATAAGGCTTCGCGATAAGGCCGATGTTCCAGCCGCGGAGGATAGCCTGCGCGAGCATCTTGAAGGGCGCGTAAGGCTATATAAAACATACGAGCCGGAGCAGATGAGCAGAGCCGAGAGCGCGGTGATAAAATCCGACGGCAGCTTTGTTATGCTCATCATGTGCGACGATCCGACGGCGGTCGAAAATGCGTTCAATGAATTTTTAAATACAAAATAAACGGAGAGACATACAGATGGTATTCAGCAGCACGATTTTTCTTTGCATATTCCTGCCCATTGTTTTACTGGGCTACTATATCTGCCCGAAGAAGGGGAGAAACCTGTTCCTGCTGATCGCCAGCCTTGTTTTCTACGCCTGGGGCGAGCCGAAATATGTGCTTCTCATGATGCTTTCCATCACGATAAACTACGTTTTCGGCCTGCTCATGGAGAAAAACAGACAAAACACGCGTCGGCTCAAGCTAATGCTGGTGCTGTCGGTCGTCATTGACCTTGCTCTTTTGTGCTTTTTCAAGTACACCGATTTCGTCATAAGCAATATAAACGCCGCCTTCGATACGGGCTTTGACCTGCTGAAGCTTGCTCTGCCGATAGGCATTTCGTTCTACACCTTCCAGGCGATGAGCTACACCATCGACGTCTACCGCGGCGATGTGAAGGTGCAGCGGAATATAATCGACTTCGGAATGTACATCTCCATGTTCCCGCAGCTCATCGCGGGGCCCATCGTCCGCTATGCCGACGTTGAGGGTCAGCTTCGCGAGAGAAGCGTAACAATGCAGGATCTTTCCGAGGGCGCGATGCGCTTTATAGTCGGCCTCGGCAAAAAGGTGCTGCTGGCGAACCAGATCGGCGCGCTGTGGTCGGAGATCTACGCCCTCGGCGGGCACAGCTCCGCGCTCACGGCGTGGATAGGCGCGGTGGCGTTTACCTTCCAGATATATTTTGATTTTTCCGGATATTCCGACATGGCCATCGGCCTCGGCCGGATGTTCGGCTTCAAATTCCCGGAGAACTTCCGCTATCCCTATCAGTCGGTGTCCATAACCGACTTCTGGCGCCGCTGGCATATCACCCTGAGCACGTGGTTCAGAGAGTACCTGTATATCCCGCTGGGCGGCAACCGCCGCGGGCTTGCGCGTCAGGCGCTGAACCTGTTCATAGTCTGGACGCTGACCGGCTTCTGGCACGGCGCGGGCTGGAACTTCATACTCTGGGGACTTTACTACTTTGTCATTCTCCTGCTTGAGAAGCTTTTCATGCTAAAAGCGCTTGACAAAGCGCCGAAGCTCCTGCGGCATATTTATTCGCTGCTGCTCATCGTCATAGGCTGGGTCATTTTCGCCTGCGACGATATCACGGTGCTGCTGCCGTATCTCGGCTCGATGTTCGGCGCAAACGGAGCTCTCGGCGGCATGGATCTCTATTGGCTTACAACCAAGGCCGTGCTGCTCGTTATCTGCGCCATCGCCTCAACGGAGCTTCCGAAGAAGCTCATGGCATCGTGTACGGGCTCTCTCAGCGAAAAACCGGCGTTTGCAGTCAAGGCAGTCCCTGCGCTGCTTCTGCTCGGCCTGAGCATGGTGTTCCTGATAGGCGACAGCTACAATCCATTCCTGTACTTCAGATTCTGAGAGGTGAGCGAGATGAAGAAGTTTTATATTGCATTTATCGCGCTTTTCCTTGCGATGATAATCCTGCCGAGCGCGTTTGTGTTCCTTGGCGAGGACAGGAGCTTTTCGGATAACGAAAACCGCATGCTCCAAACAGCGCCGGAGCTGAGCAGCGCGGACGTTCTCAGCGGAAGATTTCAGGAGAAGCTGACCGATTATATCTCCGACCAGTTCCCCGCCCGCGATGTGTGGACGCAGCTCGGAACGCAGATCAAAAAAGCGGCCGGCTTCCGGGATATAGGCGGAGCCTACCTCGGCAGCGACGGCTACTATATGGAAAAGATCACGCCCGAGAGCGTTGACGAGCGCAAATTCGCGCTAAACCTCGGACTTATGAACGATTTTGCCAAAGAGTGCGGCGTTCCGACGAGCGCACTGCTCGTTCCGGCTACGGGTACCGTCATGAGCGATAAGCTTCCCGCGCATGCTGTCATGTACGATGCCGAGGCGATGTACGATACCGCCTGCGCCGTCCTCACGGATATCAGCGTGCCCGACCTGTATTCGGCGCTGAGCGCGGATAAAAGCGAGCAGCTATATTACCGCACAGATCACCACTGGACATGGTACGGAGCTTACACGGCCTACCGCGCGTATATGCCCGACGGCGCGTATGAGGGGCAGCCGGAGCTTTTTTCCGACAGCTTCCTCGGCACGACCTACTCAAAGACCCTTGACCCTGCCGCGCAGTGCGACTGCATTTATATAGCGCCTGTTGCTGATACCGTGAAGGTAAATGCCGATGGCAGCGACGCTGATTTTTACTACACTGCGGCGGCGACCGAGAAGGACAAATACAAGGTGTTTCAGGGCGGCAACTACGGGCAGATACGCATAAGCGGCGGCTGTGACAATGGCAAAACGCTGCTCATTATAAAGGACTCGTTTGCAAACAGCCTTGTGCCGTTCCTGACGGCGGATTTTGAAAACATAATAATGCTGGATATGCGTTATTACGTCGGCTCTGCGAAGCAGCTCGTATCTGATGAGGGCGTGGACGAGATACTATTCGTTTCCGAGATGAGCTCTCTCGCAAGCGACAATAATATGGTAAAGCTGGGGTTTTAAAGATGAGAAAGATGAGAAGATTTGCGGCGATGTTCCTTGCGGTGCTCATGCTGGCAAGCATTCTGCCCGTGCAGGCTCAGGCCGACAGTTCCAAGCTTATAGCGTTGACCTTTGACGACGGGCCGTCGTCGAAGAATACTTCGCGCCTGCTCGACGGGCTCAAGGCTCGCGGCGTACACTGCACGTTTTTCATGGTCGGCACGATGAGCGAGTATAACCCGCAGCTCGTGAAAAGAGCGTGGGAGGAGGGGCACGAGATAGCAAGCCACACCTACGACCACCCGACGCTGACCAGCCTCAGCGACGATCAGATACGCGCTCAGCTTGCCAAAAACGACGGCATACTCGACAAGGCTATCGGCATTGATTTTGACTATATGCTCCGCCCGCCCTACGGCGATCAGAACGCCCGCGTGCTGGCGGCGGCAAATGTGCCGTGTTTTTACTGGTCGATGGATACATATGATTGGAAGAGCCAGAACGCCGATTCCGTGTACAACGAGTTTATAAAGCAGGCGCGCGACGGCTCGATCGCGCTGCTGCACGATACGCATTCTACCTCCGTCACGGCCGCGCTGCGCGCTATCGACACGCTCAAGGCGCAGGGCTATGAATTCGTGACACTGAGCGAGATGTTCATGCGCAGGGGAGTTGCGCTCCAAAACGGTAAGATGTACTATTCCTGCTATCCGGGCAGCTACGGCACCGATCCGGCTGTAAAAAAACCCGTCATAACGGTTGAGGACACGGCGGATGGCAAACTCGTCAGCATCAGCGGGGACAGCCGCGGAAGCGTTTACTATACCCTAAACGGCCAGCTTCCCACGCCGAATAACAGCACAAAATATACAGCGCCCTTCATCGTCACCGGTGATACCGACGTCAAGGCGGTGACGGTTATCAAATGGAACGGCATCCGCACCGATACCGTCGAGAAGCTTGTAAAGTATAACCCCGCCCCGGCACCGGAGATGTCGGTGTCAGACGGAATGCTGACTATCAGCAGCTCTGTTCCGGGTGCTGAGATATATTACACCGCCGACGGCAGCGTGCCGACAAAAGAGAGCACGCGCTATGAGGGCGCGATCGAGCTTGCGGGGGATACGACCTACCGTGCGCGTGTTTACGCTCAGAGCTTCCAGCCTGGCATAGTCGGAATGCTGACATATACCTCGCGCGGCAATGTGTTCACCGACGTCACAACGGATCACTGGGCGTATGATACGATAGACCGTGTGTTTTCCGAGGGGATATTCAGGGGTGTGACGGCGACGGAATTTTCGCCCGATACGCCGCTAACGCGCGCGATGCTGGTGACGGTGCTCTACCGTATGGCAGGCGAGCCGGACGTGAGCGGGCTTAAAGCAAATTTCAAGGACGTTCCGGGCGACTACTGGTGTTATGACGCGCTGGCGTGGGCATCAAGCTGCGGCGTGATAAACGGCTACGCCGACGGCAGCTTCCGCCCCCGCAACAGCATAAGCCGTCAGGCGCTTTCGGCCATGCTGTACCGCTATATCGGCACATGCGGCAAGGAGATTCCCGTGCAGGACGATGTGCTGGCCGCCTTCTCCGACAAAAACGCGGTTGACCCGATTCTTCTCGATTCGATGAGCGCGATGTGCTCGGCGGGGATAGTGCGCGGGTATCAGGATAATACTCTCAGACCTGTTAATGGCGCAAGCCGCGCCCAGGTTGCGACAATGCTGCTGCGCATGGAGGATATCCTGCCCACACTCCCGGATAAGGGTGCTAATGAGTAATAAATGTAGATATGATGGGAAGGCGCAGGTGTCCGAAACCTGCGCCTTTTTGCCGTATATACCGCACTGAGCCAAAAATTGTGCAAAATGCTGAAATTTTTCAAGGGTCGGAAGGATAAATAACCAAAACAATCAAATAAATTGAAGATTTTGTATAATAAAGTGCAATATTTAAAATATGCCTAATTGCGGCATTTAAAAATATATGTTAATAAATATTCCAAAAGGAGTTTAGGAGAATATGAGTATCAAGAAAAGAGTTTTGTCTCTGGTGCTGTGCTTTATCATGGTGTTCTCACTGCTGACCGTCATTCCCATTACGGCGGTTGACACCGAAGCGCAGGCAGCGACAACAGGCACCAGCGTGACCGTGCCGAATGTCTGGTCGGCGCGCACCGGAGTAGCTGTAGGCAATACCTACGGCATAGCATACCCGTTGAATAATACTACGGCGCGAATGCTGACTCTCAACGGCGGCACTGTCGGTTACGTTGACCGCACCGTGACAAAGGGCAGCTCTGGCATGCCTTACTTTATTGCGTCCGATATCAGCGCCAATGAGAAGTGGACGACCAGCAACGACGGCGGCTGGTACTGGAAGAACGCAGGCAATTACCTGTGCTTCAACTATACCGGCGCAGGCACCGGACTGCATGACACCTTCACCATAAGCGGCCAGAGCTCCAAGCCGAAGAACAGCGGAACTCTCAGCGGCAAGTATACCTTCAAGAACGTCAGCACAGTTAACGCCACCAGCGCTCTGACAAGGATATACTACGGCGGCGATGCCTCCAACAAGGTTCTGTCCTGGTATGCAAAGGGCGGCTACTGGACTGCCGTCAATACCGACGGCTCTTATACGCCCACTAACACATGGATATTCCAGAAGCAGGATCTGAACGCGAGCATAGCTATCAGCGGCGCGAGCGTCATGGTAAACGGCCTGACAAAGCAGTTCAGATTCACCCTCACCGATAACCTCGGCGGTGTCAGCCACAGTGCTACCGGCAGCAATGCGTCTCCGGCGTTCCCCGGCTATACCTATGGCAGCAACAGATCTGTTACATGGACCTCGAGCAATACTAACGTTGCGACCGTTGACGGAAACGGTAGGGTTACCGCAAAGGCAAACGGCACTACTAATATTAAGGTCAGCTTCAAATGGACCGAAGCCGGCACTCAGTATGAGCTGACAACTCAGATGACTCTTACCGTAAAAGTGCCCGACTATACATATACAAATACCGACTACACTGCTAGCGCATATGTTGCGACTAAAGCTATCAGCAATGGCGGTACATATATTATAACGGACTCATCCGGTGTGGAAGACGGCAGAGAAGGCATGGTACAGGGCATGCATACCGTCAAGATGAACGGAAGCGACATTGCGTTCAACAGCAATAGCTCATACATAGAAAGAGGCTTTGGCGCACCGTACATCAGGTTTAATGTGCAGAAAAACCACGGAACCGATACTTCATATAATGTAATTGATTCAAGCGAAAAGTGGACATTCAGGACCAATGTATCACATAAGCACGGTTTAATTACGTACCATGCAAACGGGTTCCAAAACCAGGGCAACAGCAGATACTTAGCGTGGAGATATAACAACAAGCCGAACGACTCCACATATGATGTAAAATCAACAAGTGGTGTGCCGTGCTCAAGATCAGAAAACTGGTTTTCTGCCGGCGATTACACATTCGAAGATTTTCGTGATTACGCTTATGTAAGCAGCAAGACTTTCAGACAGAACACCACATATAGCCGGGAATGGTCTACTACTCTCCAGTACGGCGGATCGGACATAAAGGCTCTTGGCATAGACGGCAGCAGCCTGAAAGCATTTAATAGCGCATTCACTCTGTTTACCGTTTACACTCCCGGTACTGTCACCGCACACCTCGGAGTCAGTGGAACAACAAGCGGAATAAGGGGCGACGTGCTCACTCTCAATGCCACGCTTGGAAACGAATTCTACTATGGCGACAGCCGCGCATGGTGGTGGACGTCCGACGATGAGGATATTGCAAGCGTCGAGAACTCCACCGATAACGGAGTAAACGGCTCTGCGGCAACTGTCAAGCTGAATAGTGACGGCACGACTACTCTGTGGGCAAACTTCATGTGGCGCGATCAGGTGACAGGTGAAACCTATCTGCTCCAGCGCTCTGTCCCTATCACTGTTAATAAGAGCTATATAGTAAGCTACGACGCAAACGGCGGCAGCGGCAATATGCCGTCCCAGACTGTCATAGATGGCGGCAGCGTAAATCTCAGCGCCAATGCTTTCACCGGCCCCGACGCTAACGCAAAGTTTGTTGGTTGGAGCACCTCCCCCAACGGCGAGGACGTATACGCACCCGGCACAAGCTATAAGCCCACCGGCGACGTAACTATGTACGCCATCTGGGGCTATGAGGTCACCTTCCGCGCAAACGACTATCTGGGAGACACCGAAGGCCATAGCTACACTAAGGTCATCCGTGCCGACGGCCTGGGTAAAGTGGTCTCCAATAGTGAGTTCTATGCCAACGGCAGCGGAAGCATACATAATGTTGCCTCCGATATCATCGGCTGGTCAACCGTGCGCAGCGGCGAGCCGGAGATTCCCGCAAATGAAGGCAGACTGACCCTGACCGGCCCCATAACCCTGTACGCGCAGTGGAAGTACGACAATACGAACAATCAGGTGTTCAACAGCGCACAGTATCCTATCTATATTACCTGCATTGAGACTATCGACGGAAACTATCCCACTGAGCCTTGTGTTGCATCAGGCTACAACTGGCATAGCGTGTTAGGCGATATGAGCATCTCCACCGGAGTTAACCAGTATGCTGGCAGTTCCGGCACTATCATCAAGGGCGATATCTTCTCAAGCCCCGCATTCATGCACAGTAACAACGAGGGCGGCACATGGGGCGTCGCATTCGCAAACGTTGAAGGCAGAGAGTACAGCCCCATTGAGTACCTGAATGTTGACCCCGCAAACGGCGGCGTTGACTGGGAAGCAATCAAGAACGTGTTCCTTGCCGATGCAAGCCGCAACTATGGCATTTCACCGAGCGATTATGACAAGTACGAGCTTATCCCCTATGTAATTAAGCTCCAGCACGGCACGTCTGTCGGCTGGCACATTGACTGCTATCTGCACCTCAAGGACAATGTCCGCTACAGCTACGACCTTGGCCTTGACAGAAACCAGTTCCAGAGCAGCGGCAATATGCCTAACGGCGGCAACGTCATGAAGGGCACCACCGTCAATGGCGTTCCCGAATATCCCGCGAACGTTACGGTAAAGGATTCCTACGGCCAGGATGTTGTTTTCCTCGGCTACGAGTGCTCCAACGGCAAGTACTACGAGTGGGATGCGGCGGCACAGAAGTTTGTCGATCCCGATGATCCCACCGGTAATAGCTACATCAGCAGCTTTACCTTCAATGAGGATACGCTGTTCACCGCGGTCTGGAAGACAAACCCCGCGTCGCTCATAGTCACCAAGACAATCGAGACGGCGGGTAGCTCCGACTACGATGCCCCCGATCCCAATAAGCTGTTTAGCTTTAACATCAGGCTTGACCTCTCCAGCCTTGATTTTGAGGAGCTGCCGTACGCTGTTTATGACAGCAGCAATAATGTGGTTAAAGAGGGAACAGTTGCAGTTAATGCAAGCAATCAACATAATATCAGCATCCCCGTTCAGCTCGGCAACGGATACCGCGTTGTTGTCAAGTACATAACCATTGGCTCGACCTATGCCGTAACCGAAGAGAGCGTTGATGGCTACATCCTGACGGTCGGCGGCAACGTCGCACTGAGCGGCGAGTTTGAGGGCGGCCCCAAGACCGTCCGTGCGGTCAATGTATATAATAAGGAGACCGTACTCACAGAGTCCAACACCGTTATCGACTTCGGCCTGCCAGTATCCGTCAATGTTGGCTATGAGGTCAAGGGCATCAGCGCGAGCTCCCTCAATTCCGGCAGCACCCTGAGCCTGGCTCCGGTCGAGCTGAAATACGGTACCGGCACTGCATCCGGCAGCACTCTGACCTACACGCCGACAAAGATCCTGACCGAGAAGGACACTCTGTATTACGCAGCTCAGCCTGCAAAGAACATCACCAGAGCCAGATTTGATGTCATTCAGAACCTGACCCGTGAAAAGCAGAGGTTTGCAAACTACCTGTTCCTCAAATGCTCCGGTATAGCTCAAGACA
>SFEX01000044.1 GCA_004557075.1 Clostridiales bacterium
TTATTCATCGCAAAATTTCAAGACTGTAAGTTGTATACAATCATCTTGCACTCCTGTATACCTTCTTCCTATTGACACAATGGCCGCCCCTACGGGTGCGGTGCGCGAGTGCAAAGAAAATTATTTACAATCTAACCGGTCGAGCCGACGCAATAGCGTCTATTTGAAGCGTAAAAACGAAATAAAAAAGCCTTCCCCTTGAGGGGAAGGTGGCACGGCGATAGCCGTGACGGATGAGGTGCTATCTGAAATTGTTTATTTTAGTTCTGCACCAATTGAGAGCGCGAGTGCAAAAAAGATTAACTGAACACTTACTGGTCGTGACACCGCAATAACGATTAATTGAAATGCAGCAACGAAAGGAAAATATCACATATTTTTGCTCAGGTAAAAAATCAGCAGCGCTATCTGCAATATCGCGAGCGCGGGAAAGCCGACGGCAAAGTACCAGTGCTTTGTCTTGTGGCGAAACGAGAGCATACCAACCGTGCCGCCCAGAGCCCCGCCCAAAACGGCGAACAGAAACAGCACCTTTTCCGGGATGCGCCGCTTGCCTAACTTCGCGCATAGCTTGTCTATGCCCATCATGGCGCACAGCACGACGTTGATGACCGCAATGACGTAAAACAGATATTCCACGGCTTACTTTCCTTTCTTTCTCGCGGGCCTCGCGTTCTTTTTCGGCTTCGGCTTTGCCCAGCCCTTTTTGTAGCCCTCGGGCTTGCGCGGCTTCTCGGGCTCGGCAGGCTTTTTCGGCTTCGGCCTTGCGGGTCTTTCCGGACGCACGAGGCACTCCGGCCCGTAGCCGATGAGATCCTCCCTGCCGGCGGTCTTGAGCGCTTCGATCACAAGCTTGCGCTTATCCGGCCTTTTCCACTGCAAAAGAGCCCGCTGCATCGCCTTTTCGTGAAAGTCCTTTGCAACGTAAACAGACTTCATCGTCAGCGGGTCTATGCCCGTGTGGTACATACAGGTCGATATCGTGCCGGGCGTGGGATAGAAGTCCTGTACCTGCTCGGGCTGGCGCCCGGTTTTGTTCAGATACTCCGCCAGCGCGACCGCGTCCTCGAGCGTGCTGCCCGGGTGCGAGGACATGAGATAGGGCACGATGTACTGCTCCTTTGAGTATTTCGTGTTGAGCTTCTTGTACTTTTCCATGAAGCGCTCGTAAACGTCTATATGGGGCTTGCCCATGTAGTCGAGCACCGAGTCTATGCAGTGCTCGGGCGCGACCTTGAGCTGACCGGAGATGTGGTATTTGACAAGCTCTGCGAAAAACTCGTCGTTTTTATCCTCGAGCATATAGTCGTAGCGAATGCCGCTGCGGACAAATACCTTCTTGACGCCGGGGATCGCGCGCAGCTTGCGCAGCAGGGCGAGATAATCCGAGTGGTCGGCGTCGAGGTTGGGACAGGGCGTCGGCGCAAGGCAGCGGCGGTCGGCGCACATGCCGCATTTGGCCTGCTTTTTGCAGGAATGGTGGCGGAAATTTGCCGAGGGGCCGCCGACGTCGTTTATATAGCCCTTGAAGTCGGGAAACTTTGTGAGCGCCGTGACCTCGCGTATGACGCTCTCGTGGCTGCGGCTCGTTACCATCCTGCCCTGGTGGAACGCCAGCGCGCAGAAGCTGCACCCGCCGAAGCAGCCGCGGTTGTGGATAACGGAGAACTTGACCTCCTCGATTGCGGGCACGCCGCCGAGCGGCTCATACATGGGGTGGTACTGCTTTGTGTAGGGAAGCTCGGCTATGCGGTCAAGCTCCTTTGTATCAAGCGGCATGGCGGGCGGGTTTACGATGAGATACCTGCCGTCGTGCTCCTGAATGAGCGCCCTGCCGCGCACGGGGTCGTGCTCGGCGTACTCAATGCGCGTCGCGTCGGCGTAAAAGCGCTTGTTATCGCGCACCTCGGCAAAGGAGGGTAAGCTCACGCTCTCAAAGGCGCATTTTTCCGGGTCTGAGCATAGAAAGGCCGTGCCCCGTATATCGCACATCTCCGACACGGGAATCTTCTTTTTGAGCCTTTTTGCAATTTCGATCTCGGCGTATTCGCCCATGCCGTACACGAGCATATCCGCGCCCGAATCGACGAGTATCGAGCGGCGAACCTTATCGTCCCAGTAGTCGTAGTGCGCAAAGCGGCGCAGCGACGCCTCTAACCCGCCGATGATTATCGGCGTTTCCGAGCCGAAGGCCTCACGCGCGCGGTTTGAGTACACTATGGTGGCTCTGTCCGGACGCAGGCCGGCCTTCTTGCCGGGCGAGTAGAAATCCTCGCTGCGGCGCTTTTTGGCGGCGGTGTAGTGCGCGACCATGCTGTCTAAATTTCCCGCGCCGATCAAAACTGCAAGCCTTGGCCTGCCGAATGCGGCGAAGGCGTCCGCCGAGTGCCAGTCCGGCTGCGCGAGCACCGCGACGCGGTAGCCCTCGGCCTCGAGAGTGCGGGCTATGACCGCCGCGCCGAAGCTCGGGTGATCGACGTATGCGTCGCCCGTGACCAGCAGAAAATCATACCACCACCAGCCGCGCTCGTGCATCTCCTCCCTCGAGACGGGCAGAAATTCAGAATAATCCGTCATATAAGCTCTCCCCAATACCAGCCCGAAACGCCCTTATGCTTGACAAGGTAGCCCCGGGAAGTCTCCTCAACGACGCTCACCTCGTCGCCCTCGCGCAGCTCGAGCACAAGGTCGGTGCAGTCGTTGCATTTGCAAAATTCCTCGTCGGAATACAGATATTTTGTCAGTATCTCCATCTCGTAGCCGGTGCGCACATGGCGGCAGAGCGAAAACTCCGCGCCCCGGCGCAGAACCTGCACCTCGTTGTCGCCCCAGCGGATATAGTAGCTTTTTTCGCCGCCGCGCTGCGCGGTCTTGACGCGCCTGACGGGGAAGGGATCATAGGAGGCAAAGGAAAAATCCTCGCTGCCCTCGTGCGGTATGATAAGCCCGTTTAGCTGTCCGTCGTCTTTGAGGGTGCAGCCGCCGTCGATGGATATTATGTGATGCTCGCGGTCGATGATGGGATTTGCGCACACCCTGTCGGGCAGATACAGCATGACCGGCCAGTGCCCGACGATGACCCACTTGTCAAAGCTGTAGCCGCAGCTCATAAAATCGTCAAACTTCATGCAGTCGCCGCCTATCTGCTCGCGCAGCGGGATATCGGGTCTTATGCCGCCGTGGACGAAGATGTAGTGCTCAGTTTCAATGGCGTGCGGCAGGGAGCGCAGGAAATCCCACTCGGGCATGAAGCGCTCGCGCAAAATGGGTACGAGCGGCTCAAAATCAAGCTCCTCGGTGACGGTGATGTCAAGCTCTGCGAGCATATCCCAGATAAGCCCGCCTCGCCAGAACAGCATATAGTGAACGATTTTATCACGCCAGAAGCCAAGCTCGCTGTCCACGGCGTCCGGCCATGTGTCGCAGTTGCCGCACAGGACATGGCAGTTGCCCTTTTGGCACAGCGCCATGATAAAGCGCAAAGTCTCAAGGCTATATTTTCCCTTTTCGAGGAAGTCCCCGACTATTATAAGCTCATCCCCGTCCGAGAAGCCGAGCTTATCCAGCAAACCCTTGAAATACGGGAGGTTTGCGTGGATATCCGACACGGCGATAAGCCGCCGCCCCTCGGTGTCAAGACGTTTGATTATTAATTTTTCTCTCCACATTGTTTTGTTACTCAAAGCGTTTCTCCATCAGATACAGCGGCGCGCCTGCGCCAGGTTCCCTGTTTATGATGCGAAAGCCGTAGTGCTCGTAAAAGCCGACGGCGTGCCTGTTCTCGGACGAGACGTGCAGGCGCACAGCCTTGCGGCCGAGCTTCTGGTAATCGGTGATGGCTCTGCCCAAGGGCTGGATGCCCAGTCCCATGCCGCGATACTCCGGTTTGAGGTACACAAGGCTTATCCAGCCGATCCCCGCGCCGGCGCTGCGGCGCCTGTCGGTCTCGACAAGGCCGATAAGCTCCCCCTCGCCGCGTATGACCTTGAGCACCGCGCGCTCATCGTCGGCGCAGTGCGCCCTCGCGGCGGAGAGGTACAGCGGCGCGTTAAAGCCCCTGAGATCGCCGTGGGCGGCAAGCCACGCATCTGCGTAGCAGCGCTCATACAGCGCACCCTCTTTTTGCATATCAAGCGGCTCGTAGCTTAGATTTCCCATATCCACCCCGCCGGATTCCCTGCGCCACCAGCTCTGCTTTGCGAATGTGGAAAGTTCGGGCGGCAGATGGGAATTATCATTGTAAAACTCCACGGTGAAGCTGCCGTTTTCATAGTTAAGGCAGCTCACGGCGGTGTTGTCCCCGTGCGGGAGGGAGGGGATATCGGCGCTGGCTACGCCCAAAATATACGCCAGCAGCGAGCGTATCGCCATGCCGTGGCTCACGATGGCGACGGTCCTGCCGTCGTTTTGCTCGGCGATCTCCGTGACGATGCCCACCATGCGCTGCGTACACTCGGCGAAGGTCTCCGCACCCTCGGCGCGCCAGCGCTCGGGGTCGTTGTTGAAATAGTCCATCTGCTCGGGGTCGAGCCTGCGCATATCGCCGAAGCTCATGCCCTCGCATATGCCGAGGTGTATCTCCCGCAGGCGCGGCTCAAGCTGCATGGGCAGAGCGTGATACTTCGTTATAGCGCCCGCTGTCGTGACGGTGCGGCGAAGGTCGCTTGAGTAAAGTGCGTCGAGATGTATATCCTTAAAGCGCTCGGCAAGCGCGGCTATCTGACGCTGACCCTTGCCGGTTATGTAGCTGTTAAAGTGCCCCTGCACGATGCGGTAGAGGTTTCCCTCGGCCTCGGCGTGGCGTATCAAATAAATTTTAGTCATTATTTGTTACCTTCGTTGACCTGCAATTTTTAATAATATATAATTATAACATTGAATTGATATTATACAATGAATTTTGGCAATTAACAAGCGGAGGCAGTATTGAAAGTTTTACATCTTATATCCGGCGGCGATTCGGGCGGCGCTAAAACCCACGTTCTGTCCCTGCTGAAGGATCTCAACGAGAGCATAACGGCCGACCTCGTGTGTTATATGGAGGGAGCCTTCTCCCGCGAGGCGAGGGCGCTCGGCATACCCGTAACCGTTATAGACGGCGGCTTCAGAGCGGGGCTTCGCGGCACGCGGGAGCTGATAAAAAGCGGCGGCTACGATGTCGTCCACTGCCACGGCAGCCGCGCGAATCTTACCGGCGCGATACTGAAAAAGGGCTTTGATATTCCCTTTATAAGCACCGTCCACAGCGACTATAAGCTCGACTATCTTGGCCGTCCCCTTGCAAACCTCACCTACGGCAGCATGAACAGGCTCGCACTGCACGCAATGGACTACCGCGTCTGCGTTTCCGATCAGATGCGCGAAACGCTCATAGCGCGCGGCTTTGACCCGAACGACCTGTTTGCGATATATAACGGCGTGGATTTCTCCCGACCGAAGCCGAATATAAGCCGCGCCGGGTGGCTGGAGAAGATAGGCTGCGATTTTGCCGACGATACCGTCATCGTGGGCATCGGCGCAAGGCTTGACCCGGTCAAGGACGTCGCGACGACGGTGCGCGGCTTTGCCGAGGCGGCGGCACAATGCGATAAGCTGCGCCTGCTCATAGCAGGCGACGGACAGGAGATGGAGACGCTAAAGGCGCTTGCAAAGGAGCTCAAAGTTTCCGACAGAGTGTTTTTCGCGGGCTGGGTGTCCGACATGGACGGCTACTACGCCTCGGTCGATATAAACGTCATCAGCTCCATATCCGAGACCTTCCCCTACGCCGTGACGGAGGCCGCCCGAGCAGGGCTCCCCACCGCCGCATCCCGCGTCGGCGGACTGCCAAAGCTCATAATACCCGGGCAGACGGGCATGCTCTTTGAGCCGGGGGATTATAAAACGCTGGGCGAGCACCTGCTCAAAATGGCGCGGGACAGCGAGCTTCGCCGGAAAATGGGCGAGGCGGTTTACGACAAGGCGCGCCGGGAGTTTTCGACCGAGAGCACCTGCCGCCGCCAGATCGAGATATATAACGCCGTGCTCAGGCGCCGTGCGCAAAAGCGCTCCGGCGTCGTTATCTGCGGCTCCTACGGCCACGGCAACGCCGGAGATGAGGCCATACTCAAAGCCATCCTCGGCGAGCTGAGAACAATAGATAAGGACATGCGCATAACCGTTGTGTGCAAGGACAGGAAGCTCATAAATTCCATGCACGCGGTGAACGCCGTGCAGCGCTGGAGACTGATAGGGCTGTATCGTGAGCTGCGGCGGGCAAAGCTTTTCATCAGCGGCGGCGGCAGTCTCATTCAGGACGTCACCAGCCGCAGAAGCCTTATCTATTATCTGCACACAATAAGCAAGGCCAAAAAGCTCGGCTGTCGGGTGCAGATGTACGGCTGCGGCATAGGGCCGATAAACAGCGAGATAGACCGACGCCTGTCGGCCTCGGTCATAGACAAATGTGTCGATATCATCACCGTGCGCGACCCGGAGAGCGCGAAGCTGCTGAATGAGCTCTGCGTGACAAAGCCGGAGATAATACTCGCCGCCGACCCGGTGCTGAATATTTCCGTCAGAGCCGAAGAGGAAGCCGAGCGGTTTTTGGAGCAGTGCGGCATAGACCACGGGGAGGATCTCATATGCGTCAGCATGCGGCCGTGGCCGGGCTTTTTTGAAAAAAGCGCCGATATATCGGAAGCTCTGCGCTACTGCCATGAAAAATACGGGCTTAAAACGGTGCTGATGCCGATGAACTATAAAAAGGACCTCGCGGTGTCAAGGCACACGGCCGAGACGGCGGGGGTGCCCTTCACCGTTTTGCCGGATATAGACGATGCCGAGCTTGCGATCGCGGTCATGAAGAAGATGAAGCTCGTGCTTGCCATGCGGCTGCACTGCCTGCTGTATGCCGCCTGCGCGGGCATTCCTGCGGTGGGCGTCAGCTACGACCCCAAGGTCTCCGGATTTTCCGAATACCTCGGCGGTTACAGCATTGACCTGTACAGCGTAACGGCCGAATCGCTCAAGCAGTGCATCGACATGGTGCTCTCCGGCTCCGGCAGGGAGAGAAGGCTCCGCAGTCTGGCGGATATAAAGGAAAAGGAAAAGCTCAACATAGCCGCGGCAAAGCGTCTGCTTGAGGATTAAGGGGGAGATTCATATGATTAGAACAGCGGTTCTCGTTTCCGGCGACGGCAGCAGGCTCCAGACGATTCTCGACTCCATGTATTTCAGAGAGATACCGAACTTTGAGCTTACCGCCGTCATATCCACCGAGCAAAACGAGTATGCCCTGCGCCGGGCGGCCAACGCCGGGGTTCAGGCTTTTGTCGTCGAGCCGGGGCTGTTTCCCACGAGAATAAGCTACAGCATGGCCATATCCAACAAGCTCAAGGATATGGACATCGACCTTGTCGTGCTCGCCGGCTTCAACATGCCGCTGGGCGTCATAGCCTCGCAGTTCCGCAAGCGGATAATCGGCGTGTACCCCGCGCTCGTCCCCGCCTTTGTCGATTGCGACGAAAGCCCCGCCAGAGCCGCCCTCGAGCGCGGCTGCCGCGTTACGGGAGCCACGGCGTACTTTGCGGATATCGACGGCAATGTCGGCCCCATCATCGCGCAGCAGGCGGTGGAGATAAAGCAGGGCGACACGCCTGAGACGCTTGAGCGCCGCATCATGGAGGAGGCGGAATGGAAGCTGCTGCCGAGGGCTATAATACTGTATTGCCAGAACAGGCTTGAAATTCACGGCGAGCGGGTCGTTATAAGGCCTGAGATACCACATAACTAAGTCCAATGGTATGAAGTCAAGTAGGTGATGCAAGAAAAACTTAAAGGGAAATCAAGCAAAAGCACCATATAGGAGGCAAAAAGGCAACAGCAATCT
>SFEX01000045.1 GCA_004557075.1 Clostridiales bacterium
GCTCCATCAGCAGCTACGAGAGGATCGACACGATGTTTGACATCGGACCCTGGACCTTCACTATGGGCTCTGCGCTGTTTGACAAGAACTTCATCCCCAGCGGCAGCTTCTATGAGAACCTCGAGGCCGTTGCAAACTACATGGCAAAGAAATAAGAAGCAGAGAAAATTTGTGCTCGATTGTATAGAGATATACAATAAAAAATAGAAAGCTTTTAGGGAGGTTTACAAAAGTGGAAGAAAACAAACTTAAAAAAGCCCTAACTGCCGCTGGCATTTGGGCGGTCGCAGTCGGTGCGGTTATTTCCGGCAGCTACTACGGCTGGAACTACATCTTTTCCGAGACTAACTTCACCGGCGCACTCATTGCAATGGCTATAGCAACGCTGTTCTATATCCCGTTTGCATTCATGTTTGCAGAGCTGGCAACCGCAATACCCAGCTCCGCCGGCCCCGCAGCTTACACCGAAAAGGCCTTCGGCCGCGGCGCAGGCTTCTTTGCAGGCTTCAGCTATCTGGTTGAATCCCTGTTCTGCACCCCCGGCATCTGCATCGCTATCGGCGCATATGTCCACACCCTGTTCCCGGTTGTCCCTGCGGTCGTCGCATCCGTCGTCGCATACCTGATATTCCTGTTCATCAACATGCGCGGCATTGAAGCCGGCCAGACCATCGGCCTCATCGTTACCGTCATCGGCGTTGCCGGCGTTGTTCTGTACGCCTGCGTCGGTCTGCCCCACGCGAACTTCAGCCTGCTCGGCGACATGGGCGAGCTCGGCGGAGTAAAGGGCATCTTCGTTGCTATCCCCTACGCGGTATGGTTCTACCTCGCATTTGAGGCAGGCGGCATGGGCGCAGAGGAATGCAAGAACCCGTCCAAGGATATCCCCAAGGGCTTCATCATCGGCATCTTCACCCTGCTCATCGGCGGCCTGCTCATGCTCGTCACCACCGCAGCGGTTCTCCCCAAGGATCAGATCCTTGTCAACGACGCACCTGTTGCTAACGTTATCAACTTCATCTTCGGTCAGGGCAGCGTAATGGGTATTGTCTTCATCGTTATCGCGATGATCGGCCTCACGGCTTCTCTGAACGGCATCATCATCGGTCAGTCCCGCCAGACCTACGCTCTGGCTCGCTGCAAGTGCCTGCCCGGTTTCCTCGGCAAGCTCGACAAGAACGGCACCCCGATCAATGCTCTTCTCGTTACTTCCGTTATCGGCATCGTCTTCACCCTCATCGGCTCTGTTGACGTCATCGTCGTTATCGCAAACATGGGCTCTGCATTCATGGCTCTGTGCTGCTTCATCTCCTGGATCAAGCTCGCAAAGGATCAGCCTGATATGCCCCGTCCCTACAAGTGCCCCAGATGGCTCGGCTACATCGGCATTCCCTTCTGCCTTATCGTTGCGTTCTGCTCTCTCTACAGCGCAGTGACCGCAGGCCTGCTGTTCTACATTGCCGTTGCGTTCTTCGTGCTGGCAATGGTCTACTACGCAGCCGTCTGCAAGAAGAAGGAAGGCACCTTCCTTGTAGAGCCTGAGGATCAGTAAGCTTTATAAGTTTAATTTAACAGCTTTTGGGCCGTCAAGGCATCGCCTCTGGCGATGCCTTGATGACTTTATCAAGAAAAAAGGAGTTTGAATAATGAGCTATGTTATCGGCGTGGATCTGGGGACACAGTCCCTCAAGGGTCTCCTTGTTGATCCGCAGGGCAAAATAGTTGCCGAGGCAACCTGCGCCCATGAACCCATATACCCCAATCCCCTTTGGGCAGAGCAGCCCGTTGAGGATTATCTGCATTCCTTCACCTGCGTTATTCAGGAGCTGATCGCCAAGAGCGGCGTGAAGCCTGAAGAGATAGGTACCATCGGTCTTGACGCGATAAACGACTCGGTCATCGCAACCGACGAAAACGGCAGAGCGCTCATGAACTGCATCATCTGGCTCGACCGCCGCGCCGAGGCTGAGACTGCCGAGATCGCAAAGACCGTCGATCCCGCCCGCGTGTTCGAGGTGTCGGGTCTTAATCTCGACTCCACCCACACCGCGGCCAAAATGCTGTGGATAAAGAAGAACCGCCCCGACGTATTTGAAAAGGCAAAGTACCTGCTCAACGTTGACAGCTATATGGTCTACTGGATGACCGGCGCCGCAGTCGTTGACTACGCGCAGGCCTCCGCGTCCATGATCTACAATGTCGCGGAAATGACATGGTCTGACGAGATGGCGAAGGTGTTCGGCCTTGATCCGGCTCTGCTCGGAACCATCTGCAAGGCGGAAACCGTCGTCGGAACGCTCTCGGAGCCTATCGCCCACCGTTTGGGCCTGACCGTCAAGACGAAGGTCATCTGCGGCACCGGCGACGAGCACAGCGCCTGCCTCGGCTCCGGCCTCGTAAAGCCTGGCATGGTCTGCGATATCACCGGCACTGCCGAGCCTGTTGCCGGAACCTCCGCAAAGCCTGTTTTCGATAAGAAGGGTCTTGTCGAGACTCACCATTCCGCCGACTCCCGCCTGTGGCTGATTGAGAACCCCGGCTTCGTATCCGGCGGCTCCACCCGCTGGTACAAGGATATCATCCTCAGAGAGCCGAGCTACGATCTCATGAACGTTCAGGCAAAGCGCAGCCCCATCGGATCCAACGGCGTGACCTTCCTGCCGTGCATGGGCGGCGCAATGACCCCGACATGGAACGGCAACGCCCGCGGCACCTTCACCGGCCTCACCCTAAGCCATACGCTCGACGACCTGTCCAGAGCTGTTTTCGAGGGCATTTCCTTCGGCCTGAAGGACAATGTTGACCGCTTTGAGGAGATTGGCATGGACTGCTCCAGCGTCCGCATCGTCGGCGGCTCCACCAAGTCGCCCTTCTGGTGCCAGATGAAAGCCGATATCCTCGGCAAGCCTCTGGTTGCCACAAAGAACCCCGAGGGTGCGGCTATCGGCGCTGCAATGCTTGCGTCCGTTGCCGAGGGCAACTTCGCAAACCTCGACGAGGCGGCAGAGGCGATGGTCGAGCTTGGCGCGACCTATGAGCCGGATCTGAGCCTCAAGAGCGCGTATGACGAGGCGTACGAGCGCTACTTCGAGTGCTACAGCACTATGGAGCCGTTCTTCAATAAACACTACAAAGCATAAAAGAGGAAGTTTGATTGAAATGATTGACAATCGTTTGATCGAAGCCGATGCAACAAAGCTTGATGAGCTTCGCAAAATAATTAAAGAGCAGGAAAATGCCGAAAAGCTGTGCGGTATCGGAATGAAAGAGATCATTATCGAGCACGGTGCGGCGGCTAAGGTGTGCGACGCGGTAAAGAGCCTTACCCCGGGCAGCAGGGTGCTCATGGTAACAGGCCCCACCGAGATCGTGGATGTCGACGGCAAAAATGTCAAGGAGACGGTCAAGGCGTATCTTGAGCGTGAATACGAGGTCGAGTGGCTCGTTATCAGCGAGCCGGACAGCATCGTTCACGCAACGCCCGAGAACGCTGCTATCATCCAGAGCCACTTCGAGGGCAAGGATATCGTCGTCGGCATCGGCGGCGGCACCATATGCGACCTGTGCAAATACTCTACCTATTACTTTGACCACGAAAACCCCCTGCCGGTGGTCATCGTTCAGACGGCGCTGTCTGTGAATGCGTTTTCCGACGATTCGTCCGTTATGCTTATTAACGGCGTAAAACGCACGGTTCACTCGCGCTATCCCTCGATACTTATAATAGACCTCGATATAGTCAGTGCGGCTCCCGCTGAGATGAACGTCAGCGGCTACGGAGACCTTATTGCCACGTGGACGGCACCCGTGGACTGGTATCTCGGCAACGTACTGGGAATGGGTCAGAACTTCCATACCGCGCCCTCGGATATGATCCGGACGCAGTGCGAGAGACTGCTTGAGAATTCGGAGAAGCTTGCCGCCGGCGACGCCAAGGTCATAGGCGAGCTGGCAAACGTTCTCACACTCAGCGGCCTTTCGATGGGTCTCGCCAACGAAAGCAGCCCCGCTTCGGGCTCCGAACATGTTATGAGCCATCTTGTCGACATGGCATCACGTGTGCGCAAGACAGGCATCTGCTACCATGGCACTCAGGTTGCCGTTTCCGGAATAATCTCCGAGATTATCTGGGACTGGTTCCTGACGGAGTTTGACCCGAAAGCTGTTGATCTCGATAAATGCTATCCCACCATTGAAGAGATGGAGCCTAAGGTCAAGGCTGCTTTCGATTGGCTTGACGACAGCCATACGGCGGCGAACGAGTGCTGGGCGGATTATCAGAAGAAGCTTGAGCGCTGGTACGCACACAAGGCAGAGTTCAAGGCGTTCCTTGATAATTTCGACGAGTTCAAGGCCACTGTCGCGCCCTGGGTCAAGAAGCCGGAGTACATTACCGAGTGCATGCACAAGGCAAACGCTCCGACCCGCTACAGCAAGCTCAACTACTATGTTGACGCCAAGACTGCGACATGGGCGATAACCAACTGCCATCTCATGCGCAACCGTTTCTCCATCATCGACCTTATGCACTTTACAGGTGTCTGGAGCGATGAGTTTGTCCGCATGCTGATAGACAGAGCCGAGTCCATGGACGCGGGGCTGTAAAGCGCAAAAACTCCGCCCTCCTGCGGCATCGCCGCCGCAGGAGGGCGGAAAGAGAAAAAATCGGTATCGATGTATTGAAAAATTAGTGTTTGGCTGATTGGAGGCAAGCCGATGAACGCGGTTTTGAGCAGACTGAAGGATATTGGCTGCAATGTGGAGCAGGGTCTTGAGGTATGCTGTGGAAATGAGGACAGATACCTGAAAAGCCTTAACCGCTTTGCGGAGAGCCGGTATCTGGACGAGCAGGAGAAAGCGTATCGCAGCAAAAATATCGAGCGCTGCAAGGCGTTTGCGCGCGAGATGAGCGCCGAGTATTTCAATCTCGGGCTTGATGCGCTGTATTATCTCAATGCCGCCCTGCTTGAGCTTAGCGGCGCTAAGCAGTTCGAGGAGCTGGGTGAGGTTTTGTCGTGCCTTAGAGAGAGGTACAATCAATACGTCAATATAATAAGATCCGCAGTGTGAAAAACGATCCCGTAACCTCGTTTGGAAGATATCTTTTCAACTCAATTGAGGTAAGTTTATCAACTCGAAATGGTTAGACTATTTTCATAGAGTTAAAGTTGGAGTGATTCTGTGAATATTGGTGATGCTGTAAAAGAGCGCATTTTGGAATTATGTTCCGAACGGAATATCACTGTAAACAGGCTGGGCACTATGAGCGGTGTTACGCAGTCAACTATAAACAACATCGTCAGTGGCCGAAATAACAGCACCACGATATCAACGATCAAAAAATTGTGCGACGGCCTGGATATTTCAGTTGTTGAGTTTTTCTCTTCGGACGTTTTCAGCCATTTAGAGCAGGAAATTAAATAGAATAAAAAGTGACGCTCCGGCCAAAGCCGGGGCGTCACTTTTTGCAAAAGCAGTATTAATTTAATGTTCTCCCGTCGGTGGAGATCGTGACAACGCGCCACGGAATAAGCTTGCCGCTTGCTATAAGCGCGCGCTTGGCGGCATTTTCAAGCCCGCCGCAGCACGGTACCTCCATGCGCACGACAGTCACACTTTTAATGTCGTTATCGGCAATGATCTGCGCCAGCTTATCGGCATAGTCTCCTGCGTCCAGCTTCGGACAGCCGATCAGCGTGATGCGACCACGAATAAATTCATTGTGGAAATCTCCGTAGGCAAAGGCCGTGCAGTCGGCGGCGATGAGAAGATCAGCGCCCGCGAAATACGGGGCAGTTATAGGAGCAAGCTTGATTTGCACAGGCCATTGCGAAAGCTGGCTTTCGAGCTTTTCGTTGCTGCGGGCGGCAGCTTCCCGGTGCATTGCCTTTGCCTGCGTTCCGGGGCATCCATTAGTTTTGACGGCTTTTGCCACCTGGACTGCCGCTTCGTTATAAGCGGGCGCCTCTCGCTCTTCAAAAGAAATCGCGTTTGCCGGGCAGGCGGGGAGGCAGTCGCCAAGCCCGTCGCAATAGTCCTCGCGCATAAGCTTTGCCTTGCCGTCAACGATATCAATAGCGCCCTCATGACAGGCTGCCGCGCACGCTCCGCAGCCGTTGCACTTTTCTTCATCGATCTTAATTATTTTTCTGAGCATTTACATTCCTCCTGTTTGTTTCTTGACTTCATGATCTGATTATACCATAATGAGCCAGTAATGTGTGTTGGACTTTCAACAAACGGAGAAAATCAACTTGCAAGATTTAGTGAAAAGTGAATAGTTAATAGTGAAGAAGTAAAAATCGACAAGCCCTTAACGGTACTTGTCGATTTTTGGCGGAAGCGGTGGGATTCGAACCCACGAGCCCGTGAGGACTACCTGATTTCGAGTCTTTTCAACCATTATGACTTTTGTGGTTTTTTCGTATCGCTTTCAGGCTGTTTTGTCCGCCCAAAACCATAGCTGTATCAAGGTGTTTTGGCATTCACCCTTGAAAAAAGCTTGATTTTTCAAGGGGTTCGAATGAAAGCCAAAAATGAGCCGATTTTGGCAGTTTTGTTAGAATTCGCGTTAGAAATGTTAGAACGATGTTAGAACAGCATAGCATACACAGGTGTCTTCCGCCGAACAAATGACAGAGGTGTATGTTATGAAAATCAATGACATTGATTGGTCAAAAGTGCCGGATATTCTGGCTAAGGAACAGGTGCGCTTGCTTTGCCATTGCAGCAAACGAACAGCGCTCTATTATCTGAAAAGCGGAAAGCTGCCGTGCATTTATTCGGGGAAGAAAACCCGGTGCTACAAAATCAGGAAAGAAGATCTGATGGCTTTCATAGAAGATCGGGAGAACCATCCTGAGTTCTACGCTGTACCGGAGGGATGGTATAAAGAAAGCGGAAGAACGGTTCGGCAACATTATTCGTCGGAAATTAAAATCGACGGTGAAGATTTACATGAGTATTATCGGTTCCTTCTCAAAGAATACCCAGATGTTCTTGAAGTTAAAAAGGTCAGTGAGATCACGGGATATGCTATTCCGGTAATTAACCGCTGGTGCAACAAAGGCAAGGTGAAGTATTTTTCCATCAGGGCGATGAATATGATCCCCAAGATATACCTGATTGATTTTTTCTGTTCAAACGCATTCAGGACGATACCCCGAAAGAGCGAGTGGCACATCAGCAGTCTGCAAAACTATCGACGCTGGAAGTACTTAGACAACCTACAATCAAAATGAGGTAAGGACGAGCTATCCATATCGGGTGGCTCGTCCTTTTTTGTTTTAGCCATCAGCCCATTGGCTACGAAGGCAAAATTGCGTCCCAAAGTATCAATTTGATACTTTGGAATTTGTTCCAGAGAGACAGACAACCTATCGACATTCTTTATAGGTATTCCGCACCCGTCAAGGGTGCTTTTTTATTATCTCAGAATCAAGTGCGGACTCGCAAATCTGCGTTTTTCAAAAAAAATCGAAAATTTTTTTGGAGGGGGGTTAATTTTTGCCCGTTTTCGTTGCCTACCAAGTGAGGGACAAAACAATCGCCCTCGTGAACCTTGAAAACCGAATACACATTCAACAGGTACATTCCTGATCGGGGGCGAAGGCCCCAGCCGAATGAAGGTGCGCCACGAACTTCCTGCCCGAAAGGGTTATCACGGAAAGCAAGGTTGGTAGCGATTCCGAACCATTCTGAAATATCCGCTTGCTACGGATAAGGCGATGAAACGATTCAGGGACAATGATACTTCCCTATGGGGCTGGCGGAGTACCCGGCAGAGGTGAGATTCCTATGAGTTCGGTCAGCAGCGTGGATCAGAAATGATTCAAATTCAGAGAAAGGAGGAAAACCCCATGGAAAACTGTAAGGTGATCGCCATCACGAATCAGAAGGGCGGCGTCGGCAAAACAACGACCGCAGTCAATCTCGGCGTGGGACTTGCAAGCTCCGGGAAACGGGTCCTGCTGGTAGATGCTGATCCGCAGGGCAGCTTAACGGTGAGCCTCGGCATAAAGAACCCAGACGAGCTGGATGTATCGCTGTCGTCCCTTATGCAGTCGGTCATTGATGATGAGCCGCTTGCAGAGGGTGCAATTATCCGGCACCAGGAGAGTGTGGATTTGCTCCCCTCCAACATTGAGCTCTCCGGTATGGAAACGGGCCTGTTCAATGTCATGAGCCGCGAGTATGTTCTGAAGAACGCCATTGACGGCATGAGAAAGAGCTACGACTACATTCTGATTGACTGTATGCCCTCGCTGGGTATGATGACGGTCAATGCGCTGGTTGCGGCAGACAGTGTGATTATCCCGTCTCAGCCGAACTTCCTGTCAACCAAAGGTCTTAACCTGCTTCTGCGCTCCATTTCAAAGATCAAGCGGCAGATCAACCCGAGATTAAAGATTGACGGCATTTTGCTGACGATGGTGGATAACCGCACCAACAACGCCAAGGCGATTATTTCCTCGCTTCGTTCTACCGTGGGAGAGAACATCCGCGTGTTTCGTTCCGAGATTCCCTTTTCGGTAAGAGCTGCGGAGTGCAGTCTTTCCGGAGAGAGCATCTTCTCTCACGACAGGAACGGCAAGGTCGCAGCAGCGTATGAGGATCTGACGAAGGAGGTGACAGAGATTGAAGAGCGTGCAAAAAATCGATCTGGGCCTGACCGGGTACGATGAGCTTTTCATGAATGACGCGGAGCGAAAGG
>SFEX01000019.1 GCA_004557075.1 Clostridiales bacterium
GCAAGCTTATTCATCGCAAAATTTCAAGACTGTAAGTTGTATACAATCATCTTGCACTCCTGTATACCTTCTTCCTATTGACACATTGGCCGCCCCTACGGTATCAAACTAATTAGTGCAACGCAAAAGGCAACGGAGGCAATCAAATGATTGCCTCCTGATTTTTGTTCGTGTTAATTCAGAGCGCGAGTGCAAAAAAGATTAACTGAACACTTACTGGTCGGGCACCGGCAAAAACGATTACTGACATTCTAAAACCGAATTGCCCCTGCGGCGAGCAGCCGGCGGGCGTCAGCAGATGGTGGTGCCGGGGTAGTAGTGCATGAGGATCTCGCGGTAGCTTGCGCCGGATTTCGCCATTTCGTTTGCGCCGTACTGGCTCATGCCGACGCCGTGGCCGTAGCCCTTGACGGTGAACACAAACTCGCCGCCTGAGTGGCTCAGCTCAAAATCCGTCGAGCGCAGCGAGAACAGCTTGCGCAGCTCGCTGCCTGAAAAGCTCACGCCGCCGATAACGATGCTGTCGACTCTGCCCGAGCCGCTGCGCGTTACCTCGCCCACCCAGGAGTCGGCGTCGCCTGTCATGTCGGCCTCGGGCTTGAGGTAGAGTATCGTGTCGCGGAAGTCGATATCCGCGCTCCTGACGCTGCTGACGAAGTTCGGGACGCTGTCGGCGGTCTCGGGGGAATCGACGCTCACGAGATACGGCAGCTCGTTCCATATCGCGCCGCTGTCCTCGGTCGCGCCGTCGGAGGAGGAGTGGAAGGCCGCGAGCGCGGGCTGGCCGTCGTAGCTGAGATACTGTCCGTCGGTTTCCTCAACCGCGGCGGTTATTTTTTTTATGTACAGCTCGTAGTTCTCGCCCCAGCTCTCCCGGAGCTGCTCGGGGCCGAGATACGCCTGACAGCAGTCGGCGGAGGTGCAGATATCCGCGCCCTCGTGCTTGGGGCTTGCAAGGCCGCGCTGGAGGTAGCTTCTGGCGGCGACGGCCTGAGCCTTGAGCGCCTCCGGCTCGAATGATACGGGCATCTCTGCGGCGAGTACGCCCGTCAGGTAGTCGAAAACGCTTATCTCGCTCACCTGCTCTCCGTCGAATAGCCTTATGCTGCGGGTTTTGTCCCCGGGCAGCGGCTCGGCGGTGGTCTTGACCGGCTCGTCCGAGGCTCCCGGCGTCGGCGCGTCGGCGTTATCGAGGGGCAATAGCCTCGGCAGCGCAAGTATTATAAGCGTCAGCGCAAGCGCTGCGGCAAGCATCCTTTTCATTTCCTTTTCCTTTTTCCCTTTCGTTGCTACGCTTCATGTAATCTTTTTTACCGGTGCCCGACCGGGGAGCTTGGCAATAGTCGTTTTTGCACTCGCGCACTTTTCCCCTGCCGTTGCAACGCCTTAAATAGTCGTTATTGCGGTATCACGACCGGTGACATTGGCAATTATCTTTTTTGCACTCGCGCGTTCAATTAAAAGCAGCAGTGTTGAATCAATTGACACACCCTATGCCTCCATCGTCAGAGGGAGCCATAGGAATGGCAATTGTTTTACCACTCTCACCGGTCGGGCTGACGCAATAACGACACCCGCCAATCTCAACGCGAATAGCCTCAATGGCAATTGCTTGTACTTGACGGAAAGGTCAAATGAGTATAAAATAAGCTGTGTTTTAATTCTATTCCGACTGGACTGATACTATGTCTCAAATAAGCAAAGCCGCAAAGGCTCCGCTCATATTGTCGTGCTATGTGTGCGCGTTCGGCGCGTTCGGCGCGTTCTTCCGCTGGCTTCAAATGCAGGCCGCCCGGGACGCGGAAACCGGGCTTATGAATCCCAGCATTCTGAACCTGCTCGTTCCGCTCACCATTATATGCGCAGCCGTTGTGTTCTACCTCCGCCTCAAGAAGCTGCTTGGCGAGGGCGTGGAGCTGCCGACCGAGTTTTACGCCGCCCTGCGCGGCAACTCGCTGCTCTGCCCGGCGTTCTCGTGGCTGCTGTGCGCCATAACGGTTGCCGGCGGCATCGTCACGATGATTAACGTGAGCCTTGATGCGCAGCGCGGGCTTTATACGGTCATCGCCGCGCTCGGTATGCTCTGCGGCTTAGGCTTCCCGCTTGTGTGCTCGGCTGCGCGCAAGCGCTATTCGCCGGGGCTGGTCAGCCTTATCATGAGCCTGCCAATACTCATGTACTGCCTCTGGCTCATCGCGTGCTACAGGGCAAATTCCAACAACCCCAACCTCTGGGTGTACGCGGTGGAGATAGTTACCGTGTGCGTCCTTATTATCGCGTTCTACTACGCCGCCGGCTTCCCGTTCGGCAGGGCAAAGCCCAACACGGCATCGTTTTTCTGCATGTTGGGTGCGTTCCTCGGCATAGTCACCCTTGCCGACGGCAGATACTTCGGACTTCAGCTCATCCTGATCGGCAGCGTGGGCATGCTGCTCATGGAAAACTGGATACTTATCCGGAACATGCGCGAAAAAACCGAGCCGGAACCCGAAGCGGAATCGCTGCCGGAGGCTGAGCCCGAAGCGGCGCCGGAGCCGGAACCCGAACCTGAGGCCGAGCCGACAGAACCCGTGCCGGAGCCGACGATCGAGGCTCCCGCGAGGAAAAAGGCTCCCGACGCGGCAGAACAGCGCGACGCCGAGGTCGACGAGATACTGAAGGAATACAAAAAACCGTAACGCAAGCAAGGCGCAGATAAAGGCACAAATGCTTTTTCTGCGTCTTTTGCTATAGCCGGGAAAATCCTCAAAAAACATATTGACAAACATCTATGTGATTCGTATAATATAGACATACGTCTATAGGAGGTGAATAGCTTGGAGACGGACGAAAGGAAAGCGGCTACTGTTTTCAAAGCGTTCTGCGACGAAAACCGCATTCGCATATTGAAGTTGCTGAGAAGCGGCGAAAAATGCGCCTGCAAGCTGTTGGAGGAAGTCGATGTGACGCAGCCTACGCTCTCTCATCATATGAAAATACTTTGCGACTCCGAAATTGTTGTCAGCCGCAAAGATGGAAAATGGACGCATTATTCCATTTCAGATGACGGTGTGAAGCGGGCAAAAGAATATTTAGAGCAGCTAACAACGCTTGCTGCCACATGCGAAGATAAGTCGTGCTGTGAAAAGTGATGGAGCTTATTAAATACTTTTCCACGCGGCTTATAAAATCGGCAATATATCGATATATTTCAATTTGACTATATGAAAGGTGCGCTCATGGAAGCTATTAAGACCGGATGGGACTTCTTTCAAAACGAAGTCCTCGGTATGGGCTGGCTTAACAGGCTCATATCAGCAATACTGAACGCCTGCGGATTGAACACCGCGGGCAGAGTTGGCGGCAGCGTTCAATTTTTTGTTTATGATACCATAAAAATTATGGTGCTGCTCGGCGTGTTAATTTTGATTATCTCGTATATTCAAAGCTATTTCCCGCCGGAACGGACAAAAAAGATACTTGGTAGATTTCACGGTGTCGGTGCAAATATTATTGCCGCGCTGCTTGGCACGGTAACGCCGTTCTGCTCGTGCTCTTCAATTCCGCTGTTTATCGGCTTCACAAGCGCAGGTCTGCCGCTTGGCGTTACATTTTCCTTTTTGATTTCTTCGCCAATGGTCGACCTCGGCAGCCTTGTTTTGCTGATGAGTATTTTCGGTTGGAAGGTTGCTGTTTTGTATGTTGTCCTCGGCTTGGTGATTGCCGTTGTCGGAGGTACGGTGATTGAAAAGCTCCATCTGGAAAATCAGGTGGAAGAGTTTATCCGCAACGGTCATGCCATTGATGTTCCCCAAGAGGAACTGCGCTTCAAGGACAGAATGCAGTTTGCATGGGAACAGGTTGTCTCTACGGCCAAAAAAGTATTCCCCTATGTGCTGCTCGGTGTCGGCATCGGCGCATTTATTCACAACTGGATTCCGGAAGAGTTCATTGTGAAAACCCTTGGCGACAACAATCCCTTTGGTGTTATCATCGCCACCATTGCCGGTGTTCCCATGTATGCGGATATTTTCGGCACGATCCCGATCGCGGAGGCGCTGCTGGCAAAGGGTGCGCTGCTGGGCGTTGTGCTCTCTTTTATGATGGGTGTTACCACTCTGTCCCTACCGTCTATGATTATGCTCCGCAAAGCGGTTAAACCGAAGCTGCTGGGCGCTTTTATTGCGATATGCACTGTAGGTATTATCGTTGTAGGCTATTTCTTCAACGCTGTACAATATTTAATTATTTAAGGAGACTATTAAAATGACATTATTCAATGTTGGAAAGAGAAAAGAAGAAATCGAAAACGCTTGCTGTCGCGAAGCAAAGGACGGAATTTGCTGTGTCAAGGTTCTGGGTTCCGGCTGCAAGAACTGCCACACACTGCTTGAAAACACCAAAAAAGCCGTCAGGACAATGGGACTCTCCATGGACGTGGAATATGTGACTGATATGCAGAAGATCATGGAATACGGCGTTATGAGTATGCCTGCTCTCGTAGTCAACGAAAGGGTCGTGGCTATGGGCAGGGTGCTTAAAGCCAATGAAATTGTCACTTTGCTGCAAAAAAGCATATAGCTGCCTGCCTACCCTCGGTTTTTTCATGAGGTTATTCCAATAATTCAAGTGATATTTTGTTGACAAATATATGAATGTGTATATATACTTAGTTGGGATATTGAGTAAAGCAGGGAGGCGTTTTATATGCGCGGGATGGAAACCGGTAAAACCAGGGTAAGACACGAAGTGTTCACCGAGATAGCCCGTTTAGCCTACGAGGGCTGCGACGGCAATGACTACGCAAGGAGAATCGAGGAGCTTCCGTATAAGATCTGTCCGGGCGACCCAGACGAGGTGGGCGCGTATAAAAGCAGCCTGCTGCTTGAGCGTGCCGTTGTCGGCGAAAGACTGCGCCTGACAATGGGACTGCCGATGCGCAAGCTCGGCGAGCACAACAACGTCTCGGACAATGTCGAGGAGAGCGTCATCGCGGAAAAATACTATGATCCACCGCTTATAAACGTCATAAAATTCGCCTGCAACCGCTGCCCGGATAATATCGTCACCGTGACAAACGGCTGCCAGGGCTGCCTTGAGCACCCCTGCATCGAGATATGCCCGCGCGGCGCGATAAGCAAGGTCAACGGCAAGGCGCATATAGACCCCTCTCTCTGCATCCGCTGCAACCAGTGCCAGAGCGCCTGCTCATTCAGCGCGATAATTCGCCAGGAGCGCCCCTGCCACAAGGCCTGCGGCATCGGCGCGATCGGCTCGGACGAGCTGGGCAGGGCGAAGATAGATTACGACAAGTGCACCTCCTGCGGGCAGTGCCTTGTAAACTGCCCCTTCGGCGCGATAAGCGACAAGAGCCAGATATTCCAGACCATCATGGCGATAAAGAGCGATACGCCGGTCTATGTCGTACTTGCCCCCTCCTTTGTCGGTCAGTTCGGCCCCGATGCGGTGCCCGAGAAGATGAAGGCGGCGTTCCGTCGCCTCGGCTTTGCCGACGTGTACGAGGCGGCGATAGGCGCGGATCTGTGCGTCATTGAGGAGGCGGCGGACTTCCTGGAGGAAGTGCCCTCAAAGCATAAATTCATGGTCACCTCGTGCTGCCCGTCGTGGAGCGACATGGTCAAGAAGTTCTTCCCCGAGATGTCGGAGAACATCTCCGTCGCCATGACTCCGATGGTGCTGACGGCGCGGTTTGTCAAGAAAAAGCACCCCGGCTGCAAGGTCGTTTTCGTCGGGCCGTGCGACGCGAAGAAGCTGGAAGCCAGCCGCAGAACCGTCCGCAGCGATGTCGATTTTGTGCTGACCTTTGAGGAGGTGCTCGGTATGCTCGCTGCAAAGGGCGTGGACAAGGAGTGCATACCCATGTCCGAGGCCGAGCCGCTCAACCAGTCCGGCACGGACGCGAGGATGTTCGCCGTGTCCGGCGGCGTTGCGCAGGCGGTCGTCAACGCGATAAAGTCCATTGACCCCAACCGCGAGGTGAAGGTCGCAAAGGCCACGGGCCTGAAGGAATGCCGCAAGCTGCTGATGATGGCGAAGGAGGGCAAGTACGACGGGTATCTGCTCGAGGGCATGGCCTGTCCCGGCGGCTGCGTTGCGGGCGCGGGAACGCTCCAGAATGTCGATAAATCGGCGCGCGCTGTATGCAAGTTCGCCGAGAGTGCGAACTATACCTGCGCCTACGACACCGAGTACAAGGAATATCTCCCGCTGATCGAAGAAAAAACCTTTTAGACCGCGTTGAGATTGGCAGTAGTTGCTTTTGCGTCAGCCCGATTATGAACATTGGCGCAAAACGAAAATATCCAATCTCTACGGTCGTGCTGACGAGGTAGTGACAAGCTGAAGTGTTAATGCGAATTGCCCCTATGGCAATAGCCCGACCGGTGACATTACTGTTATCGTTTTTGCACTCGCGCGCTTAATCAGATGACGCATTGTTTCAAATAATTCATTTTGCGCCAGCCCGGTTATGAACATTTGTAATAAACGAATAATGGAGGCAGCCGAAATGGTTGCCTCCTATATTTTTATATGTACTAATTAAGCGCGCGAGTGCAAAAAAGACAACTGCCAATATCACCGGTCGGGCTGACGCAACAACGACTAATACCATTCTCAACGCGAATCGCTTCGCGGCAGCCGGCGGGCGGATGAGCAATGCTCGCCCCTACGGTATCAACCTAATTAATGCAAACAAAAAATAATGGAAGCAGTCAAATGATTGCTTCCATTTGTCGTTATACTACAATGTTCATAACCGGGCTGACGCAAGAACGATTACTGCCAATTTTAACGCGGATTGCCCCTCCGGCGAGGAGCAGCCGCTCAGAATTTTTCGCTTATTTTCTGGGGGTCGGCGTTATATATGCCGTTCGAGATTACGACCTTGCATATCTGCGACGTGCCCTCGGCGACGGTGAATAGCTGTGAATCGCGCAGCATGCGCTCGACATCCGAATGGCTGTCGAAGCCCTTACTGCCGTGGATAAGCGCTGCGTTGCTGCACACCTTCTGGCACATCTCCGAGGCGAAAAGCTTCAGCGCGGCCATATCCATCGTGACATTCATTCCCGAACCTGCGGCGTCGGCGACGTGATAGAGCATATTTCGCGCGATAGTTATGTTAGTATACATCTCTGCAATGGGGAAGCTGACGCCCTGGTAGGATGAGATCGCCCTGTCGTAGTTATTGCGGCTGCTTGAAAACTCAACGGACTTTTCAAACGCCGACTGCGCGACGCCGACCGACACCGCCGCAAGCCCTAAACGGCCCCAGTTGAGCGCGGCCTTTACGAGCTTGTAGCCCTCGTTTTCCGCGCCGATGAGCGCGTCCGGCGGCAGGAGGCAGTCTTTGAAGGTCACCGTGCCCGTCGGGGAGTTATTCAGACCGATCATATTCTCCTGCTTCGTTATCTCAAGCCCCTCGGTGGCGGCGTCAACGTAAAACATGCTGACGCTGCGGCGGCGGCTGTTGTCGCTCGTGCGGGCGTTTATTACATAGCCGTCGGCGACGCCGGCGTTTGTTATCCAGCACTTTGAGCCGTTGAGCAGCCAGCCGTCAGGCCTGCGCTGGGCGATGGTATCGACGGCGAAGGCGTCCGAGCCGCCGCGCTCCTCGGTTATCGCAAAGGTAAGGAGCTTATCGCCCTTTATGGCGGGCAGGAGCCATTCCCTGCGCTGGCTTTCGCTTACGAAATCGCGGACGGTGTAGCAGCAGGGGAGGATGTGGGCGCAGAACACAAAGCCCAGCGAGGCAAGCCCTCTGGAAAGCTCCTCCATGAACATTGCAGTCTCGAGCACGCCGTAGCCCATGCCGCCCATCTCGCGTGGGAAGGGCAGGCCGCAGTAGCCCTTTTCGCATATGCGGCGCACAAGCTCCGCCGGGTATACGCCCGAGGCGTCCAGCTTCGCGGCCAGCGGCGCGATCTCGGAATCGACAAAGCTTCTCAGCTCTTTTTTCAGCGCAAGCTGACGTTCGTTAAGATAATACATGTTGACCGTCCTTATCTTCCGTGCCTAAAGCGACTACGAACACGCAGCGCGAATAGACAGCGGATTCATCGTAAATTTCGGTTTCGACCACAAAGCCCGATGGCACGGCTCTGATGTACTCGCAGGAGACCATAACGTCGCCGGGGAGGGACTCAACGGTCGTGAAGAAGGTGCCGCTGGCGAAGGTGCAGCCGCTGCCGAACCTGCCGTCGACGTATTTGCGCGTTGCCATGTGCAGTATGCTAAGCATGAGGCTGGACGAGCTTGTGCTCTCGTTGCCGAGCCGCACGGTGTACACGCACCTGCTCTCATCGTTGCTTATGGTTTCAAAAGCGGCTATATCCTCGGCTTCGGTATCGGCCTTATCGCTGTGCTGATAATATCGCAGCACGTCGTTTGCGGTCACCATGCCGCGAAGCTCGCCGTCGCGGGTTATATACACCACAGAGGTCTCCTTGGATATCATGATCCGGGCGATCTCCTGCATGGGCGTCTCCTCCTCGACGCATACGCCCTGAGTGTCGCTCGAATACAGCTTGGATATCTTGCCGGAAGGGTCGGAGGCCAGAAGCCTTACAGCATCCACCGTGCCGCAGATGTTAAGATTGTCGTCGACCACGACGCAGCTTGAGCTGAGCGAGAACACGGGCCTGTAGGTGCTGTACCAGTCGGCCGCTATATCATTATAATACAAATACGCCGGAGCGCGCATCCACGCCACGGCTGTACCAGTCGCGGCGGGACGTGTATTACCGCTGATGTCCGAGCAGAGCAGGCTGAATATCGTGCTGCCGTCCTGCGCTGAGGATAGCACGCAGCTTCCGTGCTCACGGGCGGTGTTCAGCAGCGTCTCGCCGGGCTGGGTGTTGCTCGTCAGGATCATGTTAACGCCCTTTGAGGCGGCGAAAAACAGCAGATCCGGCCTGTCGCCCAATATGGCGAGGGCGTTGGGACCCGCGGCGGATATGGTAGCCTTGAACTGCTCGAAGCCGCCGTCGCCGAGGACTATTCTTCCGATGGGGACGTTTGCGTTTTCCTCGCCCGCCAGCACCAGAAGCCCCATGCGCCCGATCTCTTCGGCGAGGGTTATAGGCTTCATATCAATAAGCACGTCCTGTGCTAATTTTATCGTGCCGACCCTCGGTCGTGTTTCAACAAGATGCAGCTCCTCGGCTGTTTTGATCGCCTTATACGCCGTTCCCTCGCTGACGGAAAGCGCCTTTGCGAGGTTGCGGACGGAGACCTTTTCCCCCGCCGGGAGGGAGTTTATATAGTTGATTATTCTCTCTTCTTTTTTACCGGCCATACAGTATATTCACTTTCAGTTCACATTTTCTTAATGTTTTCTCCTATCAAATATAACAGATTGGCGCGCTTGTGTCAATGGTAACAAATAATTTCACATTCTGTGTTATTGTTAAAACCTGAACAGAAGTCCGAAATTGTACAAAGTCACGAAACTGACAAAAAATAAAGTTAAACGATTGACATATGGGACATTAAATGATACAGTTTTAGTGGAAATGCGAATGACACAAATTTGACACTTGTGTTACCCTCGATTTACCAAACATAACTGTGTTGGATAATATAACAGTTTGTCGAACAGCAGAAAAACTGTTATAAAAAACAATAATTAAATTCAGGAGGAGTAAATCATGCTTATTCAGCTTACCGAAGAACAGAAAATGCTCCGGGACATGGCTCGTGAGTTCACCAGGAACGAGATCGCACCCAGAGACAAATGGATGGACGAGAACGGCTTCGACTGGGATCTGTGCAAGAAGATCACCGAGGCCGGCTTCATGGGAGCAAACATCCCCGAGCAGTACGGCGGCGGTGGCGGCGGCATAGTAGATACCACCATTATCGCAAACGAGTTTGCAAAGGGCAGCGCAAGCATAGCTACCTTCGTCGGCGGCCACTGGCTGGCCTCCAACCTCATTCTTGAAAACGGCACCGAGGAACAGCGCCAGAAGTACATGCCTCTGGCAGTCGAGGGCAAGATCTTCGCATTCGGCCTGACCGAGGCAAGCGCAGGCTCTGACGCTGCGGGCATCAAGTCCATCGCTGAAGAGACCGAGGACGGCTGGGTTCTCAACGGCGGCAAGGCATGGATAACCAACTCCGGCGTTGCTGACTACTATGTAATTCTTGCTCTGACCGAGCCCGAGCTCGGCACAAAGGGCATCTCTGCATTCATCATGCCCAAGGACACCGAGGGTCTTGCAGTCGGCAAGTTCGAGGAGAAGATGGGCGTTCGCGGTTCCGCTACCTGCGAGCTGGCATTCAACAACATAAGGCTCCCCAAGGACGCTCTGCTCGGCACTCGCGGCAAGGGCTTCGTGATGGCAATGCAGACTCTGGATATCGGCCGTATCAGCGCCGCAGCAGTTTGCGCAGGCATAGCAGAGCACGCAATGAATCTGGCAAAGGATTACGCCAACGAGCGTAAGGCATTCGGCAAGCCCATCAAGGCATTCCAGGGGGTTGCATTCCGCTTTGCGGATATGTACGCCGAGATCAAGGCCATGGAGCTTCTGGCATTCGACGCCGCTACCACCAAGGACGCAGGCGGCCGCTGCACCCTCGACGCAGCAGCAGCAAAGCTGTTCGCAACCGAGAGAGCAACCCAGATCTGCATCCAGGCTCAGGCAGTGTTCGGCGGCAACGGCATGAGCAAGGAGTACGACATTGAGCGTCTGCTCCGCGACGCACGCGTATGGACCGTCATGGAAGGCAGCACCGAGATCCTCCGCATGATAGTCAGCGGCAACGTGCTCGCACAGAAGTAATCCGAAAAAACTACAAACATCCGGAGATAAAGTACATGAAAACATTGGTATTTGTGAAGCAGGTACCGGATACCGATGACGTCAAGCTCGATCCCAAGACCGGCAACATTATGCGCGAAGGTGTGCAGAGCGTCATCAATCCGTTCGACGCAAACGGCGTCGAGACCGCGCTGCAATTAAAGGAAAAGTACGGCGGCAGCGTGATCGCCATAAGCATGGGACCTCCTCAGGCAGACGATGTTCTGAAGAAGTCGCTCGCCATGGGATGCGATGAATCTGTACTGATCAGCGACAGAGCCCTCGGCGGCGCCGATACCCTCGCAACCGGCTATCCCCTTGCCAAGGCTGCCGAAAAGATAGGCGACTATGACCTCATCATCTGCGGCCGCCACGCGACCGACGCCGAGACTGCCCAGACAGGCCCCATCATTGCGGCCTTCCTCGGCATCCCCCACGTCACGCTGGTGGACAAGGTTGAGATAGAAGACGGCTGGGCCGTCTGCCGGCGCATGCTGCCGGACAGGTACGAGACCGTCAAGGTCAAGCTCCCCGCCCTTATCACCGTATGCGCGGAGATAAACAGCCCCAGATACCCCACTCCGATGAACATCATGAAAGCGCTCAAAAAGCCCCGCGCCGTCTGGAACGCGGAGGAGCTCGGCTGCGATCCGTCTATGATAGGCATCCCCGGTTCCCCCTCGTCCAACAAAAAGATCTTTGAGCCGCCCAAGCGCAATACCGACACCAGGTTCTTCGAGGGCGACACCGAAGCTCTTGCCCGCGCCATCGTTGATGCGCTGGAAGCGGAAAAGCTCATTTAAGGAGGCGCGCAGCTATGACAAAAGAAGATTACAGCGGCATCTGGGTATTTGCCGAGCAGGAAGCGGGCGTTATCTCGCCCACGACCTTCGAGCTGCTCGCAAAATCAATAGACCTCAAGGCCAAGCTCGGCGGCAAGGACGAGATCACGGCTGTGGTGCTCGGCGATAACGTCGCAGCCCTTGCCGATACGCTCTTTTCCTACGGCGCGGAGAAGGTCATCGCGGCCGAGAACGCAAACTTAGCGGTTTACAGCGCCAGACCTTACGCGAAGGTACTTAAAGAGCTCAGCGAAAAATATCTCCCCTCGATATTCCTCTTCCCGGCAAGCCCCCAGGGCAGAGATCTTGCCCCGCGCGTGATGTGCGATCTGCGCACCGGCCTTACGGCTGACGCTATTGACCTCGACATCGACGAGGACGGCGTGTTCGTTCAGACCACCCCGAACTTTGGCGGCAACATCCTCTCCCACATCTGCATCATGGAGAAGCGTCCCCAGATGGTGACGGTTCACCCGAAGGTGTTCTCCCCCATAGCCCCCATTGCCGGCGCAAAGGGCGAGCTCATAGTCGAGAAGCCGGAGGTTGAGGCAGACGATTGCTACACCGTTATCGGCACCGAAAAGCGCGTGTTTGAGGGCAAGCCCATTGCCGATTGCAGCGTGCTGGTATCCGGCGGCAGAGGTATAAAGAGCGAGGAGGATCTGGCCCAGCTTCGCGAGCTGGCGGAGCTGCTCGGCGGCGAGCTTGCAAGCTCCCGTCCGCTGGTGGATAACGGCTGGCTCCCGCATGAGAAGCAGATCGGTCAGTCCGGCACAACGGTAAAGCCCGATTTCATTCTCAACATCGCGGTCTCAGGCTCCGTGCAGTATCTGGCGGGCATGCAGAACGCCAAGTGCATCATGAGCATCAATAACTTCCGTGAAGCGCCCATATGGGACGTGTCCCACTACGGTGCGGTGGCAGATTACTCAAAGCTGATCCCCGCCGTCATCGCGGAGATACGCCGCAGAAAGGGACTTTAATAAAGGCAACTGACCTTAGGAATAAGGCCAAAAATACGAAACAAATTTATCAGGAGGTAAAATCATGGAACTCAAGAAACTTATCTATACCGTTGAGGACGGTATCGCAGTCATTCAGATGAACTATCTGAAGAATCTGAACGCAATCGACGAGCAGATGGCAGACGAGCTTATGTACGTCGTTGACGCGGCAGAGAAGGATCCCGCAGTCAAGGTCGTAGTGCTCAAGGGCGCTGACAGAGCATTCTCCGCCGGCGGCGATATCGGCTACTTCTACCAGCTCATTCAGGCAGGCGGCGAGGTCAACATGGACGGCCTGATCGGCAAGGTCGGCGTCGTTGCTGACGGCCTGAAGAAGATGAGCAAGATGGTCGTCACTTCCGTTTGCGGCGCAGCAGCAGGCGCAGGCGTCAGCCTCGCACTCGGCGGCGACTTCATGATCTGCGCGGACAACGCGAAATTCATCCTCGCATTCGTAAACCTCGGCCTCGTTCCCGATACCGGCGCAACCTACCTGCTCGGCAAGAGCATCGGCGCTACCCGCGCAATGGAGCTTGCGGCTACCGGCCGTCCAATGGGCGCAGAGGAAGCCAAGGAGCTCGGCCTTGCATACAAGGTCTGCACCAAGGAAGAGCTTGACGAGGTCACCATGAAGTTTGCCCGCAAGCTCGCAGCAGGCCCGCTGCTCTCCTACAAGAACATCAAGAAGCAGATTTATGATACCTGCTACGCCGATTACAAGGATTGGCTTGCCAACACCGAGATCCCCACTCAGCGTGAGTGCGCGGCATCCATGGACTTCCAGGAAGGCTGCAAGGCGTTCATCGAGAAGCGTAAGGCAGTTTTCGAGGGCAAATAAGTTTAGCAATAAGCTAAATTAGAACATAAGCAGGGGGCTTGAATGTGCCCCCTGAGGAGAAAAAAAGATATTAAATCAGGAGGAGACAAATATGGAACATCATAGCGCTTCCCCCGCACCCGGCGGTCTTGTGGCATTCGCGGTAGCATGCTACACCTTTACCGGCGTTTTTTCCGGCCTCGTGACCGGCGAAGGACTTTTCCTTCTTGGCTGCTGGCTCTTAGGCGGCTTCGTTGTACAGATAATAGTCTGCGGCAGAGAGCTTGATCACGGTCAGCTCCTCGGCGGTAACGTATTCCTGTTCTTTCAGGGCTTCTTTATGCTGACCGGCGCAATAAGCAGCATGGCAAAGTACCTTTGCCTGTATGTATGGATGACCCCGTACAGCACCGTTGTCGAAGGCTTCGGCTGGCTGGCCTGCACCATCGCTCTGATCATGTGGAGCCCCGGCTACTTCAAGACGGCAAACGGCACCTTCTCTCTGGCGATCATCTTCACCGACATCGCTCTGATCGGCGTTGTTCTCAACGACTTCGGCGTACTCGGCGCGGCTGCTCCCATAGTAAAGCCCATCGTTGCGATCTGCCTGTTCCTCGCCGGCTCTCTCGGCATCTACTGCACCGCGGCAACTCAGCTCAACGAAGCATTCGGACGCACTGTTTTGCCGGTAATGAAACCCCTTATCCGGGACAAAAACGCTCAAGCGGCGTAATAAGCATAAATTTACGAAAGGTGGTACTCAAACTTGAAAAACAAAGTTTTTACACTTGAAGAAGTGCTGAGCAAATTCCATGACGGACAGACCATTCTGTTCGGCGACTGGCACGGCGAAATCTCCGCAGAGGAGATAATCACCGGCCTTATCGAGAAGAACATCAAGGACGTCACTGCTGTTGCCGTCTCCGGTGGTATGCCGGATCAGGGCGTTGGCAGAATGATCGTCAACCATCAGGTAAAGAGCCTTCTCACCACACATATCGGCCTGAACCCCGTTGCGAAGGATCAGTATGTCGCAGGCGAGCTGGCTGTTGAGTTCATCCCCCAGGGCACCTTCACCGAGAGAATCCGCTGCGGCGGCTACGGCCTCGGCGGCTGCCTTACCCCGACCGGCGTTGGCACTCAGGTTGCTGAGGGCAAGCAGGTTCTGAACCTGAACGGCAAGGATTATCTGCTTGAGATGCCTATCCGCGGCGATGTAGCTCTGATCAAGGCAACCAAGGCCGATAAGGCTGGCAACATCTACTTCAACAAGACCAGCGGCGCTATCAGCAACACCATGGCGTTTGCAGCCGACACCGTTATCGTAGAAGTCGAGGAGCTTGTTGAGATCGGCGAGATCGACCCCGATGATATCGCCGTACCGGCTCCCGTTGTTGATATGGTATACGTCCGCAAGGGCGAGAAGAAGCCTTTCTGCCCGATGTGGCAGCGGGCCAAGGCAAAAGCTGAAGCAAAAGCAGCAGAAGGAGGAAAGTAATATGGCACTGACTGGACGTGCGCTTATAGCATCTCGTACCGCTAAGTTCTTTAAGGACGGCGATCTTGTTAACCTCGGCATTGGTGTTCCGACTATGTGCGTGAACTACCTGCCCGAAGGCGTTGATCTCTGGCTGGAAGCCGAGATCGGTATAGTTGGCTGTGGCCCCACTCCCAAGTGGGCAGACGCTGATCCCGACTGCATCGATGCAGGCGGTCAGCCTACCACCATCATCAAGGGCGGCAGTGTCGTTCCTCACGACATGTCCTTCGGCCTCATCCGCGGCGGCCATGTTGACGCCACCGTTCTGGGCACCCTGCAGGTAGATGCAGAGGGCAATATTGCAAACTGGATCATCCCCGGCAAGGTCATCCCCGGCATGGGCGGCGCAATGGACCTTTGCGCAGGCGTTAAGAGAATCGTTGTTACCACCGACCACTGCGAGAAGTCCGGTGCTTCCAAGATCCTCAAGAAGTGCACCCTGCCCCTCACCGGTGCAAAGTGCGTTACCGATATAGTCACCGAGCGTGCCTACTTTAAGGTAACTCCCAACGGTCTCGTTCTTCAGGAAGTAGCTCCCGGCTACACCGTCGAGGATATCCGCGCCTGCACCGACGCTGACTTCACCGTTGCAGACGACCTTGGAGTAATGGAGTAAAGCATAGAAGCGTTTAACCCCCTTCGATCTGCCCCGTGCTCTGCGTCTGACGCATGGGGCGATCCCTCCCGCAAGAGAGCCCGCAAGGGCTCTCGCGTGCGGGGATGCATACAGAGAAAAACTCCCGCTTGGGAGGCATGGAGGATCGGATTATGTGTACCGCCATTTACCCCGGCAGCTTTGACCCGCCTACCCTCGGGCATCTGGACATAATTCGCCGCTGCTCGGCTATCCATGACAAGGTCGTGGTGTGCGTGATGCGAAACGGCGCAAAGGGCGGCAGCCTTTTCAGCTGCGCCGAGCGTGCCGAGCTTCTGAGCACGATAACGGCGGATCTGCCGAATGTTCAGGTCGATACCTACGGCGGCCTGCTTGCAGATTATGCGCGCCGCTACCCTGACCCCGTGATAGTCCGTGGGCTGAGAGCAGTGACCGACTTCGAGTATGAATTTCAGATGGCAAACGTCAACAGGAAGCTTGCGCCGGAGATCGAGACGATATTCATGATAGCCCGAGACAAATACACATTTCTCAGCTCAAGCGTAGTGCGCGAGCTGGGGCGTTACCGCGGCGATTTGGGCGAGTTTGTGCCGCCCGCAGTCGAGCAGGCGCTTCGCATTAAGTTAGGCGCAAGAAAATTTGAAGATGAATAATACATAGAAGCCGCAGGCTTTTGTTCTTAATAAATATGCCCTTATGAAAGGGACATGGTTCTTCCCAAAACCGGTATGATCTCATCATACCGGTTTTTTTCCGCCGGCTGGCGGAAAGCAATCCGCATGAAGGCTTCAAATAGTCGTTTTTACGGTATCCCGACCGGCGGCTGCTGCCGCGAAGCGATTCGCATTAAGGCTTCAAATAATCGCTATTGCAATAACCCGACCGGTTGTATTGATGATAATCTTATTGCACTCGCGCACTTAATTATATGGCGCAATGTTGAACACCGCTTTACATCGTAGGGGCGAGCATCGCTCGTCCGCTCCTCCGGCGAGGAGTCGCCGCACGGTCGTGCTGGCGCAATAGCGACTATTTAAAATGTATAAACGAATTAAAAAACCGCCTCGTTCAATTTGAACGAAGCGGTTTTTTAGTTTACTGTTTAAGATTTTGACTTCTCGGCTTTCTTGATGCGGTGGCGCTCAAACAGATAGCCGATGAACATCACGACGGCGAAGAATATGAGGAAGCCGACGCACTGCTTCCAGCCATAGCCGACCCAGATGGCGTAGCAGAAGAACAGGCAGCACAGAACGCCGAGCGCGGGAAGCACAAAGCGCTTTATCGGGTCAAGATCCTTTGCCTTTACCATCAGTCCGATCATCATGGGAATGTACATGAGGTACAGGCAGATGATGCCGATCTCATCAGGCTCCCACGCGAACCACTCGGAAGCGTGTATGGTGGCGAACAGTCCCGGGCCGCCCATCCACATAACGACCGTCCAAGCGTACCAGAAGCCGCCGGTCATCAGGCCGACGATGGAGGACTTGATGGCAAAGTTGTTCTGCGGGTCAATATGGCCGAAAAACTCGGGCTTAGGTCCCATGCCGCGGCTTGAAATGGAGTACATATTGCGGCAGGACGCCATGATAAGTCCGTTCATTGTGCCGAGGCAGGATATCGTGATAAACACATAGACGACGGTGCCGACAACGCTGCCGAAGAGCTTCGAGAAGGCGATGCGCGGCAGAACCTCGCCGAATGGCCATGTCGAAATAATGGTGTTGACGTCGCCGACGATGCTCATCGCCCAGATATACAGCGCGTAGAGCACGATAGTCACGACAGAGCCGATGACGAGCGCGCGGGGGAGGTTTTTCTTGGAGTCTTTAAGCTCGGAGTTTATCGAGGTCGCGAGTATCCAGCCCTCATAGGCAAAGGCGAAGCCCACGATGGCCTTGAAGAAGCCCGCGCCGTCAACGGGGGTGTATTCGGGGGTGTTGACAAAATTGAGAACGTCGAGAGTAGCGCCGTTTATAAGACCGGCGATGGTGCCGACCACGCCCATGAGAATAAGCGGGATGAGCTTTATGACGGTCATGCCGACCTGAAGCTTACCGGCGAGCTTGGGGCTGAGCGCGTTGATGCCGTAGCCGAAAATGAGGAAGCCCGCGCCGAGACCGATCGCGGCGGGATTGACCATGCCAGTAGAAAAATCTATGGCCGCGATGCCGAAAAGCTGAAGGAACATCATCGACGAGAAGAAGGCGAGCATTGATGCGATCGCCGGGGTGTAGATCATCGTCATGAACCAGCCGACGAAATACGCGTACTTGGGGCCGAGAGCGAGCTCGGCGTAGTCAACGACGCCGTTGACCTTTTCGTATTTGCTGCCGAGGGTTGCGAAAACCAGGGAGCAGATTATGCAGATGAGGCCGACAATGCCGACAACCGCGATGCCCTGCAAAAGATTGCCGCCCGTCAGTGACAGTACCTTGCCGCCCTTGATAAAGACACCGGAGCCTATGACGATTCCGATGACCATGGATATGGCGGTGGGCAGGCCGTAGCGCTTTTCCATTTTGTTATCCATTCGTTTCTCTCCTAATAAACCTTCTGTCGGCTATGCACAATAAGCCGATGTTAAAATAATACCCTGTCGTGTCGAAAATGTCAATGTTTAATGAACAAATTGTTAATTTGACTTTTACTTGTACGCGAACGTACAAGAAACGCGCCGGTGCAGGCTATGGGTGAAGGGCATATAATGACACGAAAAGGAGGATGACTTTGAAAATTTATTTATCACCGTCCAAGCAGACGGCAAATTTATACGCGGCCGGAGGCACGAACGAGCAGAGCCAGTGCAATCTCATCGCGGCGGCGGCCGAAAAAGCGCTGCGGCGCTGCGGCTTTGAGGTGAAAAGAGCGCCGGAGGGTCAGGAGATAGAGGAGAGCGTCAGACAGTCCAACGCCTGGGGCGCCGACCTGCACATGCCCATCCACACCAACGCCGGCGGCGGCAGGGGCTGCGTTGTTTTCATATCCCGCCGCAGCGACGACCGCCTTGCGATTGCGCAGCCGATCTATGAGGAGATCGACGCGATAACGCTCTATCGCTCGCCCTACGGCGTCAGGGAGAAGCAGTTTTACGAGATACGAAACTCAAACGCCGTGTGCGCCTATGTCGAGTGCGAGTTTCACGACGACCCCGAGCTTGCGCGCTGGATCATCGCGAACACCGGCGCTTTGGGCGAGGCGATATGCCGTGGCGTCTGTCGCGGCTTCGGCGTAGAATATATTAAGGAGGAGAACGAGAAAATGGTAAGATGGAACAACCTTGAGGCTATGCCCGAGGGCTACCGCAAGATGGCCGAGCGCTATGTCGAGGCCGGTGCGCTGCGGGGCAAAAATAACGGCGAGCTTGATCTTAGCGAGGATATGCTCAGAACGATGGAGATCGTGCGTCGCTATTTCGAGGGGGAATAGGTCATGAACACACCCGATAAAGCGGCCGAGATAAAGGCGGCGATAGCGGCGGTGGCCGCGTTCGGAACGGGACTTTTCGGCTGGGTGGGCTGGCTGATAATACTGTGGCTGCTGGCGACGGCGCTGGACTATATAACCGGCACCTGCGCGGCGCTGTACAATAAACGCTGGAGCAGCGCCGAGGCAAGGCGCGGGCTGTGGCACAAGTTGGGTAGCATATTTGCTGTGCTCGTCGCGGCGCTGTGTGATATCGCGCTGAACGTTATCGGCGATAATCTGGGCATCGGGCTGTTCAGCACCGACTACCGCTGTATAATAACGCCGCTCGTCGCGGCATGGTATACCTTCACGGAGCTCGGCAGCATCGTTGAAAACGCCGCCGCCCTCGGCGCGCCCATCCCGCAGTTTCTGCGTAAGACCATAGAGGGCTCAAAGGACAGCATCGACAATAACGAAAAGAAAAAAGGTTAAGACAAATTTGTCTTAACCTTTTTAGTTTATATGCTTTTTGTGGGGACTATATCTTCATTGCAACGTCCCATGCGCGCCAGATGGCGGTACGCAGGTTGCCGATGGTGACACAGTCGCCGACGCGGTAGACGTTCTTCGCCTTGCCGCCGACAGGTGCGGGAACAAAGCCGATGCCGTTTACGATATCGTCGTACTCGACCTCAAATACGTTCTTGCCGTCCTTGGAAGCGATAACAACGGTCTTGTCCTTGATCTCACGGATGGTGTGCTCAAGGTATACGGGCACCTTGTGGTACTCGAGAGCGTCACGCAGGAAGGAAGCGTTGGACAGGCAGACGTTCTGAGCGGGGACGAGGTCTCTTGCAAACTCGACGATCATCGGGTGCTTGCCCTGGAGAACCATCTCGTATGCGGCTTCGCAGGCGGACTGGCCGCCGCCGAAGAACATGACCTTATCGCCTACGGGAACCTTCTCACGCAGGAGCTGAGTGAAGGTCAGGCATTTCTCGAAGCCGGGGATGACCATCTTTCTGGGCACTGCGCCGGTTGCGACAACTATTGCGTCGTAGCCGCGGAGGGTGCCGAGGTCGTTGATCTCAACGCCGAAGCGGATGTCGAGACCCTCTTTTTCGACTTCCTTCTCATACCACTTGATGAGAGTCTTGTCGTTTTCCTTGAAGCTCATCGCGGAAGCGGTGAGGAACAGACCGCCTATGCGATCTTCCTTCTCGAAGATGACGGGGTTGTGGCCGCGCTTTTTGAGAACCAGTGCTGCCTCTACGCCGCCGATGCCGGCGCCGATGATGGCGACCTTCTTCGGGTGCTTGGTGGGAACGATCTTGTAGCGGTTGTGCTGCATGGTCGACGGAGTAAGGGCGCAGCGGCCGAGGTGGAGAGAGTCCTCAAGAGCCTGGACGTTAGGAGTGCCCTTGTACTTTGCAAAGTTGAAGCAGCCGTTGTGGCAGCGGATGCAGGGCTTGATCTCATCCTCGCGGCCTTCCTGAATCTTGATGATCCAGTCGGGATCGACGAGGTTCTGACGTGCGATTGCCATTGCGTCGAGGCGGCCTGCGGCGATCTCTTCCGCTGCGGTCTCGGGGAGCATACGGCCAGCGCAGGCCACGGGCTTGTCGGTGAACTGTCTTATGTGCTCAACATCTGCGAGGTTGCAGTTATCGGGCATGTACTGAGGCGGATGTGCCCAGTACCATGCGTCGTAAGTACCGTTGTCGCAGTTGAAGAAGTCGTAGCCCATGTCGCCGAGGTACTTGATAGCTCTCTCGGATTCGGGCATATCGCGGCCCCACTCCTCGAACTCTTCGCCGGGAACTGCGCCCTTGCCCCAGGTCTTGGTGTAGGACTTGACGGAGTAACGGAGGGATACGGGGAAGTCTTCGCCAGCTTCGCGCTTTATGCACTTAACGATCTCAACAGGGAAGCGGAAACGGTTCTCGAAGGAGCCGCCGTACTGGTCCTCACGCCAGTTCCAGTTCTCCATAGTGAACTGGTCAAGCAGATAGCCCTCGTGAACGGCGTGGATCTCAACGCCGTCAACGCCTGCGTCGCGCAGCATCTTTGCGGTCTTGCCGAATGCCTCGACCATCTCCTGAATCTCCTTGACGGTCAGCGGACGGGAGAGCAGATCCTCCTGCCAGCGGTTAGGAGTTGCGGAAGCGGATGCGCAGGTGTAGCTGATGTCGACGATGGGGGATGCGATCTTGTTCAGGACGGGGTGCTTATTCAGGAATACCATCCAGTCGGTAACCGCCATGGAACGGCCCATGCCTGCTGCGAGCTGGATGAACAGCTTTGCGCCGGTCTTGTGGTACTCTACCATGAATTCCTTGAGCTGCTTGAACATTCTCTTGTTCTGATACAGCCAGCGGCGACCCATAGCGTCGCGGATGCACTGCATGCCGGGGAGGACAAGGCCAACGCCCTTCTGCGCTCTCTGGAGCAGGAAGTAAGCCGCCTCTTTATCGAAGTGGCAGGGCTCCATCCAGCCGAACAGAGAGGTACCTCCCATTGAGCACTGGACAATGCGGTTCTTGATCTCTACGTTGCCGATCTTGAACGGAGTGAATAGGGGTGCGTACTTTTCGTTCATCATGTGATGTTTTTCCTTTAACAATTTGTATTTTAACGGAAGCTCCCCTTTTGGGGGAGCTTCTTGTTAATGGCTATATTGCTTTAAGTGCGCAAAGATTAGATAGACATTGCGACGTCCCATGCGCGCCAGATGGCGGTACGCAGGTTGCCGATGGTGACACAGTCGCCGACGCGATGTACGTTCTTTGCCTTGCCGCCTACGGGAGCGGGAACGAAGCCGATGCCGTTTACGATGTTGTCGTACTCGACCTCAAATACGTTCTTGCCGTCCTTGGAAGCAACAACAACGGTCTTGTCCTTGATCTCACGGATGGTGTGCTCAAGGTAAACAGGAACCTTGTGGTACTCCATAGCGTCACGCAGGAAGGAAGCGTTGGACAGGCAGACGTTCTGAGCGGGGACGAGGTCCTTTGCAAACTCGACGATGATGGGGTGCTTGCCCTGCTTGATCATCTCGTATGCAGCCTCGCAAGCGGACTGGCCGCCGCCGAAGAACAGAACCTTATCGCCTACGGGAACCTTCTCACGCAGGAGCTGAGTGAAGGTCAGGCACTTCTCGAAGCCGGGGATGACCATCTTTCTGGGGACAGCGCCGGTGGCGACGACGATCTCGTCATAGCCGCGGAGGGTGCCCAGGTCGTTGATCTCGGTCTCGAAGCGGATATCAAGACCCTGCTTCTCGACTTCCTTCTCGTACCATGCGATGAGAGCCTTGTCGTTCTCTTTGAAGCTCATTGCGGATGCAGTAAGGAACAGGCCGCCGATCTTGTCGGTCTTTTCAAAGATAACGGGCTTGTGGCCGCGCTGCTTGAGAACCAGAGCGGTCTCCACGCCGCCGATGCCGGCGCCGATGATTGCAACCTTCTTGGGGTGCTTGGTGGGAACGATCTTGTAGCGGTTGTGCTGCATGGTCGACGGAGTCAGAGCGCAGCGGCCGAGGTGCAGGGAGTCTTCCAGACCCTGAATGTTGGAAGTGCCCTTGTACTTTGCAAAGTTGAAGCAGCCGTTGTGGCAGCGGATGCAGGGCTTGATCTCGTCTTCGCGGCCTTCCTGAATCTTGATGATCCAGTCGGGATCGACGAGGTTCTGACGTGCGATTGCCATTGCGTCGAGGCGGCCGGCAGCGATTTCTTCTGCTGCGGTCTCGGGGAGCATACGGCCTGCGCAAGCCACGGGCTTGTCGGTGAATTTCTTTATGTGCTCAACATCTGCGAGGTTGCAGTTATCGGGCATGTACTGAGGCGGATGTGCCCAATACCATGCGTCGTAAGTACCGTTGTCGCAGTTGAAGAAGTCGTAGCCGGCGTCGCCGAGGTACTTGATAGCCTTCTCGGACTCTGCCATGTCGCGGCCCCACTCCTCGAAGTCGGTCTCGTAAGGCATTGCGCCCTTGCCCCAACCCTTGGTCTTGGAAACGACGGAGTAACGGAGGGATACGGGGAAATCGTCGCCTGCGTATCTCTTGATGCACTGAACGATCTCGACGGGGAAGCGGAAACGGTTCTCGAAGGAGCCGCCGTACTCGTCTTCACGCCAGTTCCAGTTCTCCATGGTGAACTGGTCAAGCAGGTAACCTTCGTGAACAGCGTGGATCTCAACGCCGTCAACGCCTGCGTCGCGCAGCATCTTTGCGGTCTTGCCGAATGCCTCGACCATCTCATGGATTTCCTTAACGGTCATGGGACGGGAGAGCATATCCTCCTGCCAGCGGTTAGGAGTTGCGGAAGCGGATGCGCAGCTGTAGCTTACGTCAACGATGGGGGAAGCGAGCTTGTTGAGAATGGGGTTCTTGTTGAGAACGACCATCCAGGGGGTAACTGCCATGGAGCGGCCAAAGCCTGCTGCGAGCTGGATGAACAGCTTTGCGCCGGTCTTGTGGTACTCTACCATGTACTCTTTGAGCTGCTTGAACATTCTCTTGTTCTGGTACAGCCAGCGGCGGCCCATGGTATCACGGACACACTGCATGCCGGGGAGGACAAGGCCAACGCCCTTCTGAGCTCTCTGGAGCAGGAAATATGCTGCCTCTTTGTCGAAATGGCAGGGCTCAAGCCAACCAAACAGAGAGGTACCGCCCATGGAACATTGGACAATGCGGTTTTTGATCTCGACATTGCCAATCTTGAACGGAGTGAATAGAGGTGCGTACTTTTCGTTCATCATATGGTTCTTCCTTCCTTTAATATGATTTACTATTTATCACGGTGATACGGCAGCCCGGTAAAACTGCGGTATCTAACGTTTACAAAACGGTATCACGCCCAAAGCAGGCGTGCGCTGTCACAATAGTACTGACAGTATAGCACAACTTTTCATAAGATGCAACCACAACATGTTCTGCACATGAGAGGTTTTTTGTGATATATGCACCAAAAATTACACACTTTCGCGCTGATTGTCTAATTTTTCAAAAACTATATTCTGGAATGCTGTCAATTACCCGTCTCGCCTGACCGGTAGAAAACCTGAGCGAGGATATCGCCGCTGTCGGCGTCGATTATGTACCGGTAATCGGTGACAGAGCCGGAAAACTGCACCTTATAGCACATCTGCCCGTCGAGCTTTATCATTTCCATTGAGATGTTGTTTGCCTTATCCTGCGAGATGCCCGCGTCGCCGAAGGCGATTTCCTGCGCAGCGTTGTAGCCGATGAAGTCGCCGTCGGAGAGAATACAGCCGCGCAGGGGGGATATCATGAACAGGCACAGGAGCAGCATTATGAGCATCTGCGGTGCTCCGGTGCGGAGCCGGCCGCTGCGGCTGCGCCTGCGGGTGTGGCCATGCCGGGCAGAAGAGCCTCTGTGCGGCTGGGTATTAAGATGTTTTCCGCCCTTTGCCAAGCAGTCTCACTCCCCCCGGCAACAATTTAACAATAACAATATAGTATTATATATATTTTTGCACCCGTTTGTCAACAAATCCGGAAAAGTGTTGGGGCTGAGGTATGGATTTTTTTGCGGGGATGGTGTATAATCGGTGCAACGACTTGCCGCGCAGCGGCGGAACGGAGAAAAGCATGGATAAGCACAGAACCAACATATTTATAAGTCTGGTGCTGGTGCTGCTCATAATTGCCGCGATATCCGCGTGGGCAACGGGAAGCAGCATTAAGCGCAACGCGCCGTCTGTGAGCGAGAAGCCGGAGACGAGCGACAACGCATCGCCCACCGTGACGCCCACTCCGCAGCCGACAGCGGAACCGACCGCGACCCCGGCGCCGGAGACGCCCGCGCCGACGATTGAGCCTGTCGGCAATACGCGCACGGTCGATGAGTCGGGAAGCTTTTCCAGCAATACGGGAACGAAGCTAAATATGGTGGCAAACTGGTCTGTCACATCGGCAAACGACAGCGAGCTCACGCTCAAGCTTGATCTTGTGCTCAACTCATATACGCTGTCTGTCGGCCCGCATAACGGGGTCGTGACCGTAAACGGTGTTGACTACAGCTTCACAAGTCCCGGGATAAGCTACAAAAGCGAGCAGTACATGAACTCCGCGCCCATGACGAGCCTCACGGTGACTGTCCCCGCCCCCCTCGGCGAGACGGTCAGCATCCCCGTCGCGGTGAGCTGGGATTTCTACGGCACCTACGGCGGCAAGGACATCAGCAAGATAACCGCGTCCGACACCATAAGCGTCCAAGGATAATAAAAAACACCTCATCTGTCGGCTCACGCCGACAGATGAGGTGTTTTGGTAGATTGTGTTTTTTGCCCGAACTAATTGGGCTGATACCGTAGGGGCGAGTGCAATAAAGACTACTGCTGGTGCTTATGGTCGGGCACCGGCAAAAGTGATTACATGAAGCGTCGCAACGAAAGGGAAAAGCAACGGAGGCAATCGAAATGATTGCCTCCGAAATTTTTATGCTTTTTTGAAATCAGGCGTCGTAGCCCTGAGCTGCGCCTACGAGACCCTCGATATAGGTGGGGACCCAGCCGACTATGTCGGAAAGGAGTCTGGTCTTTTTGCGAACTGCAAGCTTGAAGTCCTCGTCGGAGAGCTTATCCTTGACCTTATTTACGATGGCCTTGGGGTTGATCTCAAGAGCGAAGCTTGCGACGCCGAGAACCTTGCCTGCGTCCAGATACTTGATGGTCTCCTTGAGGTTGTTCTTTGCGGCTTCAAAGTCAAAGTTGGCGATTGCCTTAATGCACATGGTTAAATTTCCTCCCAATTTTATTCTTTGTTATTCCGATGCAGCTACTATACCACATTTAAACACAATTTGTAAACAACAATATTACGATTTTCAGTTTTTTACGTTCAGCGGTATTTTAGCACAAAAGACCCGATATGTCAAAAAGAAAAAATTTCATCAGTCCTTACCCGCTCTGAAGAAGCCGCGCAGAGCGCCTTTTTCGCGGTTTATGACGCGCACAAGCGCCCTGACCCGCGCCTCGGTGAGAAAGCCGGTGAAGCGTGCAAGACCCCGGTAGGGCAGGCTGAGGGCAATAGCGACGTTGTTGGCGGCGGCCTTATTGCCCACAAGCAGCAGCGCCCGCCGCGCAGCGTCGCAGAGCATGTAAAGCGCCTTGCCAAGCCCACGCTTGAGGTACGCGCCTTGAACTATGGCGGAGTTGAAATCAAGCGGTGCGGAGCGATCCCACAGCCTCGGCGGTATCGGACGCCCGATAAGCGCGGCAAAGGATTCGTCCGGCACGTTTTTTATATCCGCCGTGCGGTAGGGCGCGAGCGCCTTATCGATTTGAGGAGCCGGTACGCTGTCGCCCGCCTTTTCGATAACGCCGCGCAGGCGTATATCGCGCGAGGAGCTTCCGACAAGCACTTCGTAGCTCCCGCCCTCGACCGTCCAGCAGCCGACCGCAGTGTTCCAATAGGCGAAGGCACGCTCTGAAAGCTCTATGCGCACAAAGCGGCTCTCTCCCGGCTCAAGATACACGCGTGCAAAGCCGCGCAGCTCCTGCTTCGGGCGGAAAACGCCGCCGCATTTCGGCGCAATGTACACCTGCGCGACCTCCGCGCCCGCGACGGAGCCTGTGTTCTTGACGGTGAAGCTGACGCCCGCGTCGTCAAGGCAAAGGTCAGCGTACTCAAAATTAGTGTAGCTCAGGCCGAAGCCGAATGGGTATTTCACGGGCACACCGGCGGTGTCATAGTAGCGATAGCCGACGTACAGCCCCTCGCGGTATTCGCTGGTGGCCTCGCGCCCGGGGTAGTAGTTTGCGCAGGGCGTGTCCTCAAGCCTGAGCGGGAAGGTCTCGGCGAGCTTGCCGGAGGGATTTACCCTGCCGGTCAGCAGCTCCGCGACGGCGCTCGCGCCCGCCTGACCGCCCAGACCGGCGTACAGCACCGCTTGGGCGTCGGAATCCCAGTCCGTTTCGACCGCGCTGCCGCCCGAGAGCACGACGGCGATGCGGGGATTGACCTTTTTGAGCTCTGTTAGCAGTGTGATCTGGTTTTCCGGCAGGCGCATATGCGTCCTGTCCGCGCCCTCGGCCTCGCTGCCCTCGTCAAGACCGAGCCACAGAAGCACGATATCGGCGCTCCCGGCAAGGCGGAGAGCCTCGCGCAGAAGCTTTTTGCTCCCACCGCCGAAGCGCCGGAAGCCCTGCGCGTAGCCTACGACGTTGACGCCGAGATTTTTCAGCGCGTCAAGGCCGTTATCGAGCATGGTCGGCTCTATGTGCGAGCTGCCCGCGCCCTGATACCTCGGAGTTTTTGCAAAATCGCCGATGACGGCGACGCGGCAGCCGGGCTTTATCGGCAGTATGCCGCCCTCGTTTTTTAGCAGCACGGCGCACTCTGCCGCAAGCTTCGCGGCAAAGGCGTGGTGCTCTCGTCTGTCATAGCTTGCGTATCCTTTCAAAGCGGCGGAGGCGGAGAATATCATATCGAGCAGCGTATCTACGCGCTCGTCGAGTATAGCCTCGCTGAGTGTCCCGCTGCGCACTGCCGAAACTATCTGACGGTCGGTGTCGCCCTTAGTTCCGGGCATCTCAAGGTGGTCGCCCGCTATCAGGCCGAGCACCCTGTCGTTATCGCCGCCCCAGTCGGTCACGACCATGCCGCGATAGCCCCAGTCGCCGAACAGGATATCCTGCAAAAGATGCGTGCTCTCGTTGGTGTAGCAGCCGTTTAGCCTGTTGTAGGAGGTCATGAGGCAGCGGACATTGCCCTCCCTGACCGCCGTCTCGAAGGCGGGCAGGTATATCTCGCGCAGGGTGCGCTCGTCAACGACCGAGTCGTTTGTCATGCGCAGAAGCTCCTGCGAGTTTGCGGCAAAGTGCTTTACGCATGCCGATATGCCGTTTGACTGGATGCCGCGGATGAGCGCGGCGGCGCACTTGCCCGCAAGGTAGGGGTCCTCGGAGTAGTATTCAAAATTCCTGCCGCAGAGCGGACTGCGCTTAATATTCACGCCCGGGCCGAGGACCACGCCGACATTCTCCGCCTTCGCCTCTAAACCGAGCCGCTTGCCCATCTCCTCGATAAGCTCTGTGTCCCAACTGTTGGCGGCAGCCGAGGCGGTGGGAAAGCAGGTGGCGGGGACAGAGCGGTTAAGCCCGAGCTGGTCGGTTTTCCCGCCCTGCTTGCGCAGACCGTGGGGCCCGTCGGTTAGCATGATCGAGGGTAACCCTAACCGCGCTATCGGCTTTGTGTGCCAGAAATCCCTGCCTGAGCAGAGCGAGGCTTTCTCCTCAAGGGTCATTTTGTCGATAAGTTCTTTGTATTTCATTATGTGCTCAGCCCTCCGCTCGTTTTTTCTTCCTGCGCTTCGGCAGCGGCGTTATGGGCTCGAGGATAGAGATGACCTCCAGCGCCTTATCCGTATCGTCTATATCGAGGATATAGTGCTCCTTGCCGCCCTCGTAGGGCAGACCCTTTTGAGCACCCTCCATCACGGCGGCAAGCTCCGGAACAATCTTCACAAATACCGTGTTGTCGCACACCAAAAGCAGGGGCTTTTCGTTTACATATACCATGTATTCGCCAAACATTTTGCGGTAGCGTATATCGCCCGCGCCGCTTATCTGCTCGCAGACAAATTCAACAAAATCAGGTGTTGTAGCCATAGCGCACCCTCCCGTTTTTTCCTTTTTGTCAATCATACCACAGACCGGCGGCTATTGCCATAGGGGAAATCCGGCGGCTGCTGCCGCAGAGCTATCCGCGTTGAGATTTAAATAGTCTCTCTTGCGTCAGCCCGATTATATCAATTGGCAATAAACGATAAAACGAAGGCAATCAAAACGATTGCCTCCGAACTTTTTATTTGTACTAATTGACTGCGCAAGCGAAATGTAGATTATTTGAAATGTGATCGGTCGGGATACCACAATAGAGATTTTTTGTCTTAATGCGAATTGCCCCTCCGGCGGTTCGGATTTCCATGCCTAAGCAATTTAGAATAATCCCGCGACGGCGGTAAAGAGCATGCACAGCGCAACGCCCACTGCGGTCGGGATGGCGGCGGCCGCAGCCGTCCACTTGAGGCTGCCGGTCTCCTTTTTTATCGTCAGGAGCGTTGTCGAGCACGGCCAGTGGCAGAGCGAGAAGAGTATCATGCTCACGGCGGTAGTCCACGTCCAGCCGTTTTGAACGAAAAGACTTTTCATCTGCGCGAGGCTGTCAAGCTCCGCGAGACTGCCCTGAGCGGTGTATGCCATGATGATTATGGGAATGACTATCTCGTTTGCGGGAAAGCCGAGGATAAACGCGAGCAGTATCACGCCGTCAAGCCCCATGAGCCGCGCAAAGGGGTCTAAAAACGCGGCGCAGTGGTCAAGCAGGCTGACGCCGCCGATGCTTACATTTGCCATGAGCCAGATGATAACGCCCGCGGGAGCGGCGACAGCGGCGGCGCGGCCAAGGACAAACAGAGTCCTGTCAAGCACCGAGCGGACGATGACCTTGCCGATCTGCGGCCTGCGGTACGGCGGCAGCTCCAGCGTGAACGATGACGGAAGCCCCTTGAGCAGCGTTTTGGACAGCAGCTTCGTCACGGCAAAGGTGATGCCCACGCCGAGCACGATCACCGCCGTCAGCCCTATGGCCGACAGCAGCGACGAGAGCGCGCCTCCGGCGAAAAACATCGTGAGTATGGCGATGAGCGCGGGGAAACGCCCGTTGCAGGGCACGAAGTTATTCGTGAGTATGGCGAGCAGGCGCTCTCTGGGCGAATCTATGATGCGGCAGCCGACGATACCTGCGGCGTTGCAGCCGAAGCCCATGCACATGCACAGCGCCTGCTTCCCGCAGGCGCAGCAGCGCTTGAAGGGCTTATCTAAATTGTACGCCACGCGGGGCAGATACCCCGCGTCCTCAAGTAGGGTAAACAGCGGGAAGAAAATCGCCATCGGCGGCAGCATAACGGACACGACCCACGCCAAAACCCGGTAAGCACCGAGTACGAGCACGCCGTGCAGCCATTCCGGCGCGTGCAGGTATAAAAACAGCTCGGTGAGTCTGTCCTGAACCCAGAACAACCCCTTGGACAGAAGCTCGGAGGGGTAGTTTGCGCCGCTTATCGTGAGCCAGAACACCAAAGCAAGCAGAGCGAGCATGACGGGATAGCCCGTGAATTTGCTGGTCAGGACTTTGTCTAATCGCCTGTCAAAGTCCGAGTACTGAGCGCCCTCGCGCCCGACCGCGCCGCGGCAGATCGCTTCCGCGCTATGTACCAGAGCGGAGACTGTCAGATCCTTGAGACGGTCTGCGCTTTCAATACCGCTGCCGCGAAGCCGGGCTTCCGCCCGCGTGATCGCCGCCCGAAGCTCCTTATCGCGCAGAAAATCCGCGCCGAGACAGCTCTCTATCTCGCGGATGAGTGATTCGTCCCGGTCGAGCAGCTTCAGGCTGAGCCAGCGGCTGCTGAGCCTGCCGCCGCATTTTTCCTCGACTATCGGCTGTAGAATGGCTATCGCGTCCTCAACGGCGTCGGGGTATCGAACCGCAAACGGCGCGCTCGGTGCGTCGCCGGAGCAGACCTTATCTATCGCGTCGGTCAGCCGCCGCAGGCTTTTCTTCGAGCGTGCCGTCGTCCCGACGACCGGCACGCCAAGCCGCTCCGACAGCAGCGGCAAGTTAAGCTTTATGCTCTTGCGCTCTGCTTCGTCCATCAGGTTTACGCATACCACGACGCGAGATGATATCTCAAGCGTCTGCAATACGAGGTTCAGATTTCGCTCAAGGCAGGTCGCGTCGCACACGACGACGATGGCGTCCGGCGCTCCGAAGCAGAGAAAATTTCGCGCGACCTCCTCCTCGGCCGAGTGCGCCATGAGCGAATACGCGCCCGGGATATCCACCATGACGTAGGAGTGCTTTTCGGTTTCGCAGTAGCCCTGCGCGCTTGCGACGGTTTTCCCCGGCCAGTTGCCGGTGTGCTGGTTTAAGCCGGTCAGGGCGTTGAATACGGTGCTCTTGCCCACGTTTGGGTTTCCCGCGAGCGCGATCACCTTATCGTCCGGGGAGCGCTTTTGGATAATAAGCCCCGAATCGACCGCCCCGAGCCCGACGGAACTGTTTGTCAAACCCATTTGCCTTACCCTCCGTCACATTCGGCGGATGAGGATATCCGCGCAGTCCTCGGAGCGGATGGCGATAACCGCGCCCCTGATAAGAAATGCGGAGGGGTCGCCGCCGGGGCTTCTGCCCAAGCATTCTATGTCCGTGTTTTCGATGATACCGATATCCAAAAGCCTGCGGCGCATGCTGCCCGTGGCGCAAAGTTTTTGCACCAGCGCGTGCTGCCCGGGCGCTATGTCGTTCAGATTCATGATGATTTCACCTTTCAAACTGCTGTACACGCCTTTTCGGCGCTCATAACTATGTTATTCAGCCTCTGCGGCTACCGTGAAGCAATTCGCGTTTAGATTGGCAATTGCCGTTATTGCGACAGCCCGATTTTTCCCTTTCGTTTTTAAGCTTTAAGTAACTGCTTTTTCAGGTGCCCGACCAGTTTTATTTCTCAGACCGTAGGGGCGAGCATCGCTCGTCCGTTTCTCAAATCTTACAGCGCGGTAAAAAAGATGCCGGATATCAAAAATCACGTTCTCGTTATTCTCTGGAAATTGACCCACAAGCGGACGGCCAATGTGTACAGAGTAATATGATAGTAAACACATGTGCAAGATGATTGTATACAGTTTTGCAGTAAAATAAAGGCATAAAACACATACA